>CAZOMT010000015.1:0-157315 GCA_964581255.1 uncultured Thermodesulfatator sp.
AGAGAAACTTGTTGAAAGGTATTTCTCTATCATTTAGGTTAAAATAATAAGCAATTATGTGAAATTTTACACCTTAAGGCTTGCCAAATCATGTGGCAGACTGGTTGGCTCCTTATGAATGTAATCTTTTGTCTTATGGCAGTATCTTTCAGATAACGTCTTTAAAGGAGAAAAGCATGTTTAAACACATGAAATTGGTCTTGTTTGCTGCCTTTGTCATGGTTTCTTTTCTAAGTCAGACGCCGGTAAGTGCCTCAGGGAATGTTACGCAGGTTGAGCCAAAGGCAGACAAGATATTGAAACAGATGAGCAATTATCTTAAAAGTCAGCAACATTTCATTGCCCAGGCTGAGACTTCTTATGAATCCATCCTGGACTCTGGCCAGAAGATTACATACCTGAATCAGGTCAACATCTACTTGAAGCGTCCAGACAGGCTTTATGTCCGAAGGACCGGCATGATAAGAAACCAGGATATCTTTTACGACGGAAACACTCTCACTCTATACAGCAGAAACAAGCACATGTATGCAAGCGCAAAGGTGCCTCCAACCTTGGATCAGATGTTCGATTATGCCATTGATGAATTGCATCTGGTTGCCCCTGGCAGTGACCTCCTTTACTCAGACGTATATCAAGGTTTGATGTCAGACGTTATCTCTGGCATGTACATTGGAACCAACAAGGTGAATGGCATACTGTGTCATCATTTGGCATTCAGGGGCAAGGAGGTGGACTGGCAACTCTGGGTCGAGGCCGGCAACAGGCCCATCCCGAGAAAATATGTGATTACCTCAAAGTGGACGGCTGGTTCACCTGAGTACTCCTTGACGATTTTGTCATGGGATTCTGAAAAAGCGATCCCTGAGGGCAGATTCCATTTCGAGCCCAAGGAAGGAGATGTCAAGGTAGTATTTCTAAAACCAGACGAGATCAATGGAGCCAAGAAAAGGATAAGGGAGCTCAGGAAATGAAAGGCCTTGCAATATTCATTGTTTCAGTAGGACTATTTGGTGCAGTATCTGTGTTGGATTTCACCGATCCCGGCTCTTTGACGCGAGTGGGCCTGACTCAGGCCAAGGCCTATTACGGCACTGGACGGCGTATTGCCAGAAGAACTGCCAGGAGGACGGCTAGGAGGGTGGCACGCCGCCACAACTATTACAGGGCTCCAGCTGTATATGCTCCTCCGGTAGCTGCGGCAGGGCTTGCAGTAGGTGCCATAGTTGCGTCTCTGCCTTCTTCGTGCAGTTCTGTCTCAGTGAACGGCATCACTTACTATAATTGCGGTGGCACCTATTACCAGCCAGCCTATGATGGTCCCAATCTGGTATATGTGGTTGTGGAGCCTCCCCGTTAGGTTAAGGGCCTCAAAAGGCACTTTCGCCTCAAGAGTGGACCTCAGAGGTAGAGGCCTTTTCACGTCTCTTTTTCCCCCTCTTCATGTGAAACAGTCTGTCGTCTCTTTCCCTCATCAGCCAGTACACCAAGCCGAGGGATAAGAGCACGGCAGCCAGGGAAAAGATGGCTATGGGTTTTGTGGCCTTGAGGTCCAGGATGATCATCTTCCGGCTTATTGCCAGGATGGCTATTAGAAGAACCGTCTTCACTTGCACTATGCTTTCCTGGTCCACAATGACTTTCACTATGGAATGTTTGAATTCCAGGGCAATGAGTACGATCATGATCATGCCAAAAATGGCCTTGAAAGACTTGTGTTCCAAGGGATCAAAGCCATATTGCCAAAAGAGCACAAATATGTGAGATCCCAGTTTGTAAGTGGCACAGATGATTATTAACGCGACGAAGAAGGAAAGGATGAGGCATATGATCTTTTCGAACTTTTCGTAAAGATTTAGTAGCTTCCATTCTTCTGACAATTTCATTTCATTTCTCCCTGATAATTTTCTATTTGCCGTCAAGGGCCTTGACATATTCCTTGAATGCCTGAAGCAAACGGGATTTGGTATGTTTCAAAATGCTTTTGAATTCACCCGATTCAATAATTCTGCCTCCTTCGAGCACTATGACCTTTTTACAAAGGGTAAAGACTTCCAAGGGATCGTGGCTTACAAGGACTGTGGTGATATGGTGATCCGCTGTGAGTCTCTTTATTTTAGTGATGATACTGTTTTTTATCTCTATGTCCAGGCCGCTGAATGGTTCGTCCAGGAAGAGATAAGCCGGCCTGTAGGCCATTGCCCGGGCAAGTGCCAGCCTTTGCTGCTCGCCACCCGATAGTTCTCCTGGGTATCTGTGCGCCATTTCTGATATCCCGCACATGGAAAGGCTTTCCCTGGCCTGTCTCAATGGTTCTTCTCCTCTGCCAAGGCCCAGGGTGATGTTTTCCAGTGCTGTCAAATTGGGCCAAAGGGCAAGATCCTGAAAGACCATCGAGATCCTTCGCTTCCGGGCCTCTACCGTTATCTGGCTGCCCTGGGAGACAACCGTGCCATCCAGGTATATAATCCCGTCATCTGGGGGCTCCAGGCCAGCCATGAGCCGCAGGAGAGTCGATTTGCCGCTGCCAGAGGCTCCAAGTATCCCCCACCTCACACCAGGACATATGTGGCATGAGATGTCAGAAAGTACCGGTCTTGCTTTATATGTCTTCGAGATATTTTTTAATAGGAAGCCTGGTAGCTTTTCCATGTTTTCCCTCTGTTCCAGATGGCTGATATAGACGCAAGAAAGATGGTGGCCAGGGCCAGATACAGGGAGCACAACTGTGCGACCTGCCCCCTTGGAGCATTTGCCATTATGGTGAAGATTGCAAGAGGCAGGTTTTGTCCTCCAGGAGGGTGAATGAGGAGTACTGTTGCGACATCTGCCCCAGAAAGGAGGAAGACCAGCAAAAATCCTGTGAGCAATGTCTTACACGCAAGGGGCGACAGAACCTTGAATGAAAACCTTTTCAAGGATATGTCCTGGATTTCTGCAGCATAGGCCCATGAAGGCGGCAGGGAAGCAAAGTATCTTGCTGCAAGTAGAGCCGGCACGGGAAAGAGCCGGAACCCTTGTGCCATGCATACGGAGATAGGGCTTCTGAATATGAAATCGAGCCAAGGTGGTGCCTGGGCTGCCGAATATACGAACCCCAATGCGGTGAGGGATGGAGGCAGGGAGAAGATCACCAGCATAGCGCTCATGCCGATAGTCCTAGTCAGGTTGAACCTTCCCATGAAAAAGGCCAGTGCAAACCCGAGAAACAGTGCCACCAGTGCCGAGCCAGCAGAATAGAGGAGGCTGTAGGGCAATGTCCTTGAAAGGGTGCGTGCCAGCAAGGATACATCTGGCAAGGTGAAGGCTGGAAACAACAGGGCTCCACACGGGATGAGAACAAGCAGGACGCTGCAAAGGAGGCTGAACACAAAGGCAAGGGTCGACATTTTACCCTGAAAAGAAGGTTGAAGCCTTTTCGATGAGGAAGCAAGAAGTTCCATGGGTCTTTTACCTGAAACCAAGAGCACAAAAGACGCAAGCGCCAAGGTGGAGGCAGAAAGCATGACGCATTGTGCCGAGGCGAGCTTCATGTCGTACAGGGCGGAGAAACTAACTAATATTTCCGAGATTGCAGTTTTTAAGCCAAGGCCCATGGCAGGCCCAGGGCTTGCAAGCATGCCAAATGCCCCAAGGCAAGCCGCCACTGCTGCTGGAGGAAAGGCAAATCTTAGACAAAGCCAGAACAACCTCGTCTCTCCAGCAGTAAGCCTTACGGCTTCACATTGACTCGAAGTCAGAGTCTGACACGCAGAGACAGTGGAGGCTGCCACCAATGGGAGGGTCACCATAGCGGTGATAAAGACCAGGCAAACCGTTTTGTGCATGGAAATTAGCCTGAAATAAAAGGATAGGTTGTTGAAGCTCACCGACCAGAGAAGGGGAGGGACCATTATTGGGATGATGAACAAAAACAAAAAGAGCCTTTTTGCCCTATACTCGTAGAGGGAGAAGAAGACACCCTTGCAAAGCCCCAAGACGAGGGCAGCAGCAGCACCGGAAAAGCTGATGGCCAGGCTTTTAATGAGCAGGGGTAAGAATCCAGGGACATTTAATGTTGCCCAGGGAGCGTTTTCCCTTATGGCAAGAATGAGGGGTAGAGTGGGCAAAAGCGAGACGGCAATCACAAAGGAAAGGCCTGCCAGCCGCCATCTGCCAGGCCTTTCGAGAACGAGTACAGAAAGGCTCATGAATTCTTGTCAGTCCACTGTTTCAAAAAGCCCTTCATTATCCTTTCCAGTGTGATGGCAAGCTTTGAGTAGTCCACCTTCATGACCTTGATCTCCTGAATAGTGGGAAAGATTTCCGGGCCCTTTATTCCCGGCCTCAAGGGTATCTGGGCGGCCTGGCTTTCTGCCAGCATCTTTTCGGTCTCTGGACTCAACAGGAAATCGATGAACTTCATGGCCTGCTCCACATGTGGCGCTCCCTTGATGAGCACTGCACAGTTGGGTATGAGAAGGGTGCCCATTCCCTTTTGATCAGGGAATATAAAGCCTACTGGGCGGCCCTCTGCCACCGCAACGCTGACATCGTCTGAATCAGTCAGGCCCAGAAGACATCTTCCACTGGCGACACTTGCCTTGACATCCCCATTGGAAGCAAGGATCTTCCCGCCATTTCTGGCAAAATCCTCAAAGAACTTTTTTGCCTTCCGCCTTCCCAGGACTTGAAAGAGGGCTGCTGCGTGCATGGAAGTGGTTCCAAAGAGGGGATTGGCAATACATGCCCTGCCCTTGAATCGTTCAGCGTTCAGGTCGAAGATGGATAGAGGCTTTTGGTTCTCTGGGATGCGCTCCCGGTTGTAGATAATCATTCTTACCCGGGCAGAAAAACTTGTCCAATAGCCTTCAGGGTCCGACAACTGTGGGGGAAGGTCCGTGGCAGAAGGGGATTTGTAAGGTGCTGAGACACCCTTTTCCTTCAGGAGGGCAGCCCTCACAGGATCTCCACTCCAGAAGACATCAGCCACGGGCCGGTCCTTTTCTGCTATGAGCCTATTCAAAAGTCCGGTGCTTTTGGTCTCCTCTGTGTCAGTGACCAGTCTCACCTTGATGCCAGTGAGTTTTTCAAAGTGGTTGGCCACTGGCCGTGCAAAGAGGTCGTCAACAGAGGTATAGACAACGACTTCCTCCTTTTGTTTCCCACACCCTGGAAGAAACATAAGAGGCAGCAAGCAGAAAAGACATGCCCATATCTTTTTCCCAGAAAGTGTAAACAAGGTTTCTACTCCTTGATCCTTACCAAGAGGTCATCAAAGGAAGAGGCTGCGTCGGCCTTTGTCCACATGCCTACTCCTCCCTCGTCACCAAAGGTGGCATCTTTGACCTCCATCATCTTTTTCCCATTGACCCAACCAGATATGGTATTGTCTTTCGTGATGATTTTTATGGTGAACCATTGTCCCACCTTGATGCCCTTGACAGATGAGGTGGCAATCATGACCCTCCTGCCGTTTTTTACATAGTAGATCCTGAAATTGTCCTCCAAGGGATTGAGGCGTGCCACATAATAATTCATGCGATCCTTCACCCTCCAAATAGGGCCTCCACCCTGATCCATTTCACCACTGTCGGCACGCACCTTGACCTCTATCTCGCCATCCCTGAATCTGATGCGGTCACTCCAGCATAGATTGAACTGGTACCCAGAGGGTGACGGGATCTCGGTGATCTTGAGGATATTTGGTGAAGAAGGGGCCTTTGGGTCCTTCACCACCTTCCAGACAGCATCATGCTTGGCGTATCCCGTGGTTTCAACCTTGAATCCAAATGGCAGGTCCAACGACTTGTCAAAGTTTACCGTGACTTCTTTGTTCTCAGTGCCATAGAGAAGTTGACGTTCACTGCATATACCAAGAGATGGCAGGCAGGAAGACAGGAATAGAAAGATGAACAGTGCCGAAAGGGGCTGAAAAATGTTTCTGAAGGCCTTCATGTTCTTCTCCTTTTGCGCAAATTTGAAAGAGACTGGATCCTTAGGGATAAATTTCTCCAAAAACAACCTCCATAATCAAAAGAATAGTCCAAAGCCAAAGTTTGACCAAGTACAAAATTTATCTTTTTTGCCCTCTTGCTACAAGAGGTATGAGGTGGATAGGCCAAGGCAGACGAGACCTTCAGGTTTTGTCTCGAAGATCCTTCAAGAACCTGATGCCATAAAGGATTGCCCCGGGCCTTAGTGAGAAAGGCGGCGTCCTTGCCATGTAATCAAAATAGGAGGTATGGAATTTTTCAAGGCATTCTGGTTCTTCTATGAGAATCAAGAAGACCAGCGCACCTGCCACTGTCCATCCAGCCCCAAGAAATGCCTGGAGAGAAGATATGATAAAGGCCAGCCCCAGTGGTATCAATATGAGACCGAGGTGTTGGGGATGCCTCATCGTTGCATAGATTCCCTTGGTTACGAGGACATCTGGCCAGATGCTCTTGTTCCCTGCACTATGCCCAAGCTTTTTGAGAGTCTTTCCTGCAACGATGTGAATAAGCAGGCCGTAAGACATGAGGATTGCACCAATCGTTCTGAATAAGGGGGTCAGTTTTGGAAGGAAGTGGGATGACGGCTGCCAAGGCCATAGGGCCAGGAACCAAAGGGCTGGCCAGTAGAAAAATTTCCAGATCTGGGATTTCATCTGCTATTGTTTGGAAGTTCTATGCGGAATATGGCAAGATGTCCCCTCTTTTCGAATGAAAGGTGTCCTCCAAGGCTCTTAACTATCCTGAACGAAAGGGGAAGGCCGATACTGGTGCCACCCTCTTCAATGGACTGAAAGAGCTTGGCCGGATCTTTGACGGATTTCTTCTCCATCAGATTTTCAAATTCGATATATATCCTTGGGCCATTAACGCCTGCTTTTACCGTAAGGCATCCACCGGGCTCAAGGGCTTCCACAGCATTTCGTATCAGATTGACAAAGACCTCGCACAAGGCATCTTTGTCGCTGGTGCATGTCTTTGGCAAATCCTGTATCAACAGCTTGACGGTGATCCTGCGGCCTTTCAGCTCCGGGGCCATGAGCAGAAGGCTCTGATCAAGTATCTTGGCCACAGGCTGTTGGCTGTTTCTGGACTGTCCAGGGCGGATATAACCATTTATAGATCTTACCAACCTTTCGAGCCTTCCAGATTCGGCCTCTATTATTTTTACCTCGGTGTTTGATGGCATAATTTTCCTGAGCCTTCTGGCAAAGCCCCCTATGGCTATTATGCTGTTTTTGATTTCGTGAGCTATTTCAGCGGCCATGGCACCAAGGTTCTTAAGCCTCTGATCCTTGAGGCTGCACTCTTCAAGCAAGACCCTGTCGGTTTCGTCTACGATCATGAAATGGACCAGCTTTCCATATGGAGGGGTTTCTTGCGTGGAGGCAAAATAGGGTTTGAACAGACAAAAAAGGATGGTTCCATCCTTGTGGATTATCCTGAAACGGTGTGTGGAATGGGGCTTTTCGTGTCCAGAAATCACACTCCTCAACCAGGCAAGGCATCTTTTGCGTTCTTGGGGTAGAAGAATAGAGACCAGCCCACATGACAGCTTTTCTATCTCGTCTGTGGTGTATCCCAAGATCTTGGGAAAGGCTTCATTGGCCCATGTGATCTTTAACTTCTCATTGAGACAGAGAAGAACCACGGGGATCTGGCTGGCAAGCGCATCGAACTGCAATTCTTTTGTACCAGGTTGATGGTAGGTGTGAGGTTCAAGGCTCGTGGCTGTAAGATTCAATTTGGCCCTCACATTGTTTATGTTGTCAAATGGTCAACGGGTCCTTGCCGGCTGAGACAATATGGCTGTCGGCTGATATGTGGCCCTTTGGAATGATCAACCACCGGCTAAAATGAAAATTAATTATCAGAGGGAAAAGGTCAAGTGACCATGGTTACAATTTGAAGGGAATTTATTGATTTTTTTGGGAAACAGTCTCTTGGATCACTTGTCTTTTTCTTGTTTTTCCAACATCTTGATCAATGCCTTGAGATCCTTGATTATGATTTTGCCCTTTTCCACCTCTACCAGGCTCATCCTTTTTAGCCTTTGGACCTGTCTGCTCACCACGACCCTCACGGAACCTATGAGGCTAGCAAGTTCTTCATGGGTCAGGTGATGGAGTACAGGGGTACCATGATCTCTTTGCAGGCTGGCGTTGCTGTGTCTTAAAAGGAGTTTCACAAGCCTTGTGCCAGTATCGCATATAGACAGATCGAATACTAGCTCTTCAAGTTCCACGAGTAGGCGGGCCATGTATAAAAGAAGCGCCTTTGAAATGGCTGGCTCTTTCATGGCCCAATCCCTCATGACCTCCAGAGGAATCTTAAGGCATGTCACTTCTCTTCCAAGGCATGAGTAAGACACCTTGTTTTTTCTCTCTCCAAGGAGTGTAAGGATATCAAAGCCGTCTCCAGGCTTCAGCACGAATACGCTCACCTTCCGTTCGCCTTCCTGGTTTGTGAGAAAGCCATGCACCATGCCCCTTGTGATTATGTAAAAATAGTCGTCTGTGACAAACCCACCATTTGAGGAGCGCTTTCTAAAGTGCGCCAGTTCCATTGCAGGCAGAAATTCTTCCTGGATCTTTCTGGCATCTACGCCATGGAATATGGAATAGTTTTTCAGTATATCGAGGATCTGCCGGTCGTGGGGTATGTCAGACATTTATCTCTTCATATTCTCAAACTGACGTATCGAGAGCCTTTAGCCCAGCTTGCTACTTATCTCTTTTCTGGCTGCCTCAAGGGCATCGGATATGCCTTGGGGCTTAGAGCCGCCTGCCTGGGCCATGTCAGGACGCCCTCCGCCACCGCCACCCACATATCCTGCAATCTTCTTGATTATCTCGCCAGCATGTACCTTTCCAGCAATGTCTTTTGTGGTCATGCAAAGGAGAAGGGCCTTGCCATCCTTGGACGATCCAAGTACTACTGCGGCAGATCCTGCCTTGTCCCTGATCCTGTCACCCATCTGCCTTAGAGTGGATGCGTCGATTCCAGGAACGGCAGCCGTCACCACCTTTACCCCACCTATCTCCTCTGCCTCAGAAAGGAGACGATCCAGATCAGGCAAGGCAGACTGAGTGAGTGTTCTCTTCAGCTCCCTTTCTAGTTCCTTTACCCTGGCATTGAGGCCTTCGATCCGTTTCAAGACCGCATTCGAGGGGCACTTCAATGTCTCGGCAATGGCCAGGAACTGATCTTCAAGCCCCTGGACCACATCCAACGCATATGCGCCAGTGACTGCCTCTATGCGCCTTATCCCAGAGGCCACACTCGATTCAGCGGTGATCTTGAAAAGCCCTATCTGTCCAGTACGGTTTAGATGGGTCCCACCGCAAAGCTCCATACTGAAACCCGGGATATTCACCACCCTTACCATGTGTCCATATTTTTCGCCGAAAAGTGCCACAGCACCCCTTTCCAGTGCCTCTTCCTGTGACAGGATTTCCGTATGGACAGGGATGTCGGCCCTGATCTTTTCGTTCACAATGGCCTCGATACGCTTTAATTCTGCTCTTGTGACACTCGACAGATGGGAAAAATCAAACCGGAGCCTTTCTGGTTCCACAAGGGAGCCGGCTTGGTTCACATGGGCACCAAGCACCTTTTTCAGTGCAGCATGGAGGAGATGTGTTGCCGTATGGTTTCTGGCTGTGTCGAGCCTCCTTCCCTCTTGGACAGTCAGGGTGACTTGCTCGTCTATCTCGATCTCACCTTTTTCCACCTCGACTATGTGTATGATGAGATCTCCCCTCTTCACCGTATCGAGCACCTGGGCCAGTCCATGCCGTCCCTTGATGGTGCCCCGGTCTCCGGCCTGGCCACCTGATTCTGCATAGAAAGGTGTCTGTTCTACCACCATTTCTCCCTTCCAACCCTTGGGGGCGGAAGAAAATTCTTGGCCTTTCTGTACCAAGGCCAAGACCCTGGAGGTGCCAAACGTGGATTCATAACCTATGAATTTGGTGCCTTTTCCTTCCTTCAGGAGTGTTCTGTATATCTCAGGAAGCCTTTCTGTGACCTCTTCCCTGGCAGCCCCCTTGGAGCGCGCTTTCTGTTCCTGGCGTCTCTTTTCGTAACCAGCGCGGTCATATCTCAACCCTTGTTCCTTGCAAACATCCCGGACCACATCCACAGGAAGGCCAAAAGTATCGTACAGCTTGAATACAAATTCCCCTTCTATGGTATCGCCACCTCTTTCCTTCATGTCCAGGATGTAATCCTCGAGCATCTTCAGCCCTGTCTCAAGGGTTTCGGCGAATCTTGTTTCTTCGTGCTCAAGCACTTGGCCTATGAAGGATCTGGCTTGGTCAAGGCCCTTGTACGCCTCCTTCATGTCTTCTATCACCTGAAAGGCCGCCTTTTTCATGAAAGGTTCCCTAAGGCCCAATACCCGGCCGTATCTCACTGCCCTTCTGATGATGCGCCGAAGCACATAGCCTCGGCCTTCATTGGATGGGATGACCCCATCTGCTATGAGAAAGGCACTGGCACGGGAATGGTCTGCAATGACCCGCATGGCGATATCTGTCACGTTTTCCGTTCCATAGTCGGTGCCGGAAAGTTCTTCCAGCACCTTCAAGATATTGGAAAAGAGATCCGTGTCATAATTGTTGAGTTTGCCTTGGCACACTGCGGCTATTCTCTCAAGCCCCATCCCTGTGTCGATACAAGGTTCAGGAAGCGGTGTCATGGTGCCATCCTTGTCCCTGAAAAATTGCATGAACACGAGATTCCAGATCTCGAGAAACCTGTCACAGTCGCATCCGACTTTGCAATCAGGCCTTTTGCATCCAATCTCTTTTCCCTGGTCTATGAGTATTTCAGAACAGGGGCCACAAGGGCCGGTATCACCCATGGCCCAGAAGTTGTCAGCCTCATCCAGCCTGACAACCCTCGAGGAGGATATACCAGTGAGCTTCGGCCAGAGTTCTGCAGCTTCATCGTCTTCCCTGAATACCGTGACCCAGAGCTTATCCACAGGAAGCCCGATCCTGTCCACCAGGAGTTCCCAGGCAAATTCGATGGCCTCCTTCTTGAAATAATCACCAAAGGAGAAATTGCCGAGCATCTCGAAGAATGTATGGTGCCTTGCGGTATAGCCCACGTTTTCCAGGTCGTTATGCTTGCCTCCAGCGCGCACGCATTTTTGGCATGAGGCAGCCCTCTTGTAAGGCCTGGTCTCTTCGCCGAGAAAGACCTTCTTGAACTGGACCATTCCGGCATTTGTAAATAGGAGGCTTGGGTCATCTGCAGGCACAAGGGATGAGCTTGGCACAATCTCGTGCCCCTTTTCCTTGAAGTAATCGAGAAAAAGCTGCCTAAGTTCTGCACCCTTGAGGTATTTCATGACACCTTTTCCTCCACGCCATCTTTATCAGAATCGTCTTGAGCCTGCTGTGGTGTCAATCCGTAGGCCTTGCGAACCTGTTCCTCAATCTCTGCAGTGAGTTCAGGGTTATCCTTCAGAAATGCCCTGACGTTTTCCCTGCCTTGGCCCAGGCGCTGATCCTTGTATGAGTACCATGCCCCGCTCTTATCTATTATGTCTACGGCAACAGCGAGATCAATGAGGGAACTTTCCCTTGATATGCCCTCTCCATAGTAGATGTCGAATTCTGCCTGTTTAAATGGTGGGGCGATCTTGTTTTTTACTACCTTGACCCTCGTCCTGTTTCCAATCACATCGGGTCCTTCCTTGAGGGCTGTCAACTTCCTGATGTCTAGTCTCATGGTGGAATAGAATTTTAGGGCATTGCCTCCTGTGGTGGTCTCTGGATTTCCATACATGACACCGATCTTCATGCGTATCTGATTGATGAAGACCAAGGCGGTGCTGCTCCTGTTGAGGTTGCCAGTGAGCTTTCTGAGTGCCTGGGACATGAGTCTTGCCTGGAGGCCCACATGGGAATCCCCCATGTCCCCTTCTATCTCCGCCTTTGGAACGAGGGCTGCAACAGAATCCACTACAATCAGGTCTACAGCGCCGCTTCTCACCAAGGCATCAACGATTTCGAGTGCCTGTTCTCCATAGTCAGGTTGAGACACGAGGAGATCGTCTGTGTTGACCCCAAGTTTTTTTGCATACAGAGGATCCATGGCATGCTCTGCGTCCACAAATGCTGCGATTCCGCCAAGTTTCTGTGCCTCTGCAATCATGTGGAGGGCAAGGGTGGTTTTACCTGAGGATTCAGGACCGAAGATCTCAACTATCCTGCCCCTTGGGATACCTCCTACACCAGTGGCCACGTCCACAGCAACAGAACCTGTGGGAATCACCTTGATGTCTTCAACGCCTCCTTTGTCTCCAAGACGCATTACAGAGCCCTTGCCAAACTGTTTCTGTATCTGGGAGAGGGCGATGGACAGCGCCTTCTCTTTATCCTTTTTTTCTATTTTGTTCATCAGCTCCTCCAGTGGCTGGTTGCATAGATAGGATTTATTATTAGTTCAGGCTGACCAAAAAGAAGAGTCACACCAGGATAAAACGCACTTTTACATATTGTACAGATTATAGCAACATCGTCTCTTTAGGGTGGTGAAAAACTTTTCTCTGAATGGCGATTGGGGTATATATCACCTATGCAGAAACGTTTTATTGTCGGAATAGATCTTGGCACCACGAATTCAGCCGTGGGGTTTATCGACCTTCATGACGCATCCCCTGGCTCCATTGAGATAAAGTCTTTCGATATTCTTCAGCTTGCAAGCCATGGCCGCCTGGAACGGCTCAAGACCCTGCCGTCCTTTCTGTATCTTCCAGGAGGCTACGAGTTTGAAAAGGGGGTTACCTCCCTTCCTTGGGACCAGGACAGGGATTACGCAGTTGGAACGTTTGCCAGAGACCAAGGCGCCCTCGTTCCTGGAAGACTTGTTTCTTCAGCCAAGAGCTGGCTTTGCCACGGAGGTGTGGATAGGGATGCTCCTATACTTCCCTGGGGCTCAACAGAAGAAGTGGAGAAGGTCTCCCCCATCACGGCCTCGGCTAGGTATCTTCAGCACATCCGCGAGGCTTGGGATTATACCATGAAGGCCCCCCTTGCCGAACAAGAGGTGGTGTTGACAGTGCCTGCTTCCTTTGACGAGGTTGCACGTGAACTCACCCTCAAAGCAGCCAGACATGCTGGTCTTGAAAACGTGACCCTACTGGAGGAGCCATTGGCTTCCTTTTATGCCTGGCTATCCCAGCATGAAGAGTCTTGGCAGGACTTTATCAAACCAGGTCAATGCCTACTGGTGTGCGATGTAGGGGGTGGCACTACGGATTTCACCCTGATCTCTTGTCAGGAAAACGAAGGAGGGCCTCGGCTCGAACGTGTGGCCGTTGGCAACCATCTGCTCCTTGGAGGGGACAATATCGATCTGTCCATTGCAGCCTTGGCTGAGAAAAAGATCTCTGGCGAGTTGGATACTGCCCGCTGGCAGATGCTCTTTCATCAGTGCAGGCAGGCCAAGGAGAGGCTTTTATCTGAAAACGGGCCTGAAAAGACAGCCGTGCGCCTTACTGGCCGTGGCAGGGCCCTGGTTGGTGAGACCTTGATCGTTGAGCTTTCCAGAAAGGAGGTTGAAAGGGCGATTATTGAAGGTTTTTTCCCTGAGGTGGATATCTCCAAGATTGGCAGTGAGCCTGTGAAGGAGGCAGGCCTCAGGGAGATGGGCCTTCCCTATGAATCGGACCCAGCGGTCACGAGGCATCTTGCAAGATTCATTTCAAGGCAGGGTCAAGGGAAGATGCCAGAGGTGATCCTGTTTAATGGCGGCACCTTGAAGCCTTTATCCATAAGACAAAGGATCTCGGGGGTGCTTTCCAGCTGGAGTGGCCGGGAAGTGGCCACCATGGAAAGCCGCTCTCTCGATCTTGCCATATCGGTTGGCGCAGTCTACTACGGCTTGGTCAGAAAGGGACTTGGGCTCAGGATAGGCGGTGGCATTCCCCGATCCTATTTCATAGGTATTGGGGCCAAAGAAGGGCAGGGCAAAGCTCAGAAGGCAGTATGCCTCATTGAAAGGGGAACTGAAGAAGGTCGCGAAGTAGAAGTGGAACGAGATTTCAAGGTGCTTACAAACAGGCCTGTAAAGTTTACCCTTTTTAGTTCTACTATCAGGCAGGGAGACCACATAGGTGATATAGTAGAACTCAACCAGGAAGATTTCGTAAGGCTGCCTCCACTCCAGACTGTATTGAAGTATGGCAAAAAGGCGGAACACAAGGCCATTCCTGTACGGGTTGGCTCCCAGGTGACAGCCATAGGGACCTTGGAGTTGTATTGCCGTTCTGTTTCGACTCCTCACAGGTGGCGCCTGCAATTCGATCTGAGGTCAGGAGAAAAGGAGAAGGGAGAAGGGCAATACCAGGTCGAAGGAGTAAGGGTCAAGCCGGCCAAGTCTGTGGATGAAAAGGAAAAGTCACTCACCAAGGACGACAAAGCCGCCCTGGAACAAGCAAGGCAGATCCTTGAGGCCTGCTTTTCAACTGATTCCAAGGACAAGGTGGTTGAGCCCAGGAACCTCTTGCAACTCATTGTGGAAGCAATGGGAATGGGCAAGGAACTTTGGAGGCTTCCTGTCTTAAGGGCATTGGCGGATATATTGATTGGGCTCAAGGAAGGCAGAAAAAAGAGCTTCATGCATGAAGCCCGCTGGTTCAACCTTACAGGTTATGCCATGAGGCCTGGTTCTGGGGAGGCCAGTGATCCTTGGAGGATAAAGGCCCTGTGGCCCCTCAATTTCGAAGGGCTTGTTTGGGTCAAGAAGCTGGAGTCAAGGCTTCAGTGGTGGATATTCTGGCGAAGAATCGCAGCGGGCTTGAGTTCAGGCCAGCAGGAACAACTGTTTTCCTCAATTGCTCCAGTTCTGGCACCAGAGCTCGTATCAAAGAAAAGGAGGCACAAGGCAAAGCAATACAAACCTGCAGTGGAAGAGTCGAGGCAGATGTGGCTTTTTGCCGCGAATCTTGAAAGGATTGCCATAGACAAGAAGGTGGCCCTTGGCAGGCAGGTGTTGAAGCTTTTGCCAAAGAGCCGTTTCCAGAGTGACCTTTTGTGGACACTCGGCAGGCTTGGCGCAAGGGTGCCGCTCTATGGGCCTGCCAACAAGGTGGTCCCGCAATCTGAGGTTTTCTCATGGATATCGGCCTTGAAGGAGATGGATATAAATGAGAGAAAGGCCCTAATAAATGCTGTTATCTCCATGGCAAGGCTTTGTGGAGACAGGGCAAGAGACCTTTCTGCCTCCCAGAGGGAAGATGTAAGGTTGTGGCTTGAGCTTCTTGGGGCAGAGCCAGAAAAGACCAGGCCTGTCGTTGAATTTCAGGAGGTGGAGGCCTCAGACAAGGATGCCGCCTTTGGCGAACATCTGCCAGAAGGCCTTATCTTAACGAGGGAACAAGGATAGTCATGAGGTTTTTTGCCTTCCTCTTTTTGATTCTCGGGATGTGGGCCCTTGTTGTAGGGTTTTCCATGGGGCTTGAGGGTTGGCAGGCCAGGAAGTGGCCTGTGGCCAAGGGCAGGATCATCGTGTCCAGGGTAAAGCAATGGCGTGCTCCTGGCAAAATCCGGATAGCAAGGCTTTGCCTCGACATGGATTATCTTTACATGGTTGAGAATAAGGTGTTTGAAGGGCACCGGTTGAATAGTGGATGGCGATGTTTTGCCTCTGAGGATCATATCAAAGAAGTGCTCAGGAGATATCCTTCTGGGAGAAAGGTAGGGGTGTTTTACAATCCCAAGAATCCAGACAAGAGTTTGCTTGAGCCTGGAATCAGCTGGTCTGTATTGTTACTGGTGGGCATTGGAATAATAAACCTGTCCATAGCGATTCCGCTCATAAGGTCTAGAAAAGAGTTTGGGAAAGGCCGTATCAAGTACAAATGATATCGTCAGCCTCCGTAGCTTTGCCAGAAGAGGCTTTGGACCAGTTCCCTCAAAAGCATCTCCTTCTTTTCTGGAAGTTGGTGAAACTGTATTCCATACAAAAAATGGAGTTTTTCCCTTTGGCACCATCTCACTATCCCAGAAAGTTTCAAAGGGAACCGGGCGTCTACGGTCATAGAAATTGATTGGCCTTGGTCCAGCCTTTTCTGGGTTTCAAGCTTGAGTCCTCCAGTGCTTATGTCTTGCACATAACCCTTGAAGAACGCACCTCCAGACTCGCAAAGGGCCTCGAGACAGAGGGGTAGCCTTTGAAGCCTTCTCTTTTCTGCATCTTTTTCAGGCAAGTTGGTTCACCATTTCCACGGATTATGAATACCTGGGTTGCAATTATCACCCATTTATTTTATTTCATTGCTTGCATGCCTTCCTTATATCTTCTTCGGATATTCTGGGAAGTATCTACACACTTGTAAGGGCTTAAAGCAGCCCTTTTTTAATGGCAAAAGGATGAACTGAAAATGCGTAATAAGATAAAAGAAATAATAGAAAGTATATATGAACGTCTTTCAGGCAAGGGAGTGCTCCCACAGTCGGAAATTCCCTCCGATCATATAATATCCATCCCAAAACAGGAAAAACACGGGGATTATGCCAGTAACTTCTGTATGGTTATGGCTTCAAAATTGAAATCTGCACCTAGAAAGATCGCAGAGAAGTTAAAGGCAGAACTGGTGAAAGAAGGCCTTTTTCAAAAGGTGGAAGTGGCAGGGCCAGGCTTCTTGAATTTCTTTCTTTCACCAGATTTCTGGCAGAATAACCTTCTGGACATCATAGAAAAGGGGGAGGGTTATGGAAAAAGCAATGCCGGCCAAGGCAGAAAGGTGCTTGTTGAATTTGTCAGTGCAAACCCCACAGGCCCTCTGCACGTAGGCCACGGGAGAGGGGCTGCCGTTGGGGACTCCCTCTGCAGGGTCATGGATATGGCTGGTTATGACGTGTCGAGCGAATACTACATAAACGATGTGGGAAATCAGATGCAAACCTTAGGTAGATCTGTATTTCTCAGGTATCAGGAGCATTTTGGAAAAGAGGTGGATTTCCCCCCGGAATGTTATCAGGGGGGTTACATAAAGGATATCGCCAGGCTCGTTGCCCAAGAATATGGAGACAGGTTTGTTGATGCAGAATTTTCAGAACATGCAGATCTTTTTATAAGTAAGGCGGTATCTGAAATATTTGGTGGCATCAGGAAGGATCTCGAAGATTTCAGGGTCCATTTTGATAACTGGTTCAGTGAGAAGACCCTTCATGAATCAGGCTTGGTGGAGAGGACCTTGGAGGAGCTTAAGGCTCAAGGAAAGATCTATGAAAAGGATGGGGCCTATTGGTTCAGGACATCTGACTACGGAGACGAGAAAGACAGAGTGGTGAAACGCTCAAATGGGGTGCTCACCTATTTCGCAGCAGATATAGCCTATCATAGGAACAAGTTTGAGCGAGGCTTTGAAAGGCTGGTGGATATATGGGGAGCAGATCACCACGGATACGTCCCCAGGGTCAAGGCAGCCCTGGCTGCCATGGACTTTGATCCAGAGGCATTGGATGTTCTCCTGGTCCAGTTAGTAAACCTGATCGAAGGCGGAAAGATCAAGGCCATGTCCACAAGGGCCGGCGAATTTGTCACCCTGAGGGAAGTCATCGATGATGTGGGCACCGATGCGGCCCGGTTCATTTTTCTGACACGCCGTTGTGACAGTCACCTGGATTTCGATCTGGATTTGGCCAAGAGCCAGAGCCAAGAAAACCCTGTATATTATGTTCAGTATGCCCATGCCCGGCTCGCAAGTGTCTTCCGTATGGCAGAGGAGAACAACGTGGCATTGGAGCCTCCTGGGCAAGTGGATTTATCATTGCTCAAGGACCCTGAAGAGATAAGGCTTCTAAAGCTTGTCGCAGCCTTCCCCGAGACAGTTGCCAGTAGTGCAACAGCCCTTGAGCCCCACAGGATAAGTTATTATCTGACAGAACTGGCAGGCCTGTTGCATAAGTATTATACTACACACAGGTTCATTGGAGATGACCCTGGGACGACACAGGCCCGCCTGCTCCTTGCAGCTGTTATTAAGACTGTTCTGAAAAATGGGCTGTATCTCCTGGGAGTAAACGCACCAGAAAAGATGTAGCAGGAATGTCTATTCCACAACTGTAAAAGGAAGAAACATGGCAGCCAAGAAAAATAAACCCAAACCTATACAATTTCAGATAGGCTGGCCAGGTCTGATTGCCATCGTAATCTCGACTGTATGCGTCCTGCTCTGGACCTTTGTCTTGGGTTTTTGGATGGGGCAGAAGGTATTCAATGGGAATGGGGTGTCAAGGCCCAAGACAACCGTGGTCAATCCCCAGGTGCCAATGGCAGAGATCCCCATGCAACAGGCCGAGAAACCAGGATCAGAAGGTGCCTTCTACGGCAATGAGACAAGCCTTTTTGATCAGAATGAAAAGGCCATCGAAGACCTCAAGGAAAGGCTGAAACAAGAAGAGCCGTTAAAAAAGCAAGGCGAGTCCATGCCCACAGAGGTTATAGGCACACCTGAAAAGGAAAAACAGCCAAAGACCAATATGAAGCCTTCCAAGGCCGAAAAGAAGGAGTCGGCAAAGAGAACTCTTCAGGATCAGCCCAAAAAGGCCAAGGCCCAGCTAAAGGTTGAGAAGGTAAATAACACCAAGAGGGAAGAACTCAAGCGATTTTTTTCCCTCCAGATAGCCTCTTACAAGGACAGAAACAAGGCACGCAAGGAAAGGGCGAGATGGGAAAAGAAGGGGTATTACGTACAGGTTAAAAAGGCTGATTTAGGCCGAAGGGGTATATGGTACAGGGTCCTTCTCGGAAAATACAAAAACCTCGACCAGGCAAAGAAGGCAGCTTCTAAGCTTGCATCTAAAGAAGGTATACGCTCATATGTGGTGAAAGGGGGTAAATGATACCATCACATTGCCTCCTCTTATGGCGTTGCGTATAAAAGGGCTTGGCTTTCCAGAAATAGTCTACTTGAGGCCTGATCCATTCAGATGAGAGTTTTCCCCCTTTGACTTTGGCCCTTTTCAATCCTATCTTAAACGCGGAAGGACTTTGGTGAACATTCAAGGACTCTGGATTGAAGCATCTGGGGCCTTTATACGATTCTATATACTAGGGATGAAGATACGAAAGGCCAAGATCAATGATGTAAAGCCTATCCATGAGCTCCTTTCTCATTTTGCTGAAAAAGGGCTTCTATTGCCTCGTTCCCTCAGCGATCTCTACGACCATCTCAGAGATTACAACGTCTTCGAGGACGAACAGGGCAGGATAGTAGGGGCAGCGGCCCTTAATGTGTCCTGGGAGGATTTGGCAGAGATCCGGTCTTTGGCAGTTGTCGAGGATTACCAGGCCCAGGGGCTTGGCAGAAGGCTTGTGGAGTACTGCCTTTCGGATGCCATCACCCTTGGGATATACAGGGTGTTTACCTTGACATATCAACCTGAATTTTTTAGGAAACTCGGGTTCAAAGAGGTGGACAAGGCGATCCTTCCCCACAAGATCTGGGCAGATTGTGTTCACTGTCCCAAATTCCCAAATTGTGACGAGACAGCGCTCCTGATAGATATGTATTAGTCAGGTCCTTTGTAGGGGTATGCCGGGATAATTCTTCCAGAAGTACGGATATTGATGAGGTTTTTTTAGGAAATGATAACAAACTTGCTGACAAAAGTATTTGGCACAAAACACGATAGAGAAATAAAGAAGATCAGGCCTATTGTTGACCAGATCAACAGGTTGGAGCCTGAAATAAAGAAATTGTCTGACGACGAATTAAAGGCCAAGACGCCCTATTTCAAGGAACAGTTGGACAATGGGCGTAGCCTGGATGATCTCCTCCCAGAGGCGTTTGCAGTCGTAAGGGAGACATCTAGGCGAGTGCTGGGCATGCGCCATTTTGATGTGCAGCTAATTGGAGGAGTGGTGCTACACCAGGGAAAGATAGCAGAGATGAAAACTGGTGAAGGAAAGACCCTGGTCGCCACCTTGCCAGTTTACCTCAATGCCCTTACGGGCAGGGGCGTCCACGTTGTTACTGTAAATGATTATCTGGCCACCAGGGATTCGGAATGGATGGGCAAGATATACAATTTCCTGGGCCTTGAAGTAGGCGTAATTGTCCACGGGCTGGATGAGAAAGAGCGAAAGGCCGCCTATTTCGCCGACGTGACCTACGGCACCAACAATGAATTTGGTTTTGATTTCCTCAGGGACAACATGAAATATGCCCTTGAGGATATGGTCCAACGGGATTTTCACTATGCCATAGTCGATGAAGTTGACAGCATCCTCATAGACGAAGCCAGAACGCCTCTTATAATTTCAGGCCCCTCTGATGAATCAACGGAACTCTACTATAAGGTGAACCAGATAATTCCTTTTTTGAAGAATGAGGAACATTACACCGTGGATGAAAAGGCCAGGACAGTGATGCTCACTGAAGAAGGGGTTGCAAAGTGTGAAAAGCTCCTTGGTGTAGAGAACCTGTACGATCCATCAAACACAGAGCTTTTGCATCATGTACAGCAGGCCCTAAAGGCCCATGTGCTCTTCAAGAGGGATGTCGACTATATAGTAAAGGATGGCCAGGTCATTATCGTGGACGAATTTACAGGCAGGATCATGCCAGGCAGACGCTATAGCGACGGGCTTCATCAGGCCCTTGAAGCCAAAGAAGGGGTGAAGATAGAGAGTGAAAACCAGACCCTGGCATCCATCACATTTCAGAATTTCTTCCGCATGTACGAAAAGCTGGCTGGCATGACAGGCACGGCCGATACCGAAGCGGCTGAATTCAAGAAGATATACGATCTTGACGTGGTGGTGATACCCACCCATAAGCCCATGATCAGGGTGGATCATCCGGATATGGTCTTTCGTACAGTGGATGAAAAATTCAAGGCAGCTGCAAAGGAGATTAGGCAGCTCCACAAGGAGGGGAGGCCGGTTCTCGTTGGTACCACGAGTGTGGAAAATTCAGAGAAGTTGTCTGCTCTCTTGAAGAAAATGGGTGTGCCCCATGAGGTGCTCAATGCCAAACACCACGAACGAGAGGCAGAGATCGTTGCGCATGCTGGAGAAAAGGGGAGGGTGACCATTGCCACCAACATGGCTGGTAGGGGTACGGATATCGTTCTCGGCGAAGGAGTGGCAGAACTTGGCGGCCTTCACATTCTCGGAACAGAACGGCATGAGTCCAGACGCATTGACAACCAGTTGAGGGGCCGTTCAGGACGCCAGGGGGACCCAGGTTCATCAAGGTTTTATCTCTCCCTGGAAGACGATCTTTTGCGAATTTTCGGGTCCGACAAGATTTCAGGCCTTATGGACAAGATGGGCATGAAGGAAGGAGAACCCATAGAGCACCAAATGCTGTCAAAGGCGATTGAGAATGCCCAGCGAAAGGTGGAGGCACACAACTTTGAGATAAGGAAACACCTGCTCGAATACGATGATGTCATGAACAAGCAGAGAGAGGTGGTCTACAGCCTCAGAAAGCAGATCATGGCAGGTGAAAATCTCAGGGATGAGATCTACACTTATATAGAAGAGGTTGCCGAGCGCCTTGCCAATACCCATGCAGATGAGAAGACTCCTCCAGAAGAGTGGAATTGGGAGAAGCTAAGAGAACTGCTAAGGGGCAGGTTTGCCACCAACTGGGACCATGAGGCATTCCAAGAGCTGCCATCTACTCCCCAGGAACTTAAGGAACTTATAGAGGCCAAACTCAAGGAGACCTACGAAAAACAGGTAGAACGATTTGGCCAAGAAGAGATGGTCATGGCTGAACGTTTTATTATGCTTCAGAATCTGGACAACCTGTGGAAGGATCATCTCCTTAGTATGGATCATCTCAGGGAGGGTATCGGACTTCGCGGTTATGGCCAGAAAGATCCCTTGAACGAATACAAGAAGGAAGGCTACGACATGTTTCTCGACATGGTGGACAGGTTTAGGGAGGAAACCGTTAGCATCATGCTCAGGATTCGTCCCATGAGGCCATCGGAAGTAGAGGAACTCGAGGAAAAACGTAGGCGCAAGCAGGAAAGGGATCTCCAGATGAGCCACGGAGGCGATGGACAGACAAGGCCCAAACCAGTGAGAAGAAAGCAGAAGAAGGTTGGCAGAAATGAGCCTTGTCCATGTGGAAGTGGTAAGAAATACAAGAAATGCTGCGGGAGGAGATAGTGAAGGTTCATGGTTTCAAAGCCGCAGCAGCAAAGGCTGGCATCAAGTATGACAACAGGTTGGACTTGGGTCTCATAGTTACTGACAGGCCATCGGTGACTTCTGCAGTGTTTACGAGAAATCTGGTTAAGGCTGCTCCTGTTCTGGATTCTATGGCTTTGCTCAAGGACAGGAAAAGATTCAGAGCCATTGTGGCAAATAGTGGTAACGCCAATGCATGTACAGGTCCAAGAGGCCTTGAAGATTGCAAGACCATACGCAAAGAGGTGGCGAGCCGGATAGGATGTAGCCCAGGGGAGGTCCTGGTATGTTCTACAGGCGTCATAGGGGCCTATCTTCCTATGGACAAGTACATCGCCGGGATAGATCAGGCGGCAGAAAGGCTTTCAAACAGCGGCCTTGGAGAAGTTGCCCAGGCTATACTCACTACAGATACCAGGCCAAAGACTGCATCTGTGACGATTTCTGCGGATGGCTATGACATATGTCTTGCAGGCATGGCAAAGGGTGCAGGAATGATAGCTCCGTCCATGGGTCCACCCCAGGCCACCATGCTTTCTTTTGTATGTTGCAATGCAGCTGTTTCACCGCGGTTTTGGCAGTCGGTCTTACAAGACGCTGTCGAGCTCTCCTTTAACCGTATCACCGTAGATGGTGACATGAGCACCAATGATACAGTTATCGCCATGGCATCTGGCAGAGCTGAAAATCCTGTGGTGGATGGCAGTAGCGTCATGGCCACTAGGCTTCGGGATGCCATGACGAAGCTCCTCATGGACCTGGCAAAGCAGATAGTGAGTGATGGCGAAGGGGCCACAAAATGCGTGGAAGTGTGGGTAAGAGGTGCCAAGGACAGTCGTGATGCTGAATTGGCGGCAAGGGCCATTTCTGAATCCAGCCTGGTAAAGACTGCATTTTTTGGCCAGGATCCCAACTGGGGCAGGATACTGGCTGCAGCAGGGCGGTCAGGAGCGGATTTCGATCCAAACATGGCGAGCATTTCAATTGGTCTTTGCCAGATCGTAGACAAAGGCCTGCCAGTTGGAGCTGACGCAGAGGCTGAAGCAGCAAAAATGATGAAGCAAAGGGAATTTTCTGTAGTGGTGGATCTCTCTGCAGGTTCTTCTGATTTCAAGATCCTGACATGCGATCTGTCAGATGAATACGTTCATATAAATGCGGACTACCGCACATGAAGGAGTCGGCCTTAGCCCATCTGATGGCAGGGCCTTGCAAACCTTTGAATAGTATGCCAGACAGTATAGATGGCAAGATAGGTTGTCTGCTATTCAGTGAAAGAGGCCAGGTTTATTTTCAGAATGGATGAGATGGCCATGGGGACTTGACTTTCATGTATAGAGGCAGTGGTCCTGGACAGGAAATGATTTGAAGTTTTTGGTTGATCAAGTCCTCTTCTATGCCTTTTTGTCAAAAAGGATGCCCAACATTTCATCCATCTTTTCAGCAAGTTTTCTCAAGGTTTCTGGCGGTATTTCTCTTACAACATCTCCAGAGTCTTTATCAACGATCTCTATGTAGGACTGGCCTGTTTCCTGGTCTTTGTTGAATTTGAGCTCCACATTGTTTATGAGGTTGAATTCATCCTGCAGGGTCTTCAGTATGGGATCGCTCTTCCCTGCCCTTTCATCCCCGCCTTCTTTTCCTTTGAGGGCAGCCTCCTGTCTGTTTAGCTGGATGACATTGTTGCCCTGTCTGTCTTGCTGGGCCTTGGTCTGGGCCTTTGTGCTGTTAATGGTCAGGACGGATCTTCCTGGATCAAGTCCTGAGGTGTTTGATATGGTATATGCAATTTCACTTGTCATGGCTGAACTCCATAAAGTCGGTGGCTTTCATTATGATATTTGTTGAGGGCCACTTTCTTGGTTTGAAACACACTCAATTCCTTTTGAATACTGGTCTTTTTCTCCTCGGCAAGTTCCATCAAAAGCCGTTCTTCTTTTGCTATGTATTTTAGAAGCTGTATGGTTTCAGAAAGCCTGCTCCTATCTGGTTCGCTTTCCTGGAGTCTTTCAATAAGCATCATCCTTTCAGACATGTACTTGGGGAGACGTTCAAATTCTCCTGATTCCAAAAGGTCTCGAATCTTTTCCAGCACCTGTTTCAACATGTGGCATAGATGAATCATTTCTGTGATCTCCTCTATTATCAGCCAGCTACCTGTAATGGCCTCGGCCTAGCCTGCTGTATCTGGCCTGTGGGGATCACCGGCTGTGGCTTCTCGTCATTGCATTCTATGAGCTGTGACCATCCGTCCATTACTGGCCTGATTACAGCCTTGACGCCTTTCAGCCTGTCTACACTATTTTCCAGATTGGCCATAAGGAGCTCCCTTACGATGAAATCGTAGAGTAGATAGAGATTTTCAGAGATCTCTTCACCTTTTTCCATGTCAAGGGATGCCTGAAGCTCGCCAGCTATGGCAATGGCCCTGCTAATCTTTTCCCCTTTTCTCGCAATCTGATTTTTCTTTATGGCCTGTTCCGCATCGTTGATGCAGGAGTAAAGGCCCTTAAAGAGCCGGTCCACAATCTCAGCTGGAGTAAGGGTTAAAAAGTCTGTTTTTTGATATTTAAAGTATCCTGCCTTGGCATTTGCATACATGGCTGGTCTTTTCTCCTATTTCTTTTTGGATATGTAAGAATTCAAGTTGCTAAGAGAGCTTAACTGCTGATCAAGTTGACCCGAGGTCTGCTGAAATTGCATCATGAGTGTTTCGAGGGTTTCAAATTGATGCCTCAGGTTTGCCTCCCTTTTTTCAAGGCGAACATTTATCTCGTCTATCCTGTCTTCAATGTCATCAATGGAATCTTGAAGCCCGTCGGTTTTGGCCGACAAGATTCCTGTGGAACTCTTTAGATATCCATCCAAAAAATCATCCAACTTGATTGCAATACCTTTGTTGTCCGTCTCATCCGAAGTAAAAAAGGCTGCAACGTCATCTGGATGTGCCTCCATGGCCTCATTGAGTTTTTCTGTATCGAGGCTCAGGTGCCCGCTATCGTCTATTTCAATCCCTAACTTACTGAGACTGTTGACAGAGGAATCTACTCCATCAACGGTTTCATAGAGCATCTTTGAAAGCCCGATGCTTATCCTGCTGACACTGCTGTCTCCCAGGAGAGTGCCGCCTTCCTGGGTTACGGCATTGTATCCTGTCTGCTCGTGAAGGGTGTCCACAAGCGCATTATAATTTTTGACAAAGTCGCTAAGCTTACTACTTATTCCACCATAACTTTTGGAACTTGATACAGTAACGGTCTTCGTATCATCTGCGTTCTTGAGGTTGATGGTCATACCGTCGATAAGATCATCTATCTCATTTGTTGACCTTTCCACTGCAATGCCATTTATAGAAAGTTGAGCATTAGAAGCAGTGCTGGTCTCGGTTAGAGTGTGTGCAGTAGGATCTGTATATAGGGCTGAAAGGCCTGTAGAGTCATCGTTGTTTCCGTCAGCATCTTCCATGGACAGGGTGATGGTATTATCAGCGCCTGTTTCCTGGCTCTGAAGAGTCAGATAGTAGTTGCCAGTGCCGTCATTTATCACTCCTGCGGTCACACCGGCGTCGGCGTCGTTTATGGCCTTGGCAATTCCTGCCAACGTGTTGTTCTCATCGTTTATCTCTATGTCTACGGCATCACTACTTCCAACTTGAATGGTCAAAGTCCCTGTGCCAACGGCGACATCTGAACCCGTAAAGGCAGCACTTCTTAGCTGCTGGGCCGAAGCCAATTTGGAAACAGTAATGGAATATGTGCCAGGCTGTACGTCATCACCTGCCTTAACAGTGAGTATGTCTGGGTCACTGGATGTGGCATTGTACGAGAGAAAATCATCCGAGTTTTTCAAGGATTCGACGGATGTTTGCAGGTCTGACATGGCGCTTTTTACAAGTCCTAAGGCGGTAATTTTTGCCTGGTAACCAGCCTCCTTGTTTTGAAGCTGCACTATGGGGCGCCTTTCCAGATCCATGAGTTGAGAGATGATGGAATCTGTGTCAAGGCCTGACATGAGTCCGGATACGCCTATGCCCATGATTAATCCTCTTTGATATGAGATATTTTTGGAAATGAGACGGTCTAAGCCGTCTCATTTCCAGTTCTGGTCACTATTAGCCTTGGAGCAGAGTCAATGCTGCCTGAGGCACGGTATTGGCCTGTGCAAGCATAGCTGTGCCAGCCTGTTGCAGGATCTGTGCCTTGGTGAGATTTGCTGTTTCTGCTGCGAAATCTGCGTCCAGGATACGGGATTTGGCTGCAGAGATATTCTCAGAAACATTCATCAGGTTCGAGATGGTTGACTCAAAGCGGTTCTGGATGGCACCAAGGTCTGCCCTGGAGTTATCGATAAATTGCAGTGCGCCGTCTATTACAGAAATTGCATTGTTGGCACCTGCCTGGGTCCCGATGTCAATAGAACCTACTGCGCTCAGGCTACTGGCATTGGCGGTTGTAGCAGTGAAAAGTGCTCCAGCAGCATCGGATGTGACTGTGAAGCTTTCGGCTGATTCAAAGGTGATGGTTCCACCTATTGTGGTGCTGTCTGTGTTATCTGCAGCTGCGCCTGTGATTGTCACAGCGCTTCCTGCGTTGGAGCCGTCGGCCTTGAGGCCCTGGACAGTAACGTCTATGTCGTCGCCGCCAGCATCTTCGCCCCAGTCCTCGATCTTGATGTCGTAACCTTCTGAACTTGTAAGTGTCAGTTCTCCACCATTTGCCTCAGCTGTGATGCCAGTGGTGCTCGCCACCTTGTTGATGGCGTCTGCAAGGCCAGTGAGGTCACTGGTTGATGCCACATTGACGGAGATTGTGGCCGCAGTTGAATTCTTGCCGTAGAGCTTGAATGCTACCGTGCCAGTGGTGCTGACAGAGCTGAGTTTTGCCATGGTGACGGCCTTGGCCGATACACCACTGTCTTTTGTGGTGGCATTTATGCCTTCTGCAATGGATTTGGCAGTTTCATTGGCTGATACGTCATATGTGGCTGTACCCAAGGAACCAACGATTGTTAGGTCCTCGCCGCCGGCAACGCCATTTCCAGGTGCTGTGTCGGCTGCAGCTGTGGCCTGATTGATCGTGCCGTTTACACTTACCGTATTGTTACCTATGTCAGAGGCCTTTGTGCTGCCAATGGAAAAGGAGATATACTGATTTTCGTTTGCTCCGACGTGGAATTTGGCAGCAGTGAAGGTGCCGTTCAGCAAGGTCTTTCCGTTGAATGCCGTGGTATTGGCGATCCTGTCGATTTCAGCCTGAAGCTGAGTAATTTCCTTCTGGAGGTTGGATCTATCTGTTGCGGTGTTGGTGTCATTGGCCGACTGGACTGCAAGCTCACGCATACGCTGCAAGATGTTTGTTGTTTCCTGCATGGCGCCTTCTGCAGTCTGGGCGAGAGAGATACCGTCATTGGCATTCCTGACCGCCTGATTGAGGCCACGAACCTGTGCATTCATGCGGTCTGAAATAGCAAGACCTGCTGCATCGTCTTTTGCGCTGTTGATCCTAAGTCCTGAAGAAAGTCTCTGAAGTGATCTGCTAAGAAGTTTGCCCGTGCCTACGAGGTTTCTCTGGGCGTTGATGGAAGAGATATTGGTATTAACAACAATAGCCATGATTGATTCCTCCTTGAATCATTGATTTTTTGCAGGCCTTCCTGCCTGCTTCATAAATTTTTTTTGTTTTCGGCTGCGAGTCTTTCTTAGTTGGTATTGATCCCCCCTTTCTGACTCTGTTATTTGCCTTAACTCTTGTTTTCCTATTCGGCAGCAGTAAGAGTCAGCATTAAAAAGGGGTCAACTGGCTGAAAATATTCAGAATAAATGTTTTTTTGCGGAAAAAACGGGGGTTCTTCGGGCTATGAGTATCTAAGGCCGATACCCAAATGCCCCTTGTTCTGGAGGTAGCGACTTGTTTGTGCAGCTATACAGTAAAGGAGCATAAACAAGAAGCGGTCAACCTATGATGAAAGCCATTTTGCTTTGAAGGGGTCACAACTCTCTTGCCGCTATGATTTCTTCGATCTTATCGAGGATCCTTTCAGAGACTTCCGCCTTGTCCATCATGGGAAGCTCTTCTACGTTTTCTTCCTGGTCGATCATGAGCACTCTGTTTGTGTCCACGTCAAAACCTGCTCCAGGCTGGGTTATGTCATTGGCTATTATCAGATCCAGGTTCTTTTTCCTGAGCTTGGCAAAGGCGTTTTCCACAAGATCCTGGCTTTCGGCACAAAAGCCCACCAGAATCTGGTTGCTCCCTTTCTTCTTGCCAAGCTCCATTAGTATGTCTGTGGTTGGAGTAAGTCTTACATCCAGCTCCTTCCCGGTTTTTTTTAACTTGTGCGGGTGGACCGTTAACGGCGTATAATCTGATACCGCTGCCGCCATGATTATAACATCCATTTCAGGTGCCAGTGAAAAGACAGCCTCGGCCATCTCCCTGGCAGTTTCCACCTTTTTTACCATTACGTCTATGGGGTCTCTGAGTAAAACAGGGCCTGAGACAAGGTTAGTATTGGCGTCCCTTAAACTTGCTGCTTCAGCAAGCCTGAAACCCATCTTGCCAGATGATCTGTTTGAGATGAATCTTACAGGATCCAGGTGTTCCCTTGTTGGCCCAGCAGTTATCAAAATATTTTTCTTACCGAGTGTCTTTGGCCAAAGGGCCTTTTTGATATGATGCAAGATCTTGTCCCAATGGGGCAATCTGCCTTTTCCCCTTGCACCACAGACCACTATGCCCGTATCAGGCTCCACGATTGTCACACCTCTTTCTTTTAGGAGTTCAAGGTTAGCCTGGGTGGCCTGATTGCCGTACATGTCTGGATTCATGGATGGAAATATGACCACCGGGCCCTTAAAGGAGAGGAGAAGGGTGCTAAGGAGATCATCCGCCAATCCGTGGGCAAATTTTGCTATGATGTCAGCAGTTGCTGGAAGTACCACGAGAAGCTCTGCCTTTTTTGCAAGGCTTATATGGGGTATTTCATGACACTGATCAATATCGAACAGATGACTCTGGGCCTTTTGGCCAGAAAGGGCTGAAAAGGTGATTTCTGTGACGAACCGGCTAGCATTTTTCGTCAGCACTGTTTGGACCTCTGCGCCCTCCCTCGACAGTCTTCTCACATATTCCGCAGCCTTGAAACAGGCGATTCCGCCAGTTACGCCAAACAGTATCTTCTTCCCTGATAGTGGCTTGAAGACAGGGCCGCGTCTGTCAGTATCTGTGTTTTGGTTCACTGTGTCCTCCAGATTCAATCAAGGGTTCTGCCATCCAGATCTCCACCTTTGTATATCCAAAACTGGTTCTAAAGTAGGTGATGAGACATTGTCCATTGCCCTCCTTGCTGAATGCCATGAGGCCCTTTCCTGCGCTCAAGGAGCTGACGAAATTCCACCCTCGTTCTGGCAATGCATCGAGAAAATAATTTTTTACCGCCATGGGCGACAACCGCCCTGTCAAGGTGATGAGACCTCCTTGGTACCCAGGTGAGGCGATGATGACGCTCTCTTTTTCCTGTATCTCTAACTCAGGGGGGATTGGAAGGTCTGGGAAGACAAGTGTCACAGCCTTTTTGTCCAGTTCGGGTGATGAAGAGGTAGCAGGCGCCATGCTACCGGCGCAGGAATATATGCCGAAAAGGACGAAGGGCAAGAACAAGAGTTTCCATTTGCTGAGCTTTTCGTAGATAGTCATTTCTTGAACACCACCAATTCCCCGAGGGGCTTTCTTTGCGATTTTTGATCTGTCCTGGCAGGATGGCCAAGGGCCACTACTGCCATGAGTTCAAGGGATTGGGGAAGGCCAAGAAGATTTCTCACCTGGTCTGCGTTCTTGAGAATTTCTCCAAGCCACACAGCACCCAGTCCCAGGCTGTGTGCCGCAAGGAGCATGTTTTGGATACACGCCCCCATTGCCTGATGGTCCTTTACAGGGTGGTACATGGCATCCTTGTCAATGAATACTGGTAACAGGCAGGGTGCAGCTTCTATGACCTTACTGTATTTTGTCAGTGGTTCAAATTGTCTCTTGAGATCTGTATCGGTGACGATTGCAAAACGCCACGGCTGGTTGTTGAGCCCAGAGGGCGCCCAGCTTCCAGCCCGTAAGATCTCCTCAATTAGGGCAGGCTCAACAGGCTCTTTCGTGAAATGCCTGATGCTTCTGCGGTTGTAAAGGGCTTCAAGGACAGGATTCATTATCTCCATGGCCTCCTCATTACTTTGTGATTATAGGTCATTTTTTGTATCTAATTTGGCTATGTGGTCAATTCCAAGCACTAAGAAGCACCGGGACCTTCAAATACGTCAACGTTTACGAGGATGTAGCCAAAAATTTCATGGTCTTTCAGGCATTGAAAGTGCATTAATCATTATACATCTTATGAAACATGTGATAAATAAAAAGCAATAACGAAGATTATTTCACAAATGCCAGCATGTGAAGGGTAGGGTATTAGATCCAAACAGATATTTTCAAGTCAGGGGGCTGAATCTTCTAATGTTTATTGATGGTGGCAGTGCCTACTTCAGGCCATGAAATTTTAGTTTTTAGTGGGCCATTACGAAGTATGCAAGAGTAAACCTTTTTTACGGTTTCTGATTTTTTCAAAGAAGAGGCCAGTATGTATCGTAAAAACAAGGTGTTTAAGTCTTCGGTGTCGAGCAGTTATGTATTCCGGTTTCTCTATCCATCATGGGGCAGGAATACCGGGATATCAGAGGCAGAATCCAAATTCCAGGTTCAATTAAAGGTGCTTTCTGCTGCTATTACCTTGCTCTTTCTTTCAGGTATCCTGTGTATCTCAACCCTTTCCTTTGCGGACAGTCAGGCGACAGAAGGACTTTTCTCCATGAGCCTTGAAGAGCTTATGAATTTAAAGGTTACTTCTGCATTTAAGAAACCCCAAAGTATCAAAAATACTCCTGCCGCTGTCTTCGTAATTACCCAGGAGGACATAAGGCGATCTGGAGCAACGTCTATTCCAGAGGTACTGAGAATGGTCCCTGGTGTGAATGTAGCAAAGATAGATAATGGCAACTGGGCCGTTTCCATCAGGGGGTTTAATGGCATATTCTCCGACAAATTACTGGTTCTCATGGACGGCAGGACCTTGTATGACCCGCTCTTTTCTGGGGTGTTCTGGGATGTACAGGACACCATGCTTGAAGATATAGAGAGGATAGAGGTCATAAGAGGGCCTGGAGCCAGTAGCTGGGGTACCAATGCAGTAAATGGCGTAATCAACATAATCACCAAAGACGCTTGGTCCACCAAGGGTGGTTTGATATCTGCTGGAGCAGGAAGCTTGGAGCGTGGTTTTGGATCAGCAAGATATGGCTTCAGCATAGGAGACGTGGGCGCGGTGCGGTTTTATGCCAAGGCATTTGAGAGGGGGCCACAAGATACGTCAAAGGGTGCCAGCGCTTGGGACGACTGGAGAATGATCCGATCAGGCTTCCATTCAGACTGGAGATTTACGAGCAAGGATTCGGCAACCTTGCAAGGGGACATCTATAGCGGCGACGGCACTAGCCATGTGCTCGGATATGACGACAACTTCTATCTTCGTGATATATGGGAGACAGGGCTTCCTGTATCTGGAGGCAACGTGCTGGGGCGGTGGGTCCATTCTCTCCATGGAGAAAGTGAGCTTTCCTTCCAGTTCTATTATGACCACACTGACAGAAAGTTTTCCGAGATGGGCGCTGAGACCAGAGATACATTGGATTTTGAATTTCAGCACCGCTTTAACCTTCTGAGTTTCAACGACTTTCAATGGGGCGCATCCTACAGGCACACCTGGGACGATATCCCTATCAAACATGGTGACCACATGGGTGCCTTTGTGCCTAGGACACGAAAAGATGACCTTTTCAGCCTCTTTCTACAGGATGAAATGGGTTTTATGGATGACAAGCTCCGTTTTCTCTTTGGCATTCGTCTGGATCATAACAATTACACAGGGATGGAGGTTGAGCCCACCGCCAGGGTCATTTACAGCCTTACATCCCATCAAAACGTCTGGGCTGCGCTTTCAAGGGCAGTGAGGATCCCAAGCCGTTACAACAGGGATGCCATCTGGATACTTGGAACAAGGAGAAGCCGCGACTGGCAAAGGCCTGTTATAATGGCGTATTATGGCAATGACGATTATGGCAGCGAAGAGTTGTGGTCTGCTGAGACGGGTTACAGATGGACTGCCTGTAAAAGGCTTTCATTCGATTTGACTGCATTCGCATACTTTTATGACGATCTCTTTTCAGCCAGCCCTGGTCAAATATTCGAACATTTTGGCATGGCGGTTCAGCCCATACTCCCAGGAAATCACGGAAAGGCGAACAATTTTGGGGTGGAGCTTACCGGCAACTTCAAACCCTTTGAATGGTGGCGCTTGGAAGTGTCCTATTCTTATCTGAATACCAATTACTGGGTGGATCGGAGAAACAGGGAAAATACAGGGCTTATCGCCATAGACATGGAGGCCCCTGAACATCAGGTCTCCTTGAGGTCCAATATGAACATCAACAGGGAGCTGGAGCTTGACGTATGGCTCAGATATGTGTCAAGCCTGGACCGTTTGGAAGTTCCCTCCTATACCGGCCTGGACATAAGGCTTGGCTGGCATCCAGTAAAGAATCTCGAGCTATCCGTGACTGGAAAGGATCTTTTGGATCCTTATCACCCTGAATATAATGACAGGTTTTTGCAGATGATCTCTACAGAGATTCCACGTTCAGTTTATGGAAAGGTGACTTGGAAATTTTAAAGGTTGCTTGCAGGAAGATAAGCGGTCATAGACCGACTGATTCCATGCCTTCACTGGCTGAAGGTGGTGCAGTAGTCTTTCTTTTCATCTGGATATGGTTTTTAAGCCTCTTCTTTCTTTCATCAGTGCAAGTACAAGCCCAGACAGGTTCTCATCCAGAAGAAGATGTCAAGGCGGCCTTCATTTACAATTTTACAAAATTTGTGGAATGGCCCAAATCCTCCAACAATGATCCAAACCATGATCTTGTCATTGGGTACTGGGGAAACGGCAGCATGATGACAGCCCTTGAAAGGCTCAATGGCAGAAAGAGTCAGAAAAAGATTATAAAAGTTAAGCTGATCTCAGGTTTATGCGATATGGATGATATAAATGTCCTTGTAATCGGACAGGATCAGACCCTCGATGAAAATATGTTAATGGATCTGGTAAAGAAAAATATTTTAACGGTTTCAGAGGGCATGGACTCCCTAGACAAAGGGATAGTCATCGCCCTTTACAAAGAAGATGACAAGATAAGGTTTGCAATAAACCTCAAGGTGATGGAAGGAAGCAAACTCAGGATTAGCAGCAGGCTTCTCAAGTTGGCAAAGTATGTAATAAGATGAAACGCCTCCCTATTCGGTACAAACTGGTTTTTTACATGACCCTCACAGCGTCTGTGGTGCTGGCAGGGGCAACCCTGTTCTTCCTGGGCTATTTCTTCCTCTCTGGACACGCCCAACAAAGGCTTCAGGCATCGGTGCTCGCAAGGACAATTGGATCAAACAGTGCAGCTGCCATCTTTTTCGACGATAAGGATGCTGCACAAGAGACCTTGTCTGCCTTAAGATCAGTAAGCGAAATCGCACAGGCCTGCATCTTCAATTCGACAGGACAGGCCCTTGTATGTCTCAATTCCACTTCTCCGACATTCAAGCCCTCAGCCCAGCAAGTCAGGGCCATGCTTGAAAATGGCCATATCCCAAGGCCTGAAAATGGAAGCCTGAAGGAATATTTTCAGCGCTTTATGGATACCTATGAAGAGATCATATTTCGTGGGGAAAAGATAGGCCTCATTTGGCTGAGGCAGGATCTTTCAGGTTTTTTCAATGCATTTATCTCTACGGTGATAATGTCCTTTTTCATGTGGCTCTTTCTCGTGAGCCTGTCCATGTTCATTTCCAAGTATGTCAGTTCCAAGCTGGTCGGGCCCATTCAGCAGCTTGTCTTATCCATGAAAAAGGTCTCAGACAAAAAGGACTATTCCTTGAGGGTGGAAAAGACCAGCGATGATGAACTCGGCGACCTCATGGAACATTTCAACATGATGCTGGAAAAGATCCAGAGCCGGGACAACCTGTTAAGATCCCACGGAGAGGAACTAGAGAAGAGGGTGAGGGAGAGGACAGAGGAACTTTCCAAGGCCAATAAAGAACTTGCCAGGCTGGTAGATAAGTACAAGAAGGCAAAGGATCAGGCTGAGAAGGCCAACAAGGTCAAGAGCCAGTTTCTAGCCAATATGAGCCATGAAATCAGAACCCCCATGAATGGCGTTATAGGAATGGCAGAGCTTCTTTTGCAATCCAATCCGGGGCCTGAGCAAAAGCCCTTCATTCAAGGCATATTGAAATCCGGCCAGATATTACTGAATATTATAAACGACATCCTCGAGCTATCGACCCTTGAAGCAGGGAAGGTTTCAATCAAGAAGCAAGGCTTCAGTCTCGAAGAGGCAGGTGCCGAAGTGGTTCAATTGCTTTCTGTTGAGGCAGCCAAGAAGGGTGTCAGTATATATTTCAATTTCGACAACTCCATACCCAGCCGAGTTGTTGGAGATCAGGCAAAGATCAAGGAGATCCTGATCAATCTCATTGGAAACGCAATCAAATTTTCCAATGGCAATGACATAATTCTAAGGATGAGGACAATTTCCCACCACGACGATAAGGCGCAGATTCTTCTTGAAGTGGAGGACAAGGGTACTGGAATAGAAAGTGACAGGCTGAAAAGCATCTTTGACGCCTTTTCCCAGGGTGATGAGTCTGCCTCTAAATCCTATGAAGGAACTGGATTGGGCCTAGCCATCGTGAAGGGCCTTGTTCAGAAGCTGGGTGGTGATATCAGGGTTGAAAGCACCCCTGGAGAAGGTTCCTGCTTCAGCTGTACCCTAGAGTTCGAGATAGAATCCACTTCCAAAATGGAAGAAGAGCATGGAAAAGAACTGGCAAGGGTTATAGTCATTAGCAAAAATGGTTTTTTCAAGGAGGCTGTCGCAAGCCTCTTGCAAAGAATAAAAGGATGTAACAATTCATTTGTGGACTCCTTGTCAGAAGCGCAAGGAGTCCTTGATGAGCATTTGCCAAGGTCAAAGGGGAAGGTATGGCTTATAGTAGATGAAGAAATAATAAAAGATAGCAATGGTTCCAGTCGGGGCATTGACAAACTCAAAGACCTGCTGGGCCATTATGATGATTTGTCCATCTTGGTGCTCGTAAGAGATATGAATTCGGTACAGACTTGGGACATGGATAACATACACCTCCTGGAAAAGTCGTCCATGAATGGCTCTCTTTTGAACATTCTTTTGTCAAAGGGGAAAGAAGCTTCAGAAACCGGTTGGCCTGATGCGCCCCTTGAGAAGTGGGATGATACTGGAGACCAGCTCAATGGCCTTAATGTGCTTCTCGTAGAGGACAATCCCGTCAATCAGGAGCTGTGTATGACAGTGCTCTCAACATTGGGATGTGATGTGATTCTTGCCGAAAATGGGAAAGAGGCCCTGGATATCCTCAATACAAAGGAATTCGACATAATCCTGATGGATTGCCAGATGCCAGTGCTCGATGGTTACGAGACCACGAGAAGGTTGAGAAGAATGGAAAAAGAGGCTGGCAAGCCAAAGGTTCCAGTTATTGCCCTAACTGCCTATGCCATGGAAGGAGACAAGAACAAGTGTATAGCATCTGGGATGGATGACTATATTGCCAAGCCTTTCAAGCTCAAAGAGCTGGCAGACAAGTTGAGGAAATGGCAAAAGGATGGGGCGGCAGGCAAAGGCACCTCCAACAAGCCTGTAAGGAGCGGTCAAGATCCAACTCCTGATACTTGTTCAATTCCAACAGGGGAGTCTGCCGGGTCAGTGGATTTTAGTGTGATAGATGAATTGAGGATGTTAGAGAGGCGTTCAGGCAGGAAGTTCTTTTCAAAATCTGTGGCCAAATTTCTGAAAAACAGCAAAGAATACATAGAGGCCATGAAGATAGCCGTTACCAAGGGAGACAAGGAATCCCTGCGTTTCCATGCCCATACGTTAAAGGGCACCAGTGGCTTCATGGGGGCCAACCAGCTCAGTGCCTTATGTTTGGAGTTGGAGAAGATGGCAAGGAACGGAAACGTTGGGGACGCAGATAAGTTGATTGAACGAATAGTTTCAGAATATCAACGGGTCAAGTTGGTCTTGGAAGAATTTTTGGAATAACGCCTTTTATCCCAGTGGGATGCATATGTAAGTAAAGAGGCTTACTCCCTTATGCAATACATGTCTTTTCATGTTGGGACAAGTGGATGGAATTACGAAAGCTTTATAGGCACGATATACGATGTAAGCACCCCGAAGCGCAAGTATCTTGAAACCTATTGCAGGTTTTTCAACACCGTGGAGCTTAACGCCTCCTTTTACAGGAGTTTTCCAGAAAAGACTTGGCAAGGATGGCGCAGCCGCACTCCTGAAGATTTCTTGTGGTCGGTCAAGGCCTCAAGGTTCATAACCCACATCAGGAGACTCCAGGTTGAAAAGCAATCAGTTGATATCTTTTTTGAAAGGGCCAGGCTATTAAAGGAAAAGCTTGCAGTGGTACTTTTTCAGTTACCTCCCAGCCTTAAATACGACAGGGAGGTATTTCTGCATTTTCTTGGGCTTCTTCCCCGGGACGTAAGGTTAGCGTTTGAAGCAAGGCATGAGTCGTGGTTCTGCCCAGAGGTCTTGGAATTGTTGGAAGACAGAGATATCGCATGGACCATAAGTGACACTGCGGGCAGGTATCCAATGTTAGAGGCCTTCACTGCCAAGTTTACCTACATAAGGCTTCATGGCCACACCCAGCTTTATAGGGGGTTGTATGGCAGGGATAGGCTTGGGAAATGGGTCGATCTTGTCTGCTCTTCAGGGAGGGAGGCCTTTGTATATTTTGACAACACAGATGATGGAAGTGCTCCAAGGGATGCCATCACATTTCTTGAGCTCTTACAGGAAAGAGATGGCTAGATCTTTATATCGATGGATCTTTTTTTCTTGAGGGGTTTGGCATACTCTGGCCGGCTTGTTTGGTCTTTCGGAGGTTGCGGTTTGACGCCGCCTTCTCCTTGAAGGCTAACTCTGTCCTTTCTCCGTTTATCCTGCCTTTTGCTTCCTTCCTGATTTTTTCTCTTCCGCCTCTTTCGTTCTTCGCGCACATTTGCTGGATGTGGAGTGACCGGCCTTATCTGGCTTAAAGGAAATACCTCATTTACAAAGTCGCCAGCCATGTGAGCTCTTTAGTCTCCTTTTTTCATCGCAGAAGAAACCCCATAAACCTTATGTCTTCTATTCGAAGAGGGGCCATTTCCTGGTTCAAGCGGTTCAACAAGGGGCGTCGATACCTGGTGAGTATGTCTCCCTTAATACCCCTAGATATGTTTATACCCTTTAGTTCCTGATAGATGATATCTCTTACCCAAGCCTCTCTTCTGAGAAGTTCCTGTTTGGTGGTGGCATTGGGGACAATGAGTTCCACCTTCAGTTTGAAAAATACTAGTTCGCCTGATTTCTGGGCAGGGATCAGAAAGGGGGCAAGATCAATGGCTTGAACTGTTCCCCGTACAGGGGCCACTGCCGGATTCGCAGAGGTCTGTTTTTGCACTGGCCGGTTGGTTTCAGTCTCGACCTTGGCTGGTGCAGTCTGTGTAAGCTCCTGGTTGCCTGTTTGTGCATTAGATGCAATGAGCCAGATGGTGATTGCAGCCCCCACACACAATGCAGAGGATATGGCGGTTATGATCCAAGGCAATAGGGCCCTGAAACCACCAGAATGTTCAGGATGTTCGCTAGCTACAAGGTCTTTCGGGCTAGAGTCATCTTTTGGTTCAACTTTTGTCTCTTCTTCCTCACTGGTTGCGCCGGATTCTTGTTGTTTGACACTGGGATGTGGGGTTTCTTCCCCTTCTGGAGACTGGTGGTCTTTGGTTGTTTCTACTTCTTCTTCCACCTCTTCTGTGTCTTCTGTGGCAGGGCTTTCTGTTTCGTCGGGTTCTTGGCCCTTTTCCTGGGTCTCCAATTCTTGTTCCAGGAACTCTTCCTCAAACAGGGGGATTTCTTCTATGTCGTCCTCTTCCCAAAGCTCGTCATCGCTTATGTCTATGCCGGTTTCATCATCTGCTTGAGCAGCGCCATCTGCTTGAAAAGAATCCGTGTCTGCATCGGCCTCAGTTGTGACCCCTTGTTCATCCCCTCCTGAAGGTGACGCGGATTCGGCGATCCTTTCCATCTCTTCCGGAGCTGGAGGGGCCTCTGCATTTAGATCCAGTTCCTGATCTGGCTCTTCTGAATCCTTGTTGGCGCCTTTTGTATCTGGTTCTTCCTGCCCAGAATGGGTATCGGGTTGTTCCATCTGGGGATCTATTGCCTCCAGGGATTCTTCAGATAATGAATTATTGTTTTCAACTGCCGGCTGGCCCATGGTTTAAGGTCTAGTTGAAGATCTTGTCGATCTTTTCACCCAGGGTTTCTGGGGTAAAGGGTTTTACAATGTAATTGCTGACCCTTGCCTTTACCGCCTCGATGATGTTTTCCTTCTGGGCCTCGGCGGTTACCATGAGAAAAGGCGTATCCTTGAGTTTGTCATCGGCCCGGACCTTCTTGAGCAGCTCTATTCCTGTCATCTTAGGCATATTCCAGTCAGACACTATGAAGTCCACAGGCTGTTTCTGCAGCATTTCCCATGCGACAGAGCCATCGTCTGCCTCAACAAAGTTTTTAAAGCCAAGTTGTGTAAGGATGTTTTTTACTATCCTGCGCATAGTGGCAAAGTCGTCTACAATCATTACGGTCATGTTATAATCAATGGCCATTTATTTCCTCCTGGATCGATATTCGTTAATCTCTTAATCGTACTTTTGCCACTCTTTCATTAAGGTATCATTGGTAGAAATATAGAGGCTCAAAAAAGCTCTTTGAATTCGGATAGTTCTTCCTTGGAAAATCCTTCTGCCAGATACGCCCTGATTCTTATAATGGCCTTGGTGTGCATCTGGGATATCCTGCTTTCTGTGTAACCCATGATCTCTCCGATTTCCTTCATTGTGAGATCCTCGAAGTAGTAAAGTGAAACCACAAGTTTTTCCTTTTCAGGCAAGGTCTTTATCCCTTCAACTATGATGTCCTTCACCTGGGAGAGATTGAGCTGTTCGAAGGGGTCACTTTCTCCATCATCTGCGATGAGATCGAAGAGGTCCTCGTCATTGGCATCTGGCATTCTCCTCCTGATGGCCTCTATGTCCAAAAAGGTCACTCCCCTGGTCTTGTCCAGGAGCTTATAATACTGTTGGAGGCTGATCCCCATCTCTTCTGCTATTTCTTCGTCTTCTGGCACTCTTTCCAGCTTTTTTTCAAGCCTTTCACAAACCTTTTCGAGTTCAGTGGCCTTCTTGCGAACGGAACGGGGCACCCAGTCCAGGTGGCGCAGCTCATCGAGCATGGCTCCCCTGATTCTGAACTCTGCATATGTCTTGAATTTTATCTTCTTGGAAGGATCGAATTTTTCTATAGCGTCTATCAAGCCTATTATGCCTGGCCCTATGAGGTCCTCTGGAAGGATATGGGGAGGTAGCCTGCCAGCCAGTCTGCTGGCTACATAGTTTACCAGAGGAGAATACCTTATTATGAGTTCCTCTCTCCTGTCTGGGGTAAGAGTCGTACCCTGACCAAAGAATTCTTCCGTGTAGTCTTTAAGTTTTGGTGCTGCACTTGTTCTTGCCATTCTCTTCAAAGCCTCAACAGGTTTTGCCAGAAAAATTTTATATTACCGTCACTTCTCTTTTCTTTACCGCTTAGTACGGTCTCTGCTATCTTTTCGAATTCTTGGCAGGCCCGGCATGCTGGAAATATCTCAAGGGCTGCCTTTTGCCTGCGGACCGACTTGGGTATGCACAGGTCCCTGGGTATGTAGCCCAGGAAGTTGAAGGAAAGAAATCCAAGAAATCTGTCAGCCACAGAGGTTAGCTGTCTAAACACGTTCTGGGCCTCTTTCCTGCTGTTGCTCCAGTTCACGATTATGGAAAATTCATTGACCCTGTATCTTTGGGAGAGCACCTTTATGAGCGCATATGCATCTGTAATGGAGGTAGGCTCTGGTGTCAAAATTACGACTCTTTCTTCGGCTGCCATGTTGAAATACATGACGGTGTCAGAAATGCCCGCGGCATTGTCTATGAACATCACGTCTATGGGCTGGTCCAGACTGTCGAATTCGTTGAGCAGAAACAGCTTATCACTTTCATCCAGGTGGCAGAGCTCCTGAATTCCAGAGCTTGCAGGCAAAAGCTTTATTCCTCCAGGTCCATCCACTATAACATCCGACAGGGTCTTCTCCCCTGAAAACACATGCTGGATAGAATACTTGGGTGTTATGCCGAGCATCACGTCTACATTTGCAAGGCCAAGATCCGCATCGAGGATCAGTACATTCTTGCCTTTTCGAGACACTGCCATGGCGAGGTTGGTGACTATGCTCGTTTTTCCTACCCCACCCTTGCCACTACTGAAACAGAGAACCTTTGGGACATGGACTGGGTCGATGCGGTCGGGAATGTCGTTGTCAGCAATACCTCTTTCAGTGTCGCGGTAGTCTTTCCAGTCTTTCAATGTTGCCGCCTGATTCATGGTCTTTTCACATTAACAAACAGTTGCGTTCAAATGGCTCATACCATGCAAACCTGTTTCCAGGTTGTCTGAAGATGGAACAAACAGTTCTTCACAAAGCCTGGGTCCTGCCGCAATCTCTATGTCTTCTGGGACCCTTTGGCCATTGGTCAGATAAGATAGGGACACTCCAGCCTGGAGGACAGGCAAGACGGAGGCCGCAAGAGACCTAGTCTCATCGGTTTTTGTAAACGTCCACCCAGCAATGGGAAATGTTTTGTAAAAATTAATGGATTCCATCAAGTCCTCTCTCTTATATGTTGAGCAAAGCATGACTTGTGCCATAAGTCCTGGTATAGCATCAAATATGCGCTCGAGCTCAATCCTGTGGGAAGAAGAGAAGGGATTTCGGCCAGTTGTGTCTACTAGTATAAAATCCTTATCCTTGTGGCAGCTGAATATCCTGAGAAGATCCTTGTTTGTTTTGGCGGTTTCAAGGGGAATATCCATGAGGGTTGCATATTTTTGCAATTGATCTATGGCCCCCAGTCTGTAGGAATCCACACTTACCAAAAGCCCCTGACGCCTTTTGAGAAACTTGAGGCGTGCCGCAATTTTGGCAAGGGTTGTCGTTTTTCCGACACCAGTGGGACCAATAAAGGCCCACCATACAGGCTCCAGGGAATCTTCTGCGATGATGCCAGGCTTAAAGAGGTCGAGCATGTAATTTTTAAGCCAGGCAACAATCTGGTTGGCTGTTACAGGCTGATGGCTGAAAGAAGAATGGGCCCTTTGCAAGATGGCTGAAGCGGTTTCATGGTCTAGCCCAAGAGAAGAAAGAACAGGGCCTATTTCAGATGTGCTACCTTGTTGGTCCACGTGCCTGTTTTGGCAAAGGCCCTTGTCCATACGCGCCACGACATCTTCAAGGAGCTTCGACATGGCAGACAAGGTGCCTTTCATGGCCTTTACCTCCTTGGAGAGCTCTTCTAATGATGTGCTGGGTTGTTTTTCGACTTGTGGCTCATCCCCTGGTTCTTGCAATGGTTTTCCCCCTCCTGCGGCAAGGCCTTCCTCCCGGTCCACGGCAGCCACGACTTCGGTATAACTTACAAAGCCGCTGGCATCCGGGGCCCTTTTCTTCTTTTTTTCCGTGCTTAGTATTATGGCATTACTCCCAAGCTCGGCCTTTACCATTTCCAGAGCCTTTGAAATATTTTCTGCAGTAAATCTTCTAAGATGCATGGGGCCCTCCAACTCAGCTCAATGTAACTACAGTTATGGATTCGAGGCGTACGTTTCCTGGGATCTCAGAATGTGAAAGCACTGCTGCCTCAGAAATAAATCTTTCGATAAGCCTCCGTAGATGGCGTCTTATGACGGGATTAGTAAGAAGAACTGGCTGGTAGCCCATGGTCACAGCCTCTTCCACGCCCTTTTTGACTGCATTAATTATCTTTTGGGCAGCAGCTGGGTCCAGGCTCAGAAATACCCCGTGTTCAGTCTGCTGAAGACTGTTTCTGATCTGCTCTTCTATTTCACTGTCCAATGTGACCACATGAAGTGTATCGTCTTCGTCGAGATAGGGCCGGACTATTGCCCTGCCCATCTTTTGTCTTACATATTCAGTGAGGATTTCCGGATCCTTGGTCATCTCCGCATAGTCCGCAAGGGCTTCAGAGATGGTGAGAAGATCCCTTATGGAGACATTTTCCCGTACCAGATTCTGGAGAACTTTTTGGATAATACCCAAGGGCAAGGCATTGGTGACTTCCTCAACAGCCTTGGGGCTCGTGGTGGCAAGGGCATCCAGGAGCCGTTGGACTTCCTGTCTTCCCAAGAGGTCTGCCGCATTTTTCTTTATCACTTCTGCAATATGGGTCGCAATTACCGTTGAAAGGTCCACAACAGTATAGCCTGCAAGCTGGGCCTCTTCCTTCTGATCCTCCCTTATCCAGACCGCTGGCAGTCCAAAGGCGGGTTCAGTGGTGGGGATGCCCTCTATCTCCTTCTTGGCATCTCCTGGATTCATGGCAAGGAGGTGGCCAGTCATGAGATTGCCCTTTGCCACGTCGATTCCCTTAATGAGAAGCCTGTATTGGCCTGGCTGAAGCTGAAGATTGTCCCTTACGTGAAGTGGTGGCACGATGATGCCCATTTCCTGGGCGAACTGGCGCCTTATGGATTTAATTCGGTCTAGGAGATCTCCTCCCTGTTCTTCATCCACCAGGGGAATCAGTCCATATCCCACCTCAAGTTCGAGTATGTCGAGTTGGAGGAGTTTTTCCACCTCTTCAGGCGTGCCTGGCTCAGAGGGTTCGGCTTGCTCCCCAGGTTCTTCTTCAGCCTCTGCCTCCTTCCTGATCTTCTGTTCCTCCCTGAAGGCAACATAGGCAAGAATGCCTATCCCCATGGCAAGCAAGGTGAAGGGTATGGTGGGCAGGCCTGGGATCATGCCAAAGATGAAGACGATGCACGTGGTTACGGCAAGTGCTTGGGGATGAACGGCAAATTGCTTGATGAATTCGGTGCCCATGCTGGCGCTTGATGCCGCACGGCTTACCAGAATACCCGCAGCGGTGGATATTACCAGGGCTGGTATCTGGGATACGAGTCCATCTCCTATGGTCAAGAGGGTGTAGCTTTGGGCTGCACTGGCAACGGGCATGTCCTGTTGAAGAACCCCGATTATAAATCCTCCTATGACATTAATCGCCATGATGACAAGACCAGCAATGGCCTCACCTCTTACGAACTTGCTGGCACCGTCCATGGCACCATAAAATTCTGATTCACGTGCTATCTCTTCCCTTCTTCTTCTAGCCTCGCTTTCGTCAATAAGCCCAGCGTTCAAGTCTGCATCGATGGCCATTTGCTTGCCAGGCATGGCATCCAGGGTGAAGCGGGCCGCAACCTCTGCAATCCTTCCTGAACCCTTGGTGATAACCACAAAGTTGATTATCACGAGTATGGCGAAAACGATGCCTCCAACTACATAGTTGCCTCCAACCACAAAGTGGCCGAATCCCATGATTATCTTGCCAGCGGCGTCAAAGCCTTCATGGCCGTGGAGCAAGATCAGCCTCGTAGATGCGATGTTCAGGGAAAGCCTAAACAATGTGGTAAGTAAGAGCAGAGATGGGAATATGGGGAAATCCAGAGGTTTTATAACATAAATGGCCAGCAGAAAGACCAGAAGGGAAATGGTGATGTTCAGGGCAAGAAAGAGATCCAGGGCAGGGGCGGGAAGGGGCAAAATCATTATGAGAAGAATTCCCACGACACCTGCTGCTGCAACAAGGTTGTTTCTGTCTATCTGTATTCCATCCCATACCGATCTTACTGCATCGATTGCCGCCATATGTACGCTCCTTTAGTCCTCAGCTTCTGCCTTGATGGGTTTTGCCCTTGAGGCGGTATACGTAAGCAAAGATTTCTGCAACTGCCTGGAACAGATTTTCAGGAATGATCTGTCCGATCTCCACCAGTTTGTACAGGCTCTGGGCTACCGGCTTGTTCTCTACTACGGGGATGCCGTTTTCCCTGGCTATTTGTCTTATCCTTTCAGCTATGATTCCAGCTCCCTTGGCCACCACATAAGGGGCCTCCATCTTTCCGGTCTCATATTTGAGGGCAACGGCAAGGTGAGTCGGGTTGGTGATGACCACATCTGCCTCAGGTACCTCCTGCATCATCCTTTTTCTGGCAAGCTCTCTTTGTATGCTTCGGATTCTGGATTTCACCTGGGGGTCACCTTCTGTCTGTTTGTACTCTTCTTTGACTTCTTGCTTTGTCATGCGGATATTTTTTTCAAATTCCCAGCGCTGATACATATAGTCCATGACTGACAGCAGGATCATAGCAAGGCATGATTTCCAAAAGATTTTGAAGCTTACTTCTCCTATATAGGCTGTTATCTGGTAAGGGGTCTCATCGAGAAGTGGAGGCAAAAGGCCAAGATGATCCTGCACTGTTGACCATGCAATCCATGTAACTATGATCAGCTTGAAAAGGGATTTTATGAATTCGACAATGCTTTGAAGGGAGAAAAGCCTTTTGAACCCCTCCATGGGATTTATCTTGGAAAATTTTGGGATCACCGGCTCCCATGTAAAGAGAGTGCCCACCTGCAAGTAGTTGGACAGTAGGGCAATGAAGGTGATGACAAAAAACAGGGGGCCAAGCAGTATGAAAAACTGCTTCATGCCAAGAAGGGTCAAGGACTGTATGCTGTTAATTCCTATATCTAATGTGTTCAGATGGGCCAGATAGTAACCAAGGGTCTTGCACAAGTGGGTCATAAAAAAGCTGCTTCCCCAATAGAGGGTGAAGAGGCTTGAAAGGAGCACAGAAACAGAAGCGAGTTCCCGGCTTTTGGCAACCTGCCCCTTTTTCCTTGCCTCATCCCGCCGTTTCGGGGTTGCCTGCTCAGTCCTTTCCTGGAAGGATTCCTGGGCCATTTGTCCTTAATCCCTATCCGCTGCCCATTGCTTTCAGGGCAATGGGCATGAGTCTTATCGCCTTGTCCAACGATCTTCCAAGCACTGGCCAGAAAAACTGGAGGGTTAGGCCAAAGAAGAAGAGGCCAAGGGCAACATTCAGGTTGAAACTCACGATGAGCATATTGATCTGAGGTACCAGTTTTGCCAGGATCCCAAGTGCCACCTGGGAAAGAAGGAGGATTCCCATGACAGGTGCCATGAGCTTGATGGACAGGATGAACATTTCATGGCCCATGGCCATCACTATGTCGTAGGCCGACTTGGACAGCACCATCTGTCCAGGAGGAAGTATCTCAAAGCTTTCAAGAAGCACCCTCAAAATCGCATGGTGGCCTCCAGCGGCAAGAAACAGCAAGAGGGCTATCATGTAGGCGAACTGTGCCACGATAACGGATTGAATGCCACTTTGGGGGTCCATGACATTGGCCACACTGAGCCCCATCTGGATCCCCACCATCTGGCCAGCTATCTGAAGGCCTGCAAACACCATCCTGAGAAACAGAGCCAAGGTCATGGCTATGAACAGCTCGCTTATGACAACAATGCCCATCCCTACAACAGTGCTTGGAAAGAGGGCTTCAGGAACAGGCACGATCGGGGTGAGAAGGAGGGCAAGGACCATGGACATTGCTGCCTTAAGGGGCATGGGAAGGGTTCTGGAACCGAAAACAGGCATGAGAAACAAAAGGGTTGAGACCCTTAGAAGCACGAGAAAGAAGATCTTATAATTGACAATTATCCAATTGAGGAGGTGTGCGTCCATCGTGTTTTATCCTCAGCGGATAAACAGGGGGATGTTGACGATTATATCCCTCGTATAATCTACCATCTTGTTCATCATCCATGGAAAGGCCACGAGAAGGCCTATGAGCACGGCGATGATCTTAGGGACAAAGGTTAGGGTCATTTCCTGTATCTGGGTGACTGCCTGAAATATGCTTACAATCAGGCCCACAATGAGCCCCAAACCAAGCATGGGAAGGCTGATCATGAGGGTCAGCTCTACGGCATCTCTTGCCAGTCCTACCACCATGTCTTGTGTCATGTCTTTAACCTCCTGTCAAAAAGCTTTGGACCAGGGAGCCCGTTAGCAGGTGCCATCCATCCACCAAGACGAAAAGGAGCAGTTTGAATGGAAGGGATATAAGGACAGGCGGCAGCATCATCATGCCCATGGACAGAAGAACGCTGGACACCACCATATCTATTATGAGAAAAGGTATGTATAGGACAAAACCTATCTCAAAGGCGGTCTTCAATTCGCTGATCATGAAGGAAGGAATGAGGACATTTGTGGGGATGTCGTCTTCGTTTTTAGGGTCCTTTATATGGGCAAAGTCGGCAAACAGGGCCAGATCGTCTTCTCTTGTATTTTTGAACATAAAGTCCCTGATGGGGGCCTGGATGTTCTTCCAGGCCTGAGTGAAATTGATCTCCTCGTTGAGATAGGGCTGGATGCCCATGCGGTTTGCCTGGCTCCATACGGGTTGCATTATGAAAAAGGTGAGAAATAGGGAAAGGGCTATGAGAACCTGGTTGGGGGGCATCTGCTGGGTGCCAATGGCCTGTCTCAGAAACCCGAAAACCACGATGAGCCTGGTGAAGCATGTCATCATAAGCAGGATGGAAGGTGCAAGGGAAAGGACAGTAAGAAGGAGTATGATCTCTACGGCCGTGGCTACCTTTTGGGGGTCATCGGTATTTTGGAGACTCAAGTTGATGGAGGGTAGCTGTACGGCGAAGGCAGTGCCTTTAATAGCAATGAAGGCCAGAAGAATCAATGAAACAAACAGAAAAATCTTCTTCATGACTCCTTGGTTACTCAATTTTCCCTGCGCTCCTCTTTACCGCTTTCCTGGACCAATTGGTCAAAGGTTTCCATCTCGTCTCTGTTAACCCGGCCTATCAGGCTCATGCCATGCTCTGTGGAACCTATGAGGAAGTACGTTCCTGCCACTCTAACGAGGGAAAGGTGCCGTTTGGGCAGAAGCATGCGGTTTTCTATCACCTGGATGTAGCCTGCTTTTGCCTTGGTGCCCATGGCTCCCCATCTTTTCAGTACGATGACCATGGCTGCCATAAGGCCCAAAATGATGGCCAGTGCGCTGGTCATTCTTATTAGTAGTGAGGCCGTGTCCATATTTTCTATCCCAGGGATTTGACCCGTTCAGCCGGGCTGATGATTTCTGTGAGCTTTATCCCAAACTTTTCATTCACCACTACTACCTCTCCCTTGGCCATCAGCTTCTTGTTCACATAGATGTCCGCAGGCTCTCCTGCCATCTTGTTAAGCTCCACCACAGAGCCTTGGCTCAACTGCAAAAGCTCCTTGATCTTCATGGATCTTCGACCCAGTTCCACAGAGATGTCCAGGGGGATTTCCAGCAGGAAGTCCAGTTCAGGCCTTACACTGTCGGAGCTGGGCTTTTCAGCCTTGAGCTCTCCAAATTCCGGCTGGTTCACGTTGTCCTGGGAAGAGGGCTCAGGTACCTTGTCTTCAACGGCTCCTTCCTGAACAGCCTTTGCTGCGGCGCTGTCTCCACCTTCAGCAGCCTCTTTGAAGGCGTCAGACCAGTCGATGTCTTGATCTGCTTCCTCGGTCTCACTGGACGAAGCCTCGGAGGTCTGGGGTTGTTCATCCCCTCCACCCATAAGCTTGTCCAGGTCGTCCTGGCTCAATGGGCCTTGGGAAGCTTCCTCAGTTGCTGGTTCCTGCTGCGTGGATTCTTGTGCATCAGACCCATTCTCATCGCCTTCTTCATTCAACAATTTGTCTAATTCTTCCTGTGTAAGCATATCTTTCCCCTGGAGACGGATTAATCTTCATTCAGAAGAATCTCTTCTATCTTGAATGCCTTCTGACCCTTAAAGATGCCTGGATAGCCCTTGAATTTGGGCCTGTTTTTGATTAGGGCCAAAAGCATGTCGTCAAATCTGGTGTCAAGCTGGATGATATCTCCTGTTTCTAAGCTCAAGACCTCTGAACCAGTAAGCTCTGCAGTGCCAAGGGGTACTTCGATCTCAACTGGAATATCCCGGAGATTTCTGAGTAGTGCCTGGTGCCAGGTGGGGTCTTCCGATTCCTCTCCTTGGAAAGAGGTCTGAAGTTTCTTCTTGATGGGCTGAATAAGGCTCACAGGCATACATAGGTATATGACCCCACTCATTTCCTCTATATCCAGCTGAAATTTGCACACGATCACGGCGTCTTCGTCTGGGATGATCTTGGCGAACTGTGGATTTATCTCACTTCTTACGTATTGGATCTCAACCGGATAAATGGATGACCATGCCCTGGACCAATCCTTCAGAAGCGAGCTGACTATGCGCTTAATGAGCCTTTGCTCGATAGAGGTGAACTCTCTTCCTTCCACCCTGCTTGAGCCTATAGTGGTTGAGCCCAGGAATATCTCCACGATGCAGAAGACAAGCTGTGAATCCACCACCATCATGGCATGGCCGCGCAAAGGTTCCATCTTCAGTATATGGAGGCTGCTCGGCACTGGCACCCTTTTCAAGAATTCCTTGAAGGGGATTATCTCAATTGGCACCACTGTGCTGTCGACCATGACCCTCAACATGGTAGACAGTGTGCTCCTTAGCCCGCGGTTGAAATGGTCATTGATGACAGCAAAGCCAGGAAACTTGACCCTGGACATGGCAGCCGCATTGGCAAAATCATAAGGGATCACATCCAGGTCGTTGGATTCCGAGGTCTGTTTCTCTTCGGCCTCGGGTTCGGTCACGTCGTCTAGCCCTCCCAAGAGGGCATCGATTTCATCCTGGCTCAATACCTGGGACATCTTCTATTCCTCTCTATTGCACCACGAATTGACTAAAATAGACGTTTTTCAGACGGCCACGGCCAATGATCCTGCTCACCCGAGCCATGATTTCATCCCTGAGCCTTACCTTGCCTTCTATGGATATGACGTCTTCGAGGGTCTGGCTACTGAGTAACAGCAAGATGTCGTTTCTGATCTTGGGGAGCATCTTATCCGTCAGGTCCTTGGCCTTGTCATCCTTCACTTCCAGGGTGATGGTGGCCTTTAGGAAATGGCTTGCCTTGGGATCTGCCAAATTTACGATAAATGGCTTGAGTTCGACTGTTATACCAATCTGTGGCTCGTCGCTGGTGGTAACGGCAGGGGTTTCATCCTTTTGAATTTCCTTGGCGATTTCTTCATCGCTCGGCGCAGAGTAAAGGAGGAAAAAGGCACCTGCCCCGCCTGCTATTATCAGGACCAGCAGGACAATTATTATTAGAAGCAGTTTGGAGGAGCCCTTTTTGCCGCTTTCCTGAGCCTTGTCGTCTGACTTTTCCTTTTTGGCCATATCACTACTCCAGATCTATTAGTCATAAATTTGTCGATACTGTTTTTGAGCAACACATGTGCCATTATGAAAATATCGAATAATATATTGAAATAACTAAATAAAAAAATAGATTGAAGAGCCCGATGAAAAATGGCCAGGTAACTTGCAATCAGAAAGGAGTCATTTTTTTGACGATTCTATCTTGAAAGAAAAGACCCTTTTTGCATGGATGGTTCCTTGGCACACTGGTCTAAAGGCATGTGTGGAGAGAAATGGCCTTAGGGACGCCTGATCCCTTTGACGCACTATGATCAAAAAGGGCATCTCAAGCCTCGACAGGTCTTGGGAATTTTTTGCAAACAGGAGCCGCCCAGGGTAAGCATGGCTGAAGAGTGCGTATTTCAACCCGTATTTGTCAGGCTTCATCTTAAAAAGCACCACCCTTTCCTGGGGCAAAAGCTTCTTTTCCGTGCACGTTACAAAAGACTTGGCAGACTCCCTTCTGGATATTCCAGGTTCTATTGCAAGACAGGCAGATGAGGTGGCATATATCAGTAAGATGGCGAGGAAAAAGACTTGTCTTTGAGGAGTTTCAATCCCGCGTCCTGCCCAAACGCAAAGAAGGGCCATTGTTGAAATAAGGCAAAGAGCAAGTAACGGTCTTCCTGAACCAAGGGGATCCATAAGAAAAAACGCCAAAATAGCTGTAGAGACTATGGCAGACAGGATCAAGATGGCCTTTTGAAGCCTTAACAGATCTTTTCTTTTCATCCTGGAAAGGGTAGCCGAGACGGCAATGGCCGTAATGATGGAAAGAGGCACAAAGGCAGGCAGCATATATCGGCCATGCCTTGAGCTCGAGATGACAAACGGGATCAAGGTTCCAGCTGACCAGCCAGTAAGCAATTTAATGAAGGAGTTTTTTGCATCGGGGATTTGTTTGGAGATGTCAGGAAAGGCACCTTTTGCCAGGATCATGTCAATACCAAGCCATAGCAGCCAAGGCATAAAAGAAAGAGCGAGGTAAAGGAAATAGTAGTAAAATGGCTTGTTAGCCTTTCCCCCTATCCTTGAAAATAGCTGGCTCCATGCCGCATCCTTTATCATATGCAGTCCGCCTGCCTTGTAAAAGAGAAGGGCTTCTATGAAGAGGCCAAGGAGGCAGACCATGAGCCATGTTGGTATGGCCTTTAGAATATCCGTTAACCTTTTTTGAAGGGCAAGATAGACAGTCCAGGCGGAAAAGGGCAGGATGAGCCCCACAGGGCCCTTTGTCAGAAGGGCAGCTAGGATGGAACAGTAACCCATGAATGAAAACATGCGGGAACGGGCCTTAGACAAAGATTGTTCAGCCTCATAGAAGGATATCACCGAAAGGCTGCATTCGAGGGCCAGGAGCATGTCTAGGGTCGCCCTTTGGGCCTTCAACCAGAATTCAGGAAGACCAGCAAGACAAATGGCAGAAACGAGGGCCACTCCATGGCCTAGGTATCTCTTTGTAAACCACCATGTCAGAAGTATGAGTGCAGAAGCCGAAAGGGTGCTTGGAAGCGAGATTGAAATGGCGGAAACGTGGCCGTGTGAGAGGGAGAACAGATATTGGGCCAGGAAAAAAAGGGGCGGATAATCTGTATAGGGCTTGCCATAGACACACGGTACCAGAAGGCTTCCACCCTCCAGCATGCCCCTTACGAACAAGGCGGATCTTGTCTCGAGGCCGTATATCTGCCTATGCCACAAGACCACGAGGACGGACAAGAAAAAAAGGGCTGTCAAGAGGTAGAGGGGAACAGGCCCTGTGTAGTGATCTTGGCCCTTATGCACGTTCCTGATGCCTGAATAGGATGAAGACCATTTTAAAAAGAAAGGATCTCAAATGTCTTCCGGGCTTCCAAGCTCCTTTATTGCAATATCTCCTGAATCCACATAGAAGGAAATGGTCTTTCTGAGGGCATCCTTGAGCCCAACCTTTGGTTCCCAACCAAGGATATCCATAGCATTGGATATATCTGGCACCCTGTAGCCCACATCCTGATAATCTGGCCCGTAATACTCCTTGGCTGGTATGTTTCTGAACTCGACCTTTTCTGCCAGTGGAGACAACTGGGGAAACTCCTTCACAACCTGGATCATCATGTCTGCAAGATCCTTTATAGAGTAGTCATTGTGGGGATTTCCAATGTTGAAGATCCTGCCGTCACACTTGCCGCCTTCGTTTCTGATAATGGCAAAAAGGCAATCGAGGCCGTCGTCCACATATGTAAAGCAGCGTCTCTGGCTGCCACCATCCACCAAGGTTATTGGTTCACCCCTCAATATGTGGCCTAGAAACTGGGTGACCACCCTTGAGCTTCCCTCCTTTGGGGCAGAAAGGCTGTCCAAGCCCGAGCCTATCCAGTTGAAGGGCCTGATGAGGGTAAACTGCAAGCCCTTGTGCCTTCCCATTGCCCAGATGACCCTGTCCATCATCTGTTTGGCACAGGCATAGATCCATCGCTGTTTTTGTATGGGGCCATAGATGAGGTTGCTGGTATCTTCATTGAATTTTTTATCCTGACACATCCCATAGACTTCGCTTGTAGACGGGAAAATTACCCTGGTGCCATATTCTGCACACTGGCGGACGATCCGGAGGTTTTGTTCAAAATCAAGTTCAAAGACGGCCAAGGGATCTTTGACATAGGTTGCAGGCGTGGCGATGGCCACGAGCGGCAGGCACAAATCGCATTTTTTCACGTGATATTCTATCCATTCCTTGTTTATGGAGATGTCACCTTCCAAAAAGTGCACGTTGGGGTGATGGATCCTGTCACCAAGTCTGTCAGAGGATAGATCCATGCCAAATATTTCCCAATCAGTCTCTTCTATGGCACGTCTCACAAGATGACTGCCAATAAAACCGTTTACGCCAAGTACGAGAATCTTCATTATATTCGCTCCTGTGAGGAGGCCGTTTGAAATTCGGACCTTTCAAGTGTTTTTGCAAGTGGTGATAAATTCAATCTTCTCGAGAACCTTATCTTAGTATGAGGCCATCCTGTTCAAGGGCCTGGGGAATGGCTTCTTCAGCACTTGGGCGTGGCTCAAATGAAGCAGCAATTATTTTGAGGCAGCCCTTTCCTGTTTGGACCAGCACGTCCCCATCCACCCTTTTGACAGCTCCTGGCTGTAACGATAGCTCCTTTTCCGACAAAGGCTCTCCATCCCACAGATAGATCTTTTTAGAATCAAGCATGGCAAATGCTCCAGGATAGGGCCAGGTGACAGCCCTTATGAGATTATAGATACGCTGTGCATCCCAGTTCCAATCGATCCTGCCGTCTTCCGGTTTCCTGCCGCCAAAATAGGTTGCCTGGGTGTGGTCTTGCTTGATCCTGGGTGCAGTGCCATCGAGGAGCATGGGGATATATGTCTTGAGGAGTTGGCCGGCAGCCTCTTCAAGTTTATGGAAAAGGGTCAAGGCGGTATCCCTTGGCCCCACCTCCACTTCCCTTTGCCCTATGATATCTCCGGCATCGGCCTTGAGGACCATATGGTGAAGGGTGACTCCACTTTTGTGTTCCCCGTGTATGAGTTGCCAGTTGACTGGACATCTGCCGCGGTATTTGGGGAGCAGGGAACCGTGGAGGTTGACTGCTGCAATCTTAGGAATATCAAGGATTGCTTGTTTGATCATTTGTCGGAAATAGCACGACAGGATCACCTCTGGTTCAAGGGAGCGGATGAGATCCACCCACCTCTTTTCGTTTATGTCTTCTGGGTAATAGCATGGAATTTCATATTCATGGGCAAGTCTTGAGACAGAGGCGAACCAAACGTTTTCGTTTTCACTGTCTTGGTGAGTAAATACTGCCGGTACATCAATCCCCAATTCCCTCAATACCTCGAGGGCCCTACAGCCCATGTTGTGATAACCTAACAATATTACAGACATCTTTTAATCAACTGCCCCCTGTTATTTTGGTGCCACAGGCAAAATATAACTTAGAGCCGCCAGAAACAAGGAGAAAATGCCTTGATCCTCCAATGGCCTTCTGGGTGGTCATTAGGGCTTGGCCCCAAGGAAGCGCCATTTTTCTTTTCTGGTCTAAAGGGTGAGAGGCGTGAATGGTGTCAAAAGACCCTGCTCATCAAAGATCTTATACGGCCCCTAAGGAATCTAAAGGGATTGAAGGTGAGCGGCTCTAGGCTCTGGGGCATGAGTGGCCTTTCCTTCAGGTATATTTCTTTATAATCCCTTTTGGGAAAATAGAGCTCCTCCATCTCGCAGCCAGGAACCTTTTGTTCCAATGCCCTTTTCCACAATGGAACCGTCTCAGGCCTTAGGCCCAAGATCTGGTAAAGGCAGGTATCTACTGCAACTGCCGAAGGGCTCGCCGCCACGATCCCAGTGGAAAAGGGCAGGCCCCCTGAAGGGCCTGTCACATGCATTACTGTTCTGGCATCCACAATATTTATGGAGTTTGGAAACAGTTTTGAAATATCAAGGATCATGGCGGAGAAAAGCTCTCTGTCCCCGCCATAAAGGGTGTGGGCGAGTGCCTTTCTGAAACCGACGACTGTGCCAAAGGTGTTTTTCACCGCACTTGTGATGCCCATTTGGCAATGTGCCTTGAGCCTTGGTATATTTACGACTGTGTCTGCCTCAAGGGCGGTTTTGGAGATCTTCATTTTGATGCCGCATGGAAGTTCCATAGGAACCGGTTTTTTCAGGGAGCACACCTTTGCATCCATGTCCTTCAATCTTTTGAGGATACCCAGGGAATTGAGCACCTTTTGTGCGTTGCCAAAGGCTGGAGAATCACCAATCACCACCCTGGCCCCACCATCCTTGAGCAGTGCGGCTGTCTCAAGTATCATATCTCCAGGTGTGACACAAAGGGGATCTCCAGCTTTTAGAAGGTTTGGTTTTACAAGGACAGTGGTGCCAGAGACCTTGCGAATGGGGAAAAGGTCAAATATCTCCGACAGTGCTTGTCGGAGAAAAGAGGAAGAAGCACGTCTTTGTTGCTTGTAAGGACTTGGTGTTTCCTGCAGGACATATACAGGAATTTTTTTTCTGGGCACCTTAATCATGGCATATTCTGGTTAGAGGCCCATTGTTAGAATGGCGTACTATGAAAAGAGGATCTCAAGATCCTCTGGAGTCAGGTTTGAGAGCATGTTTTTGCTGCCGCTCAATATGGAGCCTACTATTTCCTGCTTCTTTTTTTGGAGCTTTAGCACCTTTTCTTCCACTGTATCTCTTGATATCAGCCTATAGGTGACCACCTTTCTGGTCTGCCCGATCCTGTGCGTCCGGTCTATGGCCTGAAGCTCCACCGCAGGGTTCCACCAAGGGTCCACTATGAATACATAATCTGCGGCAGTCAGGTTCAGGCCAATGCCACCAGCCCTTAGGCTTATGAGAAAGAGCTTGACATGGTCGTTTCTCTGGAAATTGACTACCTTTTCCTCGCGGCGGGCTTGGGGAGTCCTGCCATCAAGGTATTCGAAATGCATTTCCTTTTCTAAAAGCGCCTGTTTGATGATGCCCAACATCTTGGTGAACTGGGAGAACACCAGGACCTTGTGACCGCTTTCTATCACCTCTTCTATCAGGCTCATAAGCTGTAAGAATTTGCCAGAATCCACATCTGCTGCGCCTACCAAGGCTGGATGGTTGGCGGCCTGTCTCAATCTGAGGAGCCCTTCAAGGACCTTCATCTTGGAACTCCTGATGCCCTTGTCAGCCACAGCTTTAAGTATAGTGGCCCGGTAGTGGTCCCTTAGTTGGAGATAGAGCCTCTTTTGTTCCGAAGTCATGGTGCATCTTATGATGGATTCCTGTTTGGCTGGAAGCTCCTTTGCCACCTCTTCCTTGGTACGTCTCAGTATGAAAGGTTTGACCAGTTGTCTAAGGGTGGAAACCAGTTCTTTGTCCCCAGAAGAGACACCCTTTGCAAACCGTTTCATGAACCTTTCTTTGGGGCCGAGCATCCCTGGATTGAGAAATTCCATCTGGGACCACAATTCCCCTATGTGGTTTTCCAGGGGTGTACCGGTAAGGCAAAGCTTGTGTCTGGCCTTGATGAGCCTGACAGACTTTGCAATGACAGAATCAGGATTCTTTATGCTCTGGCTTTCGTCCAGGATGGCATAGTGGAATTTGAACTTGCTGAGCTTGGGGATATCCCGCCTGAGGATGCCATAGGTAGTCAAGACTATGTCAGCCTCAAGACATTCATCTATGGTTTCATGCCTTCTGGGGCCAACATATGGGGCGATCTTGAGCTGGGGCGTGAACCTTTCTGCTTCAGCCTGCCAGTTGAACACCAGGGAGGTTGGGGCAACGACCAGGTTTGGCCCCTGCCTCTTTCGGGTTGATCTTTCAAGTAGCCAAGCCAGCACCTGAACCGTTTTTCCAAGGCCCATGTCGTCTGCCAAAATGCCGCCAAGTCCAAGTTCATGGAGAAAATGAAACCAGCCCAGGGCATCTGTTTGGTAGGATCTGAGTTTTCCCTTGAAGCCAGAGGGTGCTTCAAGGGGCTTGATACCCTTAAAGGAGCGGATCATTTCCCTCATCTTTTCGAAATCTTTGTCCACCTGAACTTCCTGGGCTTCCTGAAGCATCTGGTCTATAAGGAGGGCGTGCGAGAGGGAAAAGCGCAGGGCTGACTTCCCCTTTTTGCCCTGTTTCTTCACCTGTGCCAGATCAAAGGCATGGCTGTGTTTTTTGAGCCATTCAGTGGGCAGTATGCCCTTTTCGCCAGAGCCAAGGGTTATGGTCTTTTCCCCTCGCAGGTATGCCCTGACGACCCTTGGAAGGGGAACTGTTTCATTGCCAAAGGCGATTTCTGCATCCATGTCAAACCAATCGATGCCTGAGGTGACGGATACGGTCCTAACAGTGCCTGTGCGGAATCTTTTTCTGTCCAGGGCTTCAAGTATGACGCCCTTCTTTTCAAGGCTGCTCAAGGTTTCTGCTGCTTCCTCAAATGGGATTTCATAGAGGCCTGTGTCATTGTCTTGGCGAAGATCCGATTCTTGGAGCATGTTCAAGAGATGTTCTTCTGCCTTGAGATCCCTTTCAATGATTTTCCATTCGTTGTAATCGTTGATGATTGGTTCCTTGGAGCTTGGGTCCACCTGGTAGCCCAGATATTCCATGTGTGCCCTGGCTGTCACCTTGTTGTGTCCAATGTCCAGGGTGAGATGAAGTTCAGGCTTCAGGTTTTTTATCTTCTCTGGACAAAGCTCTTCGGCCAGCTTGAGAACCTGTGGTTTTGATATGGAAGAAGCCTGTTTCAGCAGCCTTGGCAGATATTTTTTTCTTATACTGGGAAGCCCGCTTTCCCAGGCCTCTTTTAGCCACGAATAGGAAGGCCCTTCAAGTTCATACAACAGGCCTGCATGGATGAAAAAGACAGGTTCTGCGTTGAGGAAACGCACTTTGCCCAACTCCACTGCCTCCCTCTTATTTCCCAAAGACAGGATGAGCTTGGGTTTCAGCTTGACCTGGTTCTTGTTTCCTGGCATGGCCGCTATCTCAAGCCTTGCCTTGGGAGATGGGGCAAGTAGCAGCGGGTCCACGGATTCTGGCTCGTTTTCAAAGATGACCTGGCATCTCCTTGTTTCTGCCAGCATTGGCAGCACGACACCTGCATGGGGGGGGCTCAGGGAAATAGTCTCAAAATCAGTGTTGTTGCCAAACAAGCCGTAACCGGAATAGAATGCTGATTTTTCAGCAAGATCGGTCAAAAAAGGCAGCAGCAATTTATCTTGCCGCGGAAGTGATGGCTTTTCCAGGGTCTTGGTGCTGATCCGCTTTGTCCTTCCTGGCCTTCCGTCCTTTTTTATGTATTGTTCAAACACACTGACAGACAGGGAGTGATCCTCTACAGCCAGCCTGTAACGGATTACAAAATCCTGTACTGGTTTCCAGGGGGGTTTTTTCGCTGTGGTGTCCCAAAGATCCTTGTGGAATATTCTGTCAATATCAAGAAGGGGCCTTTTCTTGTGACGGTCCTTTCCTGGTAGCTGGGCGAGAAGCTGATCTGCGACACAGATGGTGGCCCAGATGTGTTTGCACGGGATGCCCTGTCTGAAAAATGGGCATGTGCAGCCGATTCTCACCCTGTCCCTGTGGTGCCCATCTATGCCAACCGACACAGTATAGTTGATGGTGCCCCTCACAGTCGATCGGATGAAATCTGGTTCCAATTCCTCTATCTTGACCCTTCCGCTCTTTGCATATTTGTTTCCCCGATGCCTGATTATGGGCAGAAATAAGTTTTTGAGCTCCCTTTTGAGACGCTGCGACATTTTTTGGCTATTTTGTTGTGTTTGATTCATTGATTAAATGTGGTGTTTCATTCGACCCTTACAAGTTCTTTGTGCTAAGAATTCCCTCTGATGCAAAATCCTCCATGATGTTAAGCTGGCAGAAGAGACATTTTAATTTAAATGATCTTTTGAGAAAAGGGTTTTAAAGATTTTGCATGTTTTTGAGCCTAAGCCCTGGGATGGAACCTTTTGTGCACCTGTCTTAGGTGGCTCATGTCAAGATGAGTATAGATCTGGGTCGTACTGATATCACTGTGGCCAAGAAGCATCTGCACGACCCTCAAGTCCGCCCCGCCTTCAAGGAGATGGGTGGCAAAGGAATGGCGCAGGACATGGGGATAAACGCATTGGTTTATCCCGGCTTTCAGGGAATAAACCTTGATTATCTGCCAGAGCCTTTGTCTCGAAATGGGTTTTCCACCTCTACCGAGGAAACAGTAGAAACTCTTTCTTCTTTTCAATAGGACCGGTCTTGCACCCTTTATGTATCTGTCAAGCCAGGTGGCTGCCTCGCTCCCCAGGGGGACAATTCTTTCCTTGTTTCCCTTTCCCACGATCTTGAGAAACCTGGATGACAAGTCTATCTGGTTCATGAGCAGATTTACTGCCTCGCTGGCCCTAAGGCCGCAAGAATACAGGCATTCAAGCATGGCTCTGTCCCTGGTGCCAATGGGTGTCGTGTCTTGGGCCTGGGAAAGCAATCTTTCCACCTCTTGTATGCTGAGAACTGTGGGAAGGGTCTTTCCTGTACGTGGGTTGTTGATTACAGAGGTAGGCGAGGCTGGAATCGCTCCTTCCATTACGAGATACCTGAAAAATCCCCTGAGTGAAGACAACTTTCTCGTTGCGCTAACAGGTGAAATCTGTTTGGCCTTTAGGTGTTTGAGCCATTTTATTACATGAATGGTTCCCACCTGGTTTGGAGAGGTGAGTTTTCGTTTCAGCGCAAATTCCGTAAATTCAATGAGATCGCTGCTATAGGCCTCGAGGGTCTTGGGAGAAAGACCCTTTTCCACGGATACGAATGCGAGATAGTCGTCAATGAGGGATTCCCATGAGCCACTCATGGGGCTTAGATCTCTTCAATAAGAGCTTCGGCTGTATCTGCGATTTCGAGGTTCTTTGTGGTAAGAGCCAGGGTCCTGAGCTTGCTCCTGAGCCCCTTTCTCTCCAGGCTGCTCTTGCCTTTTGAGATTTCCACCAATTTTTCCATAACCTCGAGCACCACGTCTGTCGCCTTGTTGAGGTCGAGAAGGAGCATGAGCGCTCCCCAATCGTCAGGAAGGCCATACTTTTTTATGTAGATTGCCGCCTGCTTTTCAAACCTTGCAGAACCGTAGGCGTCGTGTAGCCTTTGGAGATCCTTGTCGTGATCCTTACTGCCTTTTGGCCCTGAAAATACCCGTTCCATCTCTTTCAGATATTGGCTTTTAATCCTTGGGTTTTCCAGTGCCTGTTCCATGCTGCTTCTTTGATCTTTCTTCTTTTTACTCATGTTTCTCTTTGGTCTTGCCAAAATGTATTGAATTTTCTCCGTCAACTCAAGCAAATATAAATTCCATCTCTGGCAGCACAAGGCAGGTGAGCCTGCCTCCATAGACTGCGCCAGTGTCTATTCCTATCTTGTTTGCTTCTATCAAGGGCGTATCAAAGGGAGTGTGGCCAAAGATCACCCGCTTTCCCCAGTCATAGGTAGACTTTATGAATTTGAATCTGATCCACAAGATATCGTCTTCCTTCTGCTCTTCTATGGAAGTGCCAGGTTTCAAGCCAGCATGCACGAAGCAAAAGTCTTCAGTCACATATATGGTCTCAAGGGCCTTTAGCAAAGAGACATGCTCTTCGGGCACCTGGATGTCGGAATCTGTTGGACCATAGCTTTCAAGGGTCTTGACGCCACCAAATCTCAGAAAGCTTTTGCGCATAGGGCCGTTTTCCAAGTAATCGAGGAACATTGCCTCGTGATTTCCCTTGAGCAAGATTATGGAGGAAGGATGTTCCTTATAGAGGCCTATCACAAGATCCAGCACCTTTTTACTGTCAGGCCCTCTGTCTACATAATCTCCCAGGAATACGATTCTGTCTCTTGAATAGTCTACAGGAATCTTTTCAAGGAGTGCCTGAATCTTATCAAAACAGCCATGTATGTCGCCTATGGCAAAGATCCTTCCCATGCTTCTGGCTTATGCCGTCTTGTCCCAGAATTTCATAACCCGCTTGAGGCCCGCCTCCTTAGCCCATTCAAGGGCCTGGTGAAACTCTTCAGGAAAAAGGGGCCTGTCCAACGGGGGATAATCGAAGGCCTTGGCACACGGGTGATATTGATCCATTATATTCACTACTGCCTCGGATGATATCTCCTCCGCTATGAATTCACATACCTTTTTCGTGCCGCTCAGGTCTCCAGGAAGCACCAGGTGCCTTATGAGAATACCCTTGTAGGCAACACCATTTTCATCGGTTTCCAGGTTGCCAACCTGTCGAAACATCTCCCTTATGGCCTTCTTTGCCACAGGCCAATATCCCTTTACCTTTGAAAGCTTGAGTCCGGTCTCACTATCTGAATATTTGATATCGGGCATATAGATATCTACTATTCCATCTAAGATCTGTAAGGTGGACACCTTGTCATATCCGCTGGAATTGTAGACTATGGGGATCTTGAGGCCTTCTTTTGCTGCCAAAAAGAGCCCTTCAAGGATCTGTGGAATAACATGGCTTGGTGTTACAAGGTTGATATTGTGGCATCCTTGCTCTTGAAGGGAGAGAAAAAAGAATGCCAGAAGCTCCCCTGTGACCTCATAGCCTTTTAAGGCTTGGCTCACGTCGAAATTCTGACAATAGATGCAGCGCATATTGCATCCTGTGAAAAAGACCGTGCCCGAACCCTTGTTGCCTGAGATCACAGGCTCCTCGCCAAAGTGAGCCCCATAACTGGATACCATGGCCTTTTTGGCTATCTTACAGAAACCCTTTTCGCCTTCCACCCTGTTGACCTTGCATTCATGGGGGCAGAGGCGGCATTCAGCGAGGCCATTCATGGCAAAGGCCATCCGTTTTTCAAGTTCCCCTGACTCAAGAAGTGAGATATAGGAGGCTTTGTGGGTCATCTGTTATATCTCTTTTTCCATAAGGTTTAATCTGTAAAGCTCAAGTATTGAGACACATAGCGCTATGATCATAGGCCCCAATATGAGCCCCAACAGGCCAAATACGTTGATCCCGCCGAGTATCCCCAGAAAGAGAAAGAGATTGTGCAGTTCTGTTTTGCCGCTGATGAGATATGGACGCAAGAAATAATCTATCTGGCTTATTACCATAAGGCTGAAGGCAAGTAGAATGGCACCCTTCAAATATTCACCTGTAAAGAAGAGATAGAGGCTTGCCGGTGCCCATACAATGGCCGTTCCTATCATTGGTATAAATGTCCCGAGTCCAAGAATTATACCCCACAACAGAGGAGCTGAAAAATCCAGGAGCCAGAATATGAACACCCCAAGGCCCGCCTGGATGGCACCTGTTAGCAGATTTCCGTAAAGGGTGGCTGAGAGGACGTCAGAGGTGAGTTTCATGAAACTGTCCACAGTGGTCTTGCTCAAGGGAAGGAGCCTTTTGAAGGAGTAAAGCATCTCCTCCCCATCTGTGAAGAGATAAAAGAGTATCACCACCATCAAGGCAGCCTTGAATATGATTGCAGCAAGATTCTTAAATACCACTGTGCCTTGTTTGAGGAAATATTCCCCCATGTTTCTGGCAAGATCCATGAGAGTGTTCTTGAGGTCAGGGCCATAGAGCTTGAACGCCTTTAGAACCTGCACACCTATTTTGTGCATCAAGGGGTAGCTTTTTTCGTCTGGAACCAGTGTGAAATTACCGCTTTGTATATGAGAAATGCTGCTGGCGTAGACCCTGAGGACCTCTGAAGTAAGGCTGGTTATGAGAACGAACACAGGGATGATGATAAATGTGATGATAAGGATACACATGATGAATGCTGCCAGGGCAGACGAGCCCTTCAGCAGACGGAGGAGCCTGGCGTATATCGGATGGAAGAAAAGGGCAAGTATTATGGCCCAGCATATGGGTTCGAAAAAGGGCAATAATATCCTGAGCCCGCCGAGCAGGATGAGAAGTGCCATGGAAAGGGCCACGATAGCGGCAATCTTGCCCTTTCCACAGTCATTTCCACGATCAGGGTTTGCTTGTCCTACTGGTTGTTGCACAGATACTCCAGGCCCTTTGGCAGTTCCCTGCGATCTATTCCCAGTTCCACAATAAAGCCTTCAAGCTCTTTCCATGAGCAATTGATGGATGAGGCTTCCTTCTTGCCTGTGGAAAGTTCTTCCGCCTCGTTTTTCAGAAAGTGCACAAGGTGTTGCCTGGCCTCTTTGCGCACCTGTTTGATCTCAAAGCCTTCCTTTTTGCAGAAGGTCTTTAGCCTGTGCCAGTTGGCGATGGATCTTGCAAGGCCCCTGTAGACCCTTTTGTCCCTGAGGTCAGGATTCATGTCCCTAAGAAGGATCTTCTTGTACCTTTCGAAAACAGCCTTCTTGAGGGGCAAGAGGTCTATTGTGCCCTTTCTTAGCCTTGGGCCGTCCTCGTCTTCGAACAGATAATAGAGGCTGCTGTGATAAGCTATCTCCGGGGTTTCTCCTGAATGAAGTATCATAAACGCCTCTTCATCCAGTATCTGTTGCACTTCTTCTGTTACCACCTGAGGGGTTGCTGCCATGCTTCCTTGAGGTCTGTTGTCCTTTCGTTGATAATAGATTTGCCGTCAAAGGTCATATTGAGGTTTGGGCTATCTGTTACCTCTCCTATGAGGGAAAATGTCGTCCCGGAAAGGAGATCTTCGAAGGCCGTTCTGTTTTCAGGAGAGACGGTTACTACAAAGCGGCTCTGGCTTTCACTAAACAGAAGATAGTCAAGCCTGTCGACACCTTCTGAAGGCACCGATGATAGATCTATGTCCATGCCTAGATTGCCGGAAAATGCCTTTTCCGCAAGGCATACTCCCAGTCCGCCATCTGAGCAGTCGTGGCAGCTTGCAACAAGGCCCTGGGACATGGCACCATTCAACATCTTGTATGCCTCGACCGCATCCTGGATCTTGACCCTTGGGATGCGGTTTCCAATAAAGCCCTTGCTCCTGAAATATTCAGATGCGCCCATTTCCGAAGACGTCAGGCCTATGATGTAAACCAGGTCTCCCGGCCTCTTTGCATCCATTGTCACAGCCTTTCTTACATCATCCATCCTGGCTATAAGGGAAAAGAGCAGGGTGGGGGGGATTGAGATCTTGACCCCGCCTATCTTTGCGTCGTTTTTCATGCTGTCTTTTCCCGAGATACAGGGGATCTGATATGCAGTACATATCTCATAGAGAGCCTTGTTGGCCCTGACCAGTTGTGCGAGCTTGTAATGGCCATCGGGTGTCTTTTCCGACTGGACCGGATCGCACCAACAGAAATTGTCCAGGCCCGACATGCCAAAGAATGAAGCGCCTACGCACAGGGCATTTCGTACTGCTTCATCCACGGCGGCACAGACCATATGATAGGTGTCGATGTCACTGTATCTGGGGCATATCCCATGCGAGATCACCAGGCCATCGAACCTGTCGAGGTCTGGCCTCAAGACAGCGGCGTCGCTGGGCCCGTCATTCATGGCCCCTGTTAGGGGCTTTATCACACTTCCACCTTGAACTTCGTGGTCATACTGCCTGACTACGTATTCCTTGCTACAGATATCGAAACTCGAAAGAAGAGCCTTGAGTTCTGCGCCCATGTCACTGGGTTCTGGGAGATCTGGTTCTTCATGTTCAGGCGGCTCCCACACTGCCTGGAGTTCAAGTTGAGGCACCCCGTCATGAACAAAATCCATGTCGAGATATGCAACGGTCTTCCCATTGTAGAGACAGTGGTATTTGCCAGAATCTGTAAAGGTGCCAAGAACCGTAGATTCCACTCCCATCTTCTCAGAGAGCTTCAAGAATTCCTGGAGTCTTTCCTGGGGCACTGCAACAGTCATCCTTTCTTGAGCCTCTGAGACAAGTATCTCCCAAGGCTGAAGGCCAGGGTATTTGAGGGGTGCTCTGTCGAGATGGAGTTCAAAGCCGCCAGACTCCTGGGCCATCTCGCCTACCGACGAAGACAGTCCGCCTGCCCCGTTGTCGGTTATGGAATTGTAGAGGCCCATGTCCCTAGCCCTCAAGAGAAAATCCGTCATCTTTTTCTGGGTTATTGGGTCGCCGATCTGGACAGCAGTGGCAGGCGAGCCCTCGTGGAGCTCCTCGGAGCTGAAGGTGGCCCCGTGAATGCCGTCTTTTCCTATACGTCCTCCACACATCACTATTGCATCACCTGGCTGCGCCTTCTTCTCCCAGGCCTTTCTGCCATTTACCTCCATGGGCATCACGCCTCCTGTTCCGCAGAAGACAAGGGGTTTCCCAAGGTACCTTTCGTCAAAGAGGATACTGCCGTTGACCGTGGGGATTCCACTTTGGTTGCCTCCGTGCTCTACACCTTCCCGCACTCCTTCGAATATCCTCTTGGGATGGAGTAGGCCTTTGGGAAGAGGCTTGTCGTAGTCTGGCGGGCCAAAGCAGAAGACATCCGTGTTGAAGACCAGCTTGGCCCCAAGCCCTGTTCCAAACGGGTCCCTGTTGACACCAACTATCCCTGTAAGGGCACCGCCATAAGGGTCTAAGGCCGACGGGCTGTTGTGGGTCTCCACCTTGAATGCTACATTTAGTTCACGATTGAATCTCACCACTCCTGCATTGTCCTTGAAGACCGAAAGACACCAGTCGTCACTTCCAAGCCGTTTCCTGATGGCCGTCGTGGCACCTCGGATGTAAGTGTCGAAAAGGCTGTTTATTTTTTCCCTGCCTTCAGGGCTGTCATAGGTGATCCGAGCGTTGAATATCTTGTGCTTGCAGTGTTCAGACCATGTCTGTGCCAGGGCCTCGAGCTCGCAATCCGTGTAGCTTTTTCCAAGCCCCACCTTTTTTCTATCCCTCAATATCTCTTCTCTTTCCAGGTGGGCCTGCAGGCATTTCATCTCATTTAGGTTCAGCACCAGTACGCGCTGTCTTGATAGCTCCAGGAGTTCCTGGTCGTTCATTTGGGAAAGGTCGAACTCCAGGACCTCTATCTGGGTTTCTCCCTTGACCTTGGGCACTGAATAGAAAGGGCTGTCGTGTTTGAAGAACAGGTCATGGAGTTGGTCAAAGGGGCAGATCACTGTCCTTTGGATGAGTTCGTTTGCCAGAAGGCCATTGGTCAAGGATTCGGCTTGTAATCTTTCTATCCTGCCCTTAACCAGATAGATTGTGGCGGTGTATACTCCTTCATCAGGAGAAAGCTTCCGTTCTATAAGAAGCTCCAAGGCCTCTTTGGCTGTTTTCCCTTCATTGTCTGTGACCCCAGGCCTGAAACCCACTTCTATAACCCAGTCCCAATCGATACCTGTTTCATTGGCGATCCTCTCTCCCACTGGCGTATCTATGGAATAGAGTTGGATCACAGGGTCTGAACAAGGGCCTGTGGCAGCTGCTTCTATCTGCGTTGAGTCCAGCTTGGCATCTATGAGATACACCTTTGCTGTCCTGATATCTTCTATCTCCAGGCCCAGGTCTTCCCTGGCCCTTTTCATGGTTTTGAGTCCCAGGGCGTCCTTTAAATGGGGTTTTAAACTGACTTCTATCCTATGAGCCATCTTCACTCCTGTTAGACTATGGGCCGCCTTGGAAATTGGTCTTTTGTCCCATAACCGCGTTGCCTTCGAAAAATAATCCCATATATCTCAGGGAGATGTCTGAGGTTATTTTCCTCATGTGACTTGTTCTCGAAACAAAAATGGCTAATTCTCAGAGGCAGCCCAACTATTTGGTTGGACTTTAGTCCCATCGAGCAAGATAATAAAGTTGATAATAAAACAGATGGGAAGTTTCAAGGCAATTTTGGCCAGCAGGCCACGGTGCAGTATTTAATCCTGGAATCTCGCCAGTTTTTGATGTTTAATATCCCGTTTAAAAATGGAGGGCGGTCAGCTTTTGTAATGGAAAAACTCAGCCTCAAGAGGCTATCGATAGATACCTACAAGGAAAACGTGGCCTATATGAATGGCAGGTGTCCGGTTTACCGCGCAGCTGGTTTTCAGGCCATGTCAAAGATCAAGATCACAGCCGATCACCATATGATCCTTGCAGTGCTCAATGTGGTTCACGATGATTCCATCGTGGCTCCAGGGGAACTGGGATTATCCCAACAGGCCTTCATGCAGCTCGGGTTGCCATCAGGAACGGCTGTTGTAGTGGATCATCCAGAACCTCCAGCATCCATGGATGCCGTAAGGAGAAAGATTGCAGGAGACAGGCTTGGTTATCGTGATTTCAGGGCCATAACCAAGGATATTATAGAAAATCGCTATTCAAAGATGGAGATGGCCGCCTTTCTCGTTGCCTGTGCCGAGACAGGTCTTGAGAGGAGGGAAATCCTCTACTATACAAAGGCAATGGCAGACTCTGGCCAGAGGCTTGAGTGGCTTGAGCCCATAGTGGCGGACAAGCACTGTATTGGCGGAATACCAGGCAACAGGACCTCCATGCTGGTGGTGCCAATAGTCGCTGCCCATGGGATGCTTATCCCAAAGACATCCAGCCGGGCGATCACATCTCCGGCTGGTACTGCAGATACAATGGAGGTGCTTGCCGAAGTAAACCTTGAACCCAAGAGGTTGTACGAGATCGTCAGGGAGGAAAGAGGGTGTCTTGCATGGGGAGGTACCTCAAGGCTGGCCCCAGTTGACGACATCTTGATAACAGTGGAAAGACCCCTTGGGATTGATGCTACAGGACAGATGGTATCCTCCATCTTGTCCAAGAAGTTGGCGGCTGGTTCAACGCACTTGCTTTTGGACATCCCCCTTGGCCCCACGGCCAAGGTGAGGCATATGCAGCAGGCCCTGAGCCTCAGAAAGATCTTTGAATACGTAGGGGACAGGATAGGCATTCATCTCGAGGCCATCATAACAGATGGCCGTCAACCCATAGGAAAGGGTGTGGGGCCTGTCCTTGAGGTGAGAGACGTGATGCAGGTACTGGAAAACAGCCCAGAGGCCCCTAAGGATCTGAAGCAAAAGGCCCTGAAGCTGTCTGGACGAATCCTGGAGTTTGATCCAAGTATCCGGGGAGGCACTGGCTACCAGGTGGCCAAGGAGATACTGGAGTCAGGCAAGGCCCTAGAAAAGATGAAGGCCATAATCAGGGCACAGGGCGAGAAAACCAAGATTCCAGAACCTGGCAAGCTTACATATGAGGTCTGTGCAGACTCTGATGGGTGGGTGTGCGGCATCGACAATTTTCAGATAAACAGGATAGCCAGGCTTGCAGGTGCACCCTTGGATAAGGGGGCAGGCGTGGACCTGTTTAAAAAACTTGGGGACAGGGCTGAAAAGGGGGAACCCCTTTACAGAATCCATGCAGAGTTCGAATCGGACTTCAAGTTTGCCGTGAGGCTTGCACAAAATACCAGTGGCTATTCCTTAGGGGCAGAGACGGAAATTCCTAAAAATCCAGAGGAATTTTAAAGGTTATGACCATGCTTTTATATTTCGAGGAATATGAAAGGCCTTCTCAGAGGATTGCCGAGAGGATTTCTGTAAAGTCCCGGGTAATAAACGTGCACCATTTTCCAGACGGTGAAAGCCTTGTAAGGCTTCCAGAAGAGCTACCAAGAGATGTGATCATAACCAGAAGCCTTTTCAGCCCCAATGAGAAACTTGTGGAATTGCTTTTTGCTGCCCGCCATGCCAGGAAACTTGGGGCCAAACGGATTACTCTTGTAGCTCCTTATCTATGTTACATGAGACAGGACAAGTCCTTCCATCCAGGCGAGGCAGTGAGTCAGAAGGTCATTGGCGGGTTTCTTTCGAATCTTTTTGATTCTGTTGTCACAGTGGATGCGCATCTTCACCGCGTCTCATCACTTGATTCTGTGATGCCAGGGATTGAGGCGGTGAATCTTACTGCTGCGGGGCCAGTGGCCGATTATCTTGCTTCCATGAAGGATAAGCCCTTGCTCCTTGGGCCTGATGAAGAATCTCTTCAATGGGTAAAAAGGATAGGCCAGATGTGTTCACTGGATTATATGGTTTGCAGGAAGGTGAGGAGGGGAGATCGAGATGTGGAGGTCGAGCTTCCTGAATTTTCAAGGGAGTATGACACTGTGGTAATAGTAGACGATATCTTGAGTACAGGCCGGACCATAGCCGTTGCTGCTGGTCTTCTCAAGAAAAGGGGCATCCCCAGGATCGTTTGTTTAGTAACCCATCCTGTATTTGCGCCTGGGGCATCCCGTCTGCTTGAAAAAAGTGGTGTTGAGCAAGTCGTCAGCACAGATACAATCCCCCATGAATCTAACAGGATATCTGTGGCAGATGTGATAGCAAATTGCCTTTTGAAAAGATCTAATATCCATTAGCCCTCCATAGCCTCAAAGATTGATGAGTATCAAAATAGAAGAGGGGCCAGAACGGCCCCTCTTCTCATATACTTTTACAATGGAGGTTTATGCCGATTTCTTTATCCTTTTTCTGCTCAAGCCAGCGATTCCTATCAGTCCTGTGCCTAGCAAGATCAGGGTGGCCGGTTCTGGAACAGGTGCAGTTCCCTGGCCTTCAATCTCATCGTTTCCACATTCCATGGTGAAATGCGTCTTGAAATCAAGTTCGCTTACTCCAAGATCGTTAAATATTGGCATGAGATCAAAACCCGTTACATAATTATGGTAAGATGAACCTATAAAGCCCAATGAGTTATCAACACCAGCTACGAGAGTGCCTGTACCAAGATTGTTCAACGTCGAAGCTGTTGTATCTATCTTCCATGGATCTGAATCTGGACTTTTGTATGAGGCATTTATATATACCCCAGTACTTATGCCATAAAAGGTGTAAGATTTGTTGGTCCAATCCACATCAAAGACATAGTCATAGTTGTTGTCACTATCAACATCTATGAAGATGTCGCCAGAGGTGTATTTGCCATCGTTATCGTTGTCATAGGAGCTTGAAGCACCATCTTCACCATTTATGAAATCCCATTGACCTACCAGAGAGAGGATCGTGCCGTTTAGAAAAATTCCTTCAAGATCCCAATCTTCTGATTGAAGGGTGTCGGGCTCAGTTTCCTGATCTTCCCAGCCTATCCCAGTCCCATCATAATTCATGATGGTATCACCAGGTCCGTTAGTGTTTCCCTGGTTGTCCCAGACTGTAATATTGGTGCCAAAGTTGAGAGCATAGGCCCTATCAAAAAAGCCAGAACTTATTACACATATCAAAAAACTTCCTAAAATCAAACTCCATAAGGTTTTCATTAAAAGGTGCCCTCCAGTTTTATTTTTCTTAAATTATCTATTTGCTCGAAGTGTGCCATGTTTCGGTTACGATTTGGCAGTAGAAAACCCTGAAAAAGGCGGCTTCAATAAGGAAGTATCAGAAAATGAGAAAAACTTTTCATATATCTGTGAATATGTTTTCCCTTTTGAGAGACAATTTTTTTCCGGGGAAAATGAATTATTATATCTGTTTTACAGGTTCGTGAGCCGATAAGTGAGGAATAAGATGCTATATTTTGCCTATGGTTCGAATATGTCAGAACGTCGAATGAAAGAGCGTGCGCCTTCGGCAGGGAAAATAGGTATCGGCATTTTGTATGGTCATAAACTGGAATTCCACAAGAGAGGTAAGGATGGTTCGGCCAAATGCGACGCATACTTCACAAACAATCCCAACGATTGCATCTGGGGAGTTTTGTATGAAATAAATAGTTCTGAAAAAACTATATTGGATCAAAAAGAAGGGCTTGGGCGCGGATACAATGAAAAAGAAATAGAAGTCGCATTATCTGACGGAAAGAAAGTTGAAGCATCAACGTATTATGCCACCGATATTGACGCAAGCCTTCTTCCCTATACATGGTATAAAAGACATGTCGTTGTGGGAGCTGTCGAAAATGATTTTCCAAGTTCATACATAAGAAGATTGGAAAGATTCCAGTCAATACCAGATCCCGATAAGGATAGAGAAGAAAAGGAGATGGCTATTTATAAGAGTTGAGTATTCATGATACATTTATAAATAATTTAAGTTTTAGGTCTGGTTCTGTTTTTCATCAAGTGCTTTTGAGGTCGGCCGAGGGCTGGAACATAGGGCTGCAGTAACGTCGTAAATGCATTTTTTATGGACATATGTGGGGGAGTGTCCAGATTTTGGATGAGGCCTGAGTGTCAGGCGCCAATAAAAGAGCAAATTCGTTAAAATCCAGGCGAAATTTCTATTAATCCTCTTAAAGTTTACTGCATAATAGATTAGACTGGTTTTTCAAAGGTATGAAGGTGCCAGATGGATAAAGCCAGACTACTAATCCATCGGATATGGTTTTCGTACAGTTCTTACTGGAGGGGTAATTATGGCTAAGAGAGTTTTATCACTTACGGTAGTGGTTGTAGCGCTTTTGTTTTTTTCAGGCAGGGCGGAGGCAGTCAAGGTGCTTGATGAGCAGTTCGGGCCAGGTGGGTCCAAGGTGCAGCTTGTGAAGGCCAAAGTGAGAAATGGAGTTCTTACCCTTGCGGTTCGCTATATCCACCCTTGGGAAGCGCTTAGTATGGATGAAAAGGAGAAGCTCAAGGAGCATGCAGGTGTCCCGAGTTTGATGCTGCGCTCTGTAGATATCAAATTCAAGATACAGGACGTCTATTATGTGGCAGGCGGAAAAAAGTATAAAGTGCTCAAGGATAAGGAAGGAAACTGGCTCGCCTCGCCTGTAGTTGGCGACTACATAGCCGAGCCAGGAGATCCAAAGTACTTTGCAAAGAAATCGAGAAAGGGAGTGATCCCCGTCCTTCATATGACCAAGCATGAGCCAATAAAGATTTTGTGGTTCAAATTCCCAGCACCTCCAGAAGGTATAACCGAGATAGAGTTTCAGATTCCTGAAGTCTCGCCCTTTGATGTGGAGCTTCAAAAGTGACTATAATACCAATGCCTTATGTGGCCATTTGGCTTTTGGTGTTCTTATGGCCTGTACCGCTTTGGGGAAGTGAACAGCAGCCTGGCTTGACCTTAGATTCCAAAGAGGCTCAGGAAAAGGCAGAGGCAGCTGTTTCTGCTTCCAGCCCTGAAGAGCTTGGCGTGACATTGGCGCCGGCTGAGGCCATTCCTATACTCAGCGCTCAAACAGGTCTCAAGTCCGACGGTCTTGGTGTTCAAGAGGCAATTTCCGCACTTAAGGCGAAAAAGACCCCATTTGCCATCAGGGTAAATCTCAAAAGTGATGTGCTATTCGATTTTGATAAGGCAGATATAAAGTCTGAGGCAGCCTCTACCCTTTCCAAGGTGGCCCTTATCATTGAGAAGAAGGGCAAGGGACAGGTACTCATCGAGGGGCACACCGATTCCAAGGGTACCAACGAATACAACCAGAGGCTGTCCGAGAAAAGGGCGTTTGCAGTAAAGAGGTGGCTTGTTGAAAAGCACGGCATTGCAGCCAGCAGGATAGAGGCCAAGGGTTGGGGAGAGACAAAACCTGTTGCCCCAAACACCAATCCAGATGGAAGTGACAACCCGGCTGGCAGGGCAATGAACAGGAGGGTGGTCATCACCATCTCTACGGTGAAGACCAGGTAAGGTTATCAGAAAATACGAGAAGGCGCCTTTCAGCCCAGGGGTGTAATTTCCCTATCTCTCCACAGGGTATGCCCCATTTGTCCATGCCTTCATTCCTCCTGCAAGGCTGTGGACATGGGTAAAGCCACGACGCTGAAGGAAGCTTGCAGCAATGTTGCCCCTATAGCCTACTCCGCAGTATACAATTACCTCTTCATCCTTTGGTATATCTGGAATATTTCTTAACATGACATCTATGGGAAGGTGTGTTGCCTCCTTGATATGGCCTGTTTCCCATTCCATTTGGGTGCGAACGTCAAACAGGTGTTTGTAGTTGCCTGACTGAAGTTTGTCATGGAGCTTGGCAGCCGATATCTGCCAAAGATGCTCTATTGGCATCCCTGCTTCCTGCCAAGCGGTAATGCCGCCGTGGAGATAGCCGATTATGTTGTCGTAGCCGATCCGGTGGAGCTGATTGGTCATCTCTGTGTATGCATCCATGTCGGTTACCACGAGGATGATCTTATCTTTCGGACCAAGCACCATACCTATCCAGTTGGCTGTCTGGGGCCCAAGGCCAATGTTTATGGAGCCAGGTATGTGAACACCGCCGAAGGCCGCCGTATCCCTGGTATCCAGCACCACGGCGTCCTTCTCCATCAAGTCTTTAACCTGCCGTGGGCCAAGGTCTCTGACTATGGGGCATCTTTCAAGGAGCGGGGCGCCCAGTTTGTTGGTTTCGATGATATGGGTGAAGCTTTTCGGCCTTTGGGGGAAGTTTTGGGTCATCTCTTCACGAAATTTTTCATAGGCAAGCTTTAGAACTGGCACATGATCCATCTCAAAACCTATAGTGGAGTTGGGCTTTGAGCTCATCCCCCTCCCGCAAAGGGAACCCTCTCCATGGGCGGGGTATATCTCCATGTCGCGTGGCAGGGCACCAAGTTTGTTGTGGAGGGAGTCGTAGAGATTGTTTATCTGTTCCTCAAGAAGTTCTTCTCCTGCAAGATCAGGCCTTCCTATGTCTCCAACAAAAAGGCAGTCCCCGGTGAGGACAAACCAAGGCTCTTCTGCCCGGCCAAGATCCGTCACAAGGATGGACATGGAGTTGGGGGTATGTCCTGGGGTCTTCAAGAATTCAAGGCGCACATTTCCCAGCTCTATTCTTTCATGCTCTCGGACCTCTTCGTGGGGAAAACTCGCTGGTGTCCCTTCCATGAAATAGATGTCTGCACCTGTCCGGGATCTAAGCTCTTGATTCCCGCTTACATGATCTGCATGAATATGGGTTTCAAAGACATGGGTAATTTCCATTCCATTGGCCCTTGCTGCGTCGATGTAGTCCTGGACGTCCCTTTTAGGGTCCACGACACAAGCCTTGTGCGCCATGGGGCATCCAATGATGTAGGACAGACATCCCATGCCCTTAACCAAAAATTGCTTAAAAAACATGACCTTCTCCTTTGTTAAAATATGTGGTGGCCTAGGAGCGAAAAGTATTCTTAGACTATAAAGATTATACCAGAATCTATGAAAAGAACAGGAAACATGTTTTTCTTTATGGAGACGCATCAGCAAAAAGCATCAAGCCCACTACGCATGGTGAAGACATGGAGCAGTTTTTGAGCCTGAATAGTTTTTTCAGGCGGCATTTTGGACAAAGGGTGCAAAAGATACCTCTTGATGCAGGTCTTGGCTGTCCCAACAGATCCGGGGGCAGGGCAGGCTGCATATACTGCAATGAAAAGGGCTCTGGTACAGGTGCATCATTTAAGGGTTTGTCCATAAGGCAGCAGCTTGAAGAGGGGATCGAGTGGGCCAGTAGGCGTTACAAGGCCAAGAGGTTTGCAGCCTACTTTCAGGCATTTTCCAATACATATGCCCCTCTTGAAAGGCTCCAGGAGATCTACATGGAGGTGGCCGGCGTGGCTGAGGTAGTTGCTGTTGCCATTGGCACAAGGCCAGATTGTGTGGATAAAGAGGTGCTTGATCTGATACGCTCTTGTTTCAGAGACAAGATGGTATGGATGGAATACGGGCTCCAAAGCAGCTCTGACAAGACCCTCAAAAAGATACGAAGGGGGCACAAGGTAAGGGATTTTATCAGGGCTGTTGAGATTACCAAAAGATATCCGTTCTATATCTGCTCCCATGTAATATTTGGGCTTCCCGACGAGGGCCGGAAAGAGATGCTTGATACAATAAGACTTGTCAGGGAGTTAGGCATACATGGCATAAAATTCCACCAGCTTTATGTAATAAAGGGTACCCGCCTTTCAAGCATGTATCGGGAGGGTAGCTACATCCCGATATCACAAATGGAATATGCAAAAATGGTGGCACAGGCCATAAAGATCCTCCCCGCTGATACAGTGATACAAAGACTCACGGGGGATCCTGCGCCAGGAGAGCTTGAGGCCCCAAACTGGGCGACCAGAAAGCAGGAGACCATCTCCATGATACGGAAATTTTTGACCTAAGGCTACGGATTGGTTTGTAAACAGAAGGAATCCTTGGAGTAAAGCCAAGAAAGGCTGCACCATGACTCTTTCTAGCGTTCTTTTTTATACTGGAAGGGTATTACTGACCTGGCTTTTTGAACAGGTATTTGGGAGACGAATATTAAAGGAGAGGGGATAAAAGGCAAAATCCCCTCTGGTCTTGTCTGGTGCCCCCGGCATGATTCGAACATGCGACACCAGGATTAGGAATCCTGTGCTCTATCCCCTGAGCTACGGGGGCCAAAAACATCAGGTGCTACTGTTAACACATTTATAAACTTGGTGTCAAGTTTGGGAAGTTTCAATTTTTTCTTGAATTTCCATGTGTTATATATGATAGAAAAAAATAGCCACAATTGGGAAACAGCTAGTTTTACAGGTTGTTTCCACGATATTTAAAGCCCTGCCTTCTTTAATTCTTCCACGATCCTTTTTTGCTCCTTAGAGAGCTTTTTGGGCACATGTATCATGACTCTTACAAACAGGTCGTGCTCTCCACCCCTGGGTCCAGGTAGCCCTTTGCCCTTGAGCCTCATCTTTTGTCCGCATTTAATCCCAGGAGGGATCTTGAGTTTCAGGCTGCTTCCGTCTAGTCCAGGAACTTCTACGCTGGTCCCAAGACAGGCCTGTGAAAAGGTGATGAAGCGGTCGTAGATCACGTTGCCGTCTTTATCGAAGTAGAACCCTGGAGGAAGAGAGATGTTGATTTTGAGATACAGGTCTCCTCTGCCACCTGGGCCCTGGGTGCCCTTTCCTGGAACCCTTATCTTCTTGCCCTGGGCGATTCCCCTGGGGATGGTGACCGAGATCTTTTCCGGAAATCCACCAGTCTGAAGCGATATGATCTTCTTGTCCCCATGCATCACCTCGTAAGGAGTTACATAGAGGTCCAAGACCACGTCTTGGCCCTTGGGTTGTTGCTGCTGATACATGAAGGGTCCGCCAGTGTCGTGGTGATAGCGGCGTCGGCCTTGACCTGTCTGATAGCCTGCGCCAGAGAAGAGATCCTCGAAGCCACCGGCACCACTGCCAAATATTATCCTGGTAAATCCTTCTCCACCCATTCCCAGATCCCGAAATATGGTGGAGAAGTCAAAATCCCTGAATATGTCCTCCTGCGAAAAGTGTTTATGAAATTCAGTGGAACCAAAGGTATCGTACTGTTTCCTCTTCTCTGGGTCGCTCAGTACGGCATACGCTTCGTTTATCTCCTTAAAGCGCTCTTCTGCCTCTTTGTTGCCCTTGTTTTTGTCTGGATGATATTTTATGGCAAGTTTCCTGAATGCCTTTTTTATCTCTTCTGGTGAGGCATCCTTTGAAACTCCTAATATTTTATAGTAATCCTTCTGTTGATTCATAGTCCAACCCTTATCCTCTTTTATAAAGTGGGATTTTTTACTCCTTATCGGCCTCCAGAGGGAGGTCGTATGAATGGTAATCTGTCAAGATTCAATTCTAAACTTTAAGGCTTGGAGCCCTAAAGTCAAGGATGTGACAATATATGAAAATTTCTCTTTTTTCACCCTCTTCTCCAAGCAGTAGAAAGGCACTTGAGCAAGGGCTCTCCATTTTGCGGCGGGAACTGGGCCTTATGATCGAGGATCTACACATAGTCGGTGAGGGCTTTTCCGATAAAGCCCGTCCAAATCCAAAACTTCAATATATTGCAGCCCTTGATGAGGAGAAGGCATTGGAGTTCCAAAGTCTCGTTTGTAAGAAAGATCTCCAATTCATACTCTGTTGTAGAGGAGGATACGGTGCCATGCGCTGGCTGCCCCTTGTTGATTGGGACACCATCGGGCATGGCCCTCAGGTTATTGGGTTCAGCGATGTCACGGTCCTCCTGGCGGCAATATCAAGGTTTGGCGGAACGGGTATTCACGGGCCCATGCTCAATACCCTTTGTGATACAAGATCCAGTTCAAGGCAGGCTCTGTGGGATTTCATGGTGAAAGGCAGGCTACCGCAGCTTAGGGGGGTGACATTGGGCTCAGGGGTTCATGAGGGGATGCTGGTGGGAGGCAACTTGACCTGTCTTTGTCATCTCATTGGCACGCCCTTTGAGCCAGAATGGGAAGGGGTCATCCTTTTTCTGGAAGATTGCAATGAACCCATGTACAGACTGGATAGGATGCTTACCCATATGAGCCTTGCAGGTGTATTTGACAAGATCGGCGGGCTGTGTCTCGGCCAATTCATCGGTGAAAACAAGGAAGAGCAGCCTCTCATTCAGGATCTTTTCATGGACAGGCTTTCGGGGTTTAGGGGCCTACCCATTCTGGCTGATCTTCCAATAGGCCATGGTGATATGAATTTGCCCCTCAAGGTTGGAAGTCCCTACAAGATTTCAGGGGATGATGGCCTTCTTTCTCCCCTGGAGCGGGATGTATGAGAAAAGGAAGAGCCCTTTATTTTTCGGGTTGGAAGCCCATCTTACTTATGCCAAGTATCTTTATGTTGTTTTCTAGTGCCTCCACAAGGCAGAACGCCTCCTTTAGGTCTTTCCCCCAGGCGACTACCCCGTGGGCCTTGAGGATATGGACCTTGGACCTTGTGGCCGCATCAGAAGACGCTCGTGCAAGCATGGCCGTGCCTGGTGGATGATATGGGACCACCTCGACTTTTCCAAATAGGAGTTTGCCTTCTGCCAGGTGGGACAGATCGATGCAATCGTGTTCAAGGCTTGCAGCAGTGCTCCACGGGGCGTGGGCATGGATGATGGCGCCACATTCAGGAACCTTGGAATAGATCTCTATGTGAAGCCCGGATTCTGAAGATGGTTTGAGCAGCCCTGAAATGAGGTTTCCCGAGGCATCCAGTTTCAATATCTGTTCTATACCGAGAAATCCTTTGTGAACCCCAGAGGCAGTAATAAATATCACATCCTTGTCTGTTCTGAGGCTGAGGTTGCCGTCTGTTCCTGCCACGAGGCCCTTTTGATATAGTAATTTGCCAAAGAATATCAATTGTGCCTCTGGCGTCCCTTTTTGATTCATGATTATACCGAATAGTGTTCCTTGTACTGATTTACAGATAAACTATTTCCCTAATCCCTTTATAATAAAGGATTCTACAGCTTGACAACAGTTCCTTTATGATTTAATGAACAAGGTAGCTGTGTTTTTCTAATTTTTTTCTAAGTAATTGGGAGTACTAAAAAATGGAGGGAATTGCCATGAGAAAATTTGTCGGATTTCTTTTATTCATGGGCCTGGTCTTTCCTGCCGCAGTATTTGCAGGTGGTTATGCCTCTCCCAGTACTGATCAGCTTCTCAAAAAGATTGAACAGTTGAGCAGGGAACTGGCACAGGTCAAAAAGGAACTCAACCAGGTCAAGAGTCAGGGCACCAATGCAGCTCTGGAAAGAGAACTAAACGCACTAAAGTCAAAGCAGGAAGACACCAGGGACGATCTCGAAGATCTCAATGATCAATTCGACGACCTTATGACAAATGGAGTTGGCAGATTCCAGTTTTTCGGTGACTATCGTTTCAGGTTGGATTCAACAAGGGCCCATGCAAGAAAGTATTACGATGCCATCAAGCTCGGCCAATGGATGCAGGGTGGCATGGTTGGGCCAATGCCAGGGCCAGAGGAGGCCGAGGATTTCAATAACGACACCCTCTATACCAACAGACTCCGTCTTGGAATGAAGGTTAAGGCCACTGAAAATATCACCTTTAAGGGCCGTGTGACCATGTACAAGATCTGGGGTATGGAAAGTGCAGCCAAGACAGCATATCCTTTTGGGGGAAATGGCTTTGTGATGGATCCAAATATAAGCCGCCGTCCCAATGACAATACCCTCAGGGTTGAAATGGCCTATGTAAACTGGGTCAATATCTTTGATCTGCCCATCTGGGTGTCTGTAGGTCGCCGTCCCACAGTAGATGGCCCTCCGGCCCAGTTGAGATACAACTATGATAGCCGTTATGCCACTCCAGTAGCGCTTGGTGTGGACTGGACATTTGATGGTGCAACACTCGGTTATATGTATACTGATCCATGGCCAGGAAAGATCCGCATCTGTTATGGCCGTGGATATGAGGCAGGCTTTGACAGTGACGATAATCCAACTGGTGGTCTCGATGATACGGATCTCTATGGATTCAGCTGGGACATTATAAACGACACAGAGGCCCACAGGTTTGCTAATTTGCAGTTTTTCAGGGCCGCTGATGTTCCAGACATGATGGAAAGCATTAGCATATCCAACAATACCATGCCCTTTGCTGGTATGACCACTGGCACCCCAGACAGGGTGGACGCCAGTGCTGATCTCGGTGACATCTACCATGCAAGCTTTGTATACATGGACAGAATCAGCGGCATAGATTGGTTTGTTAGCGGTGGCTTAAGCCGTACCGATGACAGGGGCCGTAACTTCTTGGGATATGGTCTTCTGACAGACCCGTCAGACACCACCAAACAAAATCACTGGGGCTGGGCAGCCTATGCAGGTGCCAGGATTCCCATAGAGCAGCTCAGGAGCAAGTTCGGCGTCGAATACAATTTCGGCTCCCGCTACTGGATTAACTTTACACCTGCTGCCGATGACCTCTATCTGAGCAAACTTGCCACAAGGGGCCATGTGGCAGAGGCATATTGGATTTGGGATCTTCCAGAGACACCTCTTTCAAAGTACGCCAAGGCCTTTATGAGGTTCGGCTATCAGTATTACTGGATCAACTACACGGGAAGTGGAAGCTGGCTTGGAAAACCCTGGGATCCAGACGACGTAGGCGACGATCCCACAAAGGCACAGTTCTTTGCGCCTGTAAATCAGATGGACAACTTCTATGCTACCTTTGAAGTTTATTTCTAAGTCGAAGAGCCTGTAAGAAAGATCTATATAGGAAGGAGGGGGGCTTGACCAACCTCCTTCCTTTTATTTTGTACTTACTCGAAACAGGAGGAATACCAAAGATGCCCATATATGAATTTCAGTGTAAAAGCTGTAACTATGTATTTGAACTTCTCATGATGACCAAGGAGGAACTGGAGGAGGCCAGATGCCCTAAATGTCAGTCTCCAGAGGTGGGAAAGCTCATGAGTGCAGCCAATATCTCAACTGGCGCACACAAGGCTCCTGCTCCAAATCCCAACAAGCCGTCAGTAGAAACACGCACATGCCAGTCGGGAAGCTGTACCTATCTCAATCTGCCTGGATATTCTCGCGATTAGGGAGGGGTCTTCTTGGAGGAGGGCCGGGTCTCTAAAATTGGCCCTGTTTCCAGAATCTCAACACCCTTTGCACATAGTTGATGGTTTCCCTGTAGGGGGGCAGTCCTCCGTACCGTGTGACTGTGCCAGGCCCGGCATTATAGGCCGCCAAGGCACTAATGACATCCCCGTGGAACATATCGAGCAGCATGCTCAGATACTGGCTTCCTCCCCAGATGTTTTCTTCTGGGTCCAAGGGATCGTAGACCATGAGTTCTTCAGCTGTCCCTGGCATGAGCTGCATAAGGCCCAGGGCGCCTTTGGGTGATATGGCTGCTGGATCTCCTCCTGATTCAGCCTTGATTACCGCCCTTACAAGGCCAGGATCCAGGCCAAAGGACGTGGCTGCCTTTTTTATTATGGAGTGGTAATGCTCAGTGCCTCTCGGGGCTGATGTTTGAGCTGATCCAGCTCCATGGATGACGACTGAATCTGCGGAAAACTCAGCCCTGGTGAATCGGGGATCAGAAGGGACATTTGTAAAGTGCCAAACACCCTTTTCATCCACAAAGGTATATATGGCTCCTGCCTGTGCTGCGCCATGCCAGTAGACAGGACCAGCAAGGAGCAGCCCTGCCAGGAACACGAATAAAATAACTTCAAATCGATTTTTTGTCTTTTCCCAGGTCTCGATCCTCATCAATCAGCTTTTCGGCACTTTTTCCCAATCCTTTAAAAATTTTTCTAGGCCCTTGTCTGTAAGTGGATGATGGGCCAACTGTGAAATGACTTTGAAAGGGATTGTTGCAATATCTGCGCCCAATCTTGCAGATTCCAATACGTGCACAGGATGACGGATGCTGGCAACAATGATTTCTGTATCAAAGGCATAGTTGTCATAGATCTGCACTATGTCAGCGATGAGATCCATGCCGTCTTGGGATATGTCGTCAAGGCGCCCGACAAAGGGACTCACAAAGGTTGCTCCTGCCTTTGCAGCGAGAAGGGCCTGGAGTGGTGAAAATACCAGTGTTACATTGGTTTTGATGCCCATGCTGGCCAGGGAGTTTGTGGCCTTGAGTCCTTCTGTGGTCATTGGGATCTTTATTACTATGTTTTCAGCGATCTCAGCCAGGCCCTGGGCTTCTTTTACCATGCCGTCGGCATCCAGGCTCACCACTTCGGCACTGACTGGGCCAGAAACAAGATCACATATTTCTTTTATTCTCTTTTCAAATTCACAATTTTCCTTTGCAATGAGGGAAGGGTTGGTGGTTACTCCGTCTACCATTCCCATGTCATTGGCCGTTGCGATTTCTTTGAGATTTGCAGTATCGATGAAAAATTTCATTTTCCTTTTTCTCCCTTCTTAAAAAGTGTTGCTGATGGTTTTTTACACGGTTGACGATAATAAAATTATAAGGTGGTTTCTACAATCTTTTTAAGACTAGATGACTTGTAATCTTTACAGGATGGAGAGATTTCAAAGGAAAATTTTTCGTGACCAGGCAAGATCTTTACCAAGGAATAGAGATAATAGAGGGGGTGGCAACCTTACGGGTTTCCCAGGACGATCTCCATGCATTTGTTGAAGGAGATGTTTCTGATTTTTTACAGGAGATCTGTTCCATGTTGCCACGTGTCATAGAAAATACAGACATATGTTTTGGTTTGAAAAAGGCTCCTGAATGGATCGATGACAAGCTACTGGTAGCCCAAGGGATTGCCGCCGAAGATGGAAGAGATGGGAAGATCGAAATCACGGTTGAGCCTCTTTACCAACCCCTGGATACAGACGAAACAGATAGGAAAGAGACAGTCCATATAAATGTGCATCCCATATTAAATGTCACCAAGGATGAGGTCATAGCCAAAAAGATCCCACCAACACCAGGCAAGCCTGGCATGAACATCTTTGGTGAAAAGATAGAGCCTAAGCCCGGTGAACTGAAGGCGTTCAAGCTGGGTGAACATGTGGAAATTCTAGATAAGGACACCCTAGTGGCTGCATGTGATGGCGCTGTTAAGGTGGAGCCTGACGGCACCATCTCCGTAGTAACCGAATGGGTCATCGACGGAGATGTGGATATATCAACGGGACACGTAGAGTTTGCCGGCCAGAGGCTGATTGTCACCGGATCGATTTGCGGCGGTCTTACTGTAGAGGCGGCTGGTGATCTCATAATAGAAGGACAAATAAATGACGACGCAATCGTTCTGGCAGGTGGGAGGATAAATGTCTCGGGGATCATCAGATCCAGAAACACCATCTTGAAGGCTGGCAAGGGGCTTGCCTGCCAGGCCATAGAATATGCCAAGGTATTTGTAGGAGGCGATGCAAAAGTAAATGATTATGTCCTGGATGCAAATTGCCAGGTTGAAGGCTCCATGGAGATATTAGGTGGAAAGGGCCTTATCGCAGGAGGAAGGATCGAGCTTGGTGGCTCTCTTGTTACCCAGATTGCAGGGACGCCGGCAAATGTGCCAACTCTTATAGCCGCAGGCATAAATCCACTGCTTGTATGCCATTATGAAGCCCTTACCAAGGATCAGGAAAAGAATGCCAAAAAACTGGCAGGTATAAGGGCAGGTCTTTTAAAGCTGAAAAAGATAGAGGCTGCAAGGGGTGGTTTGGACGCAAAGATGAAGGCCTTGAAGAAGAGCCTTATTGAGGCGGCTGAGGCCATTGATGCGGTGATGACATCCAACAAGACCAGGATCCAGAAACTTGAAGCCAATCTTGGCGATATGGAGAGGGCTTCCATAACAATTCTGAAAAAGGCCTATCCAAATTGTAAGATTCGCATAGATAAGGCATCCATGGTTTTGGACCGTGAGATGGAAAAGGTATGTTTCACCTTCAGGCAGGGAGAAATAGCAATGAGGCACATAGCAGTAAAGGAGACAGGTGAGGATAATGCCTGACGGCTGCCTGTTACACCGTTAAAAAGGGTTCATTCTGGCACTTGAGTACATTGGTTCAAGTACAAAGATTCTGTTAAGAAAGTAAAATCAGTCTCAAAAAAGCATATGTTCATTTTGGCCGTAAAGAACAAAACAAAAAAGGCCTGCAAGACAGCAGGCCTTTTGAGGTCTTAATTGACTGCTTACGGGTTTATTTTTCAGCCTTCTCTTCTTCCTTTTCCTTAGTGTTTTCAGCTTTAGCAGTCTCAGCCTCGGCTTTAGCAGCCTCCTCGCTGGCTATTGCAGCCTTTTCTTCTGCAACTGCCGCTGCCTTATCTGCCACAGCTGCTTCTTCAGCTTCCGCTGCAGTTTCTTCAGGCTGAGTTATTGCTTGGCTGAACTTCCCCTTGGCCAGCTGCTTTTGAAGTTGCTGGATGATGGTGTCCTTGGTCTTTATCTCACTTTCCAAGGTGTTGATCTTGGTCTTGAAGAATGCAATATTGTCTTGAAGTGCCCTATTGGCATCCATCAGACGTCTGATCTTTTCATCCTTGACCTTTGACTGTTCCTGAAGAAGCTGATATTTGGAGTTGAGTTCTGTCAACTCTATGACCTTCATGTCTACAGCCTCATTCATAGTGCGAAGCTGGTTTCTCAGCTGCTCGTTTTGCTGCTTGAGGTCATTAAGCCTTGCAACTACGCTGTCATACATGAGCTTGAGGTCGCTTGGTGTGCTCAGGGCCTCTTTAAGCTTCTTGGTAAGGATTTCGTTTTTCTTCTGGAGTGCCAGGACCTGTTCGGCATATCCCTGGTCAGTGTCCATCTTCTTAAACAGTTTCTGTTGAAGCTCTTCCTTTTCCTTGGAAAGACGTGCCAAGTCTACATTGGCCTTTTCAAGCTTGTCCTTGAGTTCGTCTCTTTCCTTTTCAAGGGCAGACAGCTTGTTTGTTAGTTCGTCTCTCTCCTTTTCAAGGGCGGTTAGTTTGCTTTGAAGCTCATTTCTCTCATGTTCCAAGGCGGCGAGCTTGGCCTGGGCGTCCTTGAGATTCTTTTCAAGGTTGGCCGAGGCAGTCTTGGCCTTTTCAAGCTCTTCCTTGGCCTTTTTCAGTTCTTTCTCCATGGAGGCTGCAGCCTCTTTTGTCTTTTTGAGCTCAGCACATGCCTCCTTGAGCTGTTTCTGCAATACTACTGCCTGGACCATCTCCACATTGCCTTTAGACAATTTCTGGTGAAGGGCCTTCACATTGTTTTTGAGGCTGAGTACTTCTGCCTCCAGTTCCTTGTTCTTTTTATCTTTCTTTTGAAGCTCTTCCTTCAACTGAGCCAGTTCAGTCTGTAACATCTTGGCCTGTTCTTCGTTGGCCAATCGCTCTTTTTCCAAGGCTGCTATCTGTTCCTTCAGCTTGGCTATCTGCTCAATTTCTTGAGGCGCTGGCTTTTCTGGTGCGGCAGCAGGCTTGGCCTCTTCTTCAGCTACCTCTTTTTGTTCCTTTTGGGGAGCAGGTGTTTCCTGAGGTTTTATTGCCTTGGCTACCTCTTCCTTGGCTTCTTCTTTTTCCTGTACTGCTTCTTTAGGAGCTTCCTTGACCTCTGCTTCCGGGGCCTTTTCTTTTACCGCTTCCTCGTGAGTTTCCTTGGCTGTCTGTTTTACCTCTTCTTTTTGAACAGCCTGGGTTTCAGCCTTGTGATGTATCATCTTGGTAGGCTGGGTCCTGTATCCAACTACTCCGAATATCAATCCAATGACAATTAACCATATGGCCTTTTTTTTGTCTGCCAGAAACGCAAAACGGCCTTGCGGCTCCTCTCCTTCTTCTCCAAAGGTCTGTTTTGTCTTGTGCAGATAGAGACCATACAGGCCGGCCCCAAAGGCAGCCAAAAAAATCAGGGAACATATGAAAGAAAATGTTGCATAAAACAGGTATACCAATGTGTCCATTTCAAATCCTCCTGGTGAAAAAAGAACAAAAAAATTAAGTTAAATCAGGGAATCAGCTCTCCTCGGTCCCCTCTTCCTCGGTCGTTGCTGGAGCCTCCTCCCCTAGCTCCTGCGGGTTTGAGGTATCGAGGAAAGAGCGCATGGCATGTTCAAAGATTGCCTGGGCTGTTGTCATATCGATGTCGGAGACCTTCATGGTGTTAATGCCCTTGAGGATGTTCTGAGTGTAATCCTGGCTGAATTCCTCATACAACTTCTTCATGTGTATGTAGAGGACAGCTATATTGTGGTTGAATTGAACTTCTTCCAGATCCTTTTCGAGCTCGGCTACCTTCTGAGTCAAATTCTCTATCTCGTTGTCTTTCTGTTCTATGAGAGCTTCTTGCTCAGCCGTCTTTTTCTCAAGCTCTGAAACCTTGGTTTTTAATTCGGTATTTTCTGTCCTGTAGTTTTTGAGCTCTGTCTCAAGCTCGTTTATCTTATCGGTCTTTTCGCTCAATTCCTTCTCAACTGAAGACAGGCGATCTTCAAGCCTGCTGATTTCGGCAGCCTTTTCCTCGGTCTCCTCTGTAAGGCTTTCCACCTGTGCTTCAAGCTCAGCAATCTTTTCGCTGTTTTCAGACAGCTGTTGTTCCATGTCCTTGTTTTCTCTCTGAAGTTTGCTGACAAGCGTGCCCTTGATCGTGTTCTGTCTCAGTAGTATCACGAACAGGACGAAAAAGATTGCTGCCCCAGCCCAACCATAAAGATAAGAATTTGCCAGAACCTGTAAGATTGATACACTATCCATCATTTTTTTCCTTTCATTGAATTAGGTAGATGCGAGTGAATTTTGGCTCGACTTCTCCCCCGATTTTTAAAAATAACTGAATTTGCATTCAGGCCACAAAATAATATTAAATTTCAAAAACGTCAAAACATCTCAGAAGATTTTTTCGACTTTTTATCATAATTACCTTAAAAATAAATACGTATTTTAAAATTCTTCTTAATATAACCAACCACAAAAATATAAAAAAATTAAATAGATAAGCGCAACACGGTTTGATTTTAGCAGCAGATTATCTCAGTTCCAACAAATTTTTTAAAGAATAAATTTCGAACATCCCCTCAATCTGTGGAGGATTTTTTTTGAGAAGCCAGTTCGTTTTTTGTTACATTTTGGAACAAGAGCATTAGTGAAAATTTGCCGATTTCGTCCTGACCCAATTTAAGGAATCTTTTGCATACTTTGGAACATGCTGCTAAATAGCAGCAGGCGATAAAGACAAGATTTGGATAAGGTGAATGTGAAATGTCTAGTTTGGACCAGGGTTCGAAGGTCTATCTCATGGGTATTTGTGGAACAGGTATGGCTGCCCTGGCAGGCCTTTTGAAGGCAAAGGGGTATGATGTGACAGGTTCAGATGCCGCCTTCTATCCTCCCATGAGCACACTGTTACAGGAACTAAAGATTCCAGTCTACAAAGGCTACGATCCAGACAACCTGAAAGATGCAAAGCCAGATCTCGTGGTCATTGGCAACGTGATCAGGGCTACAAATCCAGAAGCCGTTTATGTTATGGACCAAGGGCTTGCTTATACCTCTTTCCCCCAGGCCCTTGGAGAATTTTTTCTGGTGGACAGAAAATGCCTCGTGATCACAGGCACCCATGGAAAAACTACCACTTCTAGTCTGCTGGTTGCGGCATTAAAGGCGTGCTCTTTCCAGCCTGGCTTTCTAATCGGTGGCGTGGTGCAGGATGCAGGACGGGGCTTCGAAGAGGGGAAGCCACCCTGGTTCGTTATAGAGGGAGATGAATACGATACAGCCTTTTTCAACAAGGTATCCAAGTTTCTTCACTACAAGCCACAGGGCGCAATAATCACCAGCATGGAATTTGACCACGCGGACATATTCCCAGATTTTGATGCCATAAAGGCTTCATTCAGTAAGTTTGTCTCCTTGTTGCCTCGTGACGGCATGCTAGTGGCTTGCGCAGATTGGCCTGCAGTGATGGAGATAGCGAAAAAGGCTCCTTGTAGGTTGGTGACCTATGGTTTTGAGAAAGACGTGGACTGGACAGCCTCAGACATAGAAATGTCTGTTGACCACACGTCCTATACCGCCATCTGCAAAAGCGGTCCGAGGATGCGTGTCACAATAAGATTGCCAGGTAGACACAATGTGTTAAACAGCTTGTCGGTCATTGCCCTGTGTCATGGTCTGGGCCTTGATATGGACGGCGCTGTGGAGGGGCTCAGGAAGTGTCGAGGGGTTAAACGACGTCAGGAGATAAGGGGAGAAGTTGAAGGGGTCTTGGTCATAGACGATTTTGCGCATCATCCCAGGGCTGTTTCAGAGACACTCAAGGCCTTAAGAGAAAGGTACAAGGGGCACAGATTGATAGCGATTTTTGAGCCTAGAACCAATACCAGCAGGAGGGCCTTGTTTCAAGACAGTTACGCCAAGGCATTTTTTGCAGCGGATAAGGTCATGGTAAGGGCGGTACCTGATCCTGAAAAGGCGCCAGAAGGAGACAGGTTTTCATCGAGAAAGCTTGTGGAAGACCTTAGAGAAAATGGGCTAAATGCTTATTTCTGCAAGGACGCTCAGGAGATAGTTGAGGCTGTGGCAACGGATGTGAAACGAAAAGACGTATATGTGGTTTTGTCAAACGGTCCTTTTGAAGGCATCCACGAGCGGCTTCTCGAGGTGCTTAGAAGGGTCCTGAAGTGAGTAGTGGTGATCTTTAAACAGTTCCAGAAATGCAGCCACACCATGGCCAGGAGCGGGCGGCTTTTTACCAGGCATGGCAGTATTGAAACCCCCGTATTCATGCCAGTCGGGACCCAGGCAAGTGTCAAGGCCCTAACTCCTGGTGAACTGCATGGAATAGGTACACAGATCATCTTAGGAAATACGTATCATCTTTACCTAAGACCTGGCCACGAACTCATCGGCTCCCTTGGAGGCCTTCATAGATTCATGAACTGGCATTTGCCAATTTTGACCGATAGCGGAGGGTTTCAGGTTTACAGCCTTTCTTCCTTTAGAAAGATCGAAGAAGAAGGGGCGCTTTTCAGATCCCACATTGACGGCTCCTTGCACAGACTCACTCCAGAACTGGCCATAGAGATTCAAGAGGCCCTGGGAGCCGATATAATGATGTGCCTTGATACGTGCATTCCTTATCCTGCCCATGAGATAGATGTTAGAAGATCCACTGATCTCACCACACGGTGGGCCAAGAGATGCTTGGTATCGAGGAGAAACAACCAGTTGCTTCTTTTTGCCATAATTCAGGGGGGCATGTATCCTGAAATAAGGAAAGAGCATGTCCTCAGCCTTCTTGAAATGGGTTTTGACGGTTACGCCCTTGGTGGTCTCAGTGTTGGTGAGCCAAAAGAGATGCTTTTCGAAATGATTCAGTGTTCCAGGCCCCTCATTCCAGAACATTTCCCTGTTTATGTAATGGGGGTTGGCACACCTGAAGATTTGGTGGAATGTGTTGCGTTAGGAGTCGACATGTTCGATTGTGTCATGCCCACGAGAAATGCCAGGAATGGAATGCTGTTTACTTCTTTTGGACACATTGTTATAAAGAATGCTCGTTTTGCTAAAGACCAAGGCCCAATAGATCCAGACTGCCAATGCTACACCTGCAGGAATTATTCAAGGGCCTATCTGAGGCATCTCTTCATGGCAAGGGAGCTTCTCTCCTACAGGCTCAACACCATTCATAACCTTTATTACTACTTGAGTCTCATGAAAGATATGAGAAGGGCCATAGAGAGGGGCAGGTTCAGGGAATTCAAAAAGGATTTCTATAGCAAAAGATTACAATAAAGGAGAAGAAGATCATGTTTCCATCCATCGTTTATGCTATGGCACCACCACAGGGAGGTGCCCAGGGAGGGCAAGGCAATCCCATCATGGCCTTTTTGCCACTGATCATCATATTTGCCATCTTCTATTTTCTGCTAATAAGGCCTCAGCAGAAAAAGCAGAAGGAACACAGGAAGTTTCTCGAATCCCTGAAGAAGGGTGATGAGGTCATCACTTCTGGAGGCATCATAGGCAGAATAACCGGACTTACTGAAAATATCGTTACTCTCGAAGTGGCCCCTAAAGTGAATATCAGGGTGGCGAGAAGCCAAATAGCAGGGCGTCCCACAACAGAGACAAAATAGGAGAAGGTTCTGCCAAAGGGGGATAACACCTTGATCAGGGCTTGCCAAGGTGATCATTTGCCAAGACAAAACCTTGAAAATATCTGTTCCAGTATGTCTTCTGTAGCGGTTTCTCCAGTTGTTTCTCCCAGATAGTCCAGTGCCTGCCTTATATCAAGGGCAGGTATCTCTGGTGAAAGACCTTTTTGTAAACCGTTCAGGGCTTGTCTTGCCATTTTAAGTGCCTTTTCCAGTACTTCCTTTTGCCTCAAGTTGGGCGCTACGTCAGGTGAAGTACCATCTGGCCCGAGCAACGACTGTTTTATCAGTTCCTGAAGCTGCTGGAGGCCACTACGTTTCAAGGCAGAGACGAGACAATGAGGCTTATTAGCCAGTCTGGGATTCAGCTCCTCTATTTGTTTAAGGATCTTTTCGGCAAGGGCTTTTGGGTGTTGTCCCACCATGTCTGTCTTGTTGAAGACCAATATGGATGGGATATGTGCAAAGCCATTTAACATGTCCATTACCGCCTTGTCTGAGGCCCTGAATTCTTCCGAGATATCCAGGATCCACAAAAAGAGGCTGGAATCAGGAGCAAGCTGGCGTATCTTATTTATGCCCATCGCCTCTATGGGATCTGGTTCGTGTCTTACACCGGCAGTATCGAGCAATGTTACACATATCCCCTGAATCTCTATCCTGGCTTCTACCACGTCCCTGGTGGTTCCTGGCACCTCTGTGACAATGGCTTTGTCTTCACATGCCAAGGCATTCAGCAGACTGGATTTGCCCGCATTCGGGCTTCCCACCAAGAGTATGGATGCGCCAAATCTGTGGAGCCTCGACCTTTCAAACGCCTCGATCAGGTTCACGAGTTCCCTTATGGCACCTTGCTCAAGGTGTGCAACAACTTGGGCATCCTCCATGATCTCCTCGTGGTCTTCAGGATAGTCTATTGCCACCTCTAAGGCTGCCAAGCAGGCCACTAGTTGCTCTTTGATTGAAACTATCCTTTTGGACAGTTCTCCTCTGACTGCCTCTACTCCCATGCTGCTGAGCCCCGAAGCCTCAGCACTGGAAAGGTCTGCTACGGCTTCGGCCTGTATCAGGTCTATCCTGCCATTTAAAAACGCCCTCAGGGTGAATTCGCCGCGATGGGCCAATCTAGCCCCTTGTGCTATGCACAGATTCAAGATTTGGGACAAAACGGCATGCCCGGCATGGCATTGGATCTCTACAACGTCTTCACGGGTGTAGGTCTTTGGGGCTTTCATGTACACGCACAGTGCTTCATCTATGGTGCGCTGGGTATCCGGACAAACTATATGGCCATAATAGAGCCTATGGGACTGAAATTCACAAGAAGTGGCAAATGGCCTGAATACCTTTTTCAAGATATCCAGGCTCATGGTTCCACTCATTCTCACTATGCCAATTCCCCCAGGACCCATAGGAGTGGAAATGGCAGCAATGGTATCTTCTTCTCTGATCCTCGTCATGATATGCGAAGGGATACGGAAAGCATTACGAGTAGCTTATGGGAAGCCATCTGGCCATGTCCCGTCACCGCGGCACGAAAGAAGCCGGGAACTTTTTGTTAAAGTAGGCTTTAGCTGTGGCCTGTCAGCCCCTGTTTCTCTTGCCTCTTTTCCTGTTTCTTGCAGGTGTGATAACTACTTTTCTGCCGCTACCTTCCCCTGAGCTGTGAGTCTTGACGCCCTTAAAACTTCTGAGGGCGATGTGAATGATCCTTCTTTCCCTGGCTGGCATGGGCTGAAGGGAGACGGGCCTGCCGGTTTTTCTCGCCTTGAAGGCCATTTTTTCAGCCAAGGTAGTAAGGCTTTTGCGCCTGCGTTCCCTATAACCCCCAGCCTCTATAGTCACCCGGTAGTTTATGTTCTTTTCCTCTTTCTTGAGACAGAGGTTGACCAAATATTCAAGGGCATCAAGTGTCTTGCCTTCCTTGCCAATTATGAGGGACAGGTCTTTTCCTGTAATATTTATATACGGCTTGGCAGTTTGTTCGACAATGTCTGCTTGGCCATCAAGACCTGATTTTTCAAGGATCTCATTGGTGATTCTACATGCAGAGGCTAGCTGCTCTTCCATGAGCTCCGGAGGAATCTCTTCCTTTTTGGGTTTAGGAATGGGCTTTTCGCGAGATGACTTTAGGCCTTCACGTTGCTCTTGAGGCTGGGCCTGCTTTTCCCCATGGGCCTGACCCGGAGGTTCAGGTTCAGGCTCAGGCTCGAGTTTTTCTTCTTTTTTGTCAAAATCCTTGGGCTGCCCCTCTTCGCTTGGTTGCTGGGCAGGTGGTTTTTCAGGCGAGCCCTGCTGTTCCAGAAGCTTGTTCGTTGGCCTTGCAGTGATTTTGGCCTTTCTTCCTCCAAGACCGAACAGCCCGGTGGAACCCCTGGTTATGATTTCTATTTCCAGGTCTTCCTCTTTGCAATTAAAATATTCACACGCCGCCTCGATAGCCTTATCGACAGTCTTGTCTGAAAATTCCTTTGCTTCCATGCTGTATTCATTCATATGTCTGCCCTGTAAGCTGCATTTTCAACTACACGCTATCAATCGGTAAATTTGTTTACATAGTATTGTTGTACTATCGACAAGATATTATTGACCAGCCAGTACAATACCAGGCCAGAAGGGAAGTTTATGAACATAAAGGTAAAGACTACAGGCAAAAATTGCATCATCTTGGCCTGGGTTGGATCAAGGGACGACGGACTCATCTTCTGCTGAAGATACATGGACGCTCCCATGAGTAGCGTGAGCACAGGGATACCGCCCAGCATTGGTATATCAACGCCTGGTATCATGAGCCTGTCGGGTGCAGAAAGGTCGTTGATCCAGAGGAGGAATGGTGCATGTCGCAGTTCGATGGCCTGGAGCAATACCTTGTAAAGTGCGAAGAAAACGGGGATCTGGAGCAACATTGGAAGACAGCCACTCATGGGATTGACCTTGTAGGTCTTGTAGAGCTGCATGAGTTCCTTGTTCAACCGTTCCTTGTCATCACCATATTTTTCTTTGAGTTTTTGCAGTTTTGGCTGGAGCTTCTGCATGGTTTTCATGGACTGGGCACTCTTGTGGGCAAGGGGCCAGAACGCTATCTTTATGAGCACGGTGAGCACGATTATTGCCCAGCCATAATTGTGTATATATTTGTAAAAGAAGTTCAAGACATAAAGGAGGGGCTTGGCTATAGGGTCAAACCAACCAAAATTTATGGCCTTTTCCAGGTTGTGGCCGCTTTGCTTCAAGCGGTCTATCTCCTTGGGGCCAAAGTAGAGGTTCATCTTGCAAAACTTGATTGCTTTGTCTGGTGAGGCAGATGAGCTGATTGCATGACTTAGGCTGCTCTGGGTGGTTCCCGCCTGGTCCAACCTGGTAATAACCGCCTTCCAAGGCCCCTGGATGATCTCAGGGATGAGAGCGGTCATGAAGTAGTTGTCGCCAAATGCGATCCAGTCCAGATTTCCTGTAAACCTGTGGCTGTCGCCAGGCTCCTTGAGCTTGATCTCCTGAAGTCCTTCCTTGGGCGAGAAGTATGAAGGGCCCGCAAATACATACGTGGAGGATTCCTTGTAGGGCTTGTTGTACAAAAAGATGGTGTATTCGTCTGCCGAGGCCCCCACTATTTTCATGGTGAGCTCCATTTTGTACAAATCCTTGTGGAAGGTGAATCGTTTTTCCAGCCTACTGCCTTCCCCGAGATCTGTGGTAAAGGTCAAGGTCCCTTGGCTCTTTAATCCGGTGAGGTCGAGTTTCTGCTTGTCGGCCTGGAAATATCTGGATCTCAAGTCCAGGACCTTCCCGCTGGTTATCTGAATTCCCAGGGGAAGAAGGGGAGGGGAGACGTTTACAAGCTCCACACCCGGCGAGTCTTTATCGATGGTCTGGCGGTACTTTTTCAATACAAAGTGTTTGAAATTGCCTCCATTTTCTGTAAGGACTGCATGAAAAAATGGTGTCTCCACAACAATATCCTTGCCCTTGGCATCCTGGTTCTCAGGAAGTGATACAAGTTTGGCAAGGTCCTTTTCAGGGGCTTTTTTTTCAGGCGTAATCTCTTGGGTTGTACCTTTGTTGATGCTCTGGGTGGAGGTGGCGTTGGTTGCGTTGGTACCTGGCATGGGAGCCATCTCGTTTCCAAAAAAATATTGAAAGCCTGCCAGTACGGCGATAGAAAGTGCTACAGCTATCAGAGTTCTTATTTCCATGACATCTAATCCGTTTGTATTAAGACAGAGAATCCAGGCGGAAATCTTTCTGAATCATCTTTTCAGGGGAGGGGATCAAAGCCACCAGGATGCCAGGGATGACAGCGGGACAACCTCCTCAAAGACAATGCCAGACCCTTTACAAGGCCGTATCTTTGAAGGGCCTCCCGGCTGTATTGGGAGCAGGTGGGATAAAACCTGCAAGTGCTGGGAAATATTGGCGACAAAAGCACCTGATAAAGCCTTATAAGGCCTGTTAGCACATGTATGGTCAAATCGCTAAGGCTGAAGCCTTCTGGACTTTTTGCCGAGTTTCTGCTCAATTTTCCTGCTCGCCGCCCTCATGTCTTGTGTTAGTGTTTCCCATCCCGCCTCCAACAGTGGTCTTCTTGGCAGGAACACAATATCTACACCCTTGGGGAGTATGTATTGGTTGAGTCTGAATAGTTCCCTGCACAGCCTCTTGGCTCGATTTCTTCTAACGGCATTTCCGAATTTTTTGCCGACGCTGATACCTATCCTGGAATATGGAAGACGATTCTGCCGAAAGACCAGGACAAATTCAGGAAATCTTAACCGCTTGCCCCTTTTAAATATTTCCGAATATTCCCGCTGCTTATGAATTCTTTTGTTAGTTGAGAGAGTGTATCTCCTTTTTTCCACCCTGTTTTTCCATGGACGATCCTCAGGCAGAAAGCCTTTTCCGCCCCTTTGCCCTGCGCCTGGAGATCACGCGCCGTCCTGCCTTGGTGCTCATTCTCTTTCTGAATCCATGGGTACGTTTTCTTTTTATGTTACTAGGCTGAAAGGTCCGTTTCATTATTAAAGAGCTCCTTTTGATATGTGAAATGTGAATTTTGGTATGAGCATATTTTCTGTCCGTTGAAGCCTAAAATGTTTACTCACCAGAATGACCGCTGTCAAGTTGGGAATGGCATCCAGCCTGGAAAAGGTCGAAACACTTTGCAATGGACACCTATTATCTTGGCTTGCTTTTTAAAAATTACTTTGGTAGGTTTTCGTCGCTCATTTCTTTTTGTCAGTGAGACAAGTTGTTCAGGGATGACAGGGTGCCAGGATCGATATAATATCGGGCTGTTTTATGTTAATTGTTTGATTTGACAAAGAAAATATCGTAGGTTCAATGTTGGGTTTGGCGGTTAGCCGGTACTTTGTGGATCAGGGCAAATGCCGCTATAATTCAAAAGACGAGTTTTTGGGCCACGGCTTGATCCACTTTTTTTATTTAAAACGCTTTGGCATGTATCTTGTTTTCACGTTCCTACGATCTTTGTCTTTTTGTCTCTGTTCCATTTGGAAGGGTTTTTTTGAAAATATTTCTTCAGGGTCTATAATAAATACTTGATTATAACTACAGGAAAAATTCATGGTATTTGGTGCCTTCTTCGGCTGGCTTTCAAGTGATCTTGCAATTGATTTGGGTACTGCCAACACCCTGGTCTATGTAAAGGGTAAAGGGATTGTGCTTAGGGAACCCTCTGTCGTGGCAGTAAAAAAGGACGTACGTTCAAACAGGGTTCTTGCCGTTGGAAAAGAGGCAAAGATGATGCTGGGCAAGACTCCAGGTAACATTGTAGCCATAAGACCCATGAAGGATGGGGTCATCGCAGATTTCGAAGTCACCGAGGCGATGCTCCGTTATTTCATAAGGAAGGTCCACAACCGCAGAACACTGGTTAGGCCAAGGATCATAATAAGTGTCCCATCTGGAATTACCCAAGTGGAAAAGAGGGCGGTAAGGGAATCTGCTGAATCTGCAGGCGCTAGAGAAGTCTATCTGATTGAAGAGCCTATGGCCGCAGCCATAGGCGTGGGGCTTCCTATTACCGAGCCCACGGCCAACATGGTTGTGGATATTGGCGGGGGGACAACTGAGGTGGCTGTAATCTCCCTTGCAGGTATTGTCTATTGCAAGTCGGTAAGGGTGGCGGGAGACAGGATGGATGAAGCCATACTTCAGCACATCAAGAGGCGTTACAGTCTGCTCATAGGAGAGCACACTGCAGAAAACATAAAGATCGAGCTTGGTGACGTTTTGCCAGAAGCCCCCTATGAGAAGATGGAGATCAAGGGCAGGGATCTGGTTTCTGGGGTTCCACAGACTGTCCAGATAGATTCTTCCGAGATCCAGACTGCAATATCCGAACAGGTTGAAACCATTGTCGAAACCGTCAAGATGGCCCTCGAGCAGACGCCGCCAGAACTTGCCGCAGATATAGTGGACAAGGGCATAGTCCTTACAGGTGGAGGGGCGCTGCTAAAAAATTTGGATAAACTGCTCAGGGAGAAGACGGGCCTTCCAATAATCATAGCCGACGACCCTCTTTCTTCCGTGGTGCTTGGTTCTGGTCAGACCCTGGACAACATCGATGTCCTAAGGGAAATAATGATCCACTAGAGTCATCCATTTTAAGTGCCTCGGAAACAAGAAAAATCCATCGGAAAAAAGATCATAATATTTGTCTGCCTTCTTCTTTTCGTTTCAGTCATAGGGATAGTGACCATCAGATTCAAGGCCGGGAACATAGCTCTGCCTGCAGTGATGATGCTCAAGGATACTGGAGGCAGGCTTCAGCAGTTTCTCTTCGTTCCCTTCTCCCGGATAAAGATCCTTTGGGAATCCTACGCTGATCTCAGACAGACAAAGGAAGAAAACGAGATCCTGAGGGCAAGGCTTGCCCAGCTCCAGAGTGAGATAACAAGTTACAGAGAGGCCTTGATAGAAAATCGCAGGCTCCGGCAGCTTTTGGATGTCAAGAGGCGGCAAAGCGGAAAGACCCTTCTGGCCCATGTCGTGGGTTGCGATATTGCACCTTGGAGGGCTGTGGTGACCATTGACCGAGGAAAGAGAGACGGCATCATGCCTGATATGCCAGTCCTGGCCCAGGGAGGGGTAATTGGAAGGGTCATAGAAACATCCATGTCCTACAGCAAGGTCATGCTCCTGACAGATTATCAGAGCAAGATAGCAGCTCTGGTGCAAAGGAATCGGGCTAGGGGGCTTCTTGCAGGAAGAGGCCGTGCAGGATGCCGCCTTGAGTATGTGGAAAAGGGGGTTGACGTAGAGGCAGGAGACGTCATCATCACCTCTGGCATGGATGCCATGTTCCCAAAGGGGCTTCTTCTCGGGGAGGTTACATCCGTTAAGGCAAGCGACCAATCCAATCTGTTTCAGGAGATCAAGGTTAGGCCCTTTTCTGACGTAGCCAAGGCAGAGGAGGTGCTTGTCCTCCTGACACATAGTCGCCTTGGCCCCAACGAGGGGGATTCTTCATACAAATGATAGAGACCCTGTGTCTGGTCATTCTTGGTTATCTTGCAGCAGCGTTTCAGTCGAGCGCAGGGGTCTTCTTCCAGGTGGGGTTCATTCGCCTTGATGCCGTACCCGCCCTGATCTGCTGGTATAGCTTAAGGCAGAAAGTGCCCCAAGGCGTGGTTGCCATGGTAGTGTTTGGCCTTCTCATTTCGATATTTTCCACCATTCCATATTATCTTTTTCCCATATCCTATGTCCTTGGTTTTCTGACAGTAAGGTATATAATTTCAAATGTCTTGGAGCTTTCTAAGTGGCAGATCTATCTATTGGTAGGTTTTTTGAGTATGGAGATAATAGTGGCACAGTTGGCAGGAAGTGGCAGTGCCGAGCTTGTTTGGCCCTGGGGCCTGATCCAGTCTGCCCTTAATGTGGTTACTGCGCCTGTCTTCTTTTTTATCTTCAACAGGGTGGAGGCACTCTTAAAGAGATTGAGACGGGACAAAGGGGATATCACAGGTGGATAAGATAAACAAGAAACCAGCAGATACTAAAATAAGGCTCAAAAAGTTCGATCAGCAGGATGATCATTCCAGGTCCCAGTTGGGGGTGTATGCGTCCTGGTTTCTGTTTTGCTGTTTCTGTCTTATAAGTGCAAGGCTTTGGTATCTTCAGGTGATGAAAGGGCCTTATTTCAGGGCTCAATCTGAAAGTAACAGCATAAAGTCCATCAGGCTTCAACCCTATAGGGGAAACATACTGGATCGTTCAGGCAGGCTGCTTGCTGGAGTGGAGCCTAGTTTCAATATAGGTGTTGTCATGAAGGACGCAGGCAACATAGAAACGCTGCTATCCAAGCTTGAGCCCTTGATTGATGAATCCCCAATGACAGTAAGGATGAAGCTTGTGGCCGCAAAGGGCCAGCCAGCCTATCTGCCTGTTATCGTAAAACGAAACGCCGATTGGCAAACCGTGGCAAAGATTGAGGCAAGGCTGTACGAATTGCCTGGAGTAGTGGTGGAGGTGGCGCCATCCAGGCAATATCCCTATGGAAATATTGCGCCCCATCTCCTTGGTTATCTTGCGGAGGTGAGCCTCGACCAGCTAAAAAGCGGTAAATTTCCCCATGCAGTGCCAGGGGACCTTGTGGGAAAATACGGTGTAGAGGCGAGGTTTGAGACCAGGCTTGCTGGAAAGAGCGGTTACAAGCGGGTGGAAGTGGACGCAAGGGGGAGAATGGTCCGGGTGGTGGATGTTAAAAGACCCCAGACAGGGAAAGATCTCAGCCTCACCATAGATCTTGATCTCCAGCTTGCCGCAGAGGAGGCCTTGTCTGGAAGGCCAGGTGCCGTTGTGGCCATGGATCCGCGAAATGGCCAGGTATTGGTCATGGCAAGCAGCCCCAAGTTCGACCCAAGCATATTTGCAAACGGCCTTAGCAGTGAGGAGTGGAAGGCCCTGAACGACCCACTGCTCACACCTCTTGTGAACAAGGCCATTCAGGGGCAATATGCGCCTGGCTCCACATTCAAGACAGTGATGGCTGCTGCCGGACTGACGGAGCATGTTATAAACCAGTATACCACCTTTTTTTGTAATGGCGCCATGAAGCTCGGCAGAAGACGATTTAGGTGCTGGAAAAGGGGTGGGCATGGCCAGACAGACCTTTACAAGGCACTGGTGCAGTCTTGTGACGTCTATTTTTATAATGTGGGCCTGAAATTGGGAGTGGACCGGATCTCCAAATACGCATTCAGTTTCGGTCTCGGGAAAAAGACAGGCATAGATCTACCTGGAGAAAAGCCAGGCCGGGTTCCCACGAGAAAGTGGAAATACAGACGTTTCAGGGAGCCCTGGCAAAAGGGGGAAACACTCAACTACTCCATAGGCCAGGGATTTTTGCTTGTCACCCCTCTGCAGCTATCCAGGATGATCGCTGCAGTGGCAAACGGAGGGATCCTCTACAGGCCAGAATATATCCTTGGGCAGCCAGCAGACAAACAGGGCAAGGTGCCTGTGAAGCGCTCCGCCTTTTCATTCATCAAACACGCACTTGAAGGTGTTGTGGCAGATAAGCATGGCACTGCGCGCACATGCAGGATACCGGGGCTAAGGGTTGCCGGTAAGACAGGTACGGCTCAGGTGGTGAGACAAGTGAAGCGGAAACAGGACGAGAAGATGGCCTGGAAGTTCAAGGATCACGCCCTGTTTATAGCCTTTGCCCCTGTTGAAGACCCCCAGATAGCAGTCGCTGTCATAATAGAACACGGAGGACATGGTGGCTCAGCCGCAGCGCCAGTGGCAAGGGCGGTGATAGAAAGGTGGCTTCAGCTTAGAAGCCCCAAGCCATCCACATTCCTGGAACGCACCGCTTCTGTCAGCAGGGTAAAACCCAGTGTTTGACAAGAGATTGTTGGAAGATATCGACTGGTGGCTCCTTTTGAGTCTTTTACTCATAATGCTCCTGGGCTTTGTGAACCTCTGCAGTGCCAGTGCGGCGGCAGGTTACCCATTTCAGTGGAAGCAGTGCCAGTGGTATGTGGCAGGTTCTGTTCTGATGTTTGCGGCAATGGCCTTTGATTACCGGAAGCTTTCAGCCTATTGGATGCACATCTACGTCCTGACTGTGCTCATGCTCCTTTTGGTAATGTTCGTAGGTAAGAGCGTTTCAGGCTCTCAAAGATGGATTTCCCTGGGTTTCATAAACCTGCAGCCATCGGAATTTGCAAAACTTTTAATGGTCATTGTCATAAGCAGTTTTTTTGCACAGGAGGACAAGGATCAATATGGCCTTCTGGATTTGTGGAAACCCCTTCTTCTGGTGCTTCTCCCTGTTCTTCTCATAGTGAAACAGCCGGATCTTGGCACAGGCCTTCTAGTGCTTGGCATTTTTGCATCCCTGGTCTATTACGCCAGGCTCAAGTGGTCGTCCTTCATTATCATTCTTGGTATGGGGCTTGCCGCATTTCCGCTCTTGTGGAAGTTTATGAAACCCTATCAGAGGAGGAGAGTGGAGATCTTTCTAAATCCAGAATCAGATCCCTTCGGTGCAGGTTGGCACGTGCTTCAGTCCAAGATCGCAGTGGGCTCTGGGCAGCTGATTGGGAAAGGCTTCATGAAGGGCACGCAGGCCCAGCTAAACTTTTTGCCAGAGGTCCATACAGATTTTGCCTTTTCCATCTGGTCAGAGGAATGGGGCTTCATAGGGGCCATCATACTCATAGGTATCTACTTCTTTTTTTTAAGCCGCTGTCTTTCTGTCGCCCAAAATGCCAGGGATCGTTTCGGTTCCTTTCTCGCCTTTGGCATTACGGCCATGATATTCTGGCAACTGCTAATAAATGTCTGTATGGTGCTGGGCCTTATGCCAGTGGTTGGCATACCCCTTCCCCTGGTGAGCTATGGAGGCTCCTCGGTCTTGACAACACTTGTTGGTGTGGGTCTAATTATGAACGTCCGGCTGAGGCGCTCTCTTTTTCAGAGGAAAAAGGCAGGGGAGCCAAGGCTCGGTTACAAAAATGTCGGAAGCCGTATTTCTGGTTGATTTGAGAAAGGATTCTTCTTGAACAGCCATTATGGCTGCAGGTCTAGATAGCATTGGTAAAGGCCATCAACATATAGTGGGGGTGTAGCTCAGCTGGGAGAGCGCCACGTTCGCAACGTGGAGGTCGCCGGTTCGATCCCGGCCATCTCCACCAATCCTTGACCAGAATCTATATATGGGCTTTGTATTCCTGCCTAAAAAATCTTTTGAAATCATCAGCCTTGAATAATCCGATACAAAAATACCAGGCATGGTTTGGTTCCTATGTTAGGCCATTTCTTAAGCGCAAGGGTGAACAAGATTGCGCCATTGGTCTTAAGATCGTCCACAGTCAGCGAGTTAGGCGGGAGATCGTCTCCCTTGGCAAGGATTTGGGCCTTAAACAGCAGGATCTTCTAATGGCTGAGGTCATTGGGCTTTTTCATGATATCGGTAGGTTTGAGCAGTTCGAAAGGTTCAGGACCTTTGTGGATGCAGCATCGATTGATCACGCACTGCTAAGCAGAAAGGTCCTTGAAAGGGAAGGGGTGCTGTCCGATTTTTCGCCTGAGGAAAAGTCCATTATCCTTGATGCGATATTTCATCACAACAAACTTGCAATTCCGTCTGCGTTTACAGGGGCAAGGAGGCTCATGGCAGAACTCATTAGGGATGCAGACAAGTTGGACATCCTGCGTGTCTTTGATGACCTGTATAGAAAGGGTGGCGCGGACGCCACGGTAAATCTTGACCTTCCATGTTCTGATGAGGTGTCCAATGAGGTGTTGAAGGCCTTTTTACATGAAGAGGTTGTAGATTTTAGAGATGTAAAAACCACTATAGATTTTCTTGTCATGAGGCTAAGCTGGCTCTATGATATCAATTTTCCCCAGACTTTGAAGGTGGTTTTGAGGCGAGGCTATCTCAAGACCATGGATGAACAACTTGGGCAAACGGGCTGGAAGGCAGTGATTCTTGAAAAGCTTGAACACTATTGCAGCCGTAGGATAGGGAAGCAAAATGGAAAAGATCTAAAGACATGAATAAAAAAAAGAAGGCCTTTTACAACATCTTGTTTCTGGTCGTTTCAGCTGGAATCTTAATATTTCTCCTCATGGCTCCTCCAGAAACCACAGTTAAGGTACCCATGGACGAAAATCACAAGGCGTTTTTCCACATGTCCAAAAAGGATGCGGAAAAACACTGTGGCAAGTGCCACGGCAAGGAAGCTGGCAATCCCCTGCCTGCCAAACATCCTCCAAAGTTTCGCTGCCTCTTCTGCCATAAACTGTCCAAGGCGTCCTGATTGGAAGTCCATCCGTAATGGAACTCTGGTTCACAGAAAAACACACGCCTGGATCCGGCATAACCCTTAGGTGTAAACGCACCATTTTCACTGCCACCTCAGACATCCAGCGCATAGACGTCCTTGAGACAGAAGAGTTTGGCAGGATGCTGCTCTTGGACGGTCTTGTCATGACAACCGAGAGGGACGAATTCATCTATCACGAGATGTTGGTGCATCCGTCCATGAATTTGGGCATGGAGCCGCCCCTTAAGGCCCTAGTCATTGGTGGAGGAGACGGGGGCACAGTGCGTGAGTTGGTAAAGTATCCTTGTCTGAGAAAGGTCATTCTATGTGAAATAGACCCTTTGGTAGTAGAGGTGAGCCAAAGATACCTGCCTGGCCTCTCTTCGGCATTGTCCAATGATCCAAGGGTGGAACTGGTTTTTGAAGACGGGCAGTTGTATGCCGGCAAGAACAAGGAAGAATTTGACAGGATCTTTGTGGATTCCTCTGATCCAGTGGGTGCTGCAGAGGTGCTATTCACGCCAGAGTTCTACAAAATGTGTTTTGCAGCGCTAAGACCTCGGGGAATACTCGTAGTTCAAAGCGAATCCCCAATCTACCATATGACCGTTATAAAGAATATCAAGAAGGGGCTGGGGGTGGCTGGATTCAAGTGGATACGCTTCTACACAGCGCCTGTTCCCACATATCCTGGAGGTTACTGGTCGTGGGCAATGGCTGTTAAGGGTGATAGTCCAGTGCTCGCCACCCATTTTCTTCCGGAAGAAGAAGCTGAGAGGCTCAAATTCTTCACCATGGAGATGCTTTCATCTTGTTTCGTGCTTCCAGCCTTTATGAAAAGAGAAATTGGCTGATCAAAGTAGCGAAGGGATATGGTTTAGAGCTTGACCGTCCTGTTCCTCCCTTGGTTCTTTGCTTCATAGAGGGCCGAGTCCACGCGGTTTATTATCTCATCCACGTCTTCTCCCTGGTTGGCCTGGGTGACGCCTATGGAAATGGTGATTTTGATGCTGGTTTGGGGGTGTTTTACCAAGAATCTGAACACTGCGATCTTATTTCTGAGCCTTTCAGCAAGCCGGCAGGCCTCATCTCCTTTGGTATGGGGAAGTATTATCATAAACTCCTCCCCACCGTAACGATATGCCGAATCTGTCTCCCTTATGCCTTTTTTCAACACCTCAGCCAACTTCTGGAGCATCTTGTCCCCCACCCTGTGGCCAAAGCTGTCATTTATGTTTTTGAAATGATCTATGTCCACCATCACCAACGACAAGGGATACTTGTAACGTTTGATCTTCGCCAGCTCCTTTTTGAGATCGTTTTCAAAAGCCCTCCTGTTTAACAAGCCGGTAAGGGCGTCTATGCGCAGCTTGGATCTGAGTTCGGCTATTATCTCCGTCTGTTCTTGAAGGCGTTTTTCTGTGTCTTTCGCCTGGGCCTCGAGGGTCCTGTTCTTTAACATCAAGGCTGCAGTCTCTTTGGTAAAGAGATTGTCCAGGTCCTTTTCTTCTATAGATAGGATAGAGGTTTCCATCTCTCCCACATGCTGTTTGGTGGTGGCAACAAATTCCTTTACGGTGTCTTTGACTCCTCCCAGTACCTTGTCGGTTTCATCCAGAAAATTTTGCATGGTTTCTGGACAGATATTTTCACACCCTTTTCTCGTAAGAATGGAAGAGTATTCAAGGCTTCTGGCAACAGCCCAAAATTCTTCAGTATAGGCTTCCGGCCACGGCAGAAGCCCCCTGCCCACCAAACGTTTGAGAGCAGTTCTGGCAGTTTGAGTGACCTGTTCAGTCAAGGCTGCATTCGTATTTGTTTTCATACAGATTTGCCGCGTACTCGGTGAGACAAAATATCCAGATTTAGCTGTTTAAACATAGAGGCATGCCAAATTGAATACACTTGTGCCAACACAAGCTGGCAGCCTGGTTCCCGTTGGGAACTTGACAAACAGCAATTGGGCCCTTCAATGGCCATTTTTTTATTTATCGAAAGAAACTAAAGAATTCTTGAGAAGGCATTGAAAAAAAGGGGGCATTTCTTCAATGCATTAGGTTGAAGGGAGCCGAACAGGCATCTTCTTACTGTTGTTCAAAAAAGATATCACACGGTTTTGGCGGAGACAAAGGATTCCAGCCCTTCATGACCTTGTCATCAAAGCTCTTGTGGCAAAGGAGGCACTGGCCAGCATTTAGAATGGCATTTAGTTCCCTTTGGTTAAAGGGCCTTAGGTCTGTTCTTGAAGTAAGCACAAGAGCCTTGCCCGATATATCCACGAATCCGTCCAACCTTGGACGCTCCTCACAGCGCCGCCTGTCGATGGCGGTGGCTGGAGCAAAATGCCATTTCCCATCTATCTTTTCCAAGGAACCGGCTCCCAAGCCCATTGCCCTTGGGTCGGTGTGGCATTCCAGGCAAGTTCTCGATTTTTCTGAGGTGGTATGGGGGTCAGTCCAGGATATGGTCATGCGCCTGAATTCCCCTTCCCAATTTCCCCTTTCATCCAGAAAAGAGATGAAGTCTTGTCAGCCAGGCACCAGTATGACAACCCTTTCCTTCCCTGTCTTGTGGTCCTGCTTTATGCCAAGGCTAGGGGCTTCGTATCTCATGTAGGATCTGAATTCCTGCCAGTGTCCGGGGGTTTGCTTGTTGGCAAGCTTGTCGAGTTGATATTTTGACCTGTCGTTTATCACGTGGCAGCCATAACACTGTGGCACCCACTTGCTATGGCAGGCCTGGCACGAAAGCCTTTCATGTGTGCTATTTCTACACTTGGCTTTGAGAAACTGGTGCAGGGGATGGAGTTTCTGGTCGTTTTTACCCTTCAGAAAGAATTTGCCATCCTTTTTTACCAGGTTGGTCAGAATGGGATATTTGGGCTTTTTAAGGTTTTCTTCATAGATCTTTTCAAGCCTTTCCTGTCCATCATGGCAAGTGATGCAAGTCACCTCGAGCTGTTCCTCAAAATGGGCCTTTTCCTTTCCATCTCCCATAATCTCCCTTTGGCTGTGGCAATCGATGCAGATCATGCCCTTGGCATAATGTATGTCTGGCTCCAGGATCTTTATGAACCTGCCATCGAAAAGCTGGTTTTCCGAAACGTCCCCATCTTCAAAAGGGGTGCCATATCCTTCTGATTCATAGAGCCCCTTATAAGCAAGGCCAATCCTTCCGCTTCTGTTGTGGCACCTGACGCAGTTTTTCATCGGTATGTGTTTGGTTATCAAAGGATGATTGGTCTTTCTGCCCTTCTTGTCCAGAGGAGGCTTGTAATTGTGGCAGGTGGTGCAGCCTCCACCCTTTTCCGACAAAAATCCAGGCAGCGTATGCCTTTGTACCCAAAGATGGCATGTGCCACATAGTTTTCTGTAATAATCCACTGCAGGTGTGTCCAGTTTGGACTTCAGGAGCATTTCCACGGTGAGGCCATCGTGATGGTTCTTTGTCTCATTCCAGTAGAAGCGAAGCGTGCTTATTATGCCCCTGTTTGTGGCCATGAGGGAGCTTTTTACCCTCTTGACTTGATCTGTGTGGCACCCTTCTTGGCCACATGTCTTCGAAACAATGTAGAGTTCCCCAGGGTTAAGTATCATCCCCTTGTGGGCAAGTTCTGCCGAACCCGTAAGGGGATTTCCCAGATGACATGTGAAACATCCCAGTACCTTTCGTCCGTGGGCCTTGTCTGGTCTTTCGTCATGGCACGCTAGACACATGTCTATCTGGCCGCTGGCTGTTCTCGTGACCCTTGACGGAGTATTTATCGCCTTTGCGTAACAGGTGGGGCAAATCTGGCACAGGAGCTGGTAAAGGCTTGGGGTAAAAAGAATGACAAAAATGAGCAGTCTGCGTTTAAAATGCATGAGAAAAGGTCTCTTAAACAAAAAAAGGGCAGCAGCGGCTGCCCGTATCTTTGAACTGCCTGGAGCGGGAAACGGGATTTGAACCCGCGACTTCAACCTTGGCAAGGTTGCACTCTACCACTGAGTTATTCCCGCCCGTTGTAATTTTTGCGCCTAAATAATAAGAAGCAGTAGTGTGAGTGTCAAGAGGTATCTAGGCCCTTGGCAGTAGCTTGATGAGCGGCCAAGCCAAATATTATTCTTAGATGTTGATATACACCAAAATTATCGTAACCACCTTGTTGATTCATGGATAAAGAAATGCTTTCGTGCGGTATTTTTGCCAAAATATTTGGGGTAACAGTAAGCACTTGGCGGATAAGAACTCTCCTTTTGGAAAAAACCTTTTTGATTATCGTTTGGAGCCTAAAATTTGAAATTAAGGTTGGACTTGTAAAAAATTCACCGAATTGATACCTTATGTGCCCTATGAAACAAGGCAGGTGGGAAGCTATAGACAGGGCCAGGAAACTTCTTGGGCTCATGGAAAAGGCATCACGCAATGAGATACGGGATGCATACAAGAAGGCCTGCCAACAGTGCCATCCTGACATATGCCAGGACGGAGACTGCCAGGATCGCATGGCGGAAATAAATGCGGCATACAGGCTGCTCATGGAATATTCAGACGGTTACCGTATCACCTTCCTGCCCAATGAGGACGGCATGAACGACAGTGAATGGTGGTTTTTTCACTTTGGGCAGGATCCGATATGGGGCGGAAAGAAAGAGGATTGAGATATGGCTCTTGTTGTTCAGAAATATGGCGGCACTTCCGTAGCCAACTGCAGAAGGATCAAGCGGGTTGCTGAAAAGGTCATTGCCAGGAAAGAAGAAGGTGATGACGTGGTGGTGGTTTTGTCTGCAATGGCTGGGCAGACAAATTACCTCCTGGGCCTTGCCATGGAGATGCAGGCCCATCCTGATAAGAGAGAGCTTGATGTGCTTCTGTCCACAGGGGAACAGGTTACAATCTCCCTGTTTTCTATGGCTGTAAAGGCCATGGGCCATGACGCAAGATCTTTCCTGGGTTATCAGATACCTGTGGAAACAGACGCCTCTCACAGCAAGGCAAGGATTCAAAACATTCCCACTGAAAAGCTCAAAGAGGCCATAGGCCAGGGGATCATTCCAGTTGTTGCCGGGTTTCAGGGCGTTACCCCAGATGGCGATATCACAACACTTGGAAGGGGAGGCTCGGATACCACGGCGGTTGCAGTGGCAGTGGCCCTTGGAGCGGATGTGTGTGAAATATATACAGACGTTGATGGTGTTTATACGACAGATCCGAATATATGCCCATCTGCTAGAAAGATCGAGCGCATCTCCTATGAGGAGATGCTAGAGATGGCAAGCCTTGGTGCAAAGGTGCTTGAGATAAGATCAGTTGAGTTTGCCATGCGTTATGGCATGCCTATACACGTACGGTCCAGTTTTACCAGTGCCCCTGGCACCATGGTGGTCAAGGAGGATGAATTGATGGAAGACGTTTTGGTTTCAAGCGTGACATACAGTAGAGACGAGGCCAGGATAACCGTAAAGAAGGTGCCTGACAGGCCTGGCATAGCTGCAATGATTTTCAATCCCATATCAGAAGCCAATATCATTGTGGATATGATCATACAAAATACCAGGGCCGGAGACCTGACTGATATGACCTTTACTGTGCCAAAGGGCGATTTTGACCAGGCCATGTCCATTGTGGAAAAGACTGCCCAAGAGATAGGCGCAGAAAGCGTTGCAGGAGACAAAAATATAGCGAAGGTCTCCATAGTGGGTGTGGGAATGAGGAATCATGCAGGTATTGCCAGCAAGATGTTTGACATACTTGCCAGGCACAATGTCAACATACTTATGATCAGTACCTCTGAGATAAAGGTTTCGTGTATAATAGATGAGAAATACACAGAGCTTGCCGTAAGGGCGCTTCACGAAGGATTTGGATTGGACAAAAAGTAAGAGGGGTGGCCGTTACTACTGCTTCTTGTGGACAGGCCCTGGCAAAGCCCTTCAGGCAGGTGCTGTTTAGTGGGCTCTATAAAATATTGGATGTTTTTAAGGTTGATTATAAATGAAGAAGAACATAGAAATCTATGACACCACCTTGAGAGATGGCACCCAGGCGGAAAATTTCAACCTTTCGGTAGAGGACAAGATACGTATTGCCTTGAAGCTCGATGATCTGGGGATAGATTTCATAGAGGGGGGATGGCCTGGGTCCAATCCAAAGGATCAACAGTTTTTCGCTGAAATCAAAAACTATAATTTCAAGCATAGTCAAATAGCGGCTTTTGGCAGCACCCATATGGCCAAAAACCGTGCTGAGGAAGATCCAAATCTCAAGGCGTTGGTGGATTCTGGCTCGCCTGCGGTAACCATATTTGGAAAGAGTTGGGATATCCACGTGCGGGATGCCCTGCGCATAAGCCTGGAAAGAAATCTCGAAATAATCAGAGATTCCCTCAAATTCTTAAGGCAAAGAGTGAAGGTTCTTTTTTATGATGCCGAGCACTTTTTCGATGGTTTCAAGGCTGATCGTCAATACGCCCTTGCAACCTTGAGGACTGCAAAGGAATCAGGTGCCGAGTGTCTGGTGCTTTGCGACACAAACGGAGGCACCATGCCTGGTGAGATCGTAGACATAGTGGGCCAAGTTCAGAAGGAATTGGGCGAGGATATAAGGCTTGGGATACATTGCCACAACGATTCAGAGATGGCAGTGGCAAATTCGGTGCTTGCCGTCACAGCAGGAGTGACTCAGGTCCAGGGAACCATGAATGGATTTGGAGAAAGGTGTGGAAATGCCAATCTCTGCTCTATAATACCTGCCCTTGTGCTCAAGATGGGTTTTGACTGTGAGGCTGCCAAGAATCTCAAGAAACTTACAAGTACTGCCAGATACATTTACGAGATTGCAAATCTTGCCCCCAATAAGTATCAGCCCTATGTTGGGGCAAGCGCCTTTGCCCACAAGGGTGGCATACACGTGAGTGCTGTACAGCGAAATCCTGAGACATATGAGCATATAAGGCCAGAGCTTGTTGGAAATGTTCAACGCATCCTAGTGTCTGATCTTTCAGGTAAGAGCAACATACTTGCAAAGGCTAGGCAGTTTGGCCTCGACCTCGAAAGTGACGATCCCCTTGTGATGGAAATCGTCTCACGTCTCAAGGAGCTAGAGGCCCAGGGCTTTCAGTTTGAGGGTGCAGAGGCATCTTTTGAGCTCCTTATGAGAAGGGCAAGCGGAACCCAGAGGAAGTATTTCGATCTCTTGGGATTCAGGGTCTTTGACCAGAAGATGAAGGAAGACGAGCCTCCTCAAGCAGAGGCGACAGTAATGGTAAGGGTGGGCGGCAGGATCGAGCATACGGCAGCAGTGGGTAACGGGCCGGTAAACGCCCTTGACAATGCCATCCGAAAGGCCCTTGAGACCTTTTATCCCCAGCTTAAGGACATGAGCCTTGTTGACTACAAGGTGAGAGTCCTGCCAGACAGCCCAGGGACAGGGGCCAAGGTGCGGGTCTTGATAGAATCAAAGGACAAAAAGGATAAATGGGGCACTGTTGGAGTTTCCCACGATATCATAGAGGCCAGCTGGCAGGCCCTAGTGGATGGCATTTGCTACAAGCTTTTGAAAAGTGAAGGAAAGAACCAAAAGTCCTGACAGAACCCTTCTGCTGGCACCATCGGCCTTACTCCTTTTTGTTTTGGCCATGTGGCTGGTGGTACTGGTGAATGCCCTGATGCCACTTTGGGAACCAGGGCAGGCTCCTGTTGCCAGTTTAGGGGATGTTCCAGAGGATGCGCGGGCCTTTGTCTTTTTCAGACAGGCTGATATCAACACCATTGACATTGAAGGGCTTATTTTGATTCCTGGCATTGGCCAAAACAGCGCTCAAAAGATCTTGGATTACAGGGACGCCTATGGGTTTATCCTTGATGTGGACGAACTCTTTGAGCCGCAGGGCCCCCTTGGTCTGAGGAAGAAGCCGGTCGTGCACGCCTTTTTAAGGGCCCTGGATGATTTCTGATCTATGCCATGTTGCATGATCCACTCATGCCATCTGCCTGCATCTTTGACAAAGGCCTAAAATTAAATGGCTTGGAGGGTTGAGGATGTTTTGAGGCAGGTCTATTTGTTAAGGGTCTTTTCAAGTATATCTTGTATGACTCGGGTTTTATCTGATTTTCTAGGAATAATAGAGGAAAGACTATTATGACAACAGGTCACGGCGCAGAAATTATAGCAATGGCAGGAAAGGGTGGCACTGGCAAGACCACCCTTACAGCCCTTTTAATAAAATATCTTGTTGAATCAGGCCTTACTCCAGTCCTTGCGGTGGACGCAGACGCAAATGCCAATCTGAACGAGCTTCTTGGATTGGAAGTCGGCGTGACGCTGGGTGAGATCAGGGACAGGATGAAGACAGAAACTCCCCAGGGCATGACCAAGAACGAATTCATGGAACTCCACATCAATCAGGCCGTAATCGAGGCCCCTGGCTTTGATTTGCTCGTAATGGGCCAGCCAGAGGGGCCAGGCTGTTATTGCATGGCAAATTCCATACTTGCCCAAGTCATGGAAAAGCTAGCGAGGAACTATCGGTATCTGCTCGTGGACAATGAGGCTGGCATGGAACATTTGAGCAGGCTCAACTTGAGGAAGATCCACACCCTCTTCGTGGTTTCTGACCCATCGGCAAGAGGCGTGCTAACTGCTGCGCGTATAGCCGACCTTACAAAATCCCTTCAAGTGGACGTGAAACAGAAGGTCCTCGTGGTAAACAGAGTGCCCAAGGATATTCCAGACGCACTGGACAAACACGTGAGGGAGGCAGTAGCCAAGACAGATCTGGAGTTCGGAGGCTACCTTCCGGCAAGTGATGAGATTTTTAAAAAGGAAATGGCCCAGGAATCTCTATTGGATTTGTCAGTCGATACCCCAGCGGTAAAAAACGCCTTCGATATCTTCAAAAGATTTCTTGGTAGCGGATAGATATTATTTGCAAAAAGAATAAAGACCGTATCTGCCAGAGCCTGGAATGAAAGTGTATTTTTTGTATGTATTTTCAGGGTAGTTGCCTTTTGGATCCAATTCCAGCAGCCTTCCTTCATGCCTTGTAGCCCTGCATGGCCTCCTTCTAGGGCCAGATGATGGGCACAAACCATATGGACGTGTCAGGGACTCCTGTTGTTTCATTGGCTTCAAATAACCTGTCTCTGTTCATATCCATTTCCGATACCATATCTCTTTCAGATACTCTTTTGCTCGAAGAACAGGTTTTAATGCTGGTAGTTTATTACCCCGGTTCTTAAAAGCAGCTTTTCCACCTCCACTGCCAAAAATACCAGAACGGCAGCTGACAGGCAGATTGCCATTTCTTCCGCGCTCAAAGGGGCTACCCGCATAAGGTCTGAGATTCCAGGTAGATAGATAACAGCGATTTGAGCTGCCGTTGTGGCCAAAACGGTAACGGTAAGGGGGAGATTAGACATGAGCCCCTGACTGAACAGGGACAACTTGTCAGACCTTATGGCAAGGACATGAGCAAGTTGGCAGAAGGCCAGGGACGAAAAAATCATTGTCTGCCAGTGTGCGCCAATGATCATGCCTATTTTCTGTACGCCAAGGCATATGGCTGTCATGAATGGGGCCATCCACAAAAGGTGTTGCCAGACACCCCTGGCAAAAAGGCTTTCGTTAGGAGGACGTGGCGGCCTTTTCATCACATCTTCTTCTGCAGGCTCAGCCACCAAGGCAAGGCAGGGGGCGCCATCTGATATGAGATTTATCCATAGGATCTGTATGGGAACAAGTGGTATAGGCAGACCAAAAAAAGGTGCAAGAAAGATTATGAGTATCTCGGCAGAGTTGCTGGCAAGAAGGTATTTCAGAAATTTCCGGATGTTGTCGTAGATTCTGCGGCCAATCTCTATAGACCGGACTATGGTGGCAAAGTTGTCGTCAAGGAGTATGAGGTCTGAGGCCTGTTTTGCCACATCTGTTCCATTTATGCCCATAGCAACCCCGATATCTGCCTGCTTGAGTGCTGGGGCATCGTTTACTCCATCTCCTGTCATGGCGACTGCCTCGCCATTTTTTTGAAGGGCAGATACCAGCATTAGCTTTTGTTCCGGGCTGATCCTGGCATAGACCCTGGCCCTTTTCACGGTCTTACAAAGTTCTTGCTGGTTCATGGCGGAAAGGACATCGCCTGTGACGACCTGTGCTTCATCTCCTGGCCTTAAAAGCCCTATCTTTTTTGCTATGTGAACCGCAGTATCTGGATGGTCTCCAGTTATCATTACAGCCACTATTCCCGCGCTGAAACAGGTGGATACAGCCTGGGGCACCTCTGGCCTCGGCGGATCAATAAGTCCTACCATACCGAGAAAAGTCATTTTCTTTTCTGCCTCATCTAGAGGCTCTGGTATGCTTTCCAGCCTCTTGAAAGAAAGGGCCAGGACCCTTAACCCCTTTTCAGCGAGGTTTTGGCTCATCTTTCTTGTCTCTTCGATAGTCATGTCTGGGCATCTGGCAGCAATCGCCTCTGGGCTGCCCTTTGAAAGGGCTACAAAATCCCCTTGGGGTGTCTTGTGAATGGTGGTCATGCACATGCGGTTGGAACTGAAGGGGATTTCTGCAACCAGTGGGTATTCCTCTTCCAAATCCTCCCTGTGGATTCCAAGTTTAAGCGCCTTTTCTACAAGGGCCGTTTCGGTAGGGTCACCAAGTAGGCGACCATCTGACGACTGTGTAACGTGATTGCAAAGGGCAAGCACCAGAAGGGCAGGCCTGGGCATGCTTGTTTCATCCAGGATTCTTCCGTCCTTTCCAAGGATTTTTTCCACCTTCATGCGGTTCATGGTGATGGTACCTGTTTTGTCGGAACATATATAGGTGACGGAACCGAGGGTCTCCACTGCAGGCAAGTTTCTGGCAAGGGCCTTCTTCCTGGCAAGCTCTCTGGCACCCATGGCAAGAGAAATGGTCACTACTGCAGGCAGGGCTTCTGGAACAGCGGCGACTGCAAGGCTCACTGCCGTAAGAAAGATGTCCAACAGGCTTGAATTGCCCAAAAGACCCGACAGGAAGACCAAAATGCAAATTCCTATGACCCAGATGGTGAGTCTTTTCCCAAGGGTGGCAAGGCGTTTTTGAAGAGGAGTCATCTCCACTCCAGCTTGCTCTATAAGTCTTGCAATGGATGCAAATCTGGTGCTTGAGCCAGTGGCCTTAACTATCCCTATGCCCCTTCCATGGACTGCCACAGTGCCCATGAAGAGTATGCTGTCTTCTTCCTTTCCGTGTTCCTTGGCAGGACTTTTGGGCACGCTCACTGACTCCCCTGTCAGGGCAGATTCATCTATCTTGAGGTCAGTGCCTCTTATTAGGAGAATGTCTGCTGGTATTATGTCTCCAGCCTCGATTTCAACTAGATCTCCAGGTACAAGGGCAGATGCTGCTATCCTTTGATGTTTCCCGTCCCGGATTACCAATGCTGTGGGAGCAGCCATCTTCTTTAGAGCTGTCAGGGCCTTTTCCGCCTTAAATTCCTGTATGGATTCAATAATGGTGTTTAGCATCAGGATGAGCAGGATAGCTATCCCGTCATGCAGCTGCCCCAGGGCTATTGAAACAGCGGCTCCTGCCATGAGGAGGAGTATTAAAGGGCTTTTAAACTGAGAGATTATGGATGAGACTACAGATCGTCTTTTGGTTTCAGCCAGTTCGTTGGGGCCAAATTGTTCAAGGCGTCTTTTGGCCTCTTGCTCCGAAAGGCCTCTGTCCAGAAAAGACTCTGAATATTCTAACCCTTTTGGGGATATGACCTCGACACCATTCATGAAACATCAGTTAATCATATAGTATCCTATTGGCAACCCTAGAGAGGAACTCGATCAGGAAATTGGACATGCGCTTTTTGTGTGTCCATATTATATGCAGAACAGAAGACACTTTTCATCCAAGGGGGTTGTTTAAGATGCGACCAGAATCCGCCAGGGCGGTCATAATTGCAATAATGGAAGATTTTGCCAAGGATACAGGCCTTTATCCGCCAACATCCACTCCAAAACGCTATTTGTGGACTGACGCGTTTGCGGTTTGCAACTTTTTGGAGCTTTTTAGGATCACTGGGGAGGCTAAGTACAAGGATCTTGCCATTTCATTGGTGGATCAGGTCCACTATGTCTTGGGGCGTTTCAGCCGGGATGATCCTAGAAATGGCTGGATTAGCGGCCTTGATGAAGACGAAGGAAAGAAGCATCCTACCATAGGAGGCCTCAGGATAGGAAAGCCTCTCCTTGAACGAGGCCCTGACGAGCCCTTTGATGAGCGTCTTGAGTGGGACAGGGACGGCCAGTATTTTCATTATCTTACCAAATGGATGCATGCGCTGAACAGGGTCAGCAGGGTCACAGGGGACCTCACCTACAATCGATGGGCCATAGACCTGGCAAAGACGGCCCATGCCGCCTTTACCTATGTTTCTCCAGTGGACGGGAAAAGGCGCATGTATTGGAAGATGAGTGTGGATCTTACAAGGCCACTAGTGCCATCCATGGGCCAGCATGACCCTTTGGACGGTTACGTGACATATAACGAACTTGAGATGTGCGGCCCTAGGGATCTCATGGAGGAAGGTGAGTACCCGGATCTCATTGATGAGATAAGAGACATTGCCGGGATATGCCAGGGCATGGATCTTGTCACAGACGACCCCTTGGGGCTTGGTGGTCTACTTTTCGATTCAGCCAGGGTGACACAGATGATACAAAGCCGATATATGGAAGATGTTGGCCTGCTGGTGAGCCTTCTCAACGCTGCCAGTGAAGGGCTCAGATATTTCATGGGTACTGGCCTCTTGGACCTTTCTGCACAGTACAGGCTTCCATTCCGGGAATTTGGGCTGTCAATAGGTCTGCACGGATTGAAGCGCATCAAGGATTGGATCAAGGAGGAGGACTCTAAGCTCAGGGGTTACAAGGGGCTTGACGAGGTGGTTGCCAAGCTTTTCGGGTATTATCACCTTACAGAAAAGATTGAAGGCTTTTGGCTCGACAGTGACAATCAGACTGTTCAGACCTGGATGGACCACAGGGACATAAATTCCGTGATGTTGGCCACCAGCCTGGGGCCAGATGGCTTTGTCCTGATCTGAGTGTACTAGTCGCAATTTCAGAATTGGCAGTCAGAGTAGTCTGAAAAATTTGGAAAAAGGGTCTGATTTTTGGCATAATGGTTCTTGTTTTCCTTTTGGTATTGGGTAAGATAGGATCAATCAAAGAAGCAAGCCCAGGTTTAAGTCTGATATCTCCGTATTAAATACCTTTACAAGAAAGATCTTCATCAGGGCACTCCAGGATTTTCACTTGAGGCCTTTATGCTGCCGTCGTCCTAGGCAATAGGCAGCTGGAGATATACCTCTCGTAGAAAAAAGAATCCCGGTGCTTACAGGTTTGCAGGCGTTTTTTGCGCTTTAATCTTCAGGAGGAATAGTGAAACAGGAAAGATTGAGAAATGTGGCCATCATAGCCCATGTGGATCATGGGAAGACAACCCTTGTGGACCAGCTCTTCCGCCAAAGTGGCATGTTTAGAGAAAATCAGAAAGTGGAAGAACGCCTCATGGACTCCATGGATCTGGAAAGGGAACGGGGCATTACCATTGCCTCGAAGAATGGCTCATATGTGTATCAGGATTACCGTATCAACATAATAGACACTCCTGGCCATGCCGATTTTGGTGGCCAGGTTGAGCGTGTGTTGCGTATGGCTGACGGGGCTTTGCTACTTGTTGATGCCCAGGAAGGACCCATGCCCCAGACATTTTTCGTTGTTAAAAAGGCCCTTGCTGCAGGTTTGCCCATACTGTTGGTTGTCAACAAGATAGACAAGGAAGCAGCCAGATGTGACTGGTGTGTGGATCAGGTCTTTGATCTTTTGGCAAGGCTCGACGCTCCAGACGAGATTCTGGATTTTCCAGTGGTTTATGGTTCTGCCAAGGATGGCTACATGGTCTCAGACCCTGAGGAGACACCGGTGCCAGGAAAGGGCATGGAACTCATTTCAGAGATGATAATAAGGCATGTGCCGCCGCCCACAGGAGATCCAGACAACCCACTTCAGCTCCAGATCAACACCATTGATTATTCCAATTACCTTGGAAGGCTCGGAATAGGAAAGTTGGCAAACGGCACACTTGGAATAAACGATTCGGTTGTTGTCTCAAAGAGAGACGGGAGCATAAGCCCTGTGCGGATCACCAAGATATTTCGTTTTGAAGGCAACAGGCAGGTGCCTGTGGAAAGGGCATTCACCGGAGATATAGTAGCGGTCGCAGGCATGGAAGATGTTACCGTTGGTGTGACATTTACTGATCCGGCAGACCCGAGGCCTTTACCATTGATAGAGATCGATCCACCAACCATATCCATGAATTTTGTGCCCAACGATGCGCCATTTGCTGGCAAGGAGGGTAAATTTGTCACATCAAGGCATCTGGAGGAACGCCTCAAGCGGGAAACCCTTGCCGATGTGGCCCTGAAAGTTGAGCCATTGACCCAGGGTATTGGTTTCAAGGTCTCTGGCAGGGGAGAGCTGCATCTGTCCATCCTCATCGAGAAGATGAGGAGGGAAGGTTATGAATTTCAGGTCACAAGGCCAACGGTCATAATGAAGAGGGAAGACGGGCAGACCCTGGAACCATATGAAGAGCTAACTGTAGACGTTGATGAGAAATATCAGGGGGTTGTGATCGAAAAGCTGGGCAATTTGAAGGGCGTTCTAAAGGATATGCAAGTTGAAGGTGGCATGGTGCGTATGAAATTCGAGATCCCTACCAGGGGGCTTCTTGGTTACCGCTCCCAATTTCTGACAGATACCAGGGGAATGGGTATCATGAATTATGTGTTTTCCCACTGGGGGCCATACGCAGGCGAGATCCAGAACAGATCGAGTGGAGTCATGATAGTAAAGGAGAATTGCACCAGCGTGGCCTATGCGCTTTTCAACCTGCAAGAACGAGGCAGGCTTTTCATCAAGCCTGGACAGGAACTATACAAGGGCCAGATAATCGGCGAACACTGCCGGGCTGCCGATCTGGTGGTAAACCCGGCCAAGGGGAAGAAGCTTACCAATATGAGGGCCTCTGGTTCTGACGAGGCCGTGGTTCTTTCTCCGCATCATGAGATGAGCCTTGAAGACTGTATTGCCTATGTGAACGATGATGAGCTGGTTGAGGTTACACCAAAGGCAGTAAGGCTCAGAAAGCACCATAGCGCCAGAATCAGGGCATGACAGTTTATGGAAAGGAGAAATGGTCGGGACGAGAGGATTTGAACCTCCGACCCCAGCGTCCCGAACGCTGTGCTCTACCAGACTGAGCCACGTCCCGACCGTGCTGGCCCTCAAGGATATTCCCCGGATGGCCAAGTTGTCAACAGGCGGCAGTGCCTCTTCTGAATGGGATTTCAGGCAGAAGGTGCCGCCTTGTCAATCATATCTATGAAAGGGGATTTTCGAAGCGTGAAGCCTTTCCAAGCTCCCTTTCTATTTCAAGGAGCCTGTTGTATTTGGCAATCCTTTCGCTTCGGCAGGTAGAGCCGGTTTTTATCTGCCGTCCATCCATGGCCACGGTAAAATCAGATATAAATGCGTCTTCTGTCTCACCAGAGCGGTGAGACACCACATAGGTCCATCCAGCCTCTCTGCAGAGCCTTATGGCATCTATCGTTTCACTAACAGAACCTATTTGGTTCAGCTTGATGAGGACTGAATTGGAGGCCTGCATCTCTATGCCCTTTTTGATGAAGTCCGTATTGGTGACATAGATATCGTCACCGACTATCTGAATCTTGTCTCCCATCTGGCTGGTCATCTTTTTGAATCCATCCCAGTCGTTTTCTGCAAGGCCATCTTCTATGGAGACTATCGGGTACTTTTTGATCCATTCCTCAAAGATCGCGATCATCTCATCACTTGTCTTCTCGCCGGCGCCAGAGCGGCTGAGTACGTATTTTCCATCCTTGTAAAAGGAGCTTGCAGCAGGATCAAGGGCTATGGCTATGTCCTCGCCTGGTTTGTACCCTGCCTTTTCTATGGCCTCCACTATCAATTCGCAGGGTTCCTCATTGGACTTCAGGGTCTTTGGCGCGAATCCACCTTCATCTCCCACAGCTGTGGCATGCCCCTTTTCCTTTAAGATCTTTTTCAGGGCATGAAAGGTCTCTGCCCCGTATCTCAGAGCCTCTGCAAAGGTAGGAGCACCAATGGGCATTACCATGAATTCCTGAAAATCCACGCTGCTATCCGCATGTTCCCCCCCATTGAGGATATTCATCATTGGTACAGGAATCCTGTTGGCCGTACATCCGCCAAGATATTCATATAGAGGCAAACCAACGCTTTGAGCTGCCGCGCGGCAGACCGCCATTGATACTGAAAGGATGGCGTTTGCCCCGAGGTTTTCCTTGAACCTGGAGCCATCCATCTCGATCATGATCTGATCGATTTCCTGCTGTTTTGCAGCATCGATACCTATAAGCCTGGGTCCTATGGTCTCCTTGACATTGGCAATGGCCTTGAGCACGCCCTTACCCCCATATCTTGAAGGGTCCTTGTCTCTGAGTTCGAGTGCCTCGTTTTCACCTGTGGATGCGCCTGAAGGCACTGACGCCACCCCTGTGCTCCCATCTTCCAGGACCACAAAGGTCCTAATGGTGGGGTTTCCCCTTGAATCAAGAATTTCCATGGAATCGATGGATTTTATGGCTCTGGACATGGTGACTGCTCCTTTCCTTTTGAAAAAAAACGGTTATCTTAAATGATCTGTCATTACGTCATGGATTTGAATTTGACAAAGGCTGAATAAAGAATTTTTCCCTATTCAATCATGAGGTCAATTTCTACTGCAACTTCCCGAGTATGCAAGCCCTTGCGGGGTGTTGCAGGTGCGGGGCAAATGGGGCAGACTGTCTGTGTAGATCCCCTGGCAACACAGCAGGTGCCGTACCCTGCAAGGGCATATAAGTTATTTATAATTGCGCAAACATACAAGTCAAGGATTTGATTTTTGCCCATAAAGGAGTAATACCATGTGTCAGTCTGCTGTTTATCTGGTTGAAGACGGAGAAGAAAAGGAGCTCAAAAGGGATGTTGTCCTGGTCGAACCTGTAGAAGGCGGGGTGCGCATTCAAGGCTTTTTTGAGACACCAACTGTAATCCCCGCAAGGATAAAGAGGATCGATCTGTTGAAGCACAGGATAATACTTGAGCCGATCCAGGAGCTCTAAATCAGTAACGGCTAGTCTATACCTAATGGAGTTGAAATGAGATACATTAGCACCAGGGGTGGAATAGAACCTGTTGAATTCAGTCAGGCGGTCATGATGGGCCTTGCTACAGACGGTGGCCTGCTGCTGCCTGAAAGGTTGCCAGTCGTTGATGAACCAATACTTAAGAGGTGGCAGGATCTGGAATATCAGGACCTGGCCCTTGAGATCATGTCCATTTTTGCATCTGACGTCCCCCATGAGCAACTTAAGGGGCTTATTTCAAGGTCGTATACTTCATTCGATACCCCAGAGGTTACCCCCATTGCCTCACCGGGGGATTATTTGATCCTGGAACTTTTTCATGGGCCAACCTTGGCATTCAAGGACGTGGCGCTTCAGTTTCTGGGGAATTTTTTTTCCTGGCTTCTCGATGAGAGGCAGGAGCATATGAATATTCTTGGGGCTACTTCAGGTGATACGGGGAGCGCTGCTATTTATGGAGTAAAGGGCAAGGCGAACATAAACATCTTTATCCTTCATCCCCATGGACGTGTTAGTCGTGTCCAAGCCCTTCAGATGACAACTGTTCCAGACCGCAACGTCTTCAATATTGGAGTAGAGGGCACCTTTGACGACTGTCAGGCCATTGTTAAGGCCATTTTTAATGACCTCGAATTCAAGGACAGGTATCGCCTTGGCGCCATTAATTCCATAAATTGGGCACGTGTGCTGGCCCAAGTGGTCTATTATGTCTATGCGGCCCTGAAACTGAAGAAACAGGGCGCAGAGACCGTTCATTTCTCAGTGCCCACAGGAAACTTTGGTGATATTTTTGCCGGTTATGTGGCCAAAGGGCTTATTAAGCCTGTAATCGGCAAGCTGATTCTCGCTACAAATGAGAACAATATCCTTACCAGGTTTGTCATGGAGGGTATTTACGAAAGAGGCAAGGTCGTTTCCACCATTAGCCCCTCAATGGATATCCAGATAGCGAGTAATTTCGAACGGTATCTCTATTACTTGTATGCACAGGATGCCTCGAGAGTTGCAGAGGCAATGAATGAATTTGAACAGACAGGAAGGATTACCTTCAGTGAGGATGAAAAGAAACGGGCCAGGCACGATTTCATCTCTGCCTCTATTGATCAGGATGAAACCAAGGCCACCATCAGGGATCTCTACACCCAAACCGGATATGTGGTGGACCCTCACACCGCAGTAGGTCTTGCCGCATACAAACGGCTTAAAGGCGAACTTGAAAAGGGGCCTGTGGTATGCCTTGCGACAGCTCACCCGTGCAAATTCCCTGAAGCAGTGGCAGAAGCTACAGGAAGGGAGCCTGAGCTTCCTGAGAAGATGAGAGGCCTTGAAGACATGCCGCAGCGTTTGGTGGTTCTTCCTGCCTCTGTTGATAAGGTGAGGGATTACGTGAGGCAAAACGCCCTCTGATAAGGTAAAGGTTCAATCCCCTTTATAGAGCCTTTTCCTTGTTTCCTTTACCAGCACCCCAGAAAGCCCTATGAGCCCGATAAGATTTGGTATCGCCATTGCGCCATTCATGGTATCTGAAAAGTTCCAGACAAGATCCACCTTTTGGAATGCGCCTAAGGCAATGGCCAGACAAAATATGAACCTGTATGGCATCCTTGCGCCTATTCCAGTGATGTAACAGATGCACTCCTCCCCATAATAGGCCCAGCCAATCATTGTGGAATAGGCGAATATGGCGAGCCCCACGGTCACCACCATGCCCCCTGTCCCAGGTAGTGCGGTTTCGAATGCAAGATAGGTGAGGGCGCTCGAGGTAAGTCCACTTTTCCAGGCGCCAGTGGTGAGTATGGCAAGGGCGGTCATTGTGCAAATAATGATGGTATCAAAAAAGACACCTGTCATGGCGATAAGCCCTTGGCGTACAGGGTCCTTGGTCTTTGCTGCCGCATGGGCAATGGGTGCGCTTCCAAGTCCTGCCTCATTAGAAAACACGCCCCTTGCGACCCCGAACCTGATAGCCTGTGAGATGGTTGCTCCAGCAAAGCCTCCTGCAGCTGATGCTGGAAGGAATGCATATTTCATGATGAGCATCAGTGCTTCCGGGATCTGGCCAGCATTGATGCACAATATGGTTACTGCGCCAAGCACATAAAAGAGCCCCATCAAGGGCACGATCTTTTCTGTGACTTTTCCAATCCTCTTGATGCCACCTATTATCACAATTCCTGTAAGAAGGGCCAGCACGACTCCTGTTGCAGCTTCTGGTATGTGCCAATGCTCCTTCAATACAACGGCCACCGAATTAGATTGGACCATGCTGCCTATTCCAAAGGCCGCAACCGAACCCATGAGGGCAAATAACCATCCTAGCCATTTGATGCCAAGCCCTTCTGAGATATAGCGCATAGGGCCCCCTTGCATGGTGCCATCAGGAAGGATGTGTCGGTATTTCACTGCCAGGACCGCCTCTGCAAATTTAGTGGCCATTCCAAAGATGGCGCAGATCCACATCCAGAACACCGCTCCTGGCCCACCAAGGAATATGGCAGTGGCCACACCCGCTATGTTTCCTGTTCCGATGGTTGCAGAAAGGGCTGTGGTAAGTGCCTGCACAGGAGGGATGTCACCTTTGCCTTCACCCGTCCTGCCCTGTTTGATCAACAGTCCAAGGGCGGAGGGGAGTTTGGTAAACTGGACAAAACGGAGCCTTAGGGTGAGAAAAACGCCTGTGCCCACGAGGAGAAGCAGCATGTATGGGCCCCATACAAAGGAGTTTAGTGCAGATATGAGCTGATCCAAGTTCATGGCTTATTTATTTTCTTGTTCAGGGAACCAGTACCGCAGCGCCCTTGATGGTACCGTTTCTTAGGTGGTCCAAAGCCTTGTTTGCCTCATGGAGCGGATACGTGGTGACATGGAGCTTTATGGGGTATCTGGCAGCTACTTCCATGAAGGAGTGGCCATCCTGTCTTGTGAGGTTGGCAACTGATTTTATCTCCTTTTCCCACCACAAGGAGTCATAGGAGAAGGATGGTATATCAGACATGTAGATGCCTGCGCAGATGACAGATCCTGCCTTGTCCACTACGGAAAGCGCCTTTGGTACAAGTTGGCCTACGGGCGCAAATATGATGGCGGCATCAAGAGGTTCTGGAGGGATGGAACTTGAGCCAGAGGCCCATGTTGCGCCAAGCTCTTTGGCAAAGGACTGCTTTTTTTCATCTCCATCCCTGGTGAATGCGAATATCTTTCTCCCCTGGTATACGGCCACCTGACAGATGATGTGTGCTGCTGCGCCAAAACCATAGAGCCCTATCTTTTGCCCTCCTTTGGCCATTTGATACGATCTGTATCCAATGAGTCCTGCGCAAAGCAAAGGGGCTGCCTCAGAAGAAGAGTAACCTTCAGGTATTCGGTAGATGTAATCCTCATAGGCTACCGTGTATTCGGCATAGCCTCCATCAACTGTGTAGCCAGTGAAAAGGGCATTGTCGCAAAGATTCTCCAGGCCTTTCTTGCAAAATTTGCATTTGCCACAAGTGTGGGCAAGCCATGGAACCCCGACTCTGGTGCCTTTGCGGAATCTATCTGCACCTGGGCCTTTGTCTACGATACGGCCAACTATTTCATGGCCTGGAATCAAGGGCAATCTTGGATGTTCCAGTTCACCGTCCACGACATGGAGATCTGTCCTGCAGACCCCGCAGGCCTCCACCTTTAACAGGACCTGGCCATTTTCAGGAACAGGTTTAGGGATATCCTTTTCTTTCAGGGGCCTTCCCTTTTGTTCAAGAACCATTGCACGCATTTCTTATCACACCTATATATCGGCTTCGCTGCCTGGGCTCACCTGCGCCCCTTGGAAGGTGGCCATTTCCAGATATATCTTCAAACCGGCCTCTATTATGCCCATTGCCAGAACAGCACCTGTGCCTTCCCCAAGCCGCATGTCAAGGTTCAAGATTGGCCTTAAGCCCAAAAATGCCATCTGCACCTTATGGCCCTGTTCCACAGACTGGTGGCCAGCAAAGAGGTAGTCTCTCACCTGTTTGCAAAGGGCCTGGGCCACGATGGCACCGGCACCAGAAATAAATCCATCCACCACGACAGGTATCTGCATCTGACACGCCTTTAATATCATGCCAGCAATACCTGCTATCTCAAAGCCACCCACCTTGGAAAGGCAGTCTATGGGGTCCTGGGGATTGGGATTGTTTATCTCCAATGCCTTTTTTATGAGAAATATTTTCTTGTTGTATGACGCCTGGTCAATGCCTGTACCTCTGCCAGTGACCTCGGCGGGATCCTTGTTGCAAAGAACGGCAGTCAAGGCACTCGCAGGTGTTGTGTTGCCTATGCCCATCTCACCTGTTGCCAAAAGCCCGGCGCCTTGGTCTATTGCCATTTTTGCTGCCTCTGCACCGTTCAGCATGGCCTTTTCCGCCTCTTGTTTTGTCATGGCTGGCCCCTTGACCATGTTTTTCGTGCCTCTTGCAACCTTCATGTGGATAAGGCCTGGCATATTGTCAAAATCGTGGTCAACGCCTATGTCGATTACCTTGACATCCGCACCTATGTGTCTTGCAAGGACGTTGATGCCTGCGCCTCCTTCCAGGAAATTCCTGACCATCTGAAAGGTGACATCCTTTGGAAACGCACTGACCCCTTCATCAGTGACACCGTGGTCACCAGCAAAGACCAGCACGGCCTTTTCAGGCAGTTTTGGGCGCAAATCCTTTGTGATTGAGCAATATCTGGCAGCCAATTCCTCGAGGCGGCCGAGGCTACCCTTTGGCTTTGTAAGGTTGTCAAGATGTGCCTGGATCTCGTCTGCCTGGTGGAAGTTCAAAGGTGAGATAGATTCAACAAGATCTTTTAATTGGTTGTTCATACTAACTTGACCTTTATCTCAAAGATTTCGGGATAGATTAAAGTGTGGAATAGTGCCCTTCAAGGCAAGGGGCAGCCCTGCGGCAACGAATATTACGGTAGCGCACAGGCTGGCCATTCGCTGGTTGAGTTGTCCCTGAATATCCCTGAACCTTCTACCCAGGGGACTTTCAGGCACAAGGCCCATGCCCACTTCATTGGAGACCATTATCACAGGGCTTGATCTGTGGATAAGGGTGTTAACCAGTTTTTCAATTTCCTTGTGCATGTCAACTCTATTTGTCAGAAGCATGTTGGAAAGCCACATTGTGAGGCAGTCTATCAGAATTACAGGAAGACTATCATCAGCGTTTTTTACTGCTTCGTATATTAAAAGGGGTTCCTCCACTGTAAGCCACTCAACTCCCCTCTGTCTCTTGTGCGCTGAGATGCGTTCTTCCATCTCTTGGTCAAGGGCCTGGGCCGTGGCAATAAACAGACCCTTTCTGCCTGTATGGCCAGCGCCATTGAGGAGTGTCTTGGCCAGATCCAGGGCAAAGGAACTCTTACCGCTTCTTGCGCCCCCAAGGACGAGTATATGCTGGTCAGCCATTACTACCAATATCCATTGAGCATGTCACTGTTTCCGAGGAAGTTGGCCACCTTCACAACCCTTCAAAACATCCTGACCCTGCCGCAATCTGGGCATACCCAGGTTGGTCCGTTGCTGATGCCCCACATGTTTTCCTTGAGGCAACTGTCACAGATCTGGAAACCACATGGGCAGTTCCAGCAAAAAGGAAGCTCTGCCCCGCAACAATGGCATTTATAAGAGCTTTTTTTCCCCCAGCGTGCCTTTTTCTTTGGGTGATTCCCTGAAAAGTTTCGGGGCTTATCCATACCTTTTTCTTTTATAGACATCTATCCTTCTTGTTGGACTGGCAGGTGAATGATCATGACGGTCTCCATGCCAGCCTCGGCGAACCGGGCCTCTTCAGGAGGGGATTGGGCTTCAATATAGCCTCCATGATCCTTTATAATGCCAAATGAGACAGAAAGGCCCAAGCCCGTGCCCTTTTCAACTCCCTTGGTGGTAAAGAAGGGATCAAAGATCTTTTTCTGGATATCAGGCGGGATTCCGATCCCGGTATCGCCTATAATTATGCGTACTTCTTTCTTCTCAGGGTCGTATTCAGTCCAGATGCCTATGATCCCTTCATGTTCAATGGCATGGTGGCCGTTTTTGATGAGGTTCATTATGACCTGCCTGAGCTTTTCCCTGTTCCCGCATACCTTGGGCAGGTCTTCTTGGAGATTCTTGTTAACATATACGTGATCCATGTTCAGGGAATGTTCCATGACAGCGAGAACTTCCCTGATACATTCGTTGAGATCCACTTCCACTGTATCTGAATCAGGTGTGTGGCGAGAGAATTTCAGAAGGTCTGCAACGATACGTTTGCAGATCTTTGTCTGTTTTTCCACGATCTTGAGCGATTCATATGCATCCCTGTTGTCTTGGCAATCCTCTTCCAAAAGCTGGGTATAACCAAGTATTATGCCAAGAGGCGTATTGATTTCATGGGCAACACCTGCAGCAAGTTGTCCCACAGAGGCCATTTTTTCAGACTGTATCAGGCTTTCCATCACCTGTTTCATGTTGGTGATATCCTTGGCAATGCCTTCACAGCCTCTTATGGTGCCATCGTCGGACCGGAGTACCGATATGGTGAGGATAACGTAGATTATGGTTCCATCTGGCCTCTGGAGCTTTGCCTCAAAATCCTTTATGAGGCCTTCTTCACAGAGCTGGGAACGAAAGGTGATCCACTGGTCTTGGTCTGCAAAGAGCTCTCGGAAGGATTTGCCTATAACGTCTTCCCGCTTTTCAAATCCCAGCATCTCCACGCCGCTGGGGTTTATGTCTTCAATGGTTTGGTCTGCGCTGCAAAAGAAGATCATGTCCATTGAGCCCTCAAACAGGCCGCGGAATTTCTTTTCGGACTGTTGGAGCTCTAAGGTCCTTTCCTCAACCATGCGTTCCAGGTTCTGGTTTAGTTCTCTGAGTGCTTCCTGTGCCTTCCTGAGACGTTGGTTGGCCTCGTAAAGGGCTTGGGCGTCTTCCCTGACCCTTTCTATGACATCCCTTACGTTTGAATAGTAGAAGGTGAGTACGGCTACCGAGGTAAAACTGATGGTGTTCAGGCCTCCAGAATATGGAGCTATGAGCCTCCATAGGTGGCCTTCATTGAAGTAGAGCAAGCCAAAACGGACTGCATGCCCCACACCCCTTGAAACTGCAAGTGCGACGAGCGCCATGCTGAACCAGAACATGTATGTCCAAAGCACGCTTTTAGGCTGAAGCTGGGTAAGCCTGTGGGCATAATAAAAGGCTATCAGTGAGAATATCACCATGAGGAGCGCACCCACAAAATCCACAAAATATACTGGGAAAAGGGGTAGTGTCTGGTTCATATGGCTTGGCTCCCGTGGTTTTCGTCAGCCTTTTGTTTTTCCACTCTCTTACAAAAGTGGCGAAGGCTCATGGACAGGCTCCACATGGCTGGCACGCATAGAAAATGGTCGAACTGTCCCAGGTAATATATCCATCTCTCCATGGTCAATGGGCCGGCCAAGTAGCTAAAGATATGGTGTTTGCCTACGATTATGGCAGATTTGTCCAGTCTCAGGGCAAGGATGTGCTCCACAAAGGTGTCAAGGTTCCAGACCAACCAGAAGAATATGGAAATCTTAAAATATTTCCAGGCCTTACTGCTATCCACTGGATATTTGTTCAGGATGTATATCAAGAATAGAAGGGCCACGGAGAAAAATATATGGCCCATCAAGTGGACTATAACGCCTTCTGGCGGACCGTGGACCTGGACAGCCTGGGCGGTGTCTGGAAAAACAAAGAGAAACAGAAGAAAGAGGTATATGAAAGAGGTCAATGTCTTCCCCTGTGTTTTACCCTTTGGCCATGCGGTCGGAATCATGCGGGCTATGAAGTCTTGAAGGCCCACTTGCCCTGCCAGGAGTCCAAAGGGTGGTCATGATAGTGTAAATGGTTCCATCTATCTGTTATTCAAGATTATTTCCAGTATAATACCCCAATGTCAAGATGAAGAACAGTACAGGTCAAAGAATAACTCTTATCTCATTCTGTCAAGCCCTTGGTCAGCCTGTATGCGGCGCCAAGTATGCCAAGTAGCGGCTCGTCAACCGCAAAGACAGCCATGTCTTTGAGCAGGTTTGCCATGCGCCCCTTATCCTGGAAGCAGGCCCTGAAGGGGCCTTTTAAAAGAAAGTCCATGAGATGGAGGGTAATGCCTCCAGTCAGATAGATGCCTCCCGAAGGCAAGCATTTTAGTGCAAGGTTGGATGCCTCCTCACCATAGGTCTTGAAGAAGAATTCCACTGCATTCAGGGCATCCTCATCCCCATTCTGGGCAAGTTTTGATACATGGGAAGCCCTTTCCTTCAAGGGGATAGATGAGAGGCGCTCCAGGGCTCGTTTGTCCTCCCTTACAAAGAAACGGTATATCTCCACCAATCCAGAACCTGAAAGGACCCTTTCAAAGCTGACGTGCCCATATTTTTTCATAAGGTGGGCGAGGAGTAAGATGCCTGTTTCATCCCTTGGGGAAAGGCTTGCATGCCCACCTTCTGTCCGGAGCACCTGCCAGCCGTCTTTGCAGCGGACGAGTATGGCCTCACCCAGGCCTGTGCCAGGTCCGAGTATGGCCTTTGTTCCAAGGGGATCTATCTTGGCCCCTTGCACCTTTATGAGCTTGTCTTCATCAACAGCAAGAAGCCCCCATGCCGCTGCTTCGAAGTCGTTAAGGACAATACATTTTTCTAGGCCGAGCTCCTCGCTTATTTCGTTGCAGTCTATGTCCCAGGGGATGTTTGTCCCCTTGATTTTGCCTTTTTCCATGACGCCAGCGGCAGCCAGGGCCGCCATTCTGGGAAGAGGGATCTGTAAGTCGTTCAAGAACCGTTTGAAGAGATCTCTCGCCCCCTCAAGTGCCTGCGTGGGATAGACATGGATGACCTCAACCTTTTGGTTTTCCACTATGGCAACTCTGGCATTGGTGCCTCCTATGTCAGCGCAGAGGAGTTTCATGTCTGTTATCCGGCCTGTTCTGCTGGCCAGCCAATGGGCACGCACAGGACAGGGCAGGGCAGAAGGCGCACAACCTTCTCTACTGTGCTGCCAAAGAATATCTCTTCTATTTGTCCTCCCTTGCCCCGGCTTCCGTATCCTCCCATCACTATGAGGTCAACTTGGAAGTCTCTTGCCTTGAGGGCTATCTCCTGGAAAGGTGTACCAGCAGATACAATGGTGTCCTTTACAAGGCTGTTTTCTGTCCAATCCTTTAAAAATTTTCTGAACGCCTGGGTTGCCTGGTTGTTCAAGCGCTCGAGGACGTTCTCTATGGGTTCTTTTGCAAATTTAGAGAAGTGTTCTGCTTCCCTGGTATCCACCACATGCATGAGAATGAGCTCAGCTTCATAGGTCCTGGCAAGCGTAGCAGCATAGTTCAATGAATTAAGAGCACAATCTGAAAAATCAGTTGGTACCAGTATCAAGGAAATATTCATTTTCTACTCCAAGCAAAACGAAAAGATTTCCGTACTCCAGCCCTTGTCTTCAATATAATGGATTTGCACGAGCCCCCTTTCCGTAAGCATCTGTCTGAGCCTGAGTCCTGGGCCTGACCGATAACCAGAAAGAACAAGAAAGCCTTTCCTCGACAGTTTTTCCACTAAGTTGTCAAGAAGCCTGAAAAGTACAGATGGGGTAAGATTAGCTACAATAACATCCTGTTTTTTTAAATTCAATGTATCAATAGGGGCAGACGATACCTTAATCTGGTTTGATAGCCGGTTGAGACGAATATTCTGCCTGGCAGAATCAAGGATCTTTTCGTCAATGTCAAGGCCAAGCACCTGGGCAGCTCCCATCCGCGCTGCAAGAATTGCAAGTATGCCTGTGCCAGTTCCTATATCCAATACTCTGGCGCCTTGGAGCGTGCCCTTTCTATGAAGATAGTCCAGGGCCGTTACAGCCCCTATGGTCGAAGGATGGCGTCCTGTTCCAAAGGCCCAGTCCGCCTTGATAAAGATAGTGCCTTGCGGCAGTAAACGTGGATCTTCTTCTGCTTCTGTTAACAGACGTATCTTCCAGTCGCCTGGAAGTTCTATGATGGCTGCCTCGGCCACATATTCCGTGCTATTGGCTCTGGCGATTTCAAGATCCAGGCCTTCAGGAAATATGTTTTTTAATCTTGAGGCATTGTCCAACAGTTTGGAAAAGGCACTGAGACATGGGTCGATTTCATTTTCTGACACTCTCAAGGATATGTGTATGGTGTCTGACTGCGTGCCGACAGTAACGGGGCTTTCTTCTTTAGGGAAACATTTCTTTACAGATTGAGACAGCCACCGGGTTGCCTCTTTTATATCTGCACCTCGGGCGTGGATCTTGAAAACCAGTTGGCTATCAGGTTTCTTCATCGTCGTCAGGCAAGGGGTGCGTCTTTTTGTATTCCTGGATCAGCCCTTCAAGATGCTCCATCCTGCCTTTGACATCGGCCAATTCCCTTTTTGCCTCATCGAATTGTAATAGCTCCATAGCAAGGCGAGCATCCTCGAGTTCCAGGGACAAGGTGGCTGCCTTCTGGGCCAATGCCTCGGCATCGGTAGGAATGGCACCCGCAAGATCATTGAGCCTGGATCGGAGTTTTTTATACTGCTTTTTTAGTCCAGTTTCTTGCTTCAGTAGCTTGGCTTTGGAGGTTGTATAGGCAAACTTGGCTTGCTCTTGGGATTTTTTCGCAAGGAATATGGCCTTTCGATATGACCGTTTTGAAGCGTAATATTTGGCCTTTTTAAACAGGGCCACTGCCTCATCCCACTCCTTGGGACAATATTTTGACGCCTGAGCTGTTTGGGCCTTTTCAAGGAGAGAATTGGCGACATCCCGCTGTGCCCTCCATTCCTTCCTGAGTTTGGCCCCCGGGGTCTTTTCTACGATCTTTTGAAGCTCAGCCCTAATCTCTTTCCTGAGATCCTGGGTAAGCTTATGGGGGTCAGAAAACGAGAATCCAGACAGGATCAGCACCCCAATGGCGATAAGCAGGAGCTTCATTGCAGACAGTAAGCAATTTGCAGCTATAAAGGCCTTGTCGCCCTTAGGGTCCTTGAGTTTCAATGCCTTGTCCTTTTACGGATTGTTCTTGGTCTTTTCAATGGTGGTTCAATGGATATTCAGGTTGTAGGTGATGTGGTCCCTGATCCATTTTGCATCCCACCATTCGATTGGATTAATAAAAACGCCTGCGAGCATCATGCCAAAATGGAGATGATCTCCTCCGGCAAGGCCTGTGGAATCGGTCCTTCCTATGATTTGGCCCTTTTTGACCGTCTCTCCTTTGGTAACATTCATCTGATTGAGGTGGGAATAAAGGCTCATAAGACCCATCCCGTGGTCTATTACAATGGTGTTTCCATAAATGCCATTGTCTTGGCAGAATACCACCTTGCCATCGTTTGCAGCAGGTACTGGAGCATGAGCGATAGAGGCTATGTCTATCCCCATGTGAAACGCCTGGTCGATTTCCTTGCCTTTATAGAAGTAGTGTCTTTCATCTGCAAAGCCTGCCCTGCGTGCTCCTGCAAAGCGCTTGAACGCACCTTTCCACATGATGACAGGCGCCGACGACATAGATAGAGATAGGAGAACTCGGTTGTCTTTTTTCCTCATTTCCCTGTTGACCTTCAAAAAGGTCTCGATGAGGGTGGAAGATGCTACTTCTGGAAAACGGGATGCAAAACCAGGCATCTTTCTTTGAAGAAATGAGTCTGTAATGTTGATCTTGTCCTTGGCCCATCTACTTGGAAAGGCCCTGAATGCCATCCCTCCAATACCTATGTTTCCAGCCTCATCCCACGCCTTTACAACTATTTGGCGCGGGTGTTTCATGTTGAAGGGAATGGCAAAGAGCGCCCGATAGATGTTGTCCCGGCCCTTTACTGCCTTGAAGAAGATGTCACCCACCTGTATCCCTGCCTTAACTGCCTTTTCATTTAAAGTGAAGGATACGGCTCCAGCCCCTCCTACCTTGACATTGTGAACCGTGCTCAGGACTGTCACGACAGGAGGGATGAAATCCACCTTTAGCGGTATGGACAGGATGGATTCATTGCCCTTTGCCCCATTTCTAAAGGATGCGTCGTAGGCTGAAATCCTCACTTCCAGATTTGAAGGTGAAAGGCCAAGTTTTAATGGGGAGATGGTCCATTTGAACTCTGCCCTCTTGATTTCAGAACCCCTCCACCTCGGTACCAGGGGAAATTCTTTTGAACCCAGGACGAAGTGCTTGCCGCCTTGGACAATTTCTGCACTGATTTTCCTGAGCCCTGTCTGTTCATCCCATACCTGGACGGCAATGGTTGCATTTTTACCGACGATCCTGGGCAACTTCACAGGCTTTATGACAGGCGGAGTGCCTTCAAACAGCCTGAATCCCAAGAACGCACATATGCCAAGGAGGCAGATGACTAAAACAAGGAAGATGGTGCCAATGGTCTTTTTCATGCGATTGTCCTTTTGGTGGTTCCTTCACCCAATGATTGTCCCATTAAATCGATTCATTGCCTCGTCAATCCCCTTCTCAACAAAGACAAGTATGGCATGGGAGGCGGTTTCGGCAACCTTTTCCATAAGGATCATCTGATCAGGGCTGAAACGGCCAAGCACGTATTTGTCTGCTGGAATTTCAGGAGGAGGCCTGTCTATACCTATCTTAAGTCTTGGAAAGGCTCTCGTGCCCAGGGCTTCTATTATGGAGTGTACGCCCTTGTGGCCGCCTGGACCACCAGAGCGGACGAATTTTATCCTGCCTAGTTCAATGTCCATGTCATCGTGTACCACAAGGATGTTTTCTGGCCTGATCTTATAGAAGGAGCTTACTTGAGCCACAGCCATTCCGCTCCTGTTCATATATTCCAAGGGTTTTACAAGGGTCAAGCGAGCACCATGCAAATCCGATTCGGCATATGCCAACTTGGGCCCTTTCTTCTCTTCCCTGAAGGAGGTGCGCAATTCAAGAGCCAATGTGTCCAGGACCATAAAACCTGCGTTGTGCCTGGTATTTTTATATTTCTGCCCAGGGTTTCCGAGACCGGCTATGAGGATTCGGTGCAAAAAAAACAGCCTCTCTGAGACTTGTGGAGACTCTCTTAGGGCCTGCAAAAAATTTGCAGGCCCGCTATCAATGAAAGGATCTATTCCTCGGTTTCTTCCTCTGTTGTAATCTCTTCTTCTTCCTCGAGCTCCTCCTCCTCTTCTTCCACTATAGGAGCAGCAGCACCAACTACAGTCAACAAGGTGGTATCAGGTGGATCGATGAATTCCACGCCTTCTGGAGGCGAAAGATCCCTTACGTGGAGTGCATCTCCAATATCAAGTTCTGAAACGTCGAGCTCTATTTCTTTGGGTATGGCAAGGGGAAGACACGATATGGTCACTGTCCGCTGGATGAGTTCCAGCACTCCACCGCTCACCTCTACCCCTTTGGCCTTTCCTATCGGGGTTACAGGGACTTCGATCTTGATCTTCTCATCCACAGAGATGGCATAGAAGTCGATATGGCGGATCCTGTCGTTTACAGGGTGTCTCTGTATTTCTTTGATGAGCGCAAGCCGTTCTTCCTCATCTGCTCCGTTGGTGTCGAGGTTGAGGGTGAATATTACCTGTTCCCCCCTGGCCTTGAAGAGCATCCTGTTAAAGTCATGTTCGTTTACAGACAGGGACACAGGCTCTATCTTGGGGCCGTAAAGTACAGCTGGTATCTTGCCCTGCTGCCTCATCTTTCTGGCAGCACCTTTGCCTGCCTCCTTTCTGACATTGGCATCCATGGTTATCCTGATCATTTTAGAAAACTCCTATGTTTAATCATAAAGAATGGTTATCCAAATCAAATTATTATACAAAAAGAGAACTTACAGAATCGTCGTCGTGGATTCTGGAAATGGCCTCTCCAAGTATGGGAGCAACAGTAAAGACCTTTATCTTATCCAGTTTCCTGGCCTTTTCACTCAATGGAACAGTATTGGTTACCATAACCGATTCGAGGGCCGAGTCCTTTATTCTCTCAACTGCCGGGCCCGACAGGACTGGGTGTGTGGCACAGGCATGAACCTGTTTGGCTCCGTGTTCCTGGAGGGCTGCCGCTGCATTACAGAGTGTTCCTGCTGTATCCACCATGTCGTCGAGTATTATGGCTATCTTATCTTTCACATCGCCAATGATGTGCATCACTTGGGACTCATTGGCCTTTTCTCTCCGTTTATCAATAATGGCAAGGCCTGTACCGAGCCTTTTTGCAAAAGCGCGTGTCCTTTCCACTCCACCTGCGTCAGGAGACACCATGACCACTTCATCCTTTGGAAATTCACGAAGATGCTCAAGTAGCACTGGCGCAGCAAATAGGTGATCCACAGGAATGCTGAAGAACCCTTGTATCTGGCCAGCATGGAGGTCCATTGCCAGGAGCCTGCGTGCCCCTGCTGTGGTGATGATATCCGCCACGAGCTTGGCTGAGATGGGCACCCTGGGTGCTGCCTTTCTGTCTTGGCGAGCATATCCATAATAGGGTACCACTGCGGTGATCCTCCTGGATGAAGCCCTTCTGAGGGCATCGACCATGATGAGAAGCTCCATGAGGTGATCGTTTACAGGCGGACAGGTGGGTTGAATCACAAACACGTCTGCCCCTCTGACATTTTCACCTATCTCAACAAAGGTCTCTCCGTCACTGAACTTTTTCACCTGTGCCCTGCCCAAAGGCATATTCAAGTAGTCACAAATTTCCTGCGACAAGGCAGGATGAGCGTTTCCTGTAAAGATCTTTATCTTGTTGATAGACATATCCTCGATAGCCCCCTTGATTTCGAAAAGGCAGACCAAGTCCTGCCGTATTAGAAACAATATTTCAAGGGCATGTTTCTGTTATATCCCTATTCCCCTATAAAGAGAGATAGTATAGTGGAACAGTCGGCCTTCAGTCAGGCTCATAAAGCCCTGTGCCTGAAATGTGACAAGCACCCTAAAAACTTCTAATTAAATGGCTGGGGCGGCAGGATTCGAACCTGCGAATGCGGGTTCCAAAGACCCGTGTCTTACCGCTTGACGACGCCCCAACTGCATTGTTTGTTATTCAAGCGTCTTGGTTACAAGACAGTTCATCCCAGTTTCAGCGGTGACCGATGCAGCACCTCTGGTGGCCTTGTCTTTATCCTCAAATACCCCAAATACTGTGGAACCGCTGCCCGACATCAAAGATGCCTCTGCACCTGCCCTCAACAGGCTTTTCTTTATGGTAAATAACTGAGGATAGCGGGCACAGACCGGCTCTTCCAGATCATTTTGCCACAAGTTACCAGTTAATAGTCTGCGACGGTCAAAAATAGTTATATCAGACTTTCTTGTCAACTTGAAATTCTTATATGCCCATCTGGTACTCACACTGAAGTCTGGAAAGACCAGCACATACCAGTTGGATTCGGCACTACATGGTTGAAGGTTGGTTCCTGTTCCTGTTCCTATGGCACAGGGCCAATCAGTGAGAAAAAAGGGTACGTCAGCACCAAGACGGCTTCCAATGTCAAAGAGCTGTTCAGGGCCAAGGGGTTTGCCTGACAATTCATTGAGGGTATTGAGGGTGACAGCGGCATCTGAGCTACCTCCACCCAAACCGCCACCAGATGGAATCTCCTTTTCTATCTGGACTGTTATGGCAATTTTCAGTCGAGCTGCTTTGGTGAACGCCTCTGCGGCCTTGTATACCAGATTGTCAGGGCCAGAGGGAAGCCATGAAGGACATTTGATGCGAATGGAGGTTTCAGTGTCATTGGATGCCTCTATTTCGAGTTTGTCAAAAAGGGCCACCTTTTCGTACATGGTCAGTATCTCGTGATAACCATTAGGCAGCCGGTCCAGGATATATAAGAACCTGTTGATCTTTGCTGGTGCCAGGACAACCATGAATTTTTTATATCTATCCCTATTGGACTGTGTGGAAGTGAAAGTATCTGTTTGGCATGGAGGTCATTTTGATTTTTTCACAAATCTCATCCTCAAGTCAAAGAGGATGTGCTCTATCAATGCCTTTTCGTCCCCAGTCAGGTTGCCATCTGTTTTCTCCTTAAGCATTGCGATTGTGTCTATGGCGTGTCTTGCAAGTTGCAGGTTGCAAACAGATTCGTTGCTTTCAGGGTCTGGAATTTCGCCAAGATGCACCAGGGCCGAGGTGTTAAGTGAGAGGATAAAAGTTGCAAATGTCACTTGTGGAAGAGGTATTTCCTGATTTTCAGTAACATTCTGATCCTTTTTTTTTGTGGTGTTGTCCATGGTTTTGCGCCTCCTTTTCAAAAAAAACCCTTTGCCGCATCAGGTCGAGAAGAAACCTTTCTGATTTTGAGGTATGAAATAGTGGAATTTCAGGTTAGACTCTTTTTGCCATTAAAATTAGAACATACTGACAACGGGTACAAGGCCCATTTTGCTAAACAGGCCTCAAATCATATTTTTCTGGCCCTCATGGCATGTCATCAATAGAAACTTGGCCAATTGTAATAGCGCGATATGAACTCATCCGATTCCTTTGATTCGCTTTTCCCTCCTGGAGCCTTGGAAGGCATAGTTTCAAACAGTAAAGATTCTTCTGACCAACCCTATCAGCCGAGACAGAAGATCTGGAAGATTTCCGAGCTCCTTGAACACTTGAACGATATTCTCTTCATGGAATATGGCAAGCTCTGGATAGAAGGTGAGATATCCTCCATCACCATTCCCCGTTCAGGCCATCAATATTTCACCCTTAAGGATGAACGTGCATCATTGAGGTCTGTGCTTTTCAAGAGCCAGGCAAGGGCCTTGAGTGTTCCCATTTCCGAAGGCCAGAAGGTGGTTTGCCTAGGAAGATTGAATATTTATGGAGCCAGGGGCGACTTGCAAATGATAGTCGAGGCCCTGGAACCCTGGGGAGAAGGAAGGCTCAGAATCGCATTTGAGGAATTGAAGCGAAGGCTTGGCTCAGAAGGGCTTTTTGATATGGAAAACAAGAAGCCTTTACCAGAATATCCCGACAAGATCCTGGTCATTTCTTCTACTTCAGGGGCGGCAATAAGAGATTTCATCAAGACTGCAAAGGACAGATTCCCTGCCATAAGAATACTAATATGCCCATCTGTTGTGCAAGGCCAAGAGGCCCCAGAAGAGCTGGTAAGGGCACTTGATCTTGCAGAATCCATGGCTGGCAAACGTGATGTCATAGTGATCGCAAGGGGTGGGGGCAGCCTGGAAGATTTGTGGGCGTTCAATAGTGAAGATTTGGTAAGGAGGATCTTTTCCTGTAAGGTGCCTGTTGTCTCTGCAGTTGGCCATGAAGTGGACTTTACCTTATGCGATTTGGTGGCAGATGCCAGGGCGGCTACCCCTACTGCGGCAGCCCATCTGGTACTTCCTTCAAGGCCAGAGCTTGCCAAGGTGCTGGAAGGGCTCGAGTTGAGGCTCACAAGTGCCTTCAAGAACCGGATTTCTTTCTTTAGGCAGCAACTCGACAGGCTCTGTCTCAGGCTCAAAGATCCAAGAAGAGCCATTATAGAAAGGCGACTCAGGTTGGACGAACTCGAAAGGCGTCTTATCACCAATATTGGCCATAGGCTTCAAAGACTTTTCGAGATGCATGGGGCCCTTTCCCAAAGACTGCATGCCAACTCTCCAAAAAGGCTTCTGAAATCGAGGGCCCAGCAGCTCAGGGCTCTTTACGAAAGGCTTCCCAAGGCAATCTCATCTCATTTGAAGGTCAAGAGAGCGCTTCTCGAGGCACATGCTGGGCGTTTGGAAGCTGTGAGCCCTCTTGCATGCCTGGCCCGGGGTTATAGTTTGGTTTACCGTGAAGATAGTGGAGCGATCGTAAAGGATGCAAGGCAGGTTGGGCCTGAAGATAAACTCAGGATAGTGCCGGCGCATGGAAAGATTATTTGTAAGGTATTGAAGACCATCAATGGCAATAAAAAAGTGGAGGATGATCCTGTTGAATGAGAAGGTTGCGTCTTTGAGCAGCTCAAGGGGCTTATGCCGCCTCGTTGCTATCCTTGCAATATTATCATTTGTTTTGGTGAGTCATTTTTCGTTCAAGGTAAGGAATTCTTTTGCCTCGAAAAGGCAAGGGGTTTCCCTTGATCTTAAACCTGGTTTTCTTTATCAAGGGGGAATAAGCCGGGTTATTCTTCATGCCCACAAGGGAGATGAAATAATTGGGGCCAGTTTTGCCGCCAAAAGATTGCCCTTGAAGAAGATAGGCAGAAGCGATTACATCTGCCTTATTGGTGTTGGGCTGAAGGAAAAACCAGGCTATAAAAAGCTCGAGATAAAGCTTTTTTCCCCTCCAAAGGGCACATTTACCATCTCAAAAAACGTGATGGTGAAGAGGAAGAAGTATCCTGAAGAGCATCTCAAGGTGCCGGGAAAGATGGTTGAATTCCCACCACATATCCTTGAAAGGGTACTATCGGATCAGAAGGCGGTTCGCCGCGCCTGTGCTACCATCAGTAGGAAGATTTACTGGAATACGCCCTTCATTTGGCCTGTAAGATCGAAGCTATTGAGCCCTTTTGGGCTAAGGCGTTTCTTCAACGGTAAACCAAGAAGCCCCCATTCTGGCATAGACCTTAGAGCCCGTACTGGAACACCAATCAAGGCATCCAACAACGGAAGGGTGGCCCTTGTGAGAAACTGTTATCTCAGTGGAAATACCATTGTCATCGATCATGGAGGTGGCTTGTTCACCCTCTATGCGCATCTATCCAAGGTTGAGGTGAAAAATGGCCAGGAGGTTCGAAGGGGGCAGGTCATAGGGCTTGCAGGAGCAACTGGCAGGGTAACTGGGCCTCATCTCCATTGGGGAGTGAGCTTACTTGGAGCTAGGGTGGACCCTGTGCAGCTGATCGGGCTTCTGGGTTCCTGAATTTCAAGCCCGAAATTCAAGATGAACCTTTGCCTCTTCCGATTTTATTAATAGGGAAGATTGCTTACAAGAGAGCGCCAATAATGGACAACAAAGGTATAGAATTACAGGGGCTGAATCTCCTTAGTGCCATCCAGGTAAAGGATCTTCAAAAGGAAAAGCCAGCCATAAAACCAGTTGAAAAGGCCAGCAAGGGCAACCTCTATGCAGATGTAAAGAAGGGCAAGGCTTCGGAGAAGGACGTTGAAGCAGGGCTTTCAACTGGTGTAACAGAAGAAGACGCCAGCAATGCCTCCAAGATCATGGCAGATCTCTTGCGGGACATGCCAGATCTGGAAAGTGACTGGAAATACGACCAGGAACATGGGATGTTGGTGGTGGTAATAAAGAACAAGACCACAGGAGAAATAATCAGGCAGATTCCACCCGAAGAGATCCTGTCTGGACATTTTATGCTGGGAACAGATGCGGCTGGCAACATAATAGATAAAACTGCATAGATTTTTTTGTCTGAAAATCCTTCAAAAACCACGATCATAGGGTTGAAAAATAATAGGATAGAATTTGTCGATTTAATTTAATCTATCCAATATCTCTCTAGCTTTTCAAATTCTCTTAATATTTCATCTACTTGCAAGGGCAATTTTAGCCAATCTGTCAAGATGCCTGGATTGCTTTTTGTTCAAACCAGTGATATATGTAAACCTTGTTGGTTAGTCTGGTCGTAATAGAAGCAAAAAAGGGACGACAAAGGTGTCTTAGGATAAAGGACGTGCCTGTTCCTCCAAGTAATGGAGAAATATGCCTTTTTCCTAAAGACTTTGTTGCATTCGAGAAATAATTGTCAAATATATCAAAGACATATTCAAGGCTATCACTTTTGTGCAGTTTGTTTTTTTGAACTGTTTCGTGATTTTTCGACAAAGACTGTAATTACAGAAAGGAGGAGGTTTTGTGATGGTACAGAGGGAAAGTCATGCTGTTGGAGGTGTGGGGTCTTCCAAGACGAAAGGCAAGGATTTGCGAATGGAGGCCTTTTTAAAGTTTTCTTGCCCCTTTTACTGGCCAATCCATGTGTTTTTTATGATGCTCGTGTGTCTGTTTTCAACTCCGTCTAAGGCACTGGCACTGTCCCTGGCAGAGGCATCAGGGGGTGGGGCATTGTCTGTCGGAGGCAGGGGGGGAAAGGTCCTTGAGGTGACCAACCTGAACAATTCGGGTCCAGGAAGTTTCCGCGCAGCCTGTGAAGCAGAGGGGCCTAGAATAGTCGTTTTCCGGGTTGGGGGCACCATAGTAGTAAAGGAGGAGCCGATAGTGATACACTCCCCCTATATAGCCATTGCAGGCCAGACGGCGCCAGGTGATGGCATTCTCCTGCGCTCAGATCCTTCGATGGCGAAGCCACCATTACTGCTGAAGGACACCCATGATGTTGTCATCCGCTATCTCAGGGTGATGCCTGGACCTATGGCCAATCCCACGGTAAGAGATGCCTTGGGTACCTATATACACGTGCACGATGTTGTCATTGATCACTGTTCTTTGAGCTTGGCCACTGACGAGATCAATGGGGAGTTTTTGAAGGTCACCGACCCTGTCGGAGCCGGAGAATCTGAAGATGGCCCAGTTGTGAGATCCTTTGTGGCAGAGCCTAATCCTGCAATGGACCCATATACACGTGTCAACTTCTTTGTTCAAGCAACCACTGGAGATGGTGGTCCCATCAATTGGCAGATTGATTTTGGAGATGGTACACATGCATCTTCGCAAGATTCGGTCTCGCATGTCTATAGCAAGGCTGGAACCTATGTCGCAAAGGTGACGGTATCAGACGCTCACGGCAACACTGTCTCCAAGGTTCTGCAAGTAGTAATAAATGACAGCCGTCCAGCACCGGTTACTGGATTGCGGATTGGAGCAGTAAGTCTGAAGTAAGAAGTTTTCTTGTCACAGTTTAAAAGATAGTTTTTTCAACGACCCTTATTTCCAGTGAGAGATAAGGGTCGTTTTTTTTCAACTGCGTTTATATGGCAATTCAAGGGCTGGATTTGGTCTCTTGAGGATATCTAGAGCTTTCTATACTGCGCCAAGGGCCATTTTTATGGGTATTTCACCTTTGACGAATGATACCTACTGACGAATGTCTTGGAAAATGGGAGCACAGATACAAATGGTTCTTGGTGGGGATGTTTTCTCTGAAAATTCCGTATAACTAATAAAGGCCATTTCAAATAGGCTTTTTCATTTTAAAAAGGCCACAAGGGTTAAAGGTTTGAGGCAAAAAAGCCAGGAAATTGAGATAAAATCGCTTCTTTCAGGGGATGGACAGGCTTGGGAAGCCTTTGTCAGGAAGCTCTCTCCCATCATTTTTAATGTGATAAGAAAGACCTTACAGTCATCTGGCATCTATAAGGATGAGGCTCACGATCTCCTCCAGGATTTTTTTGTCAGGCTTTGTGCCAATGATTTTCACATATTGCGACAATACGCACCCCAAAAGGCAAGTATCACCACATATCTTTCCATTGTTGCCAGAAACATGACCCTTGATCATCTTAGACGTAGACGTAACCATTTTCTTTCTCTTGAGGATTTGCCAGAACAAAGCTCAGGACCTGAAGGGCAAAAAGGTGCAAAGGTGGATGTGCCATTCAATGTCCTGCCGCCGAGGCAGCTTCTTGTTATGAGACTTTTGTATGAAAAGGATATGGATGTAAAAGAGGTTTCGGATTTCCTTGGCATTACTGAACAGACAGTAAGAAGCATGCGTCACAAAGCGGTGTCCAAGCTCAGGGAAAGCTTAAAGAATCTTGATTCGTGAGGGGATGTTTCTGCCGTGACTTACGTATAAAAGATATAAGAGGTTTAAAAAAGAATGACTTGCAAGGCTGGAAGATATGACAAGGATGATTTGGAAGGTTTGAAGTTGTGGAAAAGAACCTGTTTCAGGCCACAGATGGTTGGGACATGTCCAGGACCAAACATCCTTGCAGCGTACATTGATCATACCCTTTCGGGTAGCGAACTTGAGGAAGTTGAATCTCACCTCATAAACTGTAATGAGTGTCTTGAAACCGTTATTTTGGTGCGTGATGCCCTTAAAAACAGTGAAGACGCCATGCCTTCTTCTCTGGCGATCCATGATATCCTCAAGGATATTCCTGACCAAAGGGGATGTGTTTTCAAAATCAAAAAGGTGTTGTCATCGTTATGGTGCCCTGCAATCTTGCCCAGATACGCCATGACAGCCTTAATGATATTGGCATGCATGATAGGTTTTTACACTGGGTTTCAGACAGGGATGGAGCAAAAGGCGTTTTATACGACCGTCTTGGCCGAGCTGGAATTTTCCCTTGATGTACCCGACTATGATCTTTTGGAGGAGGCGAGATGATCAAACAAAATGTATTGACCGCGCTTCTGGTTTCATCAATCCTCCTCAACGGGTTTTTTCTGGGCGGCTATTGGTATGCACACCATAGGGCCTCTGGGCTCAAGGATGGACGGCAGCGCATTCAGGCGATTGTAAGACAACTCGATCTCGATCCAAGCCAGAAAGAGCTGTTTTTAAGGCTCAAGACAAAGGCTGTGAGGCTAAGAAGATCATACAAGAAGAGAATGGCCAATTTGGAGGCCAGGCTTTGGAAATGTCTTCTCAAGGAACCGAAAGACATGGAAGAGGCAGAAGGGATTATTCATGAGATGTCTTCTGTAAGGGAACAATATCAAAAGGAGATCATACGTATTATCGGTATGTTCATAGATTCATTGAACAAGGAGCAACGAAAAAAATTTTCCAGAATCACCGGTGATAAGAGGAAACTGAGGGCCCTGATAGCAGGATGACGATCCTGTTCCAAATCCAGAAAGGAGACGAAAATGAAAAAGCGGTTGATAAAGGCAGCTATTGTTGCAGCCATCGTTTTCCTGAGTAGCCCAGTACTTGCAGGAAGTGTGCACGGGACTGGTGGTGTACAGGGAAAAGGCATAGCTCACGGAAAAGGCATAGTGAAGGGGCAGGGCACTGTCTCTGGTACAGGAGTGGTGTTGTACAGACAGGGCAATCATATAGCCTGCAAAAAAGGCAGCGGTACTGTAACTGGCAAAGGCATCGCCATAGGAAAAGGTACGGCTGTTGGCAGGGGCAGCGGCATAGGCCATGGATTTGCAGCTGGAAAGGGAAGGTTCAAGAGCCGTTGACAAGGCTGATCAGATAGGATTTCAAGCAGGGTCCGTCCTTTGGTGACGGGCCCATTTTTTTGTTCTTCCAGCCAAAGATTATCTGAGCGAGATATAGGGAGATGCATGTTTCATTTCGTGCCATCGGGGATCTGGTCGAAGGTGTTCACAAAACAAGGCTATTTTTAGGTTCAAGCCTCTTATAGAATGTACCTAGAATGTAACCTGGCTATCTTTAGCCGAGTTGCCATGTACGTCCAGCGTACTATCAGCCTACCGGAGTATCATGTGGAGTTCAGTTGTTCATGTCTTATGTACGTAAGTAGGGATACCAACAAAACCATTGTGTTTCGTATGCCTCTATAGTAATTTTTGGCCTCAAAAAGCGAGGTGTTTTTCATGAAAAAGGCTGTATTGCCCATTGTATTGTTTCTACTTTTTTCCCTCAGTTTTGTGAGCCAGGCCTTGTCTGGAACTGTAATAGACAGGATACTTCAAAAAGGTGTACTGACTGTGGGCACTACCGGCCATTATCCTCCGTTTACAGTCAAGGATAAGGATGGCCAATTCATGGGTTTTGATATCGACTTGGCAAAGATGATGGCAGAGGCTATGGATGTGAAGCTGAATGTGGTTCAAATATCCATTTCAGATCTTTTGGGCGCCATCGAGAAGGGTAAAATAGATATGGCCCTTGCCGGTCTCACGATTACACCAAAGAGAAATCTGAGGGTAATATTTATTGGCCCCTATTATGTTACTGGCCAGTCGATCCTTGCTGAAAAGTCGGTGGTAGCCACCATCAAGGGACCACAAGACATCAACAAACCAAATTTTAAGCTTGTTGTCACCAGTGGCACCACGAGTGAGCAAGTGGCAAAGGCTATGGCTCCCAAGGCAAACATCATTTTGGTCAAGGATATGGAAACAGCCTTCAAGATGGTCATAGATCACAAGGCCCAGGCCTTGATGGCCGATGAACCCTTTTGTGTGGTGATGGCATTCAGAAATCAGGACAAACAACTTGCAGTGTCTGCGCCATTTACCTTTGAACCATTGGGCGTGGCCATGCCTCACGATGACCTGCTCTGGATAAACTGGGTTGACAATTTCTTGATGAATCTGAATGCTACTGGAAAACTAAAAGAATTGAAGACATATTGGTTGGCAAATCCATCCTGGATGAAGAGACTGCCAGAGACAGAGGGGTTGCTATATAAAAAGGGTGCCATATAAAATAAGAAAACAAGCAGATTATAGTTGTTACTTCTGTGAAACCCATGAAAAAGGGCCTGTTTCAGGCCCTTTTTTTGTTCTTCGGGCAAAAGGATATCCATGTGAGATATGGTCTTGAAAAGGGTATTGGGGGGATCTGCCTTAGGTATTCATTGGCCGGAAAAACCTCAATTTTTCTCAAGGCGCAACATAAGGGGGATGCAGTTTGTATTGCTGTTTATAACCGTGGTGGAACCAAGGGTCCAATCCTTCACAGACCATTGGGGTGATAGTTTTTGATGGATTTGTTCCACGATGTTTTTGATGTTTATTATGGGGTGACGTTCAAATACCGGAGGAAGGCCCCGGGTCAGGCTACAGGCCATGCATTTCCCAGGCCTTTCTGTGAGTATGAAATCCAAGAAGAGGAGGCCTTGGGAATCGTTGAAATCCCGGTATCTCAACTCGATGTCAAAGGCGCCTGTCTCGGCCCCGCCGTAGAGGGCTTCAAAGAATTCATCCGCACGTTCTGGAGGAAAGAGTTCCTTTAGAAACTCATCAGTTATTACTCCTTCAACCATTTCAACCTCCTGAGTCTTTTGTATGTCATTGGACAGCCAAATGTAGCAGGTTTTTTCACGAGGTCAAATCTTGAAAGATGGTTCTTGGGCCAGGACACCACGGTTAGGGCTTCGTGATCTTGAGGCAGTTGAACCGGGGGTCGCTGATACCAGCACTTCAGTCGTTCCTTTTTGACACGAAGAAATAGGCAATGTACTTTGTTGTGATTGTTTTCAACGATGTAAGTCTTATTAATTTCTTTGAATTTTTCAAGGAGGCTTATTTTACCATGAACATGGAAAAGATGAGGCAAAGACTTAAAGAAAAGGCAGGAGGAAGGGCTGGCATGATACTTCTCCATAACGGTATAGTGCGGCACAGTTCCAGGGATGGAAACAGGGTTGCGTCCATAGAGGTCAAGGCCCACTGGGAACGTCTTTCAGAGGTAATGGAGGAGGCAGAGAGTCTTCCAGGGGTGATTGCAGTGGAAGTGGAGATCGCAGAAGGTCCCCTTGAGGTAGGAGATGACATCATGCTCCTTGGTATTGCCGGAGATATACGTGAAAATACCATCTCTGCCCTGGCGCATGTTTTGAACAGGATAAAGAAGGAGGTAACGGCGAAGAAGGAGTATCCTTGAGACAGCGGGGGGAAGGTACGCTTTTTAGGGCACATTTTGCAGGCTTTTTTAAGGATAAAGTAACCAGGGCTGTCGAATCTCTTCGAACTTCCGCTCATCCCTTTTCAACAGTTCTTCCATTTCATCAACCCGTGCACCTTGTTGGATCATGCGTCTCATTTTCCTGCTGCCTATTATAAGATCCGCTGGCAACCTTTCGTAGTCGTACTCATATGGCGGGGGAGTCCAGGCAAACTCCTCGTTACAGGTTCGATGTATTGCCGAAAGGAGGGAGAGGGTAAATCGGTAGGGTTGAAAGGTGTTTGGATCGGTTACATGGATCTGAAAGCCTTTACATCTTTCTCCTTGCCATTTGTTGAATGTGGGTTCGAAGAATTGTTCTCTGAGTATGAAACCTCTGGTAGGTACGAGATATTTCAGCACCTTTTTTGTGTCTATGTAAGGGGAGCCAAATATTTCAAATGGCCTTGTGGTTCCTCTGCCTTCAGACAGATTCGTCCCTTCCAATATGACCTGGCCTGGATAGACGAGAGCAGTTTCAAAGGTGGGCATATTGGGGGAGGGAAGCACCCAGTAAAGGCCTGTATCAGGGAATAACATGTTTCTGGTCCAGCCCTTCATCTTCACTATGTGAAGCTCGAGATCCAAGTGGAAAATGGACTTAAACATGATGGCAAGTTCGGCCACAGTTAGCCCGTGGCGCATTGGAATAGGGGCCATGCCCACAAAGGAATGAAGCTCCTGGTCCAGTAGGTTGCCTTCCACCATGTTTCCGCCTATAGGGTTTGGCCTGTCGAGCACAGCCATCGAAACCCCAGCCTTTTCGCAGGCCTTCATGGCGAGAAGGAGTGTCCATATATATGTATAAACCCTTGTACCTACGTCCTGGATGTCCACTACAAAAAGGTCTATCAGGTCCAGTTGGTTCTTGAGTGGGGTCCTGGATTTTTCATATAGACTGAAAACTGGGATACCAAGATCAGGATCGGTTTCATGGCTTGACTCCTTCATGTTGTCCTGCTTTTCTGCGAAAAGGCCATGTTGCGGGCTGAAGACAGCCTTCAAATGGCCCGGTAAGGCCTCGTTGATAAGTATTCTCGAATGTCGAAGTTTTGAATCCACCGATGCCTGATTACACAGAATACCTATGGCCTGCTTTTTGGCCCATGCTGGGGGAGCAAGGCAAAATCTTTCAATACCGGTTTGAATCATGGCCTTTCACACTGTATAAGAAGGAGCCGGAAGCCCGGGTTCTCCATTTGAATTATTCCTCTTTTCTTCTCTGGCAAGTTCCCTGGAAATAGGAAGGTAGAATTTTTCCAAGTAATCTTTCATCATGCGTCTGGCACCAAAGGTTGGGGCTATGGTCATGATGGCTTCTTTCATCATCCTGACCCACCCCCGTGAAAAGCCTTTATCGCCCATATCATAATATAGGGGCACTATCTCCCTTTCCAAAAGATCATAAAGCGCCGCTGCATCCAATGCGTTGTCGGAGACTTCACCTCCAAAGGCCCAGCCATTTTTCCCACTATAGCCCTCAGGCCACCATCCGTCCAAGACAGACAGGTGAAGGGTGCCGTTGATGGCGGCCTTCATTCCGCTGGTGCCGCAGGCCTCAAGGGGGATCTCCGGGTTGTTGAGCCACACGTCCACGCCGCGCACAAGGCATTTTGCCACGTTCTCTCCATAGTCTTCCACAAAGGCGATTCGGCCCCTGAACCTTGGATCCTGAGCAGTTTTGAAAATATGCTGGAGGATCTTTTTCCCAGGGTTGTCTGAAGGATGCGCCTTGCCTGCAAATATGATCTGGACGGGTTTGGCAAAATTATTGATGATCTTGTCCAGTCTGTCGAGGTCATGGAGTATCAAGTCTGGCCGTTTGTAACTCGTCATCCTTCTAGCAAAACCTATGGTTAATACGTCAGGGTCTAGCATTACCCCCTCTGCCATCGCCACTAGGGGATCTATGCCCTCCTCAGACCATTTCCGTCTTACCCTTTCCCTGATAAAATTGACCATGGATACCTTGTGGCCATAATGTATCTTCCATATTTCCTCATCGCTGAGCTCGTTGATCCGAAGCCAGATGTCCCTGTTATCCTGCATGTCAAGCCAGCTTTCACCCAGTATGGCGTCGAAGGCCTCAAGAAATTCGTCTGCCAGCCATGTGGAAAGATGCACCCCATTGGTCACATAGTTTATTGGGACCTCATTTTCAGATGATTGCGAGAAGATATTTTTCCAGATGTCTTGCGTTACCTCACAGTGCTTTTTGCTAACTGCATTTCTGTAGTTGCACATCTTTATGCCAAATACCGTCATGTTAAAGCCTGCTGCCGGGTCGTCTGGGTTCACGCCAAAGCGCAAAAAACGTTCCTTTTCCATGCCAAGACGTTTCCAGTAATCGCAGAAGTAGTGGCTCATCATATCGAAGCTGTAGACATCGGTGGCCGCCTGTAATGGAGTGTGAGTGGTAAAGATAGAGGTGCGCTTTACCCTGTCTATTGCTTCATCCAAGCCGATACCCTCCACCTCTATGAAACTTCTAACCCTCTCGAAGAGGGCAAATGCGGGATGGCCTTCATTGAGGTGCAATATAGAGTATTTGATGTTCAATCTTTCGAGAACCCTGTATCCGCCTATGCCTAGGACTATTTGCTGGCGAAGCCTCTGGTTGAGGTCTGGCGTATAAAGCCTTGAGGAAATTTCCCGGTCCCAGGGGTCATTTTGTTCTATGTCCGTATCCAGTAGGTATAGTTTGACCCTGCCGACATTGATCTTCCATACAGAGGCATATACTGGGGGGTCGATGAATGGGACCTGGATGGTAAGGTGCTGACCTTGTTCATCAAGGACCCTTTCAATGGGAGCAGTATCCCGTTCCAGTGGCTCGTTGAGGCTGTTTTGCCAGCCGTCACTTCCTATTACTTGGCGGACGTAACCCTGGGGATACATAAAGCCAACCCCGACCATGGGAAGGCCCATGTCGCTGGATTCCTTGACAATATCACCTGCGAGGAAACCAAGCCCTCCAGAATATATGGGCACTGAATGATGCAGGCCATATTCGGCACAGAAATAGGCGATGGGTAGGGATTCTTCAGGGCAGAAGGCTGTACGTTCTCTCATATAGCCCTTGAACAAGGCATGCACATATCGGTATTCCCGCATGAATACTTCGTTTTTACAAAGGGCCTGAAGCTCCTCTTCAGGGAGCTCTTTCAACATCTTTATTGGATTGTGGCCACTTTCCTTCCAGAGATACGGGTTTAGGAGCCTGAACAGGTTCTTGCCCCTGGGATTCCATGTCCACCAGAGGTTGAGGGCAATGTCCTGGAGTCCGCAGATGGGTTCAGGCAGCTCAGGTATGGAAAGATTGGTCGATGGGTCCGAATTCATGGTTCCCGGCCCCCTTTCGTATGCTAGTAAATGTCGTTTGTAAATCAGGCCTAAATGGAGCCTTGAGGCAATGTTTAAAATCTTTTTGAAATCTAACCACTTTTTTGCCAAATAGTATATATTTAACCCCTTATCCTTTGGTCGTGTGGCTATCGCATGATACATCTTTATCTTATTTGTGGAAGAGGATGTGCAATTGAAGTTTCTGCCATGTAAAAGAGAGGAAATGGAGGCCCTTGGCTGGAAAAGTGTAGATATAGTCTTGGTTACAGGCGATGCCTATGTGGATCATCCCTCCTTTGGAACAGCATTGATAGGACGTTGGCTCGTAAGTCATGGCTACAAGGTGGCCATCCTTTCCCAGCCCAGGCATCATGGCCCAGAAGATTTCAGACAGTTTGGCAGGCCGTTGCTCTTTTTTGGCATATCTGCAGGCAACCTGGATTCTGTCGTGGCAAATTATACAGGCAATGCAAGGGTCAGGAAAAGGGATGTGTATAGCCCGCATGGCAATCCCTATTGGGGTAAAGACAGGACGAAGGCCAACAGGAGGAGGCCAGACAGGGCCTGCATACGCTATGCCAATCTGGCAAGGGCCGCCTGGCCTGGGGTGCCCATCATCCTCGGAGGTATCGAGGCCTCGCTTAGAAGATTCATCCATTATGATTATCAGCAAGAAAGGCTGAGAAACTCTGTGCTCGTGGATTCCAAGGCAGACCTTCTGATATATGGCATGGGAGAGAGGGCTGTCCTCGAGGTGGCAAGACGCATTTCTTCTGACAGACCACTTGAGGCGATTCCAGGTACATGTGAAAGACTCACTGAGAAAACCTACAGGAAAAGAAAGGCCAGTGTTGGTGTCCTAGAGCTTCCAGGCTGGCAAGAGATAAAAGAGAAAAGAGCAAGTTTTCTGGATGCCGAGCTCGAGATAGATGCCTCGAGCAGGACATCTCATCCCAGGATCCTTGTACAAAGGCAACAAGGAGCAATGTATCTGTGGCAGAACGTTCCTGCAAAACCCTTGTCTTCTAAAGAGCTTGATGAGATCTACGAGTTGCCCTTTGCGCGGGCCCCTCACCCCGATTTTCCGGAAGTGCCGGCATTCGATATGATAAGGCATTCTATCACTGCAGTAAGGGGATGTTGTGGCAACTGTTCCTTTTGTGCCATTGCCAGGCACCAAGGGCCAGTGGTGGTTTCAAGGAGCCCTGATTCCGTGTTGAAAGAGGTGGAGCAGGTGGCAAAAATGGAAGATTTTAGGGGCACCATAACAGATCTAGGTGGCCCAACCGCTAATCTCTATGGCATCAGGTGCAAAAGGATTGATATATGTAAAAGGAGGGATTGTCTCTTTCCCCAAATATGTCGCCATCTTGAGATAGACGAGGACGCCTTTGTTACACTCCTGGGAAAGGCGACAAAGGTTAGGGGGGTGAAACACCTTTTCATCTCCTCTGGTCTCAGGATGGATCTTTTAATCAAGACGCCAGGCCTGCTGAAAAAGATCCTGCACGATCATACGCCAGGAGTGCTAAAGATAGCACCAGAACACACAGAAGATGAAGTCCTCTTTCTCATGCACAAGCCAGGAGGGGCTCTTCTTGAAAGATTCTTGCACATTGCAAGAAAGGTGAGTGCGAAGATGAAAAAGGAACTCGAGATTTCAGCCTATTTCATCACGTCTCATCCTGGTTGCACCATGCATCACATGTACGGGATGAAGAAAAAGCTTGAAAAACTGAAGCTTCCGGTGCGTAAGTTCCAGGATTTCACCCCCACTCCCGGCACCCTAGCTACAGCCATGTATGTTACAGGGCTTGATCGCTACAAGAAAAAGCCCATCTATGTGGCCAAGAACAGGAGGGACAGAGCGGCGCAGAGGAGGGTGTTGGAATCTGTCATGAAGGTGTCGAAAAAGGGATATCATGGTTGATGTTTCAAAAAGTATCGAATCTTCCATGGTGATAAAAGGCTTGAAAATAAGCCCTCCGCTTTTCCTTGCGCCAATGGCAGGACTCACCCATTCTGCCTTGCGTGCCCTCATTGCAGAATTTGGCGGAGTGGGTTTGTACAGTACGGAAATGCTTTCAGCAAGGAGTCTTCCAGTGGAAAGTCCTAGGCATTCACCATATCTCATCACAACCAAGGTGGAGTCGCCTTTGAGTTACCAGCTCCTGGCAGGAAGCCCTGAAGATATCCCCAAGGCTGTAGAGAGAGTGGAAGAGCTTGGTGCTGCCGCAGTGGATTTGAATCTTGGCTGCGGTGCCCCTAAGGTGAGAAGACTTGGCTGCGGAATGGCCCTGTGGGAAGACATGGAAAGGCTCAAGGCAGTAGTGAAAAAGATCAGGTCTTGCACCAGCAAGCCCTTTACTGCCAAGATACGCCTTGGTCCTAAGCTCCATGAGGAAGAATTGAAGGCCAGGCTGCTTTTACTTCAAGATCTTGGTGTGGACTGCCTCTATCTCCATGCGAGGTTAGACAAAGAGCCTTTCTCCAGACGGCCACGCTGGGAATGGGCAGCCAAGGCAAGGCTTTGGCTCGATATACCCCTTGTGGTGAATGGAGGAATATTTTCCGTAGAAGACGCCCGAAGGTGTCTTGAGGTCACAGGTGCCAACGGACTCATGATAGGAAGGGCGTCAGCCATTTCTCCTTGGATCTTTTCGGTCATTGCTTCCAGGCTTTATGGCAAGGGTAAGGAGCCTGATGCCATTGATCTTCCAGGCATCTATGAATATTTTTTCAATGAGCTGGTTTCCAGGTTTCCCAAGGAGAGACAGATTGGACGATTGAAGGAATTCACTCACTATTTTTCCAGAAACTATCCCTTTGGAAACAGGCTGGCAATGGCGGTGCAAAGGGCGGCGACCATGTCAGAGGCCCTGGAGGCGGCACAAAATTTTTTTGAGAAAAATAAAGAAGCCTCCCTCGTCTCCTTAAGTTGCTGAAAGATCCTGTTCAAAAAGTCAGAGGCGATTATTCCTGCATCAAGGCGGGATTTCTTTTGTGAGCCGGCTTGGCAATAGTTTCCAACTAGGGGAAACCAGGCCCCATTCAAAACCCAACATAGTCCTTGTTCGACATATCAGTAGCCACTAGCTACACAATGTATCAACAGCCTCATCCATCAGGGAAAATGTACCCCAAAATGCACTTTCATGCTCGTGGGTGGCTGATATGCGGCTGCCATGATCATTTTCATGGAAAGACAATCAGGACAGATGCAATTTGTATTTCACCCCGTAATGCCTTGACACCTGAATTCCCCCATGTCATATTCGCTAAACTTTTCAGGGGCAATGAAGTCTGCCCGAACCACTGTTACAGGATACAGTTGATGACTTCTGTTTGACAAAAATTTTGCTTTTGTCTCTTTTTGCAAGCAGAATGTTCTGATTTTCAGGCCCTGCTTGAGTTTTTCAGGCAGGGCCTTTTTTTGTGTGAGGGTTGGAATGGATCTCAGCATAGCACTCGTTATATTGCTTGGTTTGGGGGCAGATTATCTTTTCAAGAGAATCAGGCTCCCAGGGCTCATAGGCATGCTGCTCATAGGCATACTGGCTGGCCCCTATGTCCTCAATTTGATGTCGCCAGACATGATGAACGTATCTGGCGATTTCAGAAAGATAGCCCTGATCGTCATCCTTCTCAGGGCAGGTTTTGAACTTAGGCGGGACACATTGAACAGAGTAGGGCGTACAGCCCTTCTCTTGAGTGCTGTGCCTGCACTCTTTGAGATAGCTGCAGTGACGTATTTTGGCCCCAAGCTTCTTGGTATCAGCTATCTGGAGGCTGCCATTCTCGGAGCTATTCTCGGAGCAGTATCCCCGGCCGTTGTGGTACCCCTAATGATCGACTTCATGGACAGGGGCCGAGGTGCCAAAAAGGGGATTCCAACCCTTGTGCTGGCCGCTTCGTCCGTGGATGACGTGTTTGTAATAGTCCTGTTTACCATATTTTTAGGGATGTACGGCGGTGGGGACGTGAACATCTGGGCAAAACTTGCGGAAATTCCGGTTTCCATCGTGCTGGGGATACTTATAGGCTTGATACCAGGCTATATCCTGTACAGACTCTTTGAAAAGTATGACTGGCGGCCTCCCAAAAGAACCTTGATTGTTCTCGGTGTTTCCATAATGCTCACTTGGATCGAAAAGAAATTCGAAGGCCATGTGCCCATAGCAAGTCTTCTCGGTGTAATGGCAATCGGTTTCATAATCCTAGAAAAATCCGAGCCAATAGCCCACATAATGTCCCAGAAGCTCAAAAAGCTTTGGGTGTTTGCAGAACTCCTGCTTTTCGTATTGGTTGGGGCACAGGTGAATATCAATGTGGCCATGGATGCAGGGCTTATGGGAAGCCTTCTGATCCTCATCGGCCTTGTCTTTAGAAGCATAGGCACATACCTTTGTCTTTTCGGCACACCCTTGACCCAAATGGAAAGGCTTTTCACCATAGTGTCATACATTCCAAAGGCCACGGTCCAAGCGGCCATTGGGGCAGTCCCCTTGGCCTATGGTGTGGCCTCTGGAGATCTTATCCTTGCTATTGCCGTAATGTCCATTTTGCTTACGGCACCCATAGGGGCTATAGGGATCATGTTCTTGGGAGAACGGGTTTTGGACCATGGAGCAAAATCTCCTTACAAATTCAAGGAGCTTAGACAGAAACTAGAGCTCCCAAGGGTCGGAGAACGTGTCAGGTGCAGGAGGGATGGTTCCCTTTGGAAGGTCATAGAAGAAAGGGAGTTCTGGTTGGAAAATAACAACGGAAATGCTGAAATCCTTCAGCCAACCCCAGCAATAGAATTGAGGCTTTGGAGAGAAGAGAAGGATAGTGACCCCGGACAAGGGCAAACGACCTATAGAATCTACAAACCAGGAGATGCGCCTTTCACTGCCGAATGGGAGGTCATTTACGACTGGTAGTATCCTTTCTGCCGTAAGTTTTTTTCTCCTTTTCCCTAAGCCCCAATAATGAGCTTCAAGGTGTCTTTTGAATCTTCTTGACTTTCTTGCAATTTTGTTGCAATAACAATTAGCTGTTTTTGGCATATGTGAAAAATTGTTTCAGAAGCCTCAGGTTACCTATTTGGCCTTTGGGCTTGATCTGTTTTTAACCGATTACTTATAGGGAGAGCGACTTTTGTGAAAAAGGAGTTTGGTATCTTGAAAAGGGGCTGCATGTGGAGGTTGTTTTCTGTTTTTTTCATCTTTTCAATGTGTTGCCTTCCGACCAATTCCTTTGGTGCACCCGAGAAGCTCCAGGTAGTGGTTAGCATACTTCCCCAGAAGTTTTTTGTGGAAAAGATAGGGGGTGACAAGGTTAACGTGTCTGTAATGGTTGCCCCTGGCGCAAATCCGGCAACCTACGAGCCAAAGCCAAGGCAGATGGCCAAGTTGTCTATGGCCAAGATATATTTTGCCATTGGTGTACCCTTTGAAAGGGTTTGGCTCAAAAGATTCAAAGACACAAATCCCGGGCTCTCCATAATACTTACCCAGGAAGGCATAAAGCTTTTGCCCATGAGCAGAAGCTTGCCGTCAGACAGGCGGGCAGGCCCAGCCAGCTCAGGGATAATGGATCCGCACATTTGGCTTTCTCCACCCTTGGTGATGCTGCAGGCACGAAATATCCTCGATGCCCTCGTCAATGCCCAGCCTGAGAGTATGTCATACTTTCAGGATAGATACGCCTCTTTTATAAACCTTGTTGTTAGCACGGACATCAAGATCATGAACATCTTTAATCCAGGGCACAAAAGGATCCAGCAAGATGCCTTCATGGTATATCATCCCTGCTGGGGCTATTTTGCCAAAGCTTATGGTCTTAAGCAGATCCCAATTGAAGAGGAGGGCAAGGAACCCAAACCGGCACACCTGGTAAAGCTGGTCAGGATGGCTCGTGAATCCAACATTTCTGCCATCCTGATTCAACCCCAATATTCCCAAAAGAGCGCAGTGGCCATAGCCGATTCCATAGGTGCCACATTGATACCCGCAGATCCCCTGGCATATGAATGGGACAAGAACCTGCTCTTTGTTGCAAGGAAGATAAAAGAAAATCTTAGATGATTAGCAAGCCGAGAACCCGCTTAGGGGATTCAGATATGGAGCCAAGGCAGGAGCCTGACATAGAGATGAAAAATTGCTCCTTTTCCTTCAATAGCGCACCTGTGTTGACAGACGTGAATATACGGATATACCGTGGAGATTTTGTTGCCATTATTGGACCAAATGGGGGTGGCAAGACAACCCTTGTAAAGCTCATGCTGGGGTTATTGAGGCCCAAAAAGGGCAAGGTTAAGCTTCTTGGAGATGATCCTGCCAAGACGCGCAGGCGTGTAGGATACATGCCCCAGTACAGTACAGGTGAAAAGGGGTTTCCCATAACCGTGTTCGAGGTGGCACTTCTGGGCCGTCTGGGCTTTACCGGCCTGGGCTGCAGATTCACCAGTGAGGATAAGGACGCGGCCCAAAGGGTGCTGCGGCTTGTGGGGATGGAAGAATATCAGCACAAGAGAATTGGGGATCTTTCTGGAGGGCAAATTCAACGGACACTACTCGCCAGGGCCTTGATTTCAGAACCAGAGGTCTTGTTTTTGGATGAGCCTATGGCGAGCATTGATATTGATGGCCAGACTATGCTTTTCGATCTCTTGGGCCGCCTGAATGAAAAGATGACCATCCTTTTTGTCACACATGATGTGGGCCTTTTATCCAGATATGTAAAATCCATCATTTGTGTCAATGAGAGGGTCTTTTTTCACCATGAACCAAAGATCACGCCAGAGATGTCTTCACTATTAATGGGTAAGGCAGAGACGTGCCCTGTGGAGATGGTGGCACATGGCATACCCCACAGGGTTCTTGGCACACACAAGGACCATTGATCATGGAAATTTTGTCCTTGCCATTCATTCACAACGCTATCTTGGCTGGCCTACTGGCAAGTATTGCCTGCGGATTGATTGGAAGTCTTGTGGTGGTCAACAGGGCCGTGTTCCTTGCGGGGGGTATCGCCCATGCAGCCTACGGAGGAGTGGGGCTGGCTTTTTTCCTTTCTCTTCCTGCACTGCCTTGCATATTGGGTTTTTCCATTTTTATGGCCCTTATCATGGCTGCGGTGACTGTAGGGCGCAGAGAGAGAATGGACACCTTCATTGGGGTCTTGTGGGCCGTGGGTATGGCCATTGGCATCATTCTTATTGATATAAGCCCTGGTTACAACGTTGACCTAATGAGCTTTCTCTTTGGCAGTATCCTCACAGTGCCATCTTCAGATATAAAGATCATGGCTGCGGTCGATCTCGTGACCTTGGTAGTTGTATGCCTCTTCTATAAGGAATTCCTGTCGATGAGCTACGACATGGAGTTTGCTAAAGTCAGGGGCGTGCCTGTCAGGGGGTTCCATTTTCTATTTTTAGGCCTGGTCGCGCTCGCAGTAGTCATGACTATACGGGTAGTAGGACTCATTCTGGTGATGGCCCTTTTCACCATAGCGCCTTATCTGACAGAAAGGTTTGCCAAGTCGCTGGCTGGAATGATGATGGCTTCCTGTCTGGCCAATATAGTTTTTGTTCTTACAGGGTTATGGCTTTCCTACATGTACGATCTTACAAGTGGTGCCACCATAATATTGGTTGCAGCAGTCTTTTTTTTGATCTTTCTTCTTGGTGAGCAGTTGATATCGCGCGTCTGGGGCTAAATGTGTCCAGGGCAAGGGCCTTGAGGCATGAATAGGATTAAGGGAGATACTATATGGATACTGTGACTAAGGTAACGGAACACATCCGTGAACATGACAAGCTCATTGATCTTTTCGATATGGATATTCAGGAAACAGCACCCGGCAGGGCGAAGTTGTCCATGAGGGTAGGGAAAAATCACCTCAATGCTGCAAAATTGTGCCATGGGGCCGCCCTTTTTGCCCTTGCAGACGTTGCGTTTGCCCTTGCTGCCAATTGCCATGGGCAGATGGCCCTTGCCATCGAGGCCTCCATAAACTACTTCAGGCCAGTCAAGGAAGGTTCCGTGATCACTGTGACCTGTGAACAGGAATATCAGGGAAGACGCACCGGGGTTTACTTTGCGACTGTCTACAGCGAGGATCACGTAAAGGTGGCCATATTCAAGGCCACGGCATTCCGGATAGAAGCTGGCTCAGTATACGAATTTGGCAGGAATGAAGATTCATGAAAACAAGCCGTGAACACATAACCATCGCCCTGGCAGGCAATCCAAATGCAGGGAAGACCACTATCTTTAATCAGCTCACAGGGGCGAGGCAGAAGGTGGGGAACTGGTCTGGTGTTACAGTGGAGAAAAAGGAGGGCAGGCTTGTCCATGAAGGCAGGGAGATCATTGTAGTCGATCTGCCAGGTATCTATTCCCTTACAGCCTATTCAGTCGAAGAGGTGGTGGCTAGAAACTTCATCCTTGAGGAGCATCCAGATGTGGTGGTGGATATCCTGGATGCCTCGAATCTCGAGAGGAATCTCTACCTTGCAGTGCAGCTCATAGAACTCAACATCCCCTTGGTTTTTGCCATGAACATGGTGGATGTGGCAAGGATGAGGGGTATAAAGATAGACTATCAGCAACTTTCGACTCTTCTCGGCGTGCCCATCGTGGAGACAGTAGGCACCAGGGGTGAGGGCATCGATAGGCTGCTGGATACGGTGGTTGAGGTTGCTGAAGGTAAGGAAGCGACCTCCAGACATATCCACATAAATTATGGCAGGGAAATAGAAGAGGAAATACTTAAGATTAGGGAGGTACTTAAAGGAGATCCTGAGCTAAACCAGAGCTACTATCCCAGGTGGTTGGCTGTGAAGCTGCTGGAAAAGGACAAGATAGTTGAAGAAAGGGTTGCCGCTTCGCCCATAGCCAAGGAGATAATGGCCCAGGTGGAAAAGAGCCGTCAACATATCCTTTCCATCTTTCAAGAAGACGCAGAAACTGTCATAGCCGAGGCTAGATATGGTTTTATAGCCGGGGCCTTGAAAGAGACCATGCGCCTTTCCGCCGTTGCCAAAAAGACCATTTCAGACAAGATAGACCAGGTACTGACAAACAGGGTGCTGGGCTTTCCTATACTTCTCTTTTTCATGTATGTCCTCTTCCAGGCCACCTTCACCCTGGGGGCCTATCCAGTGGAATGGATAGAAAATGGAGTGGATGCCTTGGCTCAGATAGTCTCAAAGGCGCTGCCCGCTGGCCTTTTAAGAGACATGATAGTCGAAGGCATCATAGGAGGAGTGGGGGGAGTGATTGTCTTTTTGCCTAATATCCTTCTGCTTTTTCTTGGCATCAGCCTGTTTGAAGATACAGGCTACATGGCGAGGGCAGCCTTTATAATGGACCGGATTATGCACACCTTGGGACTCCACGGCAAGTCTTTTATACCGTTACTAATGGGTTTTGGATGCAATGTTCCTGCGATAATGGCCGCCCGAACCCTGGAAACGAAAAGAGACAGGCTTTTGACCATACTCATCAACCCTTTGATGAGCTGCTCGGCAAGGCTACCCGTTTATGTATTGATGGCAGGCGCCTTTTTCCCCAAGACAGCAGGAAATGTCATATTTGGCATATACCTTCTTGGCGTGGTGTTGGCCATAGTTGTTGGGCAGGTGTTCAGCCATACGATCTTCAAGGGGCAAAGTGCGCCCTTTGTGCTGGAACTTCCCCCTTACAGATTGCCTACTTTGAAGAGCGTCCTCATACACATGTGGGAAAAAGGAAAGGTGTATCTTCAGAAGATGGGGGGTGTAGTGCTGGCCTTTTCAATAGTGATTTGGTTTCTAGGGGCATTTCCCAGGGATATCCAATACTCTGTGGATTATCAAGGACAGATTCAACAGTTGGCTTCGAGGATCAAAGCTCATGGGGCTGGAGCGGCCCAAGACGAGGTATCTCTTTCTCATCTCAAGAATAAGATCAAGAAACTCAAAAGATCCATGGAAGAGGAACGGCTTGCAAGGAGTTACATTGGCAGGATAGGCCATGCAATAGAGCCTTTCATTTCACCACTGGGTTTTGACTGGAAGCTTGGAGTAAGCCTTGTGACAGGATTTGTGGCAAAGGAAGTAGTTGTCAGCACAATGGGGGTGTTATATCAGACTGGAGAGGACGACTCTGCCAGCCTGAAAAAGGCATTGAAGGAAAGCGGGATTGATAAGGCCACAGCCCTTGCTTTCATGGCCTTTGTGCTAATCTATGTCCCTTGTCTGGTGACTGTTGCAACCATCTGGCGTGAGACGGGCTCTGCTGGATGGACTGCCTTCAGTGTCAGCTATTTGATGATACTTGCCTGGATTATAGCCTTTTTAATAAGACAAGCTTGTTACCTTCTTCAATGTATATAAAGGCCTTTTTCCAGGTTTCTTATAGGGCCATGTGGTAGTCATGTGGTGCTGAGACATATTATATTGGAGTGAATAAAAAAAGCTGCCTGCTTTTAAGCAGACAGCCTTTTGTCGTCTATCAGTTAAAGGTTTTCTTATCTCATGAATGGAAGGAGCTTTGTGTATTTCATGAAGACGATGATAAGGGCAAGAGCCAGCATCCTCTTCAGGAATATCTCAGGAAGCTTCTTCTGGATCTTTGGGCCAACCATTCCACCGCCAATGG
>CAZOMT010000016.1:0-95431 GCA_964581255.1 uncultured Thermodesulfatator sp.
AGCAGCGTGAAAGACAACGTCAATATTTTCAAACTTGCGGCAAAGCTTATCCCTGTCTCTTATGTCAGCAAGGGAAAAATGGACGTTTTTATAGTTTAAAAAACGCTGCTCCAGAAAAAAAAGCGCACTTTCATTGTTGTCTAAGGCCACCACCTCGGCAGGATCAAAACCTTCTTCTAGGAGTTGGCGTAGCAGTTCTGATCCAACCGTGCCACAAGCACCTGTGACTGCCACCCGTTTATTCTGGAAAAAGTTGTCAGCCATTTATTTATTTGCCCCCATCCTTATATTGCAAATACAGGTGGCCCTATTCAAGCGAACTTTCATGCCCAAGAAGAAAACCTGTAATGGTGAACCAAAGACCAACAAGTGTCCATTCGAGATCATTCACTTGTAACTTTAGTTCTTGAGATTCAATCCTTACTTACGGCAGGATCATTCAGGATCATGGTCCGCAAAAAGGCCAGAAAGACACCTAGGAAAAGACCAAAGACCAAGGCAATGCTCAAAATGAGGCTCTTTTTGGGTTTTACAGGATCGAGCGTACTTACCCCTGGACCTAGCACCTTAATGGGCCCTATGTGAGCAAGTTGATATCTAAGATCCTTTATCTGTTTCTCAAGATATCTTTTCTGCCCCTGAAGCTCTACAGCCTTTTGCAATTTCGTTTCAGCTATAGAGTTTTGGATCTCTTCTATTTCGTTCTTCAATACGTTGATTTTGTTTTGATCCTTCAAAATCTCAGAACGGGTTTCCACCAAACGTCTCTTTACTTGGTCTGCATAGGATATATTCTGTTGAATGGAATTTAACAGAAAAAGCAGCGACAGGTCGTCTTGTTTGCCATCTATGATCAACTCATCCCTGGTTTTTATTAGCGTGTTAGTATTATCCATAACCTTGTCACACGTCTGTTCGAAATATCTCAAAAGGGCTTTTTTTCCCTCGATCTCTTTCTTTGTGGCTTCGATATCTCCCTTTTTCAATTCAATGAGCTTGTTTTTTTCTGCGATCCTATTCTCAAGTTGAACCATGGCTATCTTTTGCACACTCTTCAACTGTTGATCAAGCTCGTCTATCTTTTGTTCAATCTCTCTTTTCGCCAATACAATAGTCTCGTCTGGAAACTGCTTCAGATAGTAGTCCATCCAGTGCCTGGTAAATTGTTCCAAAAATTGCCTGCCCTCTTCTGGGTCAGGCCAGTACATGAAAATGGTAACAATCTGGCCGTTCCGATCTTGTCGATATTGGAGGGCACTGATCTTCCTGAGTTCCATCTTGTCAGGCCTTGGGAAGAGATTGATATACTGCTTCTCCTTGAGCCAGGAGACGATATCCTCCTTGGGCCAGCCCTTCAACCCAGACTTGACTTGGATCTTAACTTCATATAAGGGCGTGGAAAAAAAAAGGTATAACAAAGCCACCAGCAAGCAGGCTGCTGCGGTAAGCAAAATAGTCTTTTTCTCTTTTAAGAGTACGCCGACAACCTGCCTCGGATCTATTTCATCCTCTTTGCAACCCGCTTCAGCACTTATGTCAGGATCTTTTCTTTTTGTTTCCATAATGAAAATCAGAACATCGGACCAGCCTGGGCAATCTTTTTGAAGGTGGGAGCATGTCCACTTTCAAGGCCACCTTGTCCTTCCACCAATGAAAATGCCATCTGCTTGGCCTCCATCCATTTCCCCTGCTCCAGAAATTGTACAATCTTTGACAATGCTTCGTCTACCTCCTTCGTTGATACATCACTCTTTGCCAAAAGGATCTTTTTGTGTTTAGTGGGAAGCAATCTCTCTTGCTCATAGAAAAGCTCTTCGTATAGTTTTTCTCCAGGCCTGAGCCCACTGAAAACTATATCGATATCCTTTCCAGGTATAAATCCCGCAAGCCTTATCATGGCCCTGGCTAGATCTGCTATCTTGACTGGCTCTCCCATATCCAGCACAAAGATCTCGCCACCTTTGCCCATTGCAGCAGCCTGGAGTACAAGTTCACATGCCTCTGAAATGCACATGAAAAATCTTGTAATATCAGGATGTGTGACAGTAAGCGGCCCCCCTTTTTGGAGTTGTTGTTGAAATATGGGGATCACAGAGCCGCTGGAACCAAGTACGTTGCCAAACCTTGTTACAACAAAAGAGGTCTCGCTCCTTTCGTTCAATGCAAGACAAAACAGCTCTCCAAGGCGCTTGCTAAGCCCCATGATATTACTTGGATTTACTGCCTTGTCCGTGGATATGAATATGAATTTCTCCACATCCATAGAGCTGGCCAATTCTGCAACACTTATGGTCCCAAGCAGGTTATTTTTCATGCCCATCACTGGATTTAGCTCCACCAAGGGCACATGTTTGTACGCTGCAGCATGAAAAATCACTTCTGGATGGCTTTTTAGAAAAACATCTCTCATTATGGATCTATTACACACATTTGCCAGGCAGCATTTGAGGTTGGCATCTGGAAATCTCTCTTTGAAAGACCGCTCAAAGAAGAACATGGCCTCTTCCCTGGCATCGAGTGCTATGAGGAGCTTCGGGTGATACTTGACTATCTGATTACACAACTCAGAGCCAATGGAGCCTGCTGCTCCTGTCACCAGAACCGTTTTCCCCTTGATAAAATGTCCAACAAGTTCTCTGTCCAAGCTGATGGGTTCACGTCCCAAAAGATCCTCAGGACGAATTTCTCTCAAAAGGCCTACCGACTTATCCGTGCCTGAGATCATATCCCTCAGAAGGGGCATTATCCTGCAGGGTATCTGTCTTCTCTGACATATTTCCACTATGCGCCGTACGTCATGGCCCTTTATGGCTGAAGATGCGATAAATACCTTATGGATTCTCAATCTTTCAAGGTGTTCTTCAAGATCGTAGATACTTCCTATTACCTCCACTCCCAAGATCTTTCTGCCCTTCTTTTTGTCATTTTTATCCAAAAGCCCCAAAAGTGCATATTTGTCAGAGCATTTTTGTGATAGCTCTCTAATGAGAAATTCAGTTGAGGAATCCGTTCCCACAACCAGAATCCGTTCCCTGTTGTGGCCATTATTCAAGGACTGTTCCGCAAAGAAACGATATAAAAACCTCATGCCACCCAAAAAAAACACATAAAGCAGAAAATAAATAAGTGGAATGCTCCTCGGCACCTCTACCAGAAGCCTATTGTACAAGAATAAAAAGAGGGTGATGGACAAGGCGCCAGTAAGAGACACCATGATGATATTCGCTAGATCCCTGATAGAGGCAGTGCGCCAGAATCCCTTGTGTTGCCCCAAGAGAAAATAGACTGCAGATTGTACCGTAAAGACAAGAGGCAGAGCCTTGTTGCAAACAGCGATACGCTGGGGTGAGGGGCTGAGATTCAAACGAAGCCACCAGGCCCCGTACCAGGCAAGAACGATGCATAAAAGATCGCAAAAGAGCCCAAGGAGACGGCGAGGAGGATACTTTATAAGAAATTCTTTGAATAGAGCCTTCACCGCCCTTTTCATCCCCCTTGACCTCCTGAAACTTGTTCGGAGCCCTTTACTGCCCAAACACCTGCCTGAAATGGCATGAAATTAAGAGGGACGAAATGTTTACTTAGCCATGGATTAAATAGCAATTGCAAGCACATGGTATTTTTGAGTTGCGTACTAAGAATCAGTGCCTTATGTGCAGAAATATTAAAAACCAGTGAAAGATCAGAGATATTTTTAGCGTATCTTCCAAAAGATTCTAAATGCGGCCTTGGCCTCAAATCAAACCGATCTATCTCCTTAAGGATCATATTGTGGTTATCCAAGGAAAGGGTGCCTTTATCTCTATTCAGTTTAACAACTCCATCTACTATCTTAAGATATGCATCATATCTCTTTTCATTTTCAAAGGTGTGTCTTCCAAAGGAAAACCACCAATCAGTCAGATTAATCATCCTATATGGAATAAATAAAAATACCTCACCATGTGGAAACAGGAAACTACGCCAATTTTGCTTTTCACTCAAGCCATATTTTCCGACTAAATCGGGCAATAAACCAGGGGAAGAAAAAACCTCTTTCAAAAAAGAAAGGGCCCTTTTTTCTGAACCAATTGCGTGGCAAAGCTTGTCCCAGTTTACTGGTCCGCGAATGGAAAAAAATCTAATCCAATTGGCAGATAATTGAAAATCATCGGCAGCAAAAGGCACGGAACTCAAAAATACCCTTTTAGGCCTTTGAGTACTGCCATTTATGAAGGCAGGCTTGTCAGCCACATATTCTATGAGATAGCCATAATCCCACCAGCACCATACTGGGCCGTCTGCAGGACGATTCTTAAGCGTCTCTGCCACAGCCAGTTCCTCAGGAGAGGATACTGGAATTATTGGCATATGCAAGGCTGGAGATACTATTAATGCCAAAAATATCAAAGATGCAACAGTCAGGACGGACAGTACGTAACCTTCTATGAAATCCGTTGCACATTTGTAAGCACTGTAAATGAAAAACCCCAATCCAAAGGCAAGAAGAGGAGCTGTAAAAATCAGGCAGCGCCTTATGAAAAAACCAGATATGCCCAGAATAATGGGGATTAGAAAAAAAAGTAGCGCCTCTTTTTTTCTTACCAGCGCCAGCCACAAACCAGAGAGCGATAATACAAAAACAATCCAATGACCAGAAACCATCTTTATGGATTCCATGAATCCCAAGGGGGACAGTTCACTCAATCCATGAAATACTGCTGGATATGGCCCTGAAGAAGTATGTATCAAACGGCCTACATATGAATATACGACCTCGAGTTGTTTGCCAAACCCGCCAAGCCATTCCAAATCCTGTCCAGCAGCCACAGCAATTATGGCGGAGACAAAACAAAACACGATGCCAATCCTGAAAAGTATTCCCGAAAGGGATGGCCGCACAAAGAACACACTCATCAAATAGGGCAGCACAAGGAGCACAGGCACAAAAAACAAGGCCCTGTGCCACCATTGACAAAAAACCACAGCCATTAACAGCGCAATAACAGCAGATTCGATCCTGCCCCTAATGTCTGTGGAGAGGCTGAATTTGTAGGAGTAAAAGGGGATTATGAACATAAAAAAGGGAATAAGACAGTCGGTATCGAATCTGCCAAGACACGACCTCGAGTACCACGCCATATTCCCCATGCCTGCAATGGCTGTCAAAAGGTAAATGGAGACATTTTCATACACCTGCCCCCACAGAAAAAAGATCACTAGCAAAAACAAGGACAGAAATATCGGCATAAAAAAGGCTATCCATTCCAAGGGTACTTCAGTGCACTTGTTTATGACCGCAGTAATTGTTGTAAGTAGAGGCCTTGTGCGGATACGCATAGCCAGCGTCCCTATGGCGCTTGAGTGGTATCTATCCTGCCAGTAGTGTTTCGCAAGACGCAGATAATAGTAGCCATCGTATGTGCTGAGAATGGGTTTGTCTTTATAAAAAAAGATATCCCGCTGTTGATAAATATCTTGGAGGGGAAGAAGCCTTAACCCGATAGCGAAAATCAGGCTAAATGACACCGCGGCAATCAAAGTGGCTTTCCCGTTATTGATCAAGTTTTTTTGCACGCTTCCTATAACTTATTGTCTTCAAAGGGATATGGCGGGAAAAAATAGCACAAACATCACCATGTTGAACCAAACCAAAGCCATCTTGTTTATACTAACTGCATGCCTTTATACATGCAATAAAGGCCTCCCTTCCTAGGATACCAGATTCCAGAAAGATATTCTTTAAACACGTTCATGGCAGTCCTACATCTTCCACCCCTGAACATGAAAGTGCAATTTTTGCATGTATTTTCATGACGAATAGCTGCAAGACTCATTCCCTCCATTCCCCCGGTCAATACAGGCTCAAGAGAAACTTACTCACAATTTAGTGGCAAATACCAACCAACCTGTCTAAACCACCTTACTGCAAATAGCAGATACATGTCCTCAATTAAATCCACCTTTTTTCATCATACAAGTCCTCTTAACTGGCTAATATTTTTTCCATCGCCACCTGCCGTTATTGGCCTTGAAGATTTAAAAGATGCCCGCTGAATCCCAGCTGATAATCTTTGTGACTGTTATTGGGATATGGGATTCCTACAAAATAGTGGTAATAAACTTGGACAAAATCGTCTTGTGCCAACTCGATAGAACAAATTATTCTCCACACCTTGTTGTGAACCTTTTGAAAAGACCTTATAATAGCTGGCCGTATTCGAACAGTACAAAAAGGGCACCAATGGCAACTGATAAGCAAATAAAAAGCATTAGAAATATCGGCATCATTGCTCATATTGATGCGGGAAAGACCACGCTGACAGAAAGAATCCTTTTCTATACAGGCAAGACCCATAAAATTGGCGAGGTGCATGATGGCCAGGCAACCATGGACTGGATGCCAGAAGAACAGGAAAGGGGCATTACCATAACCTCTGCCGTAACGACCTGTTTTTGGAAAGGTAAGGAGATCCATATAATAGATACACCAGGCCATGTGGATTTTACCATAGAGGTAGAACGATCCTTAAGGGTTCTGGATGGAGCCCTGGGTGTCTTCTGCGCAGTAGGCGGCGTTGAACCCCAATCGGAAACCGTGTGGCATCAGGCAGACAAATACAAAGTACCCAAGATGGCCTTCATCAACAAGATGGACAGACTGGGAGCCGATTTTTGGCGAGTAGTGGAAGAATTAAAGGACAGGCTTGGAGTCAATCCCTTGGTGCTCACCATTCCGCTGGGAGCTGAGGACAATTTTCAAGGTGTCTTCGATGTGGTCAAACAGAAGCTGATTGTATGGGATGACGCTACAGAGGGGAGGGAATTTCAAGAACTGGACATCCCAGATGAACACATAAGTTACGTTGCCGAGGCCAGGGAACGCCTGCTGGAATCCCTTGCCGAACTGGATGATGACCTCATGGAAAAATTCCTTGCCGAGGAAGACATTCCTGAAGCAGAAATACACAAGGTTATAAGAACTGCATGCCTCACCCTGGCTGGATGTCCCATTTTCTGTGGCTCTGCCCTCAAAAACAAGGGGGTCCAACCTGTTCTCGATGGGATAGGCCGTTACCTGCCAAGCCCCCTCGACATACCTCCAGTCAAGGGGATAAATCCAGTTACAGGAAAAGAGGAAGAGAGAAAGGCCAGTGTAAAAAGCCCCCTTTCTGCTCTGGCGTTTAAGGTTCAGATGGATCAGGGCAGAAAGATGACATATGTCAGGGTCTATTCAGGTGTCCTCTTGTCTGGTGCCGAGGTCTGGAATGCCACCAAGGAAAAGAAGGAAAAAATAGCGCGTCTATTGCGCATGCATGCCATAAAAAGGGAACGCATAAAGGAAGCCGGAGCTGGCCAAATCGTTGCAGTTATGGGGCTCAAGCTTGCCCAGACTGGTGATACCCTTTGCGACCCAGAACATCCTATCTTGTTGGAATCAATTGAAACCTATCTGCCTGTCATTTCTGTGGCAATCGAGCCAAAATCTACAGCTGATCAGGAAAAGATCGAAATGGCCTTGGCCAAACTTGCAGAGGAAGACCCTACATTCAAGGTCAGATTAGATGAAGAGACTGGCCAAACCATAATATCTGGGATGGGGGAACTCCATCTTGAAGTATTGACCCACAGGCTTCTAAGAGAATTCAAAGTACCGGTCCGGGTAGGCAAACCACAGGTAGTGTACAGAGAGACAGTGCAAAAGGAAGTAGAGATAACAGAACGGTTCGACAGGGAAATAGGAGGTAGCCGTCAGTCAGCTGGAGTTACACTCATTGTTGCTCCCAGGGAGAGGGGGGCGGGCAACCTTGTGGCCAGCGAACTTCCAGAAGAAGGAGCGCTTCCAGAAGAATTCGAAGAGCAGATTCTGGAAACCTTGAGGCAAGGCCTTGAAAGCGGCGTACTACAAGGCTATCCCATGGTTGACACCAAGGTGATCTTAAAAGATGTCCAGTTTGAAGAGGGGCTTTCCACAGAAATAGCACTAAAGGCTGCTGCATCCATGGCCCTTCGCAAGGCATGTGAGATGGCAGAACCTGTGCTACTCGAGCCAATGATGCAAGTGGAAATAATGACACCTGAAAACTTCATGGGTGAAGTGATAGGAGACCTAAATAGCAGGGGTGGGAAGGTTGAACAGATAGAACCCAGGGGAACTGTCCAGGTGATAAAGGCGATTGCCCCACTGTCCCAGATGTTTGGATATTCCACTGCCCTGCGCTCGATTACACAAGGCCGGGCCAATTTTACCATGGTATTTTCACACTATGATCCTGTTCAGTAAAGACTATAACAAGCAAGCTGACTGAAGACTTATTCTGGACCTCAAGCATCTTAGAAAACGTTTTTGCCTGAATAATTACCAGTTAAAAATGCCGGACTCTTATTCAAGGGCCAGACACATGAATAAGTCGTTGCACACATAATTGAGATAACTTCAAAGATTACTTCTTGAATGCAACAAGGCCATTGGGTAAAAAGACAATCTCTAAGACAATTAAATCAATCTAAAGGAGCCTGAAAGCCGTGTACGAATCTTCTGATCTGAGAAAGGGTCTTAAAATCATCATAGATGGTGCACCTTATATCATCACAGACTTCCAATTTTCCAAGCCCGGAAAGGGCCAGGCACTCTACCGGTGCAAACTAAAAAACATGATAACAGGCTATACCATGGATAGGACGTACAGATCGGGTGATAAATTCGAGCCTGCCAATCTCCATGAAGCCAAGATGCAATTTCTCTATAATGATGCCACAGGATATCACTTTATGGATACACAGACCTACGATCAGGTCACCCTTACCCCGGAACAGGTTGGGGATGCCAAAAACTATCTCAAAGACAACATGGAAGTAAGCGTGCTCTTCTTCAATGAAACCCCCATCAGTATTTCTCTTCCTACATTCGTGGAACTTGAAGTAGTGAAATCCGATCCAGGAATAAAGGGGGATACTGCCACTGGTGCAACAAAACCTGCAACCCTTGAAACAGGATATACATTACAGGTCCCCCTCTTTATAGAGGAGGGAAATATTCTAAAGATAGATACCCGAACAGGAGAATATGTGGAAAGGGTAAAAAGCTGATTCAAGATACGAGAGACAGCGCCCTTATTGAAAAAGACATCCTCATAAAGCGCCATCTTATATCGAAGGCAATAAGGGATTGGTTCTATGAAAAGGGCTTTATTGAAATACAACCTCCTGTATCATCCTGTACCCCGATACCAGAGTCCTCTATAGATTTCTTTGAGATCAAGGGTACAGATCCTTGTTCCTTTTTGCTACCTTCTCCCGAGATGTTCCTTAAACCCCTCTTAGCTAAAGGTATTGATAAATTTTTTGCAATTTGTCCCGCCTTCAGAAAGGGAGAAAAGGGGCGACATCACCTTCCACAATTCACCATTATGGAGTGGTACAGATCCAGGGCCAACTATAAAGTTCTCATGACAGACTGTGAGAAACTCTTGGCAGTTACTTGCAGGGCAGTGGTTGGGGGGGAAAGGTATCCACACATAAAATACGGCGAAAGAGTAATAGACTTGAGCCCTCCTTTTGAAATCATCACCATACGTGAGGCCTTTGAAGAATTCGCTGGCTGGAATCCCATTGAACACAAGGATGAAAAAAGGTTTGAAGAAGACTTTGTCCTCAAGGTGGAACCAGCCCTTCCTGAAAACAGGCCTGTGTTCCTGACAGACTTCCCAGCTTGGGCAGCTTCCCTTTCCAGGCTCAAGAAGGAAGATAAAAGGGTGAGCGAACGATTTGAACTGTTTGTTGGTGGCCTGGAACTGGCGAATGGATTCAGCGAATTGGTGGACCCTATGGAACAGAAAAGGCGCTTTGAGGCTGAGAATAAAAAACGCATGAACCTTGGCTTGCCGGCCTTGCCCATGCCAGATTCATTTATTTCCTCTCTGAAAAACTGCCCGCCTTCAGCTGGAATTGCCCTAGGCCTTGATAGGCTTGTCATGCTTCTAACCGACTCCACTGATATCTCCCGGGTAGCGCTCTGATATTTATCCAAACTGTCTGCAAGTTATCCATCATTATCCTCCTTCCATTTCATTGGGCATTGCCTCAGCACCAGGTGCAGATAGCTAGCTCCTGGCAGATTCTCTTTTGGCAGACAACTTGCAGTTTCTCTACCAATGACAACTTAAATGCTGAAATCTTCAACTGTTATCCAAAAAAAGAAAAAATATTTTTATAAATTCTTATTTCTTTTCCGATGAGATTAGAAACAGAATCATATGGAAAAAAATTATACAGTCGGAGGGTTATTATGTCATATTTCCGGTGGACCAAAATAATATTAGCGGCCTTTTGTTGCGTGCTAATAACTTGTGGCTGCGGACAGAAGGTCAGGGACTCGGTCAAACCAGTCGATACGGCTGCTATCAAAAATCCGACTCCGTGTGCCCAGATCGTAATGCTACCGTTTGCAGACTATACGGCTGGCCATGCTCCAGATGACTCGCTTAGACGTCAAATAAAGATCCAGTCGGCTATTAGCCAAAGGCTTGCACACGATGGCTTCTATGTACCTGTTGAAGAGGATGTGGTCCAATATCTGGTCAATCTCGGGATCATCCAACTCATAGAGACACCAGCAATAGAATCTCGGCGCTCCAGAAACACCCTTTTCAGGGAGCTGGGCACTGGCTGGTCAGACGCCATGAAAGATCAGATACGAAATGTCATGCTTCAGAATGAAATGGCAAACGTTCCAGAAGAAAGGCTCAAGCTGAATCATATCGGCCTCAATAAAGATACTGTCAGACAGATAGGGGAATATTTTGGGGCTGATTACGTATTGAGAGGCAGGATTGTGGAATATGAAATAAGGGAGGGCAAGATACTAAATCCTCTTCAGCAGGGGATACTGCCCTTTTTCTTTGATTGGACATCAGCAACAATCTTTGGCGTAGCACAATCCGATCAGTATGATCTGTGGCAGGACCTCGCACTTGGAGGAGCCATGGGCGCAGGTCTTGGCTCAATGGCCGACACTCCATTCAACGGCCCCACAAGCAAGACCAAAACTGTAGGTACCCATCCAAGGTTTGCACATACTGTAACAACCACATCAGGTGGATATGAACACTCCGCAGCATTTAATGCTGGGGTATGGGGTGCAGCTGGCATGGCAGCAGCATATCTTGCAGCAAAGGGAGGTCATGTTCCACAGGCGGTAGTGCAGATAAGCCTGGCCCTCCAAGATGCAAAGACAGGCAAAGTGGTCTGGGCCAACCGCGTAGAGAAACAGGTTGAGCCTGTAACCATGTGGGCTGATCCGTCTGACAGAACCCAGATAGACAGGGCTGTTGAAGAAGCGGCCAAAAGCCTGGCAGGGGATCTCGCAAAGACCTTGGCCATGTGTGAAAAATGCAGCCAGCCTATACAGACTGCTTCTGTACAGTGCCAGGACTTGGAAAATGCTGATGAGCAGTTAAAGACAGAAACCATGACTGTAGAGCCTCCTGACACCTTGGGCGACATAATGATAATGGAAAAAGAGCCTGAAAATCAGGGTTCCTGAAGATGGTCAGCAAGGAGGATTACATGAAAAAGAAAACGTGTTTCTTAATTGTACTGGGCATCCTGATAGCCTTGTCTTTGGCCACTAACTGTCTTGCCGAAGACAGCGATCTAAGCCCTTATAACAAGGCTTGTGCCTCAACCAAAACAGGCAGGCTCGTCATATCGCCAACTAGCCTTCAATTTTATATTAACCAGGAACAGTTAGAAAACCCCCAGCCTATCAAGGTACAACTCGATGGCTTTGCACTGCCCAACTGCACCGATGCAAATTGTACGACATATGACCTGAACGAATTTACATATGATGCGAACGGCACCATAAACGGTACCATTCCAAGGACTGATGTACCAAGTGCCCACAACGTCATTTGGCCTGAAACCTTAGATTTCTGTTGGATGGCAGCTCCAACGGAGCAGTGGATCAAGATGAATGGGCAAGATGCAGGCCTCATCGTTGAAGACACTGATGGTAATCACACCTTTACAGTAAGCATTGACGTAAAAAAGCTGGTTGATGGAGATATAAACGGCCAGCCCACTGTAAAACAAGGTTGGATACAAGTCACCACTACTATACATGATCCAAGCGTCCCTGGAGACAACGAAACCTATCCGACATATGGAAGACAATATGTAGATCAAACCATCAAAGACCAGATTACAGCCACCCTGTCGGACTGGATGCCGTATAAACCAGATCCTACATATGGACCTCCTATACCCATTGACCAACAGATGTCAACATGGTGGATTCCTGTAACAGTCTATATCAATTCCCTTAGATATGCTGCAGAGGAAAAAGTGGCCACCACGGATTGGATGGACTTGACGTTGAACGTACCTATTATGGACAATACCAAGGGGGCTCTTTACATCCTTGCAGAACATCCTTCCCTTGCCCCAGGTCAGGTCTTTGCCTACCGCTGGGTGAATGGGAAACCCCAATTCGACCTGTTTAGTGAATGGGGGCATCCAGTTCCAGGTGCTGAAAAACTCTATTATGCCGAGGACATACAAAATACTCCTATTGCCCTGCCCTTTAGCAGCGATACAGACGGATCTTCGGTTATCCCCTACAGGGCACAGAATGTGGGCATGTCGGCAAACATGACTGACATCAGGGCATTTGTTCCTGTTCCATTTGGTGGCGGCATAAGGCTCATAGGGATGGAAGGAGACTGGATCATAAGAGCGCTTGTAGGTGATCCAAGAGATATTACCAACTACGATTCGTGGAGGGAGTTGCTCTACTATGTGCTTCACATCAGGCCCATCACAGGCAGGTGGCTTGTTACAGAGGAGATCGATGGAGATTCCTTCACATACATAGACGACACCACTGGCACACTTTATCCTCTCACCTTGTCTGAAGAGAGGGGCAAACTTAGCGGAGTATGGCTTACACCAAAGGGGCAAACCGTCTTGACGGTAAGCTATGCCAATAATGGTGCTCAGGTATGCAATACGTTCACTATTCAGGACCACAGGGTACTAATAGACAATTGCATAAAACCTGGCTCTTACGAGATCTATTTCTCAGAGCCAACGCTTTGGGGAATGTTCGACTACTATTACAGGATCGACGAATTCGATACTGAAACAGGCAGCAAGATCGAAGGCATATGGAAATACAGGGCCCAGGGTGAAGATTGGTCCGTTCCTGAAAAATTCACGGCAGTCACACAGGACGTGGTCATTCCCTTGGATCCAAGCTGTAACTGTTACAGGGTGAATGGAGTGGTCAACGGAATCGCCACACCCTTCATAGTCGACACTGGAGCAGCTATGGTTTATTTGAGTGGAGGCGATGCCCAGGCATACGGATTAACTGACGCCAATGGCACAGTGTCTCTGGAACTGTGTGATAACGGAACTGCCATTGGTGTTGGTGGAGAAGTTCCAGGCTATTATTGCCCAGTGGACATAGAACTAGAAGGTTCATTGAAGGCGGAAAAGGTAATAGCATTCCTGCCAAGGGACCCAGATGCCTCTATAACGCCACTCCTAGGCATGACGTTTCTCAAAAACTTCCACGTTACAACCAGTGCATCTGATGGAACAATGATTATCTCCAAATAAACTCCATAGGTGAAAACAATAAAGGGCCCTTTGCCACTGAGGCTTAGGGCCTTTTTTGGTTCGTCCGGCCAAAGAATACCCAAAGACGATATGATCTCAAAAAGCCATATACAGCGAAAGGTTATTTCTTTGGGGCCAATCGATGATATGCTTTTTAACCCTAAGGAGAAGGGCAAGGGGAGCCAAGCAAAGCGAGGGAATTTATGGGTTTTGGGCCCCTTACCTTTGGATCCGGCCTAAGATACTCATGTGCCGGAAGAACCCCTTTTTATTTTTGGGGCAAAACTAAACAGGGTTATCTCTGGCGGGACACCGATTCTCACTGGGAAATGTCTTGTTGTTCCGATTCCTTGGTTTACATAAAGCCATTTCCCTTCTCCTGAGCTGAAAAGCCCCTTTAGATGTTCATAATCTTTTCCTCTATAGACCAAAGGCCAAAGAAAACGCGGCAGAGCCACCTGTCCTCCATGGGTATCCCCACTAAGCCACAAAAGGTGCTCGTCTTCAGGTACTAGATTCCATAAACTGGAGAAATGGCTCAACACCAGTACAGGTGTGTAATTGTCAAAAGACATCTCTATCCCTTTCCAAAAAACAGGAAATTCTTCTTTGTTTAAATCAGGGGCTATGCCAATTATCTCAATATGTCTACCATTCTTGATCTGCACTTGGACAAGGCTGTTTCGGAGAAAAACAGGTTTTCGTCTCAGTCCATGAATATTGCCTGATTTGTGACAAAAGAAACACCTTTGGCTGCCTGTGCTCATATCAGAATCGCCAAGTATCACATAAACTCCATATTTGGCCTTTAGGGAATTGAGAAACTGTATCACCTTTGAATTGGAAGAATCCCACTGCGCCAGATCGCCAGTAACACAGATTAGATCAGGATCGAGCCTCGAAACCAGATGTCTGACCTTCCTCTCCCTTTTGCCAATGTTGGTTATATGCAAATCCGAAAGCTGAAGGATTTTTAACCCATGCCATGCCTTATAGAGAAGGTCATCCCTTATAGTCACTTTCTTAACCATGACATCGTAAGGCTCTATAAAGATACCGTAATAGAGGCCACCTACAAGAATGGAAACGATTAGGCAAGCCACGATCCTCTTCTTGTTAAGATTTAGAGTCCACAATTTGAGCCACTACCTTCCAAATGGATGATTTTTTATATCTGATATCTTAAAATGGTGAGTAATAATGATTTGAATATTTATGGCCTTTCCATTCTTACTTGTACAGTATCTGAAAAGATTTAATTTTCTCAATGACCGATATACATAGATAACCGCAAACATGTTACTGATATTTTGAGGATTATTTCGTGAAAGCAGCACCATGGAAGTAAGAAAGACATTTTTGAGAAATACCCAGTGATGGAACCCTACGATAACCACTTTAATCTCACATGAATAGCCCTGATCTTTCAAATATCACTGTAATTCTTAACGGACCCAGATACCCAGAAAATATTGGGGCAGCTGCAAGATGTTGCAAAAATACTGGGATAGGTATCTTGCGCATTGTAAGCCCCGAACGCCTGGACATGGACAAGATATATAAGATGGCCACCCATGAAGCAAAGGATATTGTGGATGGCATGATTGTCTACGACAACCTGAAAACGGCCATAGAAGATCTACACTTCGTGGCAGGCACCACGGCCAGAACAGGAAGAAAGAGACGGCCAACTCACACCCCAAGGGAGTTGGCAGGCGAGATTGCGTCTTTTGGCAAGGAGACAAGTGTTGGTCTTCTTTTTGGATCAGAAAAATGGGGATTGAACAATGACGAACTCAGTCTTTGCAGTTGTGTGGTAAACATCCCCACAAGTGATTTTTCTTCCATAAACCTTGCACAAAGTGTAATGATTTTATGTTATGAAATCTTTACAGCCAAGCTTCATGGCTCCATAATCCAGAGGCCGCGGCTGGCTACTTTCAAGGAAAAGGAGGGGATGTACAATCATCTTTATGATATCTTTGAAAAGATCGGCCTCTTTGAAAAGCAGACCCCTTCCTACTGGATGCTCAACGCCAGAAGGCTTTTTAATGGAAAAGCGATCAGCGCAAAAGACGTGAAAATGGTCAGGGGTTTTTTAAGACAAGTAGACTGGGCATTGAAAAATGCCGCGAATTAAGGGCCTGTTACAAACCCTTCCTGTCCTATTGATTGCTGTACATGTATTTTGTGCTTGCCCTGCCTTTGGCGAATCAGAAATCACAGGTGTTTTTGTCTCCTCCAAGATACGCCCATATATAGAGGCCCTAGAGGGCTTCAAGAATACGACTGAGAGTGAATTGCTAGTCGTATATCTTGATGAAAACCTTGAACTTGCCAAACACTACCTGAAAAAAGGAGACCTTAAAGCCGCTGTTGCAATAGGTCCTGAGGCAGCAAGGCTGATATTTTCCAAAGATTTCCTTATCCCAGTCAAGATGGCAATAATGACCCTGGACCTGAAAAAGCTCCTTCCCAACACTGACCCTTGCGGGATAGATCTCAGGGTGCCGATATCCTTTCAGATATCGCAAATATCCAAGAGACTCGGGACAGGTAAAAATCTTGCCATTCTTTACAACCCTGCAGAAAACGCTGACATAATCCAGCAGGCTTCAAAGGCCTGCCAAAACACTGGCCTTAGCTTTATTCCCCTTGGAGTTTCTGGCTCGGATCAGATTATGAAAAGGCTTAAACCAGAGATGAACAGGATAGACATTCTACTATTCATCCCTGACTCCACTGTTATTTCCGAAAAGATTGTACGGCACTTGACAAAGTCTGCGATATTGCATGGTATTGCGGTTGTGGGTTACAACCACTTCTTTTTTGAAACAGGTGCCCTTATGGCATTTACCATCGATTATAAAAATGTTGGAAAAGAAGGTGCCAAACTTCTTGAGCGATTCCTTCACGAAGAGCCGTGTACACTTCTTCCACCACCTGTAAAAATTGAGTGGAACAGCAAGGTGTTTGAAATCCTAAAGGCCAAAGACCCAGATCGGTGGACGCATATCCCTGGAGGACAGGCAGATGGCATTTAGCTTAAAGACACTGGCCAATCTGAATTTTCAGCAGAGGCTTGCCCTTGGGATTGTGGTGTTGACGATCCTTACCACCATAACCCTGGGTTTCATAGGAAGTCGTCTGTCTGAAAATTTCTTACTAATAAGATTCAGAGACAGGATGGATTTTCTTGCCAAATACCTTGCTGCCAACTGCGAACTTGGAATACTTCTTGACGATAGAAACATGCTTCAAAGGCTCGCAACCAACCTGCTCCAAGAGGAAGACGTCATAAGGGTCATCATCAAGGCCCATTCTGGGCAGATTCTGGCAAAGGCCCAAGTTTCAGATGAACCTGGACATGATACAGTCCAGACCCCTGTCATTCTCACAACACAGTCTGAAAATCTTGCTTTCGGCACAGGGCAGGCAGGTCAAAAGGTTCTCGGTACAGTCAAGATCTATTACAATACTACTGGAATCGAACAGTTATCCCACTCCCTTCACTTGAGGTACGCTGCTGTTACCTTACTAATTGCGGCAGGTGGTATCATTGCCTTTCTCGTTTTCAGCAAATCCCTGACAGCTCCACTCGAACGGCTTATCGAAGCAGCACAGGATATAGCCCAGGGAAACTTGGAAGTCAAACTGGCTGAAGGCTCCCTGCCTGAAACCAGAAAGCTTGCTCACGCCTTCAACACCATGACCAGCGCCTTAAAACAGAGCAGGAAAGATCTTGAACACACGTATCAACAACTGATTCAACAAAAAGCGCTTGCTGAAATAGGCCATTTTGCAGTGACCATAGCCCATGAGGTTAAAAACCCTTTGGGTATCATAAAGGGAGCCCTGGATATACTCAAAAAGCCTGACATCGATCAGGAAATCAGGCAGACCATGATCGCATATGTTGAAGATGAAGTCATGAGACTCAACAAATTGATTCAGGATTTTCTGGAATTCTCCAGGCCCAAGCCCCTATCCTTTAGCCAGGTGCACCTAGACGAGATGATCACTGATATTGTGGAACGTATGAACCTTGAATGGAAACCCAGAGGCATAAAGATCGAGTGTTATGTCCCCGAGGCGAAAGAAGATCTTGTTATTGATGCAGATGCAGATCTTCTTTCCAGGGCTATTTCGAACATCATCAAAAATGCATGTGAGGTATCCACCAAAGGACAAACCGTCCAGGTGGAACTTTTCAAACACGACAGGGAATTCTCCATCAAGGTTACAGATGAAGGCCCAGGGATAAGAGATGAAGACAAAACCAGGATCTTTGAACCATTCTTTACCACCAAGGCAAAAGGTACTGGCCTGGGCCTTGCCTTTGCAAAACGGATCATAGAGGCCCACATGGGCCAATTAATAGTACATTGCAATGAACCCAGGGGAAGCATCTTTGAAATCATTCTGGACTGAGCAGAAATAGATCATGGCAAATATCCTTATTGTAGACGACGAAAAGAAAATAAGGCACATTCTTGGCATCATGCTATCCAGGAAAGGCCATACCATTTCTGAGGCGGGCAGTGGTATTGAGGCCCTGAAAATCTTGGAGCGAGGCGCATTTGATGTCGTAATAAGTGACATCAGGATGCCGGAGATGGATGGCATAGAGCTCCTGGAAAAGATAAAGGAGATGGAGATCCCGGTACCTGTAATAGTAATTACTGCCTTTGGTACAATCGAATCTGCCGTAAATGCCATGAAAAGAGGAGCAGTAGATTATATTACCAAGCCCTTTGATGAAGAACGCATTATCCTTGCAGTGGAAAAGGCGGTTGGGGTATCTCGCATTCTCAGGGAGAACGTAAAGCTTAAACGTGAACTCAAGAAACTAGCCAGAAAGGGAGAAATTGTATGTGTATCCAAACCCATGCAACGGGTAATGGATGTGGCTGCCAGGGTTGCCAAAAAACCAGACACCACCGTGCTACTCACAGGAGAATCTGGCACAGGTAAGGAAATAGTAGCTCGATTCATCCATGAACACAGTCCACGGGCAAGGAACCGATTCGTGGCAGTTAACTGTGCTGCAATAACCGACACCCTTGTCCAAAGCACACTCTTTGGCCATGAGAAAGGCGCCTTTACAGGAGCGGAAAAATCCAAGCAAGGGGTCTTTGAATACGCTTCTGGAGGTACATTGCTCCTCGATGAAATTGGAGATCTGCCCATTGAAGCTCAGGCCAAACTCCTTCGGGCACTACAGGAAAAGACCATACAGAGAGTCGGGGGAAATGAACAGATAAAGGTTGACGTAAGGGTGATCTGTGCCACAAACCAAGACCTGGAAAAACTGGTCAAAGAAGGTGCCTTCAGACAGGATTTGTTCTATAGGATCAATGTCTTTCCCATCCACATACCACCACTTCGCCAGCGGAAGGAGGCCATTTTACCACTGGCTGAACATTTCATCAGAAAGTTCATGGATCCAGAACCCAATAAGGATATGCAATTGTTGACCCAGGGTGCCAAGAAGATACTCTTGAACTACTCTTGGCCTGGCAATATCAGGGAACTTGCAAATACCATGGAGCGGGCCATAATACTTGCGGGCCTGCCGCCTGTGACAGCCGAACACCTGGAATTCCTTAAAAGCAAAGTCCAGGTGCATGATCATACCACCCGCTTCAGGCTCAACGAGGATGGAATCCGTCTAGAAGATCTAGAAAAGGACTTGATAAAACAGGCCCTGGAACTGACTGGGAACAATCAGAGTGCGGCGGCCCGTCTGCTGGGATTGACCAGGTCGAAATTCAGGACAAGGCTCAAACAACTGGAGGAAGGCAGTTGAAACCATATCGAGGTGGGAAAATCAGCTTAAGTTTCAGATCATTGCCTTTGTTGTTAGCTGTACTGGCTGCAATAATGATGGGTTCAGGATCAGCATTGGCGGTTCCCACCAAACTTTTGTTTGTTGGTGAGGATATTTCAGTTGTAACAAGTGCATCCAAGCATCCGGAATCTCCCCAGGAAGCACCAGCAGTAGTTTCCATAATCGATTCTAAAAAGATAGAAAGATACGGTCTCAGAAATCTTGGAGAGGCCCTCTCCATGGTCCCTGGTTTCTACATGGCACAGAGGGAGTGGGGGAAACAGCCATATTTCAGAGGGATTCCCGACAGCTTTTTGTTCCTCTACGATTCGGTCCCAATGACCTCAGACAATACAAAGTCCATTTTCCCCTTAGATGATGAAATGAGCCTTGATTTCACCAAGCGTATAGAAATCATCAAGGGGCCTGCATCTGTACTGTGGGGGCCAGATGCCTATGCAGGTGTTGTGAATATTGTTCCCCTTGAAGGCCGAGACATAGATGGAATTGACGTAAAATTGAGAGGCGGGACCCCAAACCATTCTGGCCACTTCACTGTAAGCCTCGGGAAAAACTATGGATTATGGGAGGGCTTTTTGGCAGTGAGTGCCACTCAAAACCGCAAATATACCACAGGATACAATGTTCTGGAATGCAATGAGGAACAGGCTTGTCTAACCCAATACATGCGCGGGGATGGAACTATAGATGACTCCAAGTATATGGAAGCCGTATTCAATCTGTCGTGGAAACAGTGGTTACGGCTATCTGGCCGCTGGTCTGAAATGACAGACCGATATGTGGTTGGAGAAATGAATTCAGACAAGCTCTGGGCAGCAAAGAAAAAGACACCATTCAGATTCATCAGGTTGGAGGCCAAAAAGGCCTTTGGCTTAAACAAATTGCGCTTTAATGCCTATTATTCAGAGATCCCCTATGATGAACAATTGGTAGATGTATCCTGGCATTCAAAAAGCCACATTTACCATGGAGAACTCTTTTTCGATAGGGAGCTATGGGATTCACAAGGACTCCTGACCTTGGGAACCTCTTACCGATACAACGAGATTACAGGGGCTGTCACATCCAAAAGCTTTCTGCCAGATTATCTGCAGCCGGGAAATGGAATTTTTGCCCCCATTATCAATCAAGAGGATTTTAACACACATCTTCTATCCTTTTACGGTCAACTGCGAAGACACTGGAAAGCACTCGAGCTGTGGGCTGGGCTGCGCTTTGACAGCCACAACCAATATGATGACACCTTTTCGTTCAATACTGGTATCAGATGGAAGCCCTCACGCCAGTGGCTCATGAAACTTATACTCGGTTCAGCCTATAGGACACCATACAACAGGCAATTGGTGCAAAGAGACGATCTCAAACCCGAAGAGATAAAAAATCTCAGTCTCGACGTGTCTTGGAACCCGTATAAAAATGTTCATCTCAATTCTACAGCCTTCTGGAATAAAATCCGCCACCACGTGAATGAAGATCCACACGGCGGCCTTTCAGAACCAAGTTCCCACGACATCTATGGGATAGAGATCAAGGCTAGCTGGAACCCCTGGCCTTGGCTCACCTTGTGGGGAAATGGAACCTTTTTCAATGACTATGGAGACAATGAAAATTATAAGACCCTTGACTACATTATCATAGAGCCAGACGGCTCCCTGAAACCCTACTATTCGAAGTGGAACACCCCTTTTGATACCGGGCCAAAGGAGCTTTTCAACCTTGGTGCCGATTTTCAGTTTGGACGGCATCTTACAATGGCTGCAAAACTGAAGTATGCCAGCTCTACAATCAGCTATTATGATAAGGGCACCATTCACTATGCCAGCTCGCCAAAATGGATAGTGGACCTGACCACAACCTACAAAAATATCTTTCTGAATGGCTTGGATGCTCAAATCTCCATCAAAAACCTGTTTGACCAAAGATATCAGGTTCCGGGAAAATTCAGCGCCATTGAAACCAACCCCTTCACGGCGTACTTCACTATCATGTGGCGTTATTGATCTATAGCCAATGATCAAGACAAAAACGACTCTTCCGGCACGTAATATCTAAAGCCGATCCCAAGTATCATAAAAGGGCCAAAAGCTTCCAGGGCTTGGCTATGCCCTAATTTAGGCCCAATAGCGATGAGGACGTTGCTGGGACCTCCTGTTGAGTGGTCTCAAATAAAAAACCTTTCTCTTTTCATTGCCATTTTCAAGACCATATCTCCTTCAGGTGCCCTTTTGCCAGAAGAACAAAAAAACCCCTGCAAGATCACAGGGGTGGACTTTATAAGTGAGCTTATCAGATCCTTTTGTTATCTCCAGAAATCCACTACCTTACTGGTGGCAGCCTGTTCTTTTCTCAAGACATCTGCCCTGTTGAAATCGGCTATGGCTGCGTCTTCTTCTCCCAATTTGTCATATGCCTCGCTTCTTAAGAAATAAGCTGGTGCATACTGGGGGGCTATGTCGATGGCCCTTGAAAGGGCCTCCACTGCTTCATCAAGCTCGTCGTTCTTGAGGTGAATTGCCCCCTTATGATAATGAAATCTGTGGTTTTCTGGTTCTATCTTGATGGCCTCTTCTATATCCTTCAAGGCCATATCGTTTTCACCTGTCCTGAGATATGCAATAGCTCTGGCCTGCAATGCCTTGGCAAATCTTGGCTCCATCTCAATAACCTTTGTGAAGATTTCTATGGATTCTTCATACTGTTCATCCATAAATTTGAATTGACCATCAGTAAAAAGAGCATCGGATTCAGGGGTCATAAGATCACCTCCTTTTTTGTTTTCTATCAGCTACTTGTGCCTTGGAACGGTCTTGTTCCATCAAGGAGCTATTATAATTCAACTTTCGCGACAAAAAAAGGCCGGCTCAATATGACCGGCCTTTGGTGTTTTAGAAGCTGAACCTTCTTTACGATGCGCAAGCCTTTTCCAGATTGGGAACCATTTGTTTCTTACGGCTCATGACACCTGGCAGCCAAACAGTCTTGCCTTCCAGTTTGGCACCGAAGGCCTTTTCGATAATGGAGGGATCATCTGTAACAGCCATGAGATCCGTTCCCTCTTTCATTATATCTGTGAGCATAAGGAATATGCTGTGAGCATTTTTTTCTTGCTTGATCTTTTCAAGCTCTGCGTAGAGGTCGTCTCTGATTTTGTCAACAAGGTCAAGGGATACCAGCTCAAGCTGGCCTATTCCAATGGCCTTGCCACTCATATCAAAATCTTTGTAATCGCGGAAGACAAGATCCCTTGGAGAAACACCTTCCACGGCACTCTTGGCCTTGGCCATCTCCATGCCCCATTCCATCATGTCATCGATGCCTGCAATCTTTGCGAGGGCCTCGGCAGCCTCCTTGTCCTCAGGGGTACAGGTTGCTGATTTGAAAAGCACCGTGTCACTGAGGATAGCAGACATCATCAAACCGGCCACGTTTGCAGGAATGTCTTTCTTGTAAACGTCCTTGTAGAGGCAGTAGAGAACAGTTCCTGTACAGCCTACAGGCATGGCACAGAAGAATATTGGATTGGGTGTAGTGATATCACCAATCTTGTGATGGTCCACTACGGCAAGAAGTTCCCCCTTGTCCCAGTTGTCTGGTGCCTGCTTGATATCACTATGGTCCACCAGCATAAATTGTTCGCCACTTACATCTGTCTTTATCTGTGGCGGATCATAGCCAAATTTCTTCAGAACCACCTCGGTCTCAGGATTCATCTCACCCTGCATACAGGGAACAGCATCCACTCCAAGCATCTTCTGGAGCTCAGCAAATGCTATTGCTGCTGTAACTGAATCGGTGTCTGGGCTCTTGTGACCTAGTACATAAACTGCCATTGTTCTAACCTCCTTGATATTAGGTAAAATAAAAATCTTATTTCCATCAGCAGGAAATAATAAAACCGCTTGGGAAAACTAAAGTCTTTATATCCGGTCTTCAGGTTTTAGGACATTAAATAATACATCTTTTAATACTGAATTCAAATTCAGTAAAGATTATTTTAAAAAAACCATGGGATCAACTGGACCAGTACCTCTTCCCGCAGGAAAACCAGCCCTGATTGCCTCGTATACTAAACCTCTTGCCCTTTCTACCGCCTCTGGCACTGCCTCTCCCCTTGCTATAAAGGCTGCAATGGCTGAAGACAGGGTGCATCCCGTACCGTGGGTATGAGGATTGGTGAGCCTGCTGGACTCAAAGACATGGTATCTTTCATTTGTGCACAACACATCCCTACAGACGGTGCTAGAAGAACCATGACCCCCTTTCAATAATATGGAAGGTGTCCGATTGGATGAACGATTTTGTTCCAAGAGGGATCGGAGTTTCATCAAGGCGATGTAAGGAAATTCCGGATGTTTCTTGGAAATGCCGCTCAGTTTCTCAGTTTCTGGGATATTCGGTGTCAAAAGGTCTATCAGTGGAAAAAGTTTATTAACATAGGTTTCCAACGCGTCCTCATTGAGAAGGGCAACACCATTTTTGGATAAGATAACCGGGTCTGCCACCACAAAGGTATCAGTGTAGTTCGACAAAACCTTTGCAACAGCTTCCACGTTCGATCTTGTAGCGAGCATCCCTATTTTTATCACCCTTGGGTGGATATCTTCCATGACTGCCTGTATCTGCTCCTCCAATATCTTGCCAGATACAGGATAAAGTGCCTGGACACCCAAAGTATTCTGTACTGTAAGAGCTGTAATGGCTGCGCAACCATAGACATTCAATACCGTAAAGACCCTCAGGTCCTGCTGTATGCCTGCTCCGCCCCCTGGGTCAGAGCCAGCTATGGAAAATGCTATTGCTCTTTTCATGATCTGATATCAAGATGGTTCAAGAATCCATCTCACTTTGATTGCCAAACAAGGGGAAAGCCTACATCACACCGCAGCTCCCACCTTAACTTGTTGGCAGCAATTTACTTTTCAATCTCTACTTTAATAGTTAGAATACCAAATCCTTCAGCCTCTTGCATAAAAGTCAGTTTGAATGAAAAATGGCTGCCTCTAAAAAATGGAAATTTTGATTCAAGAACAAGGCTTATGAAAAAAGGCGCAGATTTGTTGTTGATATTTTGAGGATTATTCTTCGTGTGCAATTGTTGTACAAGAAATCAATTTTTGAAGGTTACCAAATTAATTGAACTTCATAACGGACAGGATTCGGGTTAATCCCATCCACTTCTGTCTGTCTATTTTCTTAATGAAAAGGAGATCGGATTTTTGAACCAATTAGACCAGGCTGTTAAAGGCAACATCACAAACGAGATGGCACAGGTGAGCCGTCAGGAAAATATCGATCCAGAAACCTTGCGAAAAAGGGTTGCAAATGGGCAGATCGTTATACTCCAGGGCCGTTTCAAAGATAAGAGGCTGATTGGCATTGGAAGGGGTCTAAGAACCAAGGTAAATGCATCCATTGGCACCTCTACTGACGTATGCGACATAGACCACGAAGTCAGGAAGGCACTGATAGCGGAAAAACATGGGGCAGATACCCTCATGGAACTTTCGGCAGCTGGAGACCTAGACGAGATAAGACGCCAAGTCCTCCAGGCCACATCCCTTCCTGTTGGCAATGTGCCGCTATATCAGGCCTTTTGTGAAACCATAAAGAAACATAAAGATCCTTCCAAGATGGACCCTGAATTTCTCTTTGATCTCATTGAGAAACAGTGTGAGGATGGCATCGCCTTCATGGCCATACATTGCGGAATAAACCTTTTCACCATAGAGCGCATGAAGAAACAGGGATACCGTTACGGAGGCCTGTGCTCCAAAGGTGGTACCCTCATGATTCAGTGGATGATGAAAAATGGACGGGAAAATCCGCTCTTTGAACATTTTGACAGGGTTTGTAATATCTTGAGAAAACATGATACGGTTCTCAGCCTTGGCAATGGCATAAGGGCGGGTGCTATTCACGACTCCCTCGATAGGGCGCAGATGGCAGAGCTCATACTCAATTGCGAACTGTGCGAAACCGCAAGAGCTCTAGGGTGCCAGGCAATGGTGGAAGGGCCAGGCCATGTCCCTCTTGATGAGATAGAGGCGAATATCGTCCTTCAGAAAAAGATGTCAGGTAATGCCCCCTATTATATGCTTGGTCCACTTCCCACTGACGTGGGTGCTGGCTGGGACCATGTGACCGCAGCAATAGGAGCAGCGCAATCCTCCATGTATGGAGCAGATCTCATTTGCTACATAACACCTGCAGAACATCTAGCCCTCCCCAATGAAGAGGACGTGGCAATAGGCACAAAGGTGGCACGCCTTGCAGCACACATCGGGGATGTTGTAAAGCTCAAAGGGAAGGCTGATGAGGCAGACAAGCAGATCAGTATGGACAGGAGGGACTTCAAATGGAACAGCCTTATGAAAAACCTCCTCTTTCCAGACGACGCTCGCAAGATTCTCGAATCGAGACGCTCTTTGTCTGGCAAGGGATGTTCCATGTGTGGAGAACTCTGTGCCCTGAAAAATGCCGAGGTGACACTTAATCAATACCTCAGCGATGAGAAAAAGAACATGTAAGGAAAACGTGCCCTGGGATAAATAAGATGCGTAACACACTCGCCATGATCCTTGCTGGAGGAGTTGGCTCAAGACTAAACATACTGGTGAAACATCGCGCCAAACCAGCTGTACCGTTTGGTGGAATATATAGAATAATAGACTTTGCCCTTTCCAATGTCATGAATTCAGACATGACTCGGGTAGCTGTCCTTACCCAATACAAACCCCTCTCTCTGATGAGTCACATAGGGGACGGCTCTGCTTGGGATCTGGCCGGCAGGACGAGGGAAGTAAAAATTCTGCCCCCGAGGACAGGTGAAGAGGACTCCGATTGGTACAAGGGCACTGCCGATGCAGTGAGGCAAAACCTTGACTTTATCGAATCGCGGCCCTCTGAGCAGGTGTTGATCCTTTCTGGAGATCATGTCTATTACATGGATTACAAGGAGATGGTCAAATTCCACCGCAATATTGGCGCCAAGGTCACAGTGGCCATGATGACTGTTCCCTGGGATCAGACATCCCAATTTGGCATCGGCATCCTTGATGACTCTGGCAGGATTGCAGATTGGGAAGAAAAACCCAAAAAGGCCAGGTCCAACCTTGCATCAATGGGCATTTACGTCTTTGACACAAATTATCTCATTGACTGTCTCAAAAGGACCAGTGAGACTGACTTTGGCCACCACATTCTTCCAAGCGCCATGGAGGATGGCCAGCTTTTTGGTTACAAGTTCAAGGGCTATTGGAGAGACGTAGGGACTATTCAAGCCTACTGGGATGCCCACATGGATCTCATAAGCCCCCAAGGCCTTCTCGACCCGGCTACTTGGGGAATCGTCACCAATCTCGAAAGCGACGCCCTTCCATGTGATCGCTTCCCGGCCCAAATTGCCCCTACTGCCCACATCTCTCATTCTGCCATATCTGCAGGCTGTGTAATAAGGGGCACGGTGATCAACTCGGTTCTCTCGCCAGGAGTAACTGTTGAAAAAGGCGCTTATGTCAATGGCTCCATATTGATGCATGACACACTAGTTTCAAAAGGGGCCAGGATCGATAAGGTGATAGCGGACAAAAAGGTGAGCTTTGGCATAGATTGCCAAGTGGGCAATCCATCCGCATCTATCATAAACGAAGAATATCCCAAACACCTCTCATCTGGCATAACCCTTGTGGGTAAGTGGGCACAGATCCCGGAAAATGCCAATGTGGGAGGCAACTGCATAATCTTTCCAAAGATTTCAGCAGGCATGTGGCCATCGAAAACACTCAGGGATGGCAAAACCTTAAAAATATAGCTTCGCGAAGGAGAAAAGATGCTTTTTCAGGAAATGATTCTTGCGCTCGACAAATACTGGAAGGAGCTCGACTGCCTACTTCTTCAGCCATACGACATGGAGGTAGGAGCAGGTACCTTCCATCCAGCCACCTTTCTCGGTTCCCTTGGGCCTGAACCGTGGAAAGTGGCATATGTGCAGCCATCCAGGCGTCCTACAGACGGGCGCTATGGAGAAAACCCCAATAGGCTTCAACATTACTATCAGTATCAAGTTATCCTAAAACCTTCTCCTGACGACGTACAAGAGCTTTATCTCAAGAGCCTTGAGGCCTTTGGTATAAACTTGAAGGAACACGACATAAGATTTGTCGAGGACGATTGGGAAAGCCCGACTCTCGGCGCATGGGGCCTTGGCTGGGAAGTATGGCTCGACGGTATGGAGATCACGCAATTTACTTATTTCCAGCAAGTCGGGGGCGTTGATGTCCATCCTGTCTCTGTCGAGATCACCTATGGTTTGGAACGCATTGCCATGTATCTCCAAGAAGTGGACAGTGTCTATGACCTCAAATGGAACACCAAGGTGTCATATGGAGATGTCCATCTGCAAGATGAAGTGGAATTTTCCAGATACAACTTTGATGCCGCTGGGGTAGAGATACTTAAACAGAGCTTCGATTTTTACGAATCAGAGGCCCATAAACTTATTGAAGAAAAGCTTGTGCGGCCTGCCTATGACCAGTGCCTGAAATGCTCGCATACCTTCAATCTCCTTGAGGCAAGAGGCGCTATAAGTGTCTCTGAAAGAACTGCCTATATCGGAAGGGTCAGAAAGATAGCGCGGGAAGTAGCCCATCTCTACGTTGCTCAAAAAGAGGCGGCATTGAACCACGGAAAAACTCAGAAAGATAGATAGAAAGATTAGAGGACCATGGAGAACAATACCACAGAATTTTTGTTTGAAATCGGCACCGAGGAGATACCAGCGGGCTATATCCAAAATGCCTTGACACATCTCAAAGTGGCGCTAAAGGAAAAACTGGAGACACATCTCCTTTTGCACGGAGAAATTGAAGCCGCCGGAACCCCAAGAAGGCTCTCGGTAGCCGTAAATAACTTAGCCACGACACAACCCGACAGGGACATAAAGGTAATGGGGCCACCTAAAAAGATTGCCTTCAATCCAGACGGCACTCCCACCAAGGCTGCTGAAGGTTTTGCCAAAAGGAACAACATCACAGTGGACCAACTCGAAACAGAACAAACGGAAAAGGGGGAATATCTCTGTATTTTCAAGAAGGTTCAGGGTAAACCTGCGATAGAAATCCTTTCAGATATCCTGCCTGCAATCGTAGCATCTATCCCTTTTCCCAAAACCATGAGGTGGGGAGAAGGCAAATTCAGGTTTGCAAGACCCATCAGGTGGATCGTAGCCATTATTGGTTCGAAGGTCGTTCCCTTTGAAATCGCAGGCCTTGGTTCAGGCAGGACCACCAAAGGCCATAGATTCATGGCTTCAAGGCCAATTGAGCTTGAATCTGCCTCCTTTGATGGATATAAGGGCGTTCTCAAGGATGCCTTTTGTATAGTGGATGTAAAAACCAGAAGACAAGAGCTTCTAGAGTCCGCCAAAGCAGCAGTCAATGAATATGGGGGGCACCTCCTGGAAGATGAAGACCTTCTAGAGTTGAATACTTTTCTCACAGAATATCCCTCAGCCGTATGTGGCACCTTTGATGAAAAATATCTCGCTCTTCCTGCACCTGTTTTGATCACTTGCATGAAAGAGCACCAGAAATATTTCGCAGTTACAGACAGAGAAGGCAATCTAAAAGCCAATTTTGTAGCCATAAACAACACCCTCTCCCCAAAGCCAGAACTTGTAAAGAAGGGGCATCAGCGGGTATTGGGTGCGAGGCTTGCAGATGCGGAATTCTTTTTCAAAGAAGACACAAAGAGAAAACTGGAGGATTTTGTCCAAGACCTTTCGGGAATGATCTTTCACAGGGGCCTTGGCACCCTCATGGACAAAACTATCCGCATAAAAAAGATCGCTACTTACCTGGCATCTGAACTCTCACCTGAAGAGATAGCCTCGATACAGCGCGCCGCCTTTCTCTGTAAGGCTGATCTGTGCACGGAAATGGTTGGTGAGTTCCCCACCTTGCAGGGAGTGATGGGCAGGCACTATGCGATTCTGTCTGGAGAGCCTCCTGAAGTGGCTCAGGCAATTGAGGAACATTACCTGCCACGTCGTTCCGGCGAAGCTCTGCCAGAGGGGATGCCAGGAATTATCCTTTCTCTTGCAGACAGAATAGACACCATAGTCAGCACATTTTCCATAGGGCTAAAGCCTACTGGGGCTCAGGACCCTTACGCACTCAGGAGACAAGCCCTGGGTATCATACATATACTCACTGATAAAGAGTTGGACGTCTCATTGAAGTTCCTTGTCAGTGAGGCCATCGACGCCATCGGTTCTATCCTCACAGAGATCCCCTCAGGGCTTTCCGAAGAGGTCATAGAGTTTATTAAGAGACGATTCAAGAATGACCAGATCGCCAAGGGCATGGATTATGATGTGGTTGAAGCTGCTATAAAGGCAGATTTTGACTCCCCAAGCGATTGTTATCAGAGAATCCTAGCCATCAAGGCAGCCAGGAATCTGCCTGAATTTGAGCCCATAAGTATAGCCTTTAAAAGGGTCATGAATATCTTAAAAGGCTTCCCCGGAGGGGAAATAAGGCCAGAACTGTTGGAAGAGACCGAAGAAAAGGTGCTTTATGAAGCATTTTTGCAAATAAAGGGGCAGATCAATCCCATATTGAAATCGGATTCACCCAACAAGGCGCCTACAGCAGAACAATACAAGAGTGCACTGCTCCTTCTTCTCACCCTTAAACCCCACATAGACAGTTTCTTCGACCACGTAATGGTCATGGTGGATGACGAAAAATTGCGGACCAATAGGCTTTCACTATTGTGGATGATAGCAAAACTCTTTCTCAAGATAGGAGACCTTTCGGAAATTGTGACCGAAGGTTGATTCAGGCCAATGACTAGCCAGCTCATCTCCAGGATAGCCGAACCTGAACTCATGGAAGACATGGATCAGGCAAGGGCCTACGCACAGGCGGATTTCACCCAACCTCACAACATGTTTGTCGAATACTACAAACAAAGATTGGGGATGCCAGATGGAGGCACGTTTCTGGATCTTGGCTGCGGCACGGCAGATATCACTTGCAGATTTGCAGCAGCCTTCCCCAAGATTCACTTACACGGTGTGGACGGTTCTTCAGCTATGCTTTACTTTGCAAAAAAGACAATAAGTAGCTGGAATCTTGCCGACAGAATCCATCTGATCAAGGCCCGTCTCCCACTAAAAGACCTGCCTATCCAAACATACGACGGTATAATATCCAACAGTCTTCTCCACCATCTACACGATCCCCTAATTTTGTGGAGAACCATAAAACGTTGGGCACCCCGCAACGCTCCAGTCTTTATCATGGATCTTTCAAGGCCTGATACAAAGGCTAAGGCAAGAAAGATAGTGGAAACCTATTCTGGTAATGAAGCTGACATCCTGAAAAGGGATTTTTTTAATTCCTTGCTGGCTGCATTCAGACCAGATGAAATCGAGAAGCAGTTGGTTCAGGAAGGCCTTGATTATCTGCACATAGAGACAGTAAGTGACCGCCATTTTATCGTATGGGGCCATTTGGAATAAAGGGTATAAAGCAAAAAAACAATAGAATAAAAAAAGGCCCTGCTGATTGCAGGGCCTTTTTTATTTACTTATCTTATTCGTCTAGTTCGCCAAACTGATCCTTTTCGGATTTACCAAAGCCAGGCACACCATACATGGTTGTACTGCCGGACGAGAAGAATTCAAGCTTTCCTTCCCGAACCAGTTCATTGGCAGCATTTTTGACCTGTCTGGGCGAGGCATCTGGCGCTGCCTTATACAAATCCTTGATGTACATCTTAGATTTGTGTTTGGCCTTCTTTGTGGCAAATTCCAGGATCTTCTGTTTCAATTCTTCCTTATCTATGGCCATAATCAGCCCCCTTCCCGTTTAGAAGTTATCGGTATGTGTACTCCACTTGAACAGTGTAGTTGTATGATAAGTATCATATGCAAGACGATAATCGTCAATAGATTTATCAGTAAAAGGTATATCACATTTTTCAAAGAAGCGCTCCCAGCCAATGCGTTCTGCCCAGTCACCAAGGCGCTCGTATTTCCTTGCATCGCTTGCATAGGTCTCAAGGATCTTCTTGATGGTCTTGCAAGTAGATGGCCAACGAGGTGGCTCATTGGGCAGGAAAGGCACAACAAACTTGGAGAACTTGGGTGCGCTGATCCTGTTGGAGATCTTACCACCTACCAGCAGGCCAATTCCGTCACCTTCTTCGTCTGCAAGTGGCATTGCAGGACACATAGTATAGCAGTTGCCGCAGAACATACAACGCTCGTTCTTGACCCTGACTGTCTTAATCTTCTTGCCATCTTGCTCTATTGTGACAGGCCTGATAGCTCCCAGAGGACATGCGGCCACAGCAAGAGGAATTTCACATACGCCCATGATACGATCGTCTTCAATGAAAGGCGGTTTCCTGTGAACACCTAGGATGGCTATATCAGAGCAGTGCACAGCACCGCACATGTTCAGGCAGCAAGCAAGAGCGATACGAACCTTTGCAGGCAGTTTCATGCTGCCAAAGTAATCGAAGAGTTCATCCATGACTGCCTTGACCACACCTGAGGCATCTGTAGCTGGTGTATGGCAGTGGACCCATCCCTGGGTATGTACGATATTTGTGACGCCTGCGCCAGTTCCGCCAATGGGAAGCTTATATGATCCGCCTGGATGCTTCCTGCCTTTGATGTCATCGACAAGGGCGCGGAGCTTTTCTTCGCTATCGGTCATGAACTCAACGTTGTTCCTTGTTGTCCACCTCACACAGCCTTCACAATACTTGTCAGCGATATCACAAAATTCTCTCACAAGGTCAGTGGTTATCAGGCGAGGTGTCCCGCAGCGAACCACAAAGCATGTGTCACCTGTTTCACTCACATACTTGATTATGCCAGGCTCAATGATCTCGTGGCTCTTCCACTTGCCGTAATTCTTCTTGATTACTGGTGGAAAAAACTGTTCATAAAATGGTGGTCCAATGTCGGTGATCCTGTTGGCCATAGGCTTTTTGGGATCGTACAACTTTTCTGCCAGCTCAGGATCATAGGGCTGGTTTACCTTATCAGATATATCGAAACCTGGATTATCTCCATATAATTCTTTAAGATCCATTATATTAACCTCCTGTAAAATTTAGTTAAGCAGCGTGGCGTGCGCGGAATGCCTTGATGTCACGTTCCCAACCGCCTTCAACTTCACTTTCTTGCCAGAAGACGTAGGGGTTGGACCTTGGTTCCTTGACGTGCTGAGGAATGGGCTTAAGGTCTGCAATGCGCAGGAATTCCTGGAGGCTCTTGCGCTGAATCAGTTCGCCAAAACGCTCCCTGTTCTTTCCAAGCTCCATCCACCAATCCCAGATCTTGTCTACAAAGTCCTTGAATTCATCATAAGGGGCTTCCATACGGATAAAAGGAATAGCCAAGGTAGACATTTGAGCACCGTCGAGGATAGGGGCTTTTGCACCACAGAGTATGGTTGCGCCTGTATCAGTTCCTGGGCGAAGTGCCTCTGGCATCACATTGATACAGTGCATACATCTTGTGCATTCCCTGTTATCTATCTTGAGCTGGCCATCTTCCATCCACATACATTCACTTGGGCAAAGATCAATCACTTCTTTCTGGATGTCAAATGCACCCCAGTCCCTACCAGAAAACGCTCCGGCATTGGGTTTCAGTTCGCCTCCGATATATGCCTTAACGGCTTCCTGGTCTATACGGATATCGTCTTTCCAGGTTCCTATGATGGAACAGCATGAACGTGCTATTGCCGCCACACAGTCATTGGGACAGCCAGATACCTTGAATTTGAACTTGTACGGAAATGCTGGCCTGTGCAACTCATCCTGATAGGTCTGTGTGAGATCGTAACAGATCTGCTGGGTGTCAAGACAGGACCACTCGCAACGTGCCTTTCCGATACAGCAGGCAGGTGTCCGAAGGTTAGAGCCTGATCCACCAAGATCCACGCCCATCTGATGGGTCAGGTCGTAAAACACCGGCTCAAGCTGATCGGTAGTGGTACCAAGCAAAATCATGTCGCCAGTGGAGCCGTGAAAGTTGGTCATACCACTGCCTCTGTGATCCCACATGTCACAGACCTTGCGCAGATAGGCGGAGCTATAGAACTTACTTGCTGGCTGGTTGACGCGCATGGTGTGGAAATGGGCAATGGTTGGAAATTTGTCAGGAACGTCTGAATAGCGGCCGATAACACCACCGCCATAACCGAAAACACCCACGATTCCACCATGTTTCCAGTGGGTCTCCTTGTGAACATAGGACAGTTCCAGCTGCCCCAAAAGGTCCAGGCAATCCTGTTTGCCCTTTAGACCCTTCTGTTCTATGTCGTCAACAAAACTTGGCCATGGCCCGTTTTTAAGGTCATCGCACATTGGAGTGTCATGCTTCTTGACATCAGCCATTTAAATCTCCCTCCTTAGGTAGTTTTTTCAAATTCTTATCTCAAAATCGTATTCTCAATCCTGACATGTTCAGGAAGAGCCCGAATTTATCCTTATATAAATGAATATTCATTCGGCAACTGACAAAATTCTATTGCGTGAAAACTTTTATAATATCTTTGTGCCATCCTTGTCAAGCCCAAAAAATCAGGTAATTTCAGTATATTTTAAAATTATTTCCTTTTTTTTATAATTAAATCAGGACGATGTAAACATCGCAATAAATGTGAGAAACCTTACAATTAATGAACTTTCATTCATTTTTTATCTGTTTTTCGGTAAAAAAGACTTTCCATGGCCTCAAAAAGCAGGGAAACGGGACGTCCAAAGAAAAAATTACAGCTTTGTTGATCAATACCCAACCTATCACAAGCCATACGCCTGAAGCTCTTATCACTCTCTAAGAGTCTGCTTTTTTCTTCAGATCTGTCGTCCTCATCCTTTATCAATGACATTGAGATATCTGCAAGCAGCCCAACTGGAAATGCCTTTTCATAGCTTTTTATCAGGTCAGCAAGTAGGCTTCCTGGCGGTATCACATCTCCACGGTTTAACAAATCTTTCAAAAAGAGCTGCTCAATGGGTTGTGTGTCCCAACATTTGAGCAATCTGCACTCAAGGGGCCTTTTTTCATATATGGTACATGCATTATCAGACTGACTGAAATAGATGCACTGCCCCTCCAGGTCTATGCCGCAAATCTTTATCATTTCAGATGAAAGCGTTATCAATTCACCTGTGACTGGATTTAGGGCCAGCTCCCCTTTCCTGTAGGTGACAAGATCTTTCGGCCTGAGCAGTCCTTCTACAAGGAGCGGCCTGTCTTCTGAATGCAAGCAAGGGCCTCCTTTTTTACAACAGGTGCCACACCTCTTGCATTCCTTTTGATTTCCATTATCCTGTTTACGGATGTCAGATGTCATATCAGAAGAATATCAAGAGATCCTTGAACTAATGAATCAAGTCGACGGTGCAGTGTCGGCTGTTGCAACGCAATATCCCAAAGAATTCAGGTGCCGTAAGGGATGTTCTGACTGTTGTCACGCTGCCTTTGACATATCCCTCGCAGAGGGTGTTCTCATACTCAAACATTTTCACAGACTTGGCAGAAAAACCAGAAGGGAAATCCTGAAACAGGCCAAAAGGGCAGAAAAAAAATGGCAGACAGCTCTCAGTCAAAAGAAGGAGCTTGCTTTGGTGAGAATTGCCTGCCCGCTCCTCAGCCCTGATGACCAGTGCCTTCTCTACGATGTCAGACCTGTGAACTGCAGGACATATGGAGCACCCACAGAAATCAATGGCAAGGGCCATGTATGCTCCCATTCTGGTTTTGCAGCAGGCAAAACATATCCCACTGTCAGGCTTCACCTTATTCAAAGCAGGCTTCTGGAACTTTCAAAAGAAATAAACCCCTTGATTGCCAACCAGAGGTGGCCTATCGCCAGTATCCTTCTCGGGGCCCTGGACAGATATCAATTATCTGGGGTGGATCCAGCCTGAGCCAGCCGTTCCTCAAGAATCCGTATCCCGTCCTGCAAAGTCTTGGCCTTTTCCTTGGCACCCATATTCCTGAATAGCTTTTCAGCCAACCTGTATGCGTCCAAGGCATCATCGAGCTTACCTTGCCGTTCGTAGATATCCCCTATACCTGCAAGAAACAATGCAGACCGCTTGACATCTTTGAGACCTTCCACAAGCTCAAGGGCCCTGAAAAAATATGGAAGCGCCTTGTTGAACTCCTTTTCATGCCTGTAAAGATCTATAACCTTCTCTAGCATTATCACCGTACTCACAGGGTCCTTTTTCTTCTCGCAGATTGCAAGCGCACGCTGATAAGGTGCAAAGGCCGCCTTAATATTGCCCCTCATCACATGAATGTCGCCAAGTTTTTCACAAATATTTGCCACCTCGGCGTCATAGCCGAACTCGTCAAATACGCCAAGAACCTCCTCAAAACACTTCATTGCGTCCAGGGATTGGCCCCTGTTTTTAAGGATTTCAGCCTCCTGATATTTATGCCAGGCCTGAGTGATTTCTGGTGGCTCTTGCTCCTTTGTTTCACCAACTGCCTTTTCTTCTGCCTCTTTCTTATTGTCCTTCATATCCATATCGGTCTCTTCCATTCTTTTGATGGCCCTTCTTGCTTCATTACCCACAGTAGTGGTACTTACCTTATTGCCATCAAAGAGCTCAAATTCCTCCTCATCGTTTCTGAGTCGCAAGACTGCGCCTCTTGCTTCTGCGGCCCTCACCTGGCCTAATGCCCATACTGCATGCCCCCTAATGGTGGCGTCCTTGGAGCCAAGAAGATCGAAAAGGGCAAAAAAGGAACTATTTCTGACGATCTTGGGATACCGCCCGCCTATCCTGCCAATTGCCCACAATATTGCCGGCCTTGATGGTTCATCTCCCATAAGGCCAAGAATATGCCTCACAAAGGAGCCATATAATCCGGGCTGATGCCTGATAATCTCTCCGACTGTCTCGATTGTACCCCAGTTGGCAGCAGCTGAGTCATTGGCAGCATATAGAAGCCTTCTGAGAAGATCGCCCACGGCTGCTGGGTCTTCTTGAGCGATAGCTCCTGCTACTCCTCCAAGCATCACTACCGCCTGCCATCGTGTAGCAGGATCCGCATTGTAGAGAAGCCTTTGCATCTTCCTCAGGACGAGCCTGTCCTCTTGCACCATGTCTATGAGACGCTCCAGATCCGATTCGCCAACAGCCTTGGCCACCTGGGCCTTGGAGAAACGTTTCTTTCTCGCTTTACGCAGATTGTCAACCCTTCTAGAGGTTGCAAGAGGCGGGGCGCTGACAGCCTTTTGATACTTGACCCTGATGCCCGGCTCCTTGGTCTCACGAATATCATCACTGAGTCTGATAAAGCTTAGTGCGCCCTTTATCCTGTGGCCCTGATAATCATGCCCCTCTGGATAGATAAGGTGTTTTCCTATGTCGTAACCTTCTATCAGGGCATCCTGATAATCTTCCCCTGGCATAAGATCCCAGGCTAGATCAAGATCTGCATCACAGGCAAACTCCAAAGCCTCCACCAATGCAGCGCCAAGGTTGAATCCTGTAACGTCGTGTACATAGACTGCCCCACATGAACAGACCCCATATTCAAAATCCCCCCTTCGCATGGGCTCAAGCTCCTTGGGACGCTCAAGCCTCTGATTGCAAAAAGGGCACCTTGGTTCTATGACTTCATAACCAGAGGCCATAACTATCACACTCCAAATATGTTACTGTTTTGCAGAGTTGATCTTGGCCTCAAAGTCCGGATGGATGGGGTAGCCCAGCTGTTTTGCCTTTTGGACCGCCTCCTCTGCCCTTTGAACGTCTCCTTTGTAAAAACAGGCTACAGCCAAATTATTAAACGCAAGGCCAAATTCCGGGGCTAGGCAGACAGCCTTTTCAGCCACCTCTACAGCCTTGTCCAGCTCATCGAGTTCAACGAGCACAGTGGCATAATTGGTAAGGGCCGGGACCATTTCAGGTTTCAACTCCAGGGCCTTTTTGAAATATCCTTCCGCGTCCTGAAATTTGCCCATCTGCAAGTAGGCTGAACCTATATTGGCCAAGGCCTCTGCTGAACCAGGATGAGCATTCAGGGCCTCCTTATTCTCCCTGATGCCCTCCTCAAGGCGTCCCAGCTGAAAGAACAGGGTGCCAAGGTTGATCCTGATCTCAAAGGATGCTGGATCCAACTTGAGGGCCTTCTGAAACTCACTGATGGCCTCTTCCGATCGGCCCGCCTTCCAATAGGCTAGAGCCAGGCGATGGTGTGCCACCACTGAGTTTTTATTTTCTCTTACTTCTTTCTCAAGATCCTGTATTATTCTATCAAGTTCACCTGATTTTATAGGATTTTGGGCCATTATTCCTCCTGATATTCACCATTTGACCTGGATGTAAATGAAGAACCAATCATTTTTTTGATTTGAGACGCATAAGTTACCATAAATATCTCAAATTCCTACACCTCATAAAGAATCTGATGGTATTTTCACAAAAAAGGCTGACTGTCTATGATAGGAACTAAAGACATTTCCAAAAATTCCGATGAAGACGAACCCCTGACCTGCCTCGTATGTGGAGGCCCAGCCGACCTTAAAGGCAGATGAGCCAAGGCTACAGTGGTCTGCAGGTCCTGTGGATCGGAGTTGCCAGCATCCCATTATCAGGAGCAGATAGATGAAATGAAAGACAAGATGATATGTGAATTTAACCGTGGCCTAGACTAAGACAGGCAGCTCCTTCAAAGGGGCTGCCTGTCAGAACCTTCTGTTTGTTATTCGGTGTCCTTGGAATCAGACCCTTTGCTCTTCCTCCCTGACTGAAATGGCCACCTTGTACAGGATTGTCAATATCAGCCCTCCTACTGCCCAAATAGCTGTTGCTATAGTGATCTCAGGAAATGTTGGGTGATATTCTGTGATCATTTCAAGTGGATTTGGAATAAAACCGCCTATGACCAACCCAACGCCCTTGTCTATCCAGGTTGCAAGAAAGATACAAGCGCATCCTATTGCCAGCCACAGAGGCCGTCTTCGTATGGGTGGCACCAGAAGGATGAATATACCCGCAAATCCTATCACTATACAGGCTCTCATGAAGGGCACCAGATTGCCGTACTCGCCGATTCCCCAGAACAGATATTCCAAGGTGGCTTTGTGGCCTGGAATATTACTGTAGAAGGCCGTGAAGAATTCCATGCCCATGAAAAAGAAGTTCACGATCATGGCATAGCAAATGGTTCTAGCAATGTTCTGAAGTGCCTCCTCACCAGGATCGAACTTGGTCACCTTCCGGACGAACAACAGGATCATCACCAGAAGAGATGGCCCAGCAGCAAAGGCCGATGCGAGAAAGCGAGGTGCCATGATAGCTGTCAGCCAGAAATGTCTACCTGGAAGACCAGCGTACAGGAACGCTGTAACAGTGTGAATACTGATGGCCCACGGTATGGACAGGTAAATGAATGGTTTTACCCACCCAGGACATGGCAGACCCTTTTTGTCGGCCAACAAGGTATTGTAACCGCAGATGATGTTGAGAATCAGATAGCCATTCAAAACGATCATATCGTAAAAGAGCATGGAATGGGGTGTAGGATGAAGTACCACATTCATCATTCTCATGGGCTGCCCTATATCAACTACGATGAAAAGCAGACACATAACAACCGCTGCTATTGCCAGAAACTCTCCAAAGACCACCACCTTGGCATACTTCGTATAGTGGTGGAGATATTTGGGAATCACCAGCATAACCGCCCCTGCTGCGACACCGACAAAATAGGTGAACTGGGCTATGTAAACGCCCCACGATATATCCCTGCTCATGCCGGTAATACCAAGACCTACCTTCAACTGGTATAGGTAAGCAATAAACCCTGCGCCAATGATACAGAGTAAAAATATCACCCATCCCCAGTAAATAGATGATCCTTTTAAAGCCTTTTCAATCATGATGACCTCGCACTACACCAGATAAAATACTGATGGTTTGGTTCCAAGTTCCAGTTTGCGCCTGAGGGAAACCCTCTCCCTGAGTATCTTCCGCACGTTGGAATTCTCGTCTGCCAGATTTCCAAAGTGCATCACATCTGGACACGCCTCAACACATCCTGGCTTTTTACCTTCAGCCAGGCGCTCCACGCAGAAGTTGCACTTTTCTACAACACCCCTCATCCTGGTTGGAAAGCGTTTGTTCAATTTTCTGCCCTGTGCCATTTCCTTCTTTAGTTCCACCCTCGGATCGAGCCAGTTGAAACTCCTGGAACCATAAGGACATGCAGCCATGCAAAAACGGCATCCTATGCACCTGTGATAATCCTGTGCAACTATGCCATCAGGCCTCCTGAACGTGGCCTCGACTGGACACACCCTTGCGCATGGAGGCTCGTCACAGTGGTTACACATGAGCAGGAACGGCAGCTTCTCGAGAACCTCATCGTATTCGTTGTAGCTGTCGGTAAATACATGCTCATATTCCTCTTCCCATATCCACTTGATCTCGTTCTTGGGGTCTCCCCAATTTGGCACGTTGTGAATTTGATGGCATGTATGTATGATTTTCTCTGCCTTTTCCTTGGTGATGGCCTTCATATCTATCAACATGGCCAGGCGTATCTTTGGACCAGCCTCTTCCCCCTTCTCATGGGCTGCTCCATGGTGAGCGCCGTGATGGCCTTCATGCTCCATCTCGGCATCCACCTTTCCAGGCTTCAGTAATTCAAAGGCACCGCTTCCGCCAAGGCCAATCAGGGTTGAAAGGCCAGCTACCTTTAAAAATTTTCTTCTGTCCATACTCATAACTTGCTCCCATTTGGATCATAATGACAATCCCAGCAATAGGGCTGAACCGCTGCATAATTATGACATTTATCGCAGAAATCCTTTTTGTTGGAGTGACACTTCAAACAGGTATTCTGCAAGCTGATCCACACCTTTTTCCCAGCCTTGTTCACATACCACCTGTTGCCATCCCTAAGGGCCTGGTCACGCCATTCATTCAGGAATTGCATATGGGTGGTGATCATGAACTTGGTGTCTTCCACGCATTTCTTGACTGGCAGAGCCTTAATAGCAGGCGTATCAAGACTGGGTTTGGGTTTTTCAGCCGGTGAACCGTGCTGGTAGATGAAGGGAAAGAGAAATATCCCAGCAAAGATGAGCAATCCTACTATGACCTTTCCTGAATCATACATCTTCTGTTACCTCCCCTCTTCCTGGTATCTCTTCACCCCTCAGGTTGAGAGTTCGTTCATTTTCTCCCTCCATTATAAGGGCATTTGCTACCAGCTCCGAGACACCACAAACATTCATCCCAGGAACCCAGTATTCCATAGAGGCAGGAAGAACCGCCCTGTCGATGGCACAGACACAGGCGAGCATATTGGCGCCAAAGCGTTCATGTACATATTTCACTGCGTTAGCCCTTGGCAGCCCGCCCCTCAGCCTGAGCTCCATGTTTTCACCAGCATTCAGACCTGCGCCACTGCCGCAACAGAAGGTCTGTTCCCTGATGGTATTCTCCGGCATATCATAGAAATGATTACACACATTTTTGATTACATATCTCGGCTCTTCGAACATGCCCATGCCGCGGGAAGGATTGCAGGAATCGTGATATGTGACCTTCAGGTGGTCATTTCTGCTTGGATCGAGCTTGAGCTTTCCATGCTTAATGAGATCTGCGGTAAATTCTGTAATATGCACCATCTTTGCCGACTTGGCGTTCTCGAACTTTGTGCCGGTTATAGGAGATACTGGCTCCTCTAGAAACTCTGGAGGACCATTGAAGGTATTCATGTACTGGTGCACAACCCGCCACATGTGGCCGCATTCTCCACCGAGTATCCACTTGACTCCCAGCCTTTTGGCCTCTGCATATATCTTGGCATTGAGCCTCTGTGCCATGTCGAGGGAAGTGAAGAAGCCAAAGTTTCCACCCTCACTTGCATATGTACTCCAGGTGTAGTCGAGCTGGAGATGTTCAAAAAGCATCAGATAGCCAGCCAGTGTAAAGATTCCTGGTTCTGCGAATACGTCTCCCGATGGAGTTACAAAGAGGATCTCAGCGCCTTTTTTGTTGAAAGGAGGCTCAATGGTGATGCCCACGAACTCCTCTATATCCATACACATGAACTCTATGTTCTGCTTGAAGGTATGGGGCAGAAGGCCAAGGTGATTGCCTGTCTCATAACAGTTGGCGACAGGCTCCTGGATCCAGTTGATATTGAGGCCGAACAGGTTGAGAAGCTCCCTGCCAATAATGGTGACTTCAGCGGTGTCTATACCATAGGGGCAGAAGAGAGAGCAACGCCTGCACTCTGTACATTGGAACATGTAGTACCATATTTCCTTTAGTACCTTGTCAGTGAGCTTTCTGCCGCCTGCCAATCTACCAAGAATCTTGCCCGCCTTCGTAAACTCTCCCCTGTAGATGGACCTTATGAGTTCCGCCCTAACCACAGGCATGTTCTTGGGATCTCCAGATCCCAAAAAGAAGTGGCATTTATCAGCACAAGCACCACACCTCACGCATATGTCCATAAAGATCTTGAATGAACGGTGCTTGTCCAGCCTCTCTCTCATGCCTTCCAGGAATGTCTCCTTCCAATCCTCGGGCAGGCCCCAATCTTCTTCAACAGGACTCCAAACATGTCCGTTGGGCATCCCGACGATTTCCACCTTTTCAGGCTTGGCAGGATAACAGTAGATGCCTGGCTTGATTACAGTGGGAATGTCCATCCAGTCCCTGGTTGGTGGACTGAGGTCAATCCTCAACATTTCTTGGGGTGTCAATTGTTTTGCCATGATATCTTTTCCCTTTACTTATTCTCTCTCCAAAGGTAATCCAGCCTCTTTCATATAATCTCTATACATATCTTCATACTCTTCATATGGATGGAATTTGGGTGGCTGACGCCACGGATTCTCGTGGTATTCCATCCTGGTGGTATTTGCCAGATTTCTGGTTGGGCTCATGAAAACACCGCCCATATGCATGAGCTTGCTAAAGGGGAAATAGGCCAGCAACGTACTAACAAGGGCAATATGCACAAAAAATATCGCTCCTATCCCCTTGGGCATTACTGGATGAAAACTTGCTATACCATTTGCCAGGGCCTTGACCGCTGTGATATCGACCCTGTATACGAAGCGCATCAAAAGCCCTGATATGACTATGCCAAGGATGAGGAACAGAGGAAAATAGTCTGCTACAAGAGACATGAACCTCATCTTTGGGAGACAAAGGCGCCTGATCAGAAGCCCAGTCAATGCCAAAAGGATTATGATATCTGTCAGATATATTGGAGGGATGCCAATCTGGAACATGCCGTCCACTGCATCCAGCGTCTCCACAAATCCCGGCACTGGCTGTACGAAAAGCCTGAGGTGACGAAGGGCTATGATAAGAAATGAATAATGAAAACCAAGCGCCAGGAGCCAGAGCCATTTGGTTGGGTGATGGATCAACCAGCCAGACCTAAGATCTGTGCGCATGTTCCTGAAAAGAGACCTGAAACAGCAAACCTCAAAAAACATCCTGAGGATTACCCCTCCTGTAGTGCTCGGATTTTCTATCTTGGACCATTTTATCCATGGAAGACTGATTTCTTGGCCTGCTGTTGTAGGAATTCGGAACGGCACAGGAGACTTGGCCCAGTTAACCACCTTGAGGGCAAAGCCTATAAAGAAGACCGCAAAGGCTATGTAAGGTAAGGCCACCCCAAACAAGGGTTGGAGACCAGGCACTGATCCGCCTATCAAGGCCGCTACTACGATTGCTACAACTGCCCCGAATGCCACAATGATACGCGTTATCATCTCTACTCCTCTTTATTAATGTTGAGTTTTTTCCTTTTCCAGTCTTTCAAGGTGCTGTTTACCTCTGCGCAACATATATGAAGGGCACATCCCGCCTTGGAGGATGAATGGCCTCTTCAAAAGGTCGTTGCGCTTTATTTCCCAGACCTTTTCCCTGCATTCCATGAATACGTCAAAGGCCAAAAGCGCGAAACGATCTATTTTGGTTTCGAATTCAAGATATCTATCAAGGAGCTGAAGCTCCATGATCTCGTCCATCAATTCGTCACGGATTATCTGCTTGAGTGCAAAGATAACCTGTACAGCGCTGGCTGGTGTAAAATCCTGCACAGCCCTGACCCTTATCAAGGTATCAAGATGCTTCTTGGTGATTTCAGGATCAGGCTCGCCGATGAGTTGATCGTAGAGGGGCCAGATAGAATCCTCTATAGAGGCGCCGATAGGATTTGCAAACCTGTTTTTCTGTGACTTTAAAAATTGGGCTGTCTCTGGAGGATAAGATCTATGGATGACTTGTATCCACTGCTTGACCATGGAATCCTTTTTCTCTTCCAGCAAGGCCATTAGTCTTGAATCCTTGGCCCTGTTGATCACATCCTCCTCTTGCTGAAAATCCAGGGGATTAAGATGTTCAAAAAATTTTTTTAGTTTTGAATCTGTAATGGTTCCCACTGAATCCTCCTCTAATAAATAAAAAAAACCGGCTGATCTTAAATGATTGATATATACTGCTAATTACTCCCCTACCCGGCAAAAGGCATTAATGAATGACCATTCAGCCAAGATAGACTATCTATAGACAAAAAGAGTTTGTGTGTCAAGTCACTAATTGGGATTAAGGCGCTGATTTTCCCAGGATACTTCTTTGGGATATTCCTTTTTTCCTTAATTTATAGTAAGTTACAAATTATAAATACAAGTGAATTTATTTACTCAAAACAGCCCGAGGGCGCATATCAACCAAATTATAAATATTTGACAATGATATAATATAAGGAAAAATAAAGGCATGAACATACTACTTATTAATCCTTACTGCCTTGATCCCAGACTTCAGGATTACGATATCAAGGTCCCTCCCATAGGGCTATATTATATAGGGGCAAGGCTCATCGAAGAAGGCCATTCATGTGAAATCCTGAATCTCTATGACATGCAAGGACGCCAGCGGGAGATCCAAGAGGCTGTCTCTTCCCGCCAGCCAGATCTTATAGGTATATCCATACTTCATGCAAACCGCTGGGGAGGGATTGATATAGCCAGGATAGCAAAGACAACCGCCCCCGACTTGCCCATAGTGTTTGGTGGCCCTGGCGCCACCTTTCTCTGGAGACATCTTCTGACACATTTTCCTGAGATAGATTACATCGTCACTGGAGAAGGTGAAAAATGCATGTCAGACATGATCGAACTCTTGCAAGAAGGACGGCGGGATGCCATATCATCGTTGCCAGGAGTAGCCTGCAGGGTGGATGGGCAGTGTATAAAGAATGATCCTGCCCCCTTTATCGAGGAACTTGACAGTTTGCCAGATCCATCACGTCATTTTTCATTTCAGCATGTCATATCATCCAGGGGCTGCCCATGGAACTGTGCCTTTTGCGGCTCGCCTCGCATATGGAAGAGAAGGGTCAGGTTTCATAGCCCCAATTATTTTGTGTCCCAGCTCCAACGCCTTCACAAGAAGGGGAGTATAAACTTTTTCTATGTTTCTGACGATACCTTCACACTGAATAAACAGCGTGTAATCGATATTTGTCAGCTCATCTTGGAGAAGAAACTGGAAATCAACTGGGCAGCCATATCAAGAGTAAACCATGTAGATGAAGAAATCCTTTACTGGATGCGGAAAGCCGGATGCATGCAGATAAGTTTTGGAGTGGAAAGCGGCTCCAAGAAGATCAGAAAGGCTCTTAACAAGGAGCTCACCAACAAACAGATCAAAGAAGCCTTTGACATGGCCTCATCTTATGGGATCATGCCCAGGGCCTATTTCATATATGGCTCTCCTGGTGAAAACAAAAAGACTATAAAAGAAAGCATACGGTTGATAGAGCGTATCAGGCCGCTTAGTGCCATCTTCTATATACTCGATATATTTCCAGGCACTGCCCTTTATGATGACTTCAAGAAAAGGACTGGTGCAGACGACGATATATGGCTAAACCGGATAGAAGATATCATGTATTTCGAAACAGACCCTGCTATTTCCAAGGATGCTGTTCTCGAATTTGGCAAAAGGCTCAGAAAGGCCTTCTATCGTGGCCTTCCAAAATTCGCAGACAATATCAGGCTTGTAGACCAACAGGAACTATATCCCCTTCACGCAGATTTCCTATCCAGACTGGCAATGACCTTTGCCTTTGGTGATTATTCACAAAACAAGGATATACCCAATCCAAAGGCAGTGGCAAAACGCCTGTTCAAAAGGGCCCTTAAACTTTATCCAGATTCACGGGCATATCTTGGCCTCGCCATGTTGCACCAAAGGACAGGAAACCATTTTGAAGTGATCAAACTTCTGGAGGAAGCCATGAGGATCTTTCCGGAATCTGTTGAGCTACAGCTTTGTTACGGATTGAGCCTCATGAACACAGGAAAAACAGAAGAAGCCCTTGAGATCTTCCTAAAAAATAGCTCCAGCCAACAATCACTCGAATATGCCAGATATTGTGCCCAGCATTTGGGCAGAAGGGATCTTGTGGAAAGCCTCACCAACAAACTGCAAAATCTATCCCAAGGCCAAGTGCCCCAATAGGATTTATCTTTTTAGATGTCTCAAGAAATTGCATTGCAGATCAACTATTGCCATGCAATGAATAAAGTTTGAGTTGACAATCAGACATGCGCCATTTAAAAAAGATTTCACAAGGACAGATATGTGGACAATTTCAATAGAGCATCAGTGCCAAGTATAACACTAGCAGCCCTCAGGGGCGGTTCTGGCAAAACAATAGCCTCCTTGGCCATAACGAGGGCCTTGACCAACAGGGGAAAACGAGTTGCTGTCTTTAAGAAAGGACCTGACTATATCGATGCTGCCTGGCTCGGAAGAGCAGCACGTGGAAATTGTTACAATCTGGACCCCTTTCTCATGTCAGAGGATGCCATTGCCAGTTCTTTCAAGAACAGGTCCTTTGGTGCAGAGCTTGCTGTAATAGAGGGAAACAGAGGGCTTTTTGATGGTGTTGACGTCAGGGGAGGCTTCAGCACAGCCCAGTTGGCCAGACAGCTCAAATCCCCTGTAGTCCTCGTTGCAGATTGCACCAAGGTCACCCGTACCATGGCTGCCATGATCCGGGGGCTGATGGACTTTGAAAAGGGAGTAGAGATCATCGGTGTCATTTTGAACAGGGTAGCGGGGAAACGTCATATGAATATCCTGGCAGACTCCATTGCGAAATATACAGGGCTACCAGTACTGGGGATCATCCCTCGCATGAAAGAAGACCCCTTGCCGATGAGACACCTGGGCCTTACGCCTGCCGATGAATATGCCGGGCCTGAAAAGGCACTGGATATTCTTGGAAAAATGGCCGAAGAAAACGTAGATCTCGATCGTCTGCTTGAACTTGTCGATGAAAGGTGTAGACAGGCTTCTTCTGCCTTCGATATTTTACCTACAGATAAAAAGATAGGCCATAAAACCTTTGTCAAAATAGGTATAATACGAGATTCTTCCTTTCAGTTCTACTATCCAGAGAATCTTGAAGCCCTTGAAAAAAGAGGGGCGAGCCTCGTTTATCTAAATGCCGTATCTGACAACACGATCCCAGAAATAGATGCTCTTTATATAGGCGGTGGTTTTCCTGAGACTCAGGCAGTGCAACTATCAGCAAACACTCTATTCAGGGAAAGGCTCAAGGGCCTTATAGAAGCTGGCCTGCCAGTTTACGCAGAATGTGGCGGGCTCATGTATCTTGGCAGAAACCTTGTGTGGAAAGATCACTCCTATCCCATGCTCCAGGTCCTAAACTGGGATTTTGTACTCAAAAGAAAACCTGTAGGCCATGGATACACTATACTGGAATTAAAAAAAGATTCTCCTTTTTTCAAAAGGGGAGACGTACTCAAGGGGCATGAATTTCACTATTCCCAACCTGTTCCAGTTGATAATATCCAGACAGGATACTTTGCTTGTCAAGTGAATAGAGGTTATGGATTTGACGGAACCGTTGATGGATTTTGTTATAAAAACGTATTTGGGACATATACACACATCCATGCTCTTGGAAATCCCAAATGGAGTGAGACCATGATTGAGGCGGCTGTCAATTTCAAGGAAAAAGAGAAATCACTGTCCTTGCCCCAAAATTTTGGGTATAAACCGGCTTGAAAAGGGAATAAATGAATATATTCATTTTGAGCAAAATCTCGAAATAGGCTTGACAACAAGAAGTAGTATCGTCTATATGAATTCTGTCAAAGACTGACAGACTTGAGAAAAAGGGGAAAAGCATCCCCGCAAATTAATAAAAAAGGAGGAAGCCATGTTTCAGATCGAAATCGATTATGACAAATGCCAGGGCGATGAGGAATGCGTAAACGCTTGTCCATCAGAGGTTTATGATTTTGAGGATGACAAGCCTGTTATTGCAAGGCCTGATGACTGCCTGGGCTGCGAAACCTGTGTTGAGGTCTGCCCTGTAGGAGCGATCACAGTAGAAGAAGTCTAAGAAAAAAAGCACCTTTTCAATAAAAAAAGGAGGTCTTTTAGACCTCCTTTTTTTCATCATTGTCGACAATCAAATCCTACATTCTTCACTTGGCTTGGCAGGCTGAGCTTCAGCCAATATCAACCTGGCCTTTTCTATGTCCTTAGATATTTGTTCAGAAAGCTCTTTCGGCCCTGCAAATTTCTTTTCCCCCCTTATCCTGGCTACCAGGTTCACCTTGATCTCATGCCCGTAGATGTCCTTGTTGAAATCGAATATATGAACTTCTGCCCCCAACTTGTTGTCGCCAAAGGTGGGATTGTAACCTATATTTATTACACCCCCATAACAAAAATCTCCATGCAGAACCTGTACTGCATAGACCCCTGGCTTGGGGCAGAGATCTTCCTTGTTTATTGAAAGATTCGCTGTGGGAAAACCTACGACAGGCCCCCCTCTTCTCTTGCCTCTCCTAACTATTCCCCTTATTTGATAGTACCGGCCCAACATCTTTCTTACTTCTCTCATTTCACCCTGTTTCACCAGTTCCCTAATGGCCGTACTGCTTACTATTCTGCCATCAACCTTGACAGGGGGTACGATATGGACCCTAAAGCCCAATTGGGAGCCCATCCTTTTGAGAAATTCGATGTCTCCTTCACGGCCTTTTCCACAAGCGTAATCATACCCAACCACCAAATCGTGCACTCCAATAGTGCGCCATAAGATCTTTTCCACAAACTCGGTGGCAGTGGTCTTTGCAAATTCTCTGGTAAACGGCAGACAAACCAGATGATCTATGCCAGCAGCCATTATCAACTCTATCTTTTGTTCCAGGGTGGATATCAGCTTGGGCGGGTTGTCTGGCCTCAACACCTTCATGGGATGGGGATGAAAAGTGAGAGCCACCTTGTCGCCACCAGTCTCTTTTGCAATCTCAACGACCTTTTTGAACAGTGCTTGGTGCCCAAGATGGACCCCATCAAAATTACCTATGGTGAGAGCGGCCCTATAGAACGGCCTTTCAATGTCACTCAAATCAGAGTATATTTCCATATCACATTCCATATATTACTACTGCCTGGCCTCAAGAAACATCTCTCCTGCAGAAAGGGCAGTCGTGAAATTCCCGAGCTCCATGGTTCGGCTAAAAATTTGATCTGGATGAAGGTAATATGCGCCCTTGACAATGGCAATACCTCTTTATTTAATACAGGCACTCGTGCCGAAGTGGCGGAATTGGTAGACGCGCTAGATTCAGGATCTAGTGGGAGTTATTCCCGTGGGAGTTCGAATCTCCCCTTCGGCACCACCTCACAAGGCCTGAACGACTACCTTGGATTCCAGGACAATAATCCTGCTGCAACCACTGCCAATATTATCCCTATGATTTGTCTTGTATTAACAGATTCGTGAAGTATTACTACTGCTAGAACGACTGTGACCACTGGATACATGGCGGTTAGAGAGGAGATCACGGATAGGGGGCCTGTTTTCACAGCTGTGAAAAAGAAATATAGGCCTATGGTTCCAAACACTCCAGTAAGAATAGCATACATAATCCCTTGAAAGCCGCTTTCGAGACGTGGCCCCAAAAGCCACACCACTGCCGTGCTGGTAAGCATAACACCCACAGCCTCATAAAAAACAGAAGTAGCCGGAGATATACTCCTCAGGGCAAGCTTTGGGAAAAATGCCCACAGACCCCAGCACAAAAGCGCAGCAAGGGCATTCCCCAACCAATCTGTCATTATTCTCCCCCTGATTTATCCCTATTGGCGAGTCGGCGGCGGGACATGGGGCTATCTCAGGCGAAGAAAACGCCTCTTGCCCACCTTTATTACTGCCCCTGCTTTTGAAACAGCTATCTCTTCTGTTTTTACCTTTTCGCCATCTACAGTCACTGCGCCTTGCTTGATCAATCTTCTGGCTTCAGACGTGCTCTTGACAAGGCCAGCGTCTTTCAGCAGCCTTGGCAAAAAGATCGCATTTCTGTCAGCGCCTTCTTCAAGGCTATACTCTGGAATGTCGTCTGGAATTTCTCCGCGTGTAAACTGTGCCTCAAACTTGGACTTTGCAAGCCTGGCATCTTCCTTGCCGTGAAATCTGGAAACCAGTTCCATGGCCAACTGGATCTTGACCTCTTTTGGATGGATCTTTCCCGATTTGATATCTTCCTTGAGCATCTTGATTTCATCAAGGGGCCTGGAACTCAGTAGTTCGTAATAACGAAACATTAGTTCATCGGAAATGGACATGAGCTTTCCGAACATGCTGGAAGCCTCTTCTGTAATGCCCACATAATTACCAAGAGACTTGCTCATCTTATTTACCCCATCTAGACCTTCAAGAAGCGGCATGGTCAAGACGATCTGGGGTTCTTGCCCATATTCCTTTTGAATATGACGACCTACTAAGAGATTAAAAGTCTGGTCTGTGCCTCCGAGTTCCACATCTGCTCTCAAAGCCACTGAATCGTACCCCTGGATGAGCGGATATATAAACTCATGAACTGCTATAGGCTTTTGATTTTGAAAACGCTGCTTGAAATCCTCCCTTTCCAACATTCTGGCCACTGTGTATTTTGCGCACAGCCTTATCATCTCAATGGAGCGCATCTCATTCATCCAGACACTGTTGAAGGCTACTTCTGTCTTTTCGGGATCGAGTATTTTGAATATTTGTTCCTTATAGGTTGCGGCGTTTTCTTGGACTTGTTCTGGCGTCAATGGAGGCCTGGTATCAGATTTGCCAGTTGGATCTCCTATAAGGCCTGTAAAGTCACCAATCAAAAATATTACTTGATGGCCAAGATCCTGAAAGTGCTTCATTTTTTGAATAAGCACTGTATGGCCAAGATGAAGGTCTGGAGCTGTAGGGTCGAAGCCGGCCTTCACGCGTAAAGGCGTTCCTGTGGAAATCGCCCTTTCCAGCTTTTTTCTGAGCTCATCCCTGTCAATGACATCCACTGCACCCCGATTGATTATTTCCAAGGATTTTTCTATATCTTTTTCCATATCACTCAAATACCCCGTCCTCATTTGGCATAATCGACTGCTCTCGTCTCCCTTATAACCGTCACCTTGATCTGACCCGGGTAGGTTAGTTCACTTTCGATCTTCTTGGTTATATCCCTGCACAGCATCGAGGCCTCAGCGTCTGACAGCTTCTCGCTATTGACCACGATCCGGATCTCCCGTCCGGCCTGGATGGCAAATGATTTTTCGACGCCTGTAAAAGAAGTGGCAATCCTTTCCAGATCCTCAAGGCGCTTGACATAACTTTCCAGCATCTCCCTGCGTGCACCTGGACGGGCACCAGAAAGGGCATCCGCAGCCTGAACAAGGACTGCCAAGATCGTCTCAGGTTTGATATCTTCATGATGAGCGGCAATAGCATGCACTACATCCCTCGATTCTCCGTATTTCTTTGCCAAATCTGCTCCGATTATGGCATGGGATCCTTCTACCTCATGATCCACTGCCTTGCCAATGTCATGAAGAAGGCCTGCCCTTTTTGCCTTCTTTACATTTATGCCAAGTTCGGCCGCCATTATCCCACAGAGAAAGGCGACTTCAATGGAGTGTTGCAAAACATTTTGAGCGTAACTGGTACGAAACTTTAATTTTCCCAATAACTTGACAAGCTCAGGATGGATTCCGTAAACTCCCACGTCAAAGGTGGCCTGCTCGCCTGCCTCGCGTATGGTAGCTTCTATCTCCTTTTCTACCTTTTTCACCACTTCTTCGATGCGGGCAGGATGAATGCGTCCATCAAGGACCAGCCTTTCAAGGGCAACTCTCGCCACCTCCCTGCGCACTGGATTAAACCCTGAAAGGAGCACGGCCTCTGGTGTGTCATCAATAATGATGTCTATTCCAGTTGCCGCCTCTATTGCCCTGATATTCCTTCCTTCCCTGCCTATGATCCTTCCCTTCATTTCCTCATTGGGCAAAGGCACCACAGAGACGGTTCGATCTGCCACATATTCTCCAGCATATCTGGCCACTGCGAGAGCAATGATTTCTCTTGCCCTTTTGTCTGCCAATTCCTTTGTCTCAGCCTCTACCTTTCTGAGCATCTTGCCTGCTTCCTGACGGATCTCTGCCTCAAAACTCTTGAGTAGGTGCTCTCTTGCTTCGCTGCTTGACATTCCAGAAATCTTTTCCAGCATGTTACGTTGTTCGCTGACCAGTTTCTCTATCTCCTTTTGCCGTTCACGAAGCCTTTCTTCAGATGACTTGAGATTCTTTTCCTTCTCAAGAAGCTCTATCTCCTTCAGATCCACAAGCTCTTTTTTCTTGTCGATCTGCTGCTCCCGTTGAAGCAGCCTTTTTTCTTGGCTTCGAAGCTCACCCTTTCTTTCGGAGACCTCATCCTCGGCCTCTTTTTTTATCTTGAGCGCCTCCTCCTTTGCCTGAACCTGCGCTTCTTTGAGAAGTCTTCTCGCCTCTGCCTCAGCATCTGCACGAAGTTTCTCGGCATCTGCCCGTTCAAGCGCCTGTTTCTTGGTGATCATTGTACGTGCCAAGGCATAACCTGCAGCTATGCCAGCAGCAGTAAAGATGATCAATAGTATTATAGTGGTTATACCCATGTGTGGCTCCTCATACTCAATATTGTGCCACACCCCATCTCAAGACTCCAAATCAAGGCGGATTTGGCTGATACTGGCGGGAAGGCTTAAGATTATTTCTTAGGATAAGAAGATATAAGTTAGAGGCTTACCGAGCCTTCAAGAAATAAAAATCACATATGTTTACAAACATGGTTCTAGAAACTGTCACAATCAGCCACGGATCATTCTAAAATTAAACTCCCTTGAAGAAATCGGTACCAATATATATCGACCTGCCATCGGCAGAATTGTTCATCCTAAACCTTCTTCACCAAATCCAAATATATCAAACCCAGACGGGGTTATAGCCTTATAAACCCCGCCGTGCCGTGTCTGCTGGGTCTATTGAACCTGAGTAAACTCAGGTGGGTGTCATTTTCGCTTCCAACGGAAAGGGCTGTTCTCCCTTTCCACTCTTCCACGAAGGGACGACTCCCTTGTACGGGGTGTTGGCTCAACAAACTTGCAGCAGCCCACGAACACAGCAGGGAAACTTTAACTAAATTGTAACAGATTTATCAGATTTTTTCACCAAGTGAGGAATTAATTTTTTCGAGGAGCTTCTGCCCTTCCCTACTCAACCCCTCTTCCAATGCCTTGAGTCTGTTTTGGGCCAGTAAAAGCTCACGACCGAGGCTCATAACAGTCAGGACCATCAGTTTATTTGGTGGAAGACCAGGCTTGGCTTTTTCTATCTCTTCTGCCCTTTCCTCTATATATGAGGCAACTTCTTGTAAATCTACCTCCTGATCATCGCCTTTGAGTTCATAGATATTCCCAAGGAATTTCAGCCTGACTATCTGTGCCAATTTACGAGATACCTTTTTAGTATTAGGACTAAGGAGAATATTTTATTTATTGATGCTCCTCTCCCTGAGAACCTTCGGCCTCACTGCGATCAAGGCCTTCTATTTGCTGTAGCATCCTTTCAACACGTTGACCTATATCCTGTCTCTCGTCTTCGAGCATGGATATTTTCATGGACAACTGACCATTTTCATATTCCAGGTTGTTTATCCTTTCTTGCAGCGACCTCTTCTCTTCCTCCAACCTGTTGCAATAATCTATTAGATGGTTGATTCTTTCTTCAAGCTTGCTAATTATCTCAAGGTTCATAGATATCTTTCACTCCTTTCGACATACCCCTGCGCTAACCCTGTGGTTAAAATCATCAATAGGCCAATAAACAAATTTTCCTGTTAATAGCATGGCCCAAACTTCTTTTCATCAGGAGTTTTGATAGTATATGGTGCCAAGATTGTATCAGATGCGCAATCAAAATCTTCAAGAAAGGAATAGGGGCCGATTATGGCGCCTCCATGTATGCGGGTTTTACCCTTTAATACCGTGTATGGGCCTATTGTGACATCAGGCTCTATTGCAACCGAAGGCTCTATGTATACAGTATGAGCCATAGATATGGTGACCCCGTTGCCCATATGAAAGGCCCTGATTCGATCAAGCATTATGCCCTCTGCCAAGGACAACTGTGCTCTGGAATTGACACCCAGAGCCTCCTCCTCATCTGCGAGATCGAAGGCATGTACTTTTATCCCAGCCTTAAGAGCAATTTCCACTACATCTGTAAGATAATATTCACCCTGAGCATTATCACTATCTACCTGTTCCAGCAAGTCAAAAATCAGGTCACTCCTAACAAGATATGTCCCTGTATTAACCTCCCTGATAGCCCTTACCTCAGGGGAAGCATCCTTTTCCTCCACAATAGAAAGAAGATTTCCGTTTTCGTCCCTAAGTATTCGTCCATATCCTGTCGGATCGGAAAACAAAGCACTGAGTATCGAGACACCTGCGTCAGAGGATTTATGGGCCTCGATAAAACCTTCCAAGGTATCCTTACGAAATAGAGGCGTGTCGCCACAAATTATAAGGATTTGACACCTCTGGTCCTTAAAGATGTCACGAGCAGTCAAAACCGCATGGCCAGTACCCAGTTGCTCCTTCTGATAAACAAGCTTTACGCCTAAACCCGCCGAATAGTTCTCGACCATCTGGCCACCGTGGCCTGCTACAACCACCTGCCGCGGATATGGAATACCGGCATCTTTTACTGCCTCCATGACATGCCGAAGCATTGGCACTCCCAAAAGGCAATGCATGACCTTTGGAAGACGTGATTTCATCCTGGTGCCTTTACCAGCAGCCAGGATAATTGCCCCATAACTGGTATCCTCTGTCATGTGAAAAGTCCCTGCCAGAAAAATGAAAAGGCAAGCCTCAGCTTGCCTTTTCTCTCCCCTCCCCAGGATCAATAGTTCATTTAGCTCATCTTTCCAGCTACCTTCAACCGGGCTGTGGCCCTAGCCATCGCAGCCATGGCTCGTGCAACATCAATATCTTCACGTCCAGCCTGTGCCGCTTGCAACCGCTTTTCCGCACGCTCCTTGGCCTTCAACGCCCTTTCAACGTCTATCTCATCTGAGACTTCTGCAGCCTCGGCCAGCACTGTCATCTTATTTTGAGACACCTCGACGAAACCGCCGCTTATGGCCAGCTTTACGGTGTCTCCATCCTTGTTGTAGTGCATCTGCCCGATATTCAGTGTTGACAAGATAGGCGCATGATTAGCCATGACACCAAATACGCCTTCGGTGCCTGGAACCGTACACAAATCTACCTCATCACTAACTACAAGCTTTCGCGGTGTGACCACTTCCAAATTTAGTTTATTGGCCATTTTTACACCCTAACCTTATTTTAACCTTTCTCAGCCTTCTCTCTGGCTTCCTCTATGGTACCCACCATATAAAAGGCCTGTTCAGGCAGATCGTCATGTTTGCCGTCCAGGATTTCCCTGAATCCCCTGACAGTATCCTCAACCTTGCAATACTTTCCTGGCATACCTGTAAAGGTCTCTGCCACATGGAATGGTTGTGACAGGAACCTTTGGATCTTCCTGGCTCTCTGAACGATTATCTTGTCTTCATCAGACAACTCGTCCATACCAAGAATAGCTATAATATCTTGAAGGTCCTTATACTTCTGCAAGGTCTGCTGTACTTCACGGGCGGTGAAGTAGTGCTCTTCCCCGAGAACATTAGGATCCAGGATTCTCGATGTTGAATCCAAAGGATCCACCGCGGGATAAATGCCGAGCTCGGCAATCTGCCTTGAAAGCACCACTGTACCGTCCAAATGTGCAAACGTGGTAGCAGGCGCAGGGTCTGTCAAGTCGTCAGCAGGCACATACACACACTCAACAGCTGTAATGGAACCCTTTGAGGTTGACGTGATACGTTCCTGCAGAGCACCAAGGTCAGTAGCAAGAGTTGGCTGGTAACCAACAGCAGAAGGAATACGACCGAGCAGAGCCGAAACCTCTGAACCTGCCTGTGTAAAACGGAATATATTGTCTATGAAGAAAAGCACGTCCTGCCCTTCCTCATCACGGAAATACTCAGCAGCCGTCAGACCAGTCAGACCGATCCTTGCACGTGCTCCTGGAGGCTCAGTCATCTGGCCATAGATCAGAGCAGCCTTGGGCAAAACCCCTGATTCCTTCATTTCCAGATATAGGTCGTTACCTTCACGTGTCCTTTCACCTGCTCCACAGAACACTGAGATACCACCGTGCTGCATGGCGATGTTGTGGACCATCTCCATCATGATGACTGTCTTTCCACAACCAGCACCTCCGAATAGCCCCATCTTACCACCACGAGGGAATGGGACCAGGAGGTCGATAACCTTAATACCGGTCTCAAGGACCTTCACCGTGGTATCCTGCTCCACGAATGCAGGAGCCTTTCTGTGAATGGGATAATGTACATCCGATTCGATGGGGCCCTTGCCGTCCACTGGCCACCCAACCACGTTCATGATCCTACCGAGAGAAGCTTCACCAACGGGTATCTTTATAGGTGCACCTGTATCCTTGACCTCCATTCCCCTAACCAGACCGTCTGTGGTGTCCATAGCGATGGTACGGCACACATTATCACCAAGGTGCTGCGCAACCTCCAGATACAGGTTGTCTTCCTCATCACTGATTGCAGGGTTGGAAACCAACAAGCCATTCAAGATGTTTGGCAGTTGTCCGGGTTCAAACTCCACGTCCACAACTGGCCCAATCACCTGCACTACTTTTCCTATATTTGCCATTTGTTCCTACCTCCCACAGGGTATATTGTTACCCAAACTTTTTCTTCAATTAACCCTTCAGTGCCTCGGCACCGCCTACAATATCCATAAGTTCTGTGGTAATTGCCGCCTGGCGTGCCTTGTTGTAGGCCAAGGTTAATGATTCGATCATATCCTTACAGGCCCTGGATGCATTATCCATGGCTGTCATCCGGGCCGCCTGTTCACTCGCTCCAGTCTCAAGCATTGCTGCCATAATTTGTACGTTTATGTACATTGGCATCAATTTGTTGAGTATTTCCTCTGGTTCTGGCTCATATATATATGCCGCCTTAGGACCTTCTTCTTCCTCTGGCTTCTCTATCTCTTCAAGTCCAGTGGCGCTGATGGGCAATAGCTTTTTTATGGTAGGCTTTTGTGTCACTACGTTTATGAAGCGACCGTATATAAAATCAACCTCGTCCACATCGCCATCCAAGAAGAGCTTGGACAGCTGCTGGCCAGCCTTTCGAGCATCCTGCATCTGTATATCACCCATGACGTCGGTGATATGAAATGGCATTTCCATCTTGGAGCGGGAGAAATAACCGTATCCTTTTCTTCCAATACAACCTACTGCCACTTCCTTTCCTGCTTCCCTTTGACCTTGAAGAAATTTCTCAGATGCGTTGATGATATTGGCATTAAAGGCGCCACACAGTCCTCTATCTGACGTGACCACCAGTAGCAGCACCTTTTTCACCTCTCGCTCTTCCATCAGAGGAAACACATTTGGGTCTGCCGTCCCTGACAGCTGCCCCATGACCGAGGCGAATTTGTCAGCATATGGACGAAACTCCTCCATTCGGGCCTGCGCACCGCGCAGCTTTGCCGCAGCCACCATGTTCATGGCCTTGGTTATCTGCTCGGTCTTCTTTATACCCGTTATTTTGATCTTTATATCTTTTAAGGATGCCATTTATCCCTGCCCCCTGAGGATTCTACACATTGTGAGTGGATTTGAACTCTGCAATGCACTCATTAATCGCCTTTTCCATCCGCTTAGCAAGATCATCACTTATTTCCTGCTTCTCCTTGAGCTCTTCGTAAATCTGGGGGTATTTTTGCTCGGTGAATTCGTATAGCGCCTTTTCAAAATCTTGAATTGAAGTTACAGGCAGTTCATCAAGCATTCCCTTTGTGCCAGCGAACAGTGCCAGCACCTGTTTCTCCATTGGTAGCGGATTGTACTGAGGTTGTTTCAGAAGTTCCACCAATCTCTCGCCACGATTGAGTTGCTTCTGTGTGGCTTCGTCCAGGTCACTACCGAACTGTGCGAATGCAGCTAGTTCACGATACTGAGCCAGATCCAAACGAAGGGTACCGGCCACCTGCTTCATGGCCTTGACCTGAGCGGCGCCACCAACTCTGGAAACCGACAAGCCTACGTTGATGGCTGGCCTGATACCGGCAAAGAACAGTGAGGGCTCAAGATAGACCTGACCATCTGTAATGGAAATAACGTTTGTGGGAATATATGCCGAAACGTCACCCTGCTGGGTCTCAATGATTGGCAGTGCTGTAAGGCTGCCTGCGCCAAGGTCATCGTTGAGTTTGGCTGACCTTTCTAGCAACCTTGAGTGGTTATAGAAGATGTCACCAGGATATGCCTCACGTCCTGGAGGACGCCTAAGCAGCAAGGAAAGCTCACGATATGACACAGCCTGTTTGGACAAATCGTCGTATATTATCAGACAATGCTTGCCATTATCCCTGAAGTATTCTCCCATTGCTGTAGCGGAAAAAGAGGACAGATACTGAAGGGATGCCGGCTCACTGGCACTACTTGCAACAACTGTGGTGTATTCCATTGCTCCTGCCCGCCTAAGCGCTTCCACCACAAGTGCAACTGTAGCCTGCTTCTGGCCCACTGCGTTATAGATACAATAAACATCCGTATTCTTCTGGGCGATAATGGCATCAACTCCAATGGCTGTCTTGCCAATCTGACGGTCGCCGATTATCAACTCACGCTGGCCCCTGCCGACTGGAGTCATGGCATCGACTGCCTTAAGGCCTGTGTAACAAGGCTCATGAACTGGCTTCCTGGCAATAACGCCAGGGGCCTTCATTTCGATGCGCCTGAATTCCTTGGCATCAATTGGCCCCTTACCGTCGATGGGATTTCCAAGGCCGTCCACAACCCTGCCAAGCATGCAGTCACCTACAGGCACCTGAGCGATCCTACCCGTCCTTTTAACTGGATCGCCTTCCTTGATGTTTTCCACATCACCCATGACCGCCACACCCACATTGTCCTGTTCCAGGTTGAGTGCAACGCCCATGATGCCGCCAGGAAACTCCAAAAGCTCCATGGCCATACAATTGCGCACGCCGTACACACGCGCGACGTTGTCACCGACTGAAAGCACTGTGCCGGTTTCGGCCAAATCTACAGTCTTTTCGAATTCCTGAATCCTCTTCTTTATTATATCGCTGATTTCGGATGCGTTTATCTGTGCCATTATCCTATTTCACCCCTCCCTATGGATTCTTTCAAGCCTTCAAGCTGGCTCTTTATACTTCCGTCCCAGACCATATCGCCGACATGGGCGACCACGCCGCCAATAATCTCTGGGTCTTCTTCTGCAACTAACACCACCTTTTTGCCAGTGGCCTCTGCAAACACCTCTTCCATCTTTTTCTGGAGATCCTTTGAAAGAGGTATTGCCGTTGTCACCCTGGCACGGACAACGCCCATCTCTTCATCCATCAATTCCTGGAAGGCGTCCGCAATCAGGGGCAGGTAGTGAATCCTGTTTCGTTCCACCAGGACCCTCAGAAAATTTGCCATGGTTTCGTCAATCTTAGCTGCCTTTATAAGCTCTTCAATGACATCCTGCTTAACATCCAAGCCGATGATGGGACTTTCAAGGGCGGCTTCAATTTCAGGGTTGCCCTTGAGGAACCCATTCAGCTCCTGAAGGGTCTCATTAAAGGCCTGCAGCTTGTCCTCTTCCTTGCCTACTGCAAAGAGTGCCTTTGCATACCTTCTTGCCAATACTGTGCTAATCAATTTTTATGCACCACCCTTTCAAGGTATTCACTGATGAGCTTGGAATGATCCTGCTCAGTCAGATTTTTTCTTATGATGTCTTCTGCCATTTTAACAGCGACATTGGCAACTTCATCTTGAAGCTCTTTTTTGGCCTTTGCAAGTTCCTGCTGTACATAGTACTCGGCCTGGGCCTTGATTCTTTCAGCAGTCTCCTTGGCCTGGGTTATTATCTTTTCCTTTTCGGCTTCACCTTGCTTGATGAAACTTTCAAGGATCTTCTTCGCCTCTGCATCCATGCCCGATAGCTTCTTTTCGTATTCGGCATACCTCTTTTCCGCCTCGACCTTTTTGGCCTCAAGCTCATCAAAGGCCTTGGCAATGGATTCAGTCCTGCCTTTTAAACTATCGGCTATGGGCTTTTTCAAATATTTAACAAGAATGAGCACAAGAAGAGTAAAGTTCAGACAATGCCAGATGAAATTCATCACCTGCGTATGGGTAAGGGCATGGGAATGCCCTTCATGAGCGCCAGCCTCATGTGCTTCTGCCGCCCCCTCATGAGCAGCCGGAGCGGCTTCATGAGAGGCATGCTCTACTGAGGCTGTGGCATGGCCAGCTTCACCAGAGGGCATGGCCTCTTCGGCAGCCCAACAACCTGAGCCCAGAAAAATAGCCACCAAAAAAGAAAGGATCAAAATAGATAAATATTTCCTGGAACAAATCATTAAACTGCCCTCCCAAGCAATTTTTGAGCAATTTCCATTGCAAATGCTTCTGCCTGAGCCTGGAGGTCCTTCTTGGCAGCCTCTATCTGACCTGTCAGCTGCGCCATCAGCTCTTCCCTTTTGGCTTCGGCCTCCTTTGTGCTCTCCTCAATCAGCTTATGCTCCTCATCCCTGGCTTCAGCCCTAAATTTCTCAAACTCCTCTTTTCCAGCCAGCCGGGCTTGCTTCATCTTGTTTTCAAAATCCTCTATCAACTTCTTGGTATTGTTCTCGAAACGCGCAGCTTCAGCGTCAATGGCATCCATTTTCTCCTTACGCTGCTTTATGACGTTACGAAGAGGTTTGTAGAGGATTGAATTGAGTATAGCGATCATAAAGAGAACGCAAATCAACTCTGCTACGATGGATAAATCTATAGTAATCATAAGCTCTCCTACCCCCGAAGGCTAAATATAGCAAAATAACAGTTACTTATAAAAATGAAGCTTCATTCATTATTTTTTAGAAGTAGCTTTTACCTTATTTGAGCCAACCTGTCAACGCTTTTTCCAAACTCAGACACCTTTTCTGTCTCCCCATAGCAACTTATGAAGCTGTATCTGAAGACGCGCCATGGGTAGATCCTTCAGCATCCAGGTGGCCAGCTCTTGTGGTGCCAGCATATTGTGAGCAGGTGAAAAAATCACTTCACAAATGTGGTAAAGATAGTGAGTTCTCACCTTATTGAGTACCCATTCATAATCCGACTTTGAGACAATTACAAATTTTATCTGATCTTTTTTTGAAATAAATCTGAGATTTTTTTTAAGGAAGGAATCAGCAGCCCCACTGGCTGGCGTCTTCCAGTCAAGTATTTTTATCACCCTGGCGGGAACCCTTTCCACACTGATGCTGCCATTGGTCTCAAGAAGACACTCAGCGCCGTGGTTCAGCAGTTCATCCATCAAACCATACACAGCTTGTTGAAGGAGTGGCTCACCCCCTGTGATCAGCACCAAGGGGATGCCGCTAGCCTTCCACATCTTCACCAGTCGTCCTATATGGTAACGCGTTCCTTTCCCTAAGGCATACTGGGTATCGCAGTAGGAACAGCGCAGGTTGCATCCAGATAGCCTTATAAAAAAACAGGGATATCCCCAGTGGCTCCCCTCTCCTTGTATACTTGAAAAAACCTCGCAAACAGATAGAACTTCCCGGGTTCTACTCACTATAAATTACACCTGTTGAGGGCGTCTCGCACACCTTCACACTGCTCGCCTTGACCTGAGGAAAGGCAGATAGTTTCTCTTTCAGACCCTTGAAGATATATTCTGCCAGCCTTTCGGAAGAAGGATTTTTTGTGGCAAATTCCGGCAATTCGTTTAGGTTTTTATGGTCTAGGCCCTCAACTATCTCATTGACAACCTTTTTCAGGTCTCGAAAATCAATGGCAACGTCTATTTCGTTCAGGTCACTGGCAGAGACCACCACCTCAACGTCCCAATTATGGCCGTGGAGATGTTCGCAATTACCAGGATAATTCCGAAGAAAATGGGCTGAAGAAAAATGGGTCCTTATAAAAACCTGATACATAAAAGGCCTCCTTGAAAAATCACTCTCTTGGACCAAACAATGCGGTTCCTATCCTAACTATGGTGGCACCTTCTTGCACGGCTTCTACAAAATCCCTGGACATGCCCATGGAAAGCTCGTCGAGGCAAATACCAGACGGCAGACCCTGGGCCACTACACCATCCCTCAGCTGCCTCAGTTTCCTGAACCATTTCCTTGCCTCATCACGAGTAGATGACCAAGGATGCATGGTCATAAGACCTTTCACCCTGAGGGATTGAAAATCCTCCATCTGGCTTAATATCTTTCCAAGCTCTTCGGGAGCAACACCAGCCTTAGCAGGATCTTTACCTATATTGACCTGAATGAGGCAATCTATACCCCTTCCCAAGGCTGAGGCGTGTTTGTCAAGGGCCTTGGCCAATTTGATGCTGTCGACTGTCTCGATACAGTCAAAATACTTGGCAGCCAGCTTTGCCTTGTTCCTCTGAAGGTGTCCAATGAAATGCCAAATCAGCCTTGGCCTGATGGCCGAAAGTTCCTCTATCTTGGAAATTGCTTCCTGGACATAGTTCTCTCCAAAGAAGAGCTGGCCGCATTCATAAAGTTTGTGCACCATCTCCGCAGGTTTCTTTTTACTCACAGCCACAATGGTTACCCGGGATGGATCCCGGCCAGCCTTTACCGCTGCCTCATATACCTGTTCCCTTATCTCTTTCAGCTTCTCGCACATGGTTCTATTGCCTCTAACTCCAAAAGGACATCAATAAGCTCGGTCATGGGCAGACCCACTACATTCGTCCATGAGCCCACTATCTCCTTGACCATAAAGCTGCCTGCCCCTTGAACAGCATAGGCACCAGCCTTATCCAAAGGCTCAGTAGTGGAACAATATGACTTGAGCACCTGGCTGTTACAGCCTGCTATATAAACCTTGCTCCTGACCGCCTTTACAATCCTTACATTCCTTGATGGCCAGCTTATGCAAAAACCCGTAAAGACCTCATGCCATTTTCCTGCAAGGCTGGTAAGCATCTCGAGTGCATCTGAAGCGTCTCTGGGCTTTCCAAAAATCTTGCCATTCAAGGCCACACAGGTATCGGCCCCTATAACGAGAGACTCAGGGACCAAGGCTGCCACTTCGTTGGCCTTTAGACAACCATTTTGCCTCACCAGATCCTCTGGCAAAAGGCCCGAATCTGGCCCCAACTCCTCTGCAGACGAGGCCTCGACCTCAAACCTCAATCCCAGCCGAGCCATAAGTTCCTTGCGCCGGGGGGAGGCAGAAGCAAGAACTAAGGAAGCTGAAGTCCGAAAAGGCCCTTGGCGTTCCTGGTTGTCCATTCTGCCACCTCCTCTAAGGGCATGTCCTTGATCTGGGCAATCTTTTCAGCCACAATCCGTACCCTGGCCGGCTCATTGATCTTGCCTCTAAAGGGCACTGGAGATAAAAAGGGACTATCTGTCTCTATCATCAATCTGTCCATTGGTACAAAACTCACTACTTCTACCAGCTGTTCTGCCTTTGGAAATGTGACAACCCCTGTGACAGATATGTTGAATCCCAAATCGAGTACCTTGCGTGCAAATACCTTGTCACCAGAAAAACAGTGAAACACCCCTTCAAGGGTGGAAGTCTTCAGAAACGACCTTATTATGGCAAGACAGTCATCATGGGCATCTCGGTCATGAATGATGACTGGAAGTCCGAGGGATGCCGCCGATTCGAGCTGGGCCTCGAACACTTTGTGCTGCATTGCAACTGGGGTGCGGTTTCTATAGTAATCCAGACCTATTTCTCCCCAGGCAACCACCTTGTCATCCTTGGCCAGATCCAAAAGGGCCGAATTGGCACCTTGGCCAAAACCCTTGGCGTCGTTTGGGTGTATCCCTATGGCAGCAAAGACACGGGGATACTGCTTCGCAAAATCCACCGCCCTTTCGGAGCTGGACAGATCGATACCTACTGTAACCAGTGCAGTTACCCCTTGCTGCCTTGCCCTGTCCAAGACCTCAGGAGTGCCTCGTCCATCATCAATAAGATCCAGATGGACGTGAGTATCCACAAGGGAAATTTCATTCATATCTGATTCACCTTTGTAAGTTTCTCTATTGGAAGGGATTTGGTATGACCCTTGGCAGAGTTATTATGCAAGTGGTACCGCCGATGCGGTTGGTGGTAAGCGACAGCACTCCGCCATGAAGCTGAATAATCTGCTTCGCCTTTGAAAGCCCCAGACCGAGTGCATTGAGTTTGGTGGTGAAAAATGGATTGTCTACCTTTTTGAAGTGACCCCTGGCTATACCAAGACCGCTGTCAGATATCCTGAGTTCCACATCAGAGCCCTTTTTGGCTATGGCTATCACCAGAATGCCTCCGTCTGGCATTGCCTCGAGAGAATTCTTTATGATATAGAGCACTGCCTGATGAAGCCTTTCCCTGTCTGCCTTGATAATAATCTCATCGGATGGATAATTTTGATGTAGGGCAATCCCCACTTCTTCCAGGTCTGGCTTCAACATCACTGCTATGAGATCCACTATGGATATGAGATCCACCATCTCCCAGGACATGGGCCCAGTATCTTGCAACTCTGCTATATGAAGGAGGGTCTTTTCTATCTTGTCTGTTTCCTTAATAATGGCATCGAGATATGCGATCTTGCCTTGATCTGATTCCTTGCGTCTTAATACCCGCGAGATTCCACCAATGGCAGACAATGGATTCCTCATTTCATGGAGGAGACGATCCAGCATTCGCCCGATTGCCGAAAATTTTTCCGTCTCTATGAGGAGATGTTTCTGTTTTTCTACAGCCTGGTTCACCTCTCTCAGCTTTTCCATCCTGCCTTCAAGGGTCCGATACATGTTACTCTGACATATTGCAATGGATGCTAGACCAGTAAAAAGATGAAGGCTGTAAATCAATTCATGGGATATGGCTGTACCAGTGTAAAGATTATCAGCCACCACCACCCCGTACTTTTCTCCATGGCTGAATAGTGGCGCCACGGCAAACTCGACTGTACCAAAGCAATCACACATCTGACGAGAATTAATGGCATCTGGCACCGGCTCTCGGGTAACCAGATAGGCACGATTTTCCGTGAGGGAACGAACAAGGACGTTTTCTTTATTGGACAGGGGGATTTGTATGGATTTGGCAAGTTTGTTCACGGGATGATCCTCATCGGTCAACTGATCTTTCACTCCCGCCAATATCTCAAATAGGCTCAACCCCTCACGTGCGATCTCATTCCAGATCCGACCAGCCTCTTCTGGGCTATGGGGACCCAAGCCGAAATGGCCCTGAAGCAAACTCTTTTTTTCATCAACCAAAAACAAAAAGGCCCTGTTGAAGCCTAGCCCTTCACCGCTGGTGGTCCCTGCCAGAACCGCATTCAAGATATCGTCAAGATCTCTCGCCTTGACAAATGCTTCATTAAGCTTGAGAACCAGATCCAGGAGCAGTTTCAACGAACCTGGAGGGGCCTTTCTCAATGCAGTGCTACTTTCCCTCATTGACGAAGCTTTGGTCACGATATCGATTCGACTATGCATTTGAAAAACTGTTCAGCCTGCCCAGAGGGTTTCCTATTGACCAGCAACAGCATTCAAGTATAAAAATACAATTATTAGGAGTATCCATTTTTATCGTCTATCTTTTACGCTTTTCAAGCACAAGAAAGGCTTCATCTACTTTGGAAGCTTTTCACTAAAACTCTTGACACAAATTTTATCTTCTTTATACTAAACTAATAAGAGATAAATGTCATCAATCGGTTTTTTCATGAAAAAAAGGAGGAAATTATGAGTAGGAAACTTACATCTTTGGTGATGGCACTGTTTTTTACAGTTGGTCTTTCAGGAATCAGCGTTGCAGGCAGCTGCAAGGGTGATGTGGTCAAAAACGAGGGCGGCCAGATGGTCATAAAGCTCAAGGGTGACTGCAAGGCAAAGGCAGGCGATGCTGTAAAAATCAAGGTAAAGAAGGCTGCTAAGGTTGAAGGCTGCTAATTAACTTGCAGAACTAAACCAAAGGCTTATCCAATAGGCTGTATCATGAAAGATGCAGCCTATTTTTTTGCTTATTTGCCTTTAGCCTTTTGCTTCAATTCCTTGATGGCACTGCTGTAATCAGCCTGTCCAAAAACAGCCGAGCCTGCAACACAAATACTTGCTCCTGCTTGGACTACTTCACCAATGGTGTCGGCATTGACTCCGCCATCCACCTCAATAGGGATATCCACACCTTGATTATCGCACATCTCTTTGATTTGTCTAATCTTTTTTAAAGACGCCGAGATAAATCTCTGGCCACCAAAACCAGGGTTTACACTCATCACCAGTATCAGATCCAGATCCTCCAGCACGTATTCAACAGCAGATGGATGGGTTCCAGGGTTGAGAACTGCCCCTGCCCTGGCTCCCAGGGCCTTTATTTGCTGAATCGTCCGGTGCAAGTGGAGACAGGCCTCCACATGAACAGAAACGATGTCTGCGCCTGCACTGACAAATTGTTCCACATACCTTTCGGGATCCTTGATCATCAGATGGACGTCGAGGGGCAGAGAGGTTACTGGACGGATAGCCTTTACAACCAGGGGCCCTATTGTAATGTTGGGGACAAAATGCCCGTCCATGACATCCACGTGAATCAATTCCGCCCCTGCAGCCTCGACAGCGGAAATATCCTGTCCAAGCCTTGAAAAATCCGCAGACAAAATTGAAGGTGCAATTTGTACTTTCATGACAGTCCAGTTATATAGTCTAAAAAAATCATAAAAGGAATAGGATTCGACAAATGGAAAAGATTTCCCTTTCTGACAAGATGGTAAAATTTATGGAAAGCTCCTCCTGGATCAGGAAGATGTTCGAGGAAGGCGCCAGACTAAAAAAGGAATACGGCGTGGACAAGGTTTGTGACTTCAGCCTTGGAAACCCCGATCTGCCACCCCCTGACGCCTTTCAGAAGGCTTTGGAAAAGGCTGCAGCCGACAAATCTCCAGGGGTGCATGCCTATATGCCCAATGCTGGGCTTGGGTGGGCCAGGGAAAAGATAGCAAGCCAAGTGGCCAAGGAACACGGCGTTGCGCCAAGCCTCGAAGAGATCATCCTGACATGTGGCGCAGCTGGCGGGCTCAATATCATATTCAAGGCCATATTAAACCCAGGCGAAGAGGTCATTGTGCCAAGGCCCTTCTTTGTTGAATACCATTTCTACACAGACAATCACCAGGGAAGACTGGTGCCAGTCGATTGCAATGAAGATTTCTCCCTCAACATAAGTGCCATCAAGGATGCAATAAACGATAAAACAAAGGCGGTGCTCATCAATTCACCAAACAATCCTTCTGGTGTCATTTATAATGAAGATTCCATAAAGGAGTTGGCAGTACTCCTTCAAAAAATAGAAGAGGAGCAAGGCAAGTCCATCTTTCTCGTCTCTGATGAGCCTTACAGGAAGCTTGTCTTTTCAGGGAACACCGTGCCGGCTCTAATGAAGCACTATCACAATACCATAGTCACCACCTCTTTCTCCAAAGACCTCTCTATCCCTGGTGAGCGCATTGGATATGTGGCAGTTCATCCCCGTGCCAAGGATAAAGAACTCCTTATGGGGGCCCTGAACCTTGCGAACAGGATCCTTGGATTTGTCAATGCCCCTGCCCTCATGCAAAGGGTTGTAGCAGAAGTCGCCTCGGAAAAAGTGGATACTTCAATCTATGAACGTAGAAGGGATCTTTTCGCAGATATACTCACCCGGGCTGGCATCTCTTTTACCCTGCCCCAAGGTGCCTTTTACTTCTTTCCCAAAAGCCCCATCCAGGATGAGACAGAGTTTGTACGGATACTTCAGAAAGAACTGATCCTCGCTGTCCCTGGCTCTGGCTTTGGGCTGCCTGGACATTTCCGTATAGCCTTTTGTGTGGATGATGGGGTCATAAAACGATCAGAGGATGGTTTTAAAAGGGCGGTTGAAAAGTGTATGTCTGCATAAAGAAAGACCAAGCCATTTGACGGTAAGATCTTTTGTTTCCGGACTATTTATTTGTGGGGCTCATCTCCTTTTTTGCCGGGCTCATACAAGGGTTGAGCGGTTTTGGCTCAGCACTCGTAGCAATGCCCTTACTGCTCTTCCTGATCCCCGTTCAAGTCGCCACGCCTTTTTGCATACTGATGGGCCTGGTGATAACAGCGCAACTTGGAATCGGCCTAAAGAGGCACCTGGACGTCAAGAAGATAGCCCCGCTCTTTATAGGATGCCTGCCTGGAATCGCATGCGGCACCTTGCTGCTCAAAAATGCCGATAACAACCTCATAAAACCTGCTCTTGGGGCACTTCTAATTGGTTACAGCATATTTCAACTCTTTAGCCGGCCACGCTCTATAGAACTAAGACCTTTATGGGGCGTGGTGGCAGGCTTCCTAACCGGGCTAATAGGCGCAACCTTCAGCGCAGGTGGACCACCAACCATCATCTATACGAGCCTGAACCACTGGGACAAGGATGCCATCAAGGCCACACTTACCGGATTCTTCTTCCTGACTGGCGTCATCATAGCCTTGGCGCACATGGCAGCTGGCATAACTAGCTTGCTGGTGCTCAAGTTTTTTGTGGTATCCCTGCCGTTTATAATCCTTGGTACTTCAGCCGGAACTGTATTGTATGTAAGACTTTCCCACAGGGGCTATTTAAAGCTCATTTATGTACTGTTATTTTGCATGGGGATGATGCTTCTGCTGGTGTGACCACATGCTTGCTCGCATCTATTGCCTTTCTTCAATGAGGCCCTTGGCCCATTTCAAGGCTTCAAGAACCCTTGGCGCCACCAACTTTTCAGCCTCTTCAAAAGTAGCCCATTTATAGGAATCGTGCTCTGGTTTGCCGATTTCAGGATTGACAGGAAGACAGACCGTCTCTGTTTTGGTCTCAGCCACATAATACCTTGCTATCTTTCTGCCCTGATTGTAAGGCCCTGTCTCCCTGTAATCAAGGCCCCACTTGAAATCTAGGTCTGTTATGGTTGTTTCCTCCCTGGTCTCACGTTTTGCAGCCTCTAAAGGGTCTTCCCCTTCTTCTACGATGCCTTTGGGGAAATCCCAATAACCGTAGGCCCTAAGGAGAAGATATCGCCATCTGCCATCCTTGTCCTTCCGGACGACTATCACGCCTGCAGATAAGGTCAAGGGTCTCTTTTTCTTACCCCTTTTCACAACACCAGCCTTCCTTCTTGTTTTGTCCTATGATCTAGATAATAGAGCACTGGCACCACCATCCTTGAAAAGATGGTGGCAGCGACCTCCCCTGCCATCAGGGATATGGCAAGCCCTTGAAAAATCGGGTCAAAAAGGATCACAAAAGATCCCACCACTACTGCCGAGGACGTGAGAAGCATGGGCCTGAACCTTATTGCACCAGCATCGATCACAGCTTCACCAAGCGGCATGCCCTCAGCCAACCGAAGCTCTATAAAGTCCACAAGGATAATGGAATTCCTGACGACAATGCCTGCGCCTGCAATAAAACCTATCATGGAAGTGGCTGTGAAAAAGGCCCCCATCATAGCATGGGCAGGAATTATACCAATGAGTGACAACGGTATTGGCGCCAGAATCACCAAAGGAACAGAGTAGGATCTGAACCATCCCACAACTAATATAAAGATAAGCACGATAACAATGGCAAAGGCTATGCCCATATCCCGGAAAACCTCATACGTGACCTGCCATTCCCCATCCCATTTCATGGCCCATTTGTCCGACGAAAAGGGCAGATGTGTATAAAAGATCTCAATGCCCTTTTCTCCTGCAGGGGTCTTCAATTCTTCAAGGGCCTTGTTCATCTTGAGGATTGCGTATATGGGGCTTTCTTCCTGGCCTGAAACATCCCCTGTAACATAAACCACAGGCTTAAGATTCTTGTGATAGATTGGATGTGCGATGACTGTCTTTTCTATGTGTGCAACTTCAGAAAGAGGCACCATCTGGCCACTCATGGAACGCACCATCAGTGATTTCAGATCGGGGATTCCTGTCCGATATGGCAAGGGAAGCCTCAAGAAGAGGGGCACATCCTCTCTTGCTTCAGGGACATGCAGGAGGCCAACCTCCTTGCCAGCCATCGAGGCGTGAAGCACCTGAAGTAGCCTAGACGGATACACGCCCACCTGTGCAGCTTTATCCTTCTCAACAACCACCCTGTATTCAGGCTGTGGGTCTGTCATGTACCAGTCCACGTCCACCACGCCGTCTGTACTTTCAAAGATGTGCTTGATCTGCTTGGCAACCTGGATTTGTTCCTCATAGTCCGGTCCATAGACTTCAGCAACAAGGGTCTGAAGCACAGGCGGCCCAGGAGGGATCTCTGCCACCTTTATCCTGGCGCCAAAACGTTTGGCCACTTCCTGAAGCTTTGGCCTGAGCCTCTTGGCAATTGGGTGGCTCTGTTCATCCCTTTCATGCTTGGGAAGCAAATTGACCTGAATGTCTGCCACATTGGGGCCCCGCCTCATGTAATAGTGCCTGACAAGGCCATTGAAATTAAAGGGCGCCGAGGTTCCGACATACAGTTCGTAATCGGTGACTACGTCCTCATGGGACAGTACATTTCCTAGCTCTTGAGCAACCCTTGCGGTCTCTTCCAGGCTTGTCCCTTCGGGCATATCCACTATCACTTGAAACTCACTCTTGTTGTCAAAGGGGAGCATCTTCACCATGACCACCTTGAAATAAATGAGGGAGCAGGCAAAAAGAAACAAAAGGCCCATTGATCCAAGAAAGACCCACCTTTGCCACCTCTTTTCAATGAGATGGCCCATAGCCCAGCGGTAGATCCTGTCAAGCCTTGTATCTTTTTCCACTTTATGCTCTTCCTTCCTGCCAAGGATGTGATAGGCAGTCCAAGGCGTGATTACAAAGGAGATGATCATGGAAAGAAACATGGCAATGGAGGCGCCCACAGGCATAGGGCGCATATAGGGCCCCATGAGCCCCCTTACAAAGGCCAAGGGCAGGATGGCAACAATCACCGTAAAGGTAGCAAGTATGAGTGGACTGCCCACTTCCAAGACAGCCTCAACGATCACATCCTTGATGGGGCGTCCCTTGTTGAATGGCAGCCGGAGATGGCGCACGATATTTTCGACATCCACTATCGGATCATCCACCAGGATGCCTATACAGAATATCAAGGCGAAAAGAGTCACCCGGTTCAAGGTATAGCCGTGGATATAATAAATGAAGAGGGTGAAGGCCAAGGTGACAGGAATAGCGACAAGCACCACGAGGCTTGCCCTCACGCCCAGAAGCAGGGCCATAAGTATGGCAACGGAAATGGTTGCAATGGCCAAATGTTCCAGGAGTTCGTTGGACTTCTCCCTGGCTGTCTCTCCATAGTCCCGGGTGACAACAAAATGTATGTCCGAAGGAAGGATAAAACCCTTTAAAGCCTCTACCTTGTCTATAACCCTGTTGGCGAGTTCTGTGGCATTCCATCCCTTCCGCTTGGCAACGGATATGGTCACTGCCTCCTTGAGCTGCCCTGCTGGAAAGGTAACTCCACTTTTTTGCCTGTGCCCCTTGCCAGCACCGATGAGAACGTATGAATCAGGCTCTTGGCATCCGTCTTCTATGTCAGCTATCTGCCCGAGCCTGACGATCCTTCCCTTCACCACCTTGACAACAGCAGACTTTACATCCTCTTCTGACGAAAAGAAGTTATTAAGCCTCAGGGAAAACGCCTTGTTGTCCTTGGTGATATCAGTGATCCAAGAGGCCTGATTCTGGCTTGAAAGTGCCTGGATCACGTCTACGGCATCCAGACCAAGGCTGTTAAGCGAACTTTGACGCAGGTTGATTCTGAGCTGTCGTTTAAGGCCTCCCTTTATAGATGTGCCACTTATGCCTGGAATCTGTTTTATCTCATCACGGAGCCTTGCAGCCACTTGCCTGAGTTGGCGGCCATCGTAACCGTCCCCCCAGAGGGTGAGGCTCACGATGGGCACGTCATCTATGGAATGTGATTTCAGTAACGGCTTACTACATCCTGGCGGAATCCAATCAAAATGGGAATAGAGCTTGTCATAGGCCTTAAGCAAGCTGTCTTCGGTGTCCTGGCCTACAAAGAATCTCACTATGGTGAGAGCGCGTCCATCCATGGCCGTAGAATAGACATATTCTACCCCTGGTATCTCCCACAAAAGCCTTTCCATGGGCCCTATGACCCTGGACTCTATCTCCTTGGGAGAAGCCCCTGGCATGCTCACCATCACGTCCACCATGGGAACCACTATCTGAGGTTCCTCCTCACTGGGCGTAAAAATGATGGCAAAGGCCCCCAGGAGCAGTGAAAAAATTATTATTAAGGGTGTGAGTTTGGAATCGACAAAGGTACTGATAACCCAGGAGAGAAAGGGTGCCTTATGTGTTACAGGATTCTTCTTAGGGTCTTCCTGGCTATTCAAGATGAATTCCCTCGCTCACCTGTGACAGATTGGATGCAATGATTTTATCTCCAGGGGTCAGGCCACTGAGCACTGTAACAAAAATCTCAGAAGCCCCCTGGCCAGGCGCATCTGAAAACAGAGGCAAATAACCTTGTTCGCTTTTCCGCCACTTCTTTCCCGTCTTTATCAGCCTCCATCTGGCCACTCCTGTGTCGTCCACCACATACACTCCCTGGATACCCCCTCTGGAAATAATTACACCCTCCGGGACAATCAAGGAGTGGCTGGCACCGACACTCAGATACAGTCTTCCAAAAAGTCCGCTCTTGAGTTCTGCAGAATCCAGATCTGCCAGAACGGTAAACGTGTGGGTAGAAGGCCGTGAGGCACGCTGTATATGCACCACTGGTGCCTGAAGGTCCAAACCCATGGATGGGATAGATACGGTTATCATTTCTCCAGCTTTCACTTCATCATGCAGGGCCTCATCAATATCCGCCTGGAACCAGAAACCACTATCTTTTCCGTCAAGACTTATAAGTGGGACCCCGGGATTTACATACGTGCCTGGATCCACATTCCTGTCTGAGACCCATCCATCCATAGGAGCCTTAATCTTCACATAGGAAAGCTGATTCTTGGCCTCTTGGAGCTGAGACCGGATCCGCTTTATATTGGATTTTATGGCAGATACCTGGTTCTTGAGGGCAAGAAACTCTGTCTTGGCCCTGTCAAATTCATCCTTAGTGGCAGATTCCTCTTGGTAAAGACGGCTGAACCTGTCAAAGTTTATCTTCGAATATTCGTATCTGGCAGACACGGCTTCAAGTTCGGCCCTGGCAGACCGCTCAGCAGAAAAGAGGGCATCCACCCTGGCCTTTACATCCGTGTCATCCACCAGGACCAAGAGGTCACCCTTGTGTACCCTATCTCCTATCTGGACAGGTACCTCTTTTACATAACCTGGCAACTTTGCTGCGAGAGAAATAGAGACCTTAGATCTCACAAAACCAGGAAATGTCCTAACCTGGGGCAAATCAATGGATTTGACCTCGAGAATATCTGCCTTGACCGTACGGCCAATCTGCACCTCTTCCTTCTTATTTTCACTGCTACAGCCAAATAGCAAAAGAAGACAGACAAAGCATATCATCCACTTGAGATTGAATCCTGAGTTATACATAATCCCTCTCAGTTACTGGAACTGCTGGCGGTATTTATCATATCTTTACCTAGGATGCCGGTCTTCCACCTAAGTTCTGACCAAGCAAGTCTGGCATCGAATCTGGCCTTTGCCTCTTGCAGCATCATTTCCCTGACACTTGTGTCTGCTGCGAGAAGCTCCACCATGAGAGCCAAGCCATTTTCATATCGATTCTTGAGAATTCTTTGGCCTTCCTTGGCCTGCTCAACAGCCTGACGAGTAACTCTCAGCTGTTTTTGTGCAGTCTGAAATCCATAAAAGGCCTTTCTCACCTCAAGTTCAATATTGTTTTCCACTTCCCTGAGCCTTGCTGCAGCCCTGTCCATTTCTGCGTTTGAGGCGGAAACCTGGGCCATCTGGCCAAAACCACTGAACAAATTCACAGACATTGTAGCCATCAAGGTCCAGGAATCTCCACCAAAGTCTGCAAAATTTTCTCTGTTCTGCTGATAGATGCCGTGAAGGTTGAAAGAGGGTAAAAAATGAAATTGGGCTTGGCGATGATTATATTCTGCAATCCTCAGTTGATCCTTTGCAATGAGGACTTCGGGTCTGTTCTCCCTGGCCTTTTTCAGCCATGCTTCCAGACTGCCTCCATCCCTGTTTTCATTGTCCAGGGGTTTGAGGCGCCAGAAAATATCCTGGGAAATGCCCATGGCCTTATTGAGTGATGCAGTTGCCACCTTCAAATCATTCTCTGCCTGGAAAAGCTGGCGTTCAGTGGCAGTCTTCTGAACATCAGCGCTCAAGACATCCGACTTCAAGACTAGACCAGCCTCGTATCGTTTCTCCGACAACTTCCTGTGTGCCTTTGCCGTCTCAAGGGCCAATTTGAGTACATCCACCTTTTCTTGGGCCAGAAGAGCTTGGCAATAGGCGCTTTCCACCGTAAACAACACTTCCTGACCGGCGCGGACCACGCCATACTCTGACACATCTTTCATCAATTCCGAGGTCTTGAAACCGATGTACTCCCGGCCCTGATTGAAAAGGGGTTGCGTAAGGATGATCCTGGTCTGCCAATCGTCTCTGTAATCGGGGTTATTCAAAGTGTCTATGGCAAAATCCTGGTTCGAGAATGCAGCCTGGTTAAGCTTGCTGCCAAAAACCATTACTGGATTGTTGGATCTCGAATAGCCCAATTCCAGGTCTACCTTGGGCAGAAAAGCACTAATGGACTGTTTTACATGTGATTCGGCCCTTTTTCTGGAGGCCAAGGCCTGATTAATAACCGGGTTTTTGGAAAGAGCGGTCCAAAATGCCTCCTTCAAAGTCAGGGTTTGAGGAGTTTGGCCATACGAGTACACCGTCAAAACGGACAAGCTCATAAAGTGGAAAAAGAGCAGGAAGACAAAAAAAAGTGCAAAGCTGCCCTTCCCAAACAGATGAAACATTGATAAGACCCTGTCGCCTGAAAAAACCAAATTTTTTATCCGAGCCAAAGCCAGTGAAACAGACCAAAGGCTGGTTGAATATTTACCAGCGTGCTTGAACAGATACAAAAAATACCAGATGAGGTTATAATAAACCAAAACTGCAATTTCTCAACCTGGCCTGGAAAGGGATAAATCCAGTTAACCAATGAAAAATTCTGTCTCGAGGCCTTTTATCGAAATGAGTGCCAACGTACTCTAAAAAAATGAATGATATCAGCCCTGCCGACTATAAATCATTACAATTAGCCGTTTCTGCCCATAGAGAGGGCAAACTGGAACAGGCCAAGACCATTTACGCCAGCCTTGTAAGAAAATATCCTGACTCCCCCTCCATCCTCAATGCAATGGGCACGGTTCTTCTCGACATGGGTCTTGTAGATGAGGCTGAAAGCTATTTCAGCAAGGCCTCGAGCCAAAATCCACCATATGTGCCAGCGCTTTATAACCTCGCCAGGATCAAACAGGTGCGTGGTAAAACATCCGAAGCCAAAAATCTCTATGAAATTATCGTAGAGAAACGGCCTGACCTGGGACAAGCATGGAACAATCTGGCCCTCATTTTGCGCGATGAGGGAAAGGCGCAGTCAGCTTGTGTTGCCATGGAACAAGCCGCAAAGCTCTTTCCAGATCACCCCGAAATACTCAACAATCTTGGAGTGATCCTTGAGGCACTTGGACAGACCAAAGAGGCCGAATCATACTTTGTCCAGGCCATCAAACTGCAACCAGAATACCTTTCGGCACACTTCAATCTCGCATGTCTCTACCACAAATCAGACCGGTTCAAAGAGGCGGAACGAGAACTCCAATGGGTGTTGTCCAGGAAACCCGACGACCCAGGAGCACGCTACCTCTTTCAGACACTGGGACGCCTCCCTGCTCCAGAAAGGGCCCCTGCCGAATATGTCTCGAAGACGTTCGATGATTGTGCAGTGAATTTTGAGGAAAAACTAGCTGCACTTGGATACAAGACGCCTGAAATGCTGTTCTGTCTTGTGAGGCCTTACTTGAAAAAAGGTATCAGAATACTTGATCTTGGTTGCGGCACTGGGCTGGGTGCCCAATTTTATCGAAAATATGCGGCACTGCTTTACGGTATGGACTGTTCGGAAAAGATGCTAAACATAGCACAAAAAAAGGGGCTATACGACAAACTGCTGAACCAGGACATACTTTCCACATGGACTACGAATCAGTCCTTTGACTGTATTTACAGTTCAGATTGCCTCGTTTACTTTGGAAATCTCTTGCCGGTCTTTTCCAAGGTGACCCAACACCTGCGACATGGTGGACTCTTTGCGTTCACCGTGGAACAGTTGACCAGTCCAGGGGAAAACCAAGACTTCAAGCTTGGCCGTACCGGCAGGTTCGCCCACAGATCTGGCTATGTGGAGAGCTGTTTGGAGCAGTTTGGCCTAAAACCATTGGAAATAGAGGCTTGCACTTTGAGAAAAGAGGCAGGAAAGCCGGTTAAAGGGCTGCTGGTACTTTCGACATTAAACCCATAAACCCAGCTGTCTTTAAAAACGTTCACAGGCATCCCTATATCTTCATCCTCCAAAAATAAAGAAGGCCACACTTTAAGCTGGAGTTTCCATCCCGCCACTGTGTCTCCATCTCTTCCAGATAATCCGGCTAGAGGCAAAAAGCGCTGCGCCAATGGCCACATACACGCTCCAAACCAAGGACCTTGAAAGAGGACTAGCTCGAAGAAGCCTTCCCATGACTATCATCAGGGCTATTAACACCCAACTTTTAAGGGATAGAAAGCCAAAGAGGCAAGAATCACTGGAACGTTTGGAAATTCGTTCCGCTATCTTCGATGCCGTCTTTTCAAGCACTATCTTGGCCTTGACCAAACCAACTAAAAGGGCAAGGCCCACCCACAAGAATTTGAGGTTGTCATCCAACACCAAGATATTCAAAAGGCCCCTGCCGCACAAAAAAAGCCCAACAACTGTCCACATAAAGGCTGCCAGAAACATCTGCAGCCTCATTGTGCCGCATGGTTTTAATGTCTTGTTCGAGGTCTCCATAGTCACCATATGATGAACATGTTGATCATTCAGGAATCCTTTGCCCACTCTTTTATAATTCCAGATTAAAATATTCCCATTCGTGCATGCCTGTCAAAAAAATATTGGCATATCATAAAAAAAGAAGGCCGCTTGCATTGGAAAGTCACAAGCGGCCTGAGAGGAAGGATTAGAGAGCGCCTTTTGATTAGGCATTGCTACAAGGGAGGGAGGAGTTTATTTATATTTCCTGTCTACCAAGAAATGGGATTGCCAAATAACACGAATTATTCTTTGCTACTCCTGCTCATCCATCACAGGTGGCCCTGAAAGCATCCGAGAGAGCCAGATCTTCAGTTCTTTTGTGGGCTGATAGACCCCTACACCAGGCTTTATGCCACCTTCATCAATGGATTTAAGAAACAGTTTCTGATCAATGGGTATCTTTGCCAGCTCTTCCACGTCCTTGGAGGACCTCCTGAGAAGCGTTGCCTGCGGAGGGGTTTCCCAATCGTAAATTACAAAATAGTAAGATTCGTCTTCATCACCTCTCACAAACTCGTTCCCTCTGGTCCAGCTTGCACCCCATTCAAGATACATATCAACGGCCTTTTCGGGGGTCATAGTCCAGTCGATCTGGTTAACCACATCTCTTTGGGCCCTAAGTTCTTCTATACTCATAGCTGGCATCTAACTGACCTCCTTTCTGGTCCTTGGTTAATTGCAATTGATTTTCAATTGTTTTCAATAATACACGCCATCCAGCTATTTGTCAAGATAATTTTGACTTTTTTTATCTTAATTAACTTCATAATGGCAACTTGCTTAAATTAAAAAAGTATTAAAGGAGATCGCCAAAAGCTCATCCAAAATCTTTAGTCACATCAGCTGGTAAAGATATCCATCTCCAATGCCATTACCATGGAGCTTCTGTCAGCAAACCGACATATTTCAATAACTTTATTTATACAATTTTGTAATACTTACTGCATATAAAATTCCATTTTTGTAAATTTTATTAGTTTTGAAAACGGGGCTTAACATGCAATCTACTGTAATAACTTAAAATATTATTATGCCGGAAGGTGGCACTATTTTCGCACTTATCTACTGCAAATCTAATTACTTTTTCAGGAGATAGAGACATGCACAGAAAAATCACTTTGAAATGGACACTGCCATCCCTATTGACACTAACATTCTTGCTCTTAGGCCCCTTGTTGGCACAGGCAGCCAACCAGCCTGATGCTCTGCCAACAGCTAACTCCAATAAGGCTGCCATAGAACTGGTCCAGACACATGCCAATTTTTTATGGACCCTGATAGCTGCTGCCCTTGTCTTTTTCATGCAGGCAGGATTCGCCATGGTAGAAGCTGGTTTTACAAGGGCCAAAAACGCAATAAACATCATGATGAAAAATATGATGGATTTCTCCATTGGCTCCATGGTCTTTTGGGCAGTTGGATTTGGCATCATGTTTGGTGCTTCCCCAAATGGCCTATATGGAACCAGCGATTTCTTCCTGAGCGGTTGGAAAGGACCAGATGGCGACCAGTGGATATTGGCTTTCTGGATGTTCCAGGTGGTCTTTGCAGGCACTGCTGCAACAATTGTCTCTGGTGCCATGGCAGAACGCACCAAATTTAGCGCTTACTTGATATATAGTTTTTTCATCTGCGGTTTGATCTATCCGGTCTTTGGCTCATGGGCGTGGGGCAGCCTCTTGAATGGAGGGGGCTGGCTTGAAAAACTTGGCTTCATAGATTTTGCAGGTTCAACTGTAGTCCATTCGGTAGGCGCGTGGTGTGCTTTGGCAGGTGCCTTAATCCTTGGGCCAAGAAGTGGAAAATATGGACCAAGAGGTGAGGTAAGGGCAATACCTGGCCACAATATCCCCCTGGCAGCACTCGGCGTCTTCATACTTTGGCTTGGATGGTTCGGGTTCAACCCAGGCTCCACCACAACCGCCGATACCTCCATCGCTATGATATTTGTCAACACCAACCAAGCCGCTGCTGCGGGTGCCCTGAGCGCCATGGCACTTTCGTGGGTCCTTTTCAAGAAGCCCGAGATTGGCATGACCCTAAACGGGGCTCTGGCCGGACTTGTCGCCATAACAGCAGGCTGCGCCAACGTGAGCCCTTCAAGCTCCGTATTGATTGGTTTGATCGCAGGCGCACTCGTAGTTCTTTCAGTCCTTTTCATTGACCATAAACTCAAAATCGATGACCCAGTGGGGGCAGTCTCTGTACACGGTGTATGTGGTGCATGGGGGACCCTCGCAGCAGGCATCTTCAATATGGGCGGTACCAGCGCAAAGATCATCACGACACAGCTCATAGGCATAGGTGCCTGCTTTGCCTGGGCATTTGGCACAGCCCTTATACTGTTCAAACTGACGGATATGATCGCCGGACTCAGGGTCAGCCCTGAAGAAGAAATGGAAGGCCTTGATATCGTAGAGCATGGAGGGCACGCATACAACGATTTTCAGGTGATCAATTAGGCAAGCCCGATTGTGAAATCTTGCATAAATCAAATAAAGGAGTAAAAGATGAAGAAGATCGAAATAATAATAAAACCTTTCAAGCTGGACGAAGTAAAGGAAGGCCTATACCAGATAGGCATTACAGGGATGACCCTCACAGAGGTCAAAGGTCATGGCCGCCAAAAGGGCCACAAGGAAATTTACAGAGGTGCCGAATATGTGGTGGACTTTCTGCCCAAGATAAAACTTGAGGTGATAGTTGCAGCAGAAAATGTAGACAGGGCGGTTGACACCATAATCAAAACCGCAAGGACCGGAAAGATAGGGGATGGGAAGATATTTATCCTGCCCGTGGACGAAGTCATCCGTGTCAGGACAGGGGAAAGAGGAAAGGAGGCGATATAACAAGACAGTATCTTTCAAGGTGAAAAAAACGGAAAAAAGCAGGGAAGTTTTTTTATATTTCTTATGAAGGCGGCCTCTTAAATTGGGAGTTTTTGATTCAATAACGAAGCAGATGGGCAAAATAACCCTAAATACGTTGTTGATATTTGGGAGATATTTTTCAGAAGACAACGCAGTTATTGGACAAAGGAACGATTTTGTGAGGTGGCCTGAATCAAAAAACATTAATTAGTAGAGAGAGGGGAGTAAAATGAGAAACAAGATACTTGCAAGTGCCATTTCATTGATAATGGTTCTTCTTTGCGCTGCCACAGTACCAGCCGAGGAAGAAAAACCCACGGCAGATCTTTCGGTAAGCCTTTTGAGTGCATACATCTGGAGGGGCCAAGAACTCAGTAAGGACAGCCTTGTTATTCAGCCATCAGCGACCTTTGCATACAAGGGCTTTTCAGCAAATATTTGGGCCAACTACGATACAGACCTCTATAGGACTATAGAGGATCTGGATAACTTGAATGAAACAGATTACACACTCAGCTACGAACATGACTTTGGATTTGTAGCTACTGAGATTGGATATATCTATTATGCTCTCGACCAAACTGAAGACAGCCAGGAATTTTTTGTTTCAGCTACCTTGAACACCTTACTCTCACCAAAGCTTACAATATTCAGAGAGTTTGCCCATGCCCCGAGCACCTATCTTACACTGGAGGTCTCTCACAGCATAGAACTTGGGCACGATATAAGCCTTGATATGGGTCTTCTGGGTAGTGCGCTATTTTCAGACGATTCTGAAGCCTATCCAGACCCAGATGACGAAAATGATGAATACTCAGGCCTCCACCATGGAAAGGCCTCCATTTCCATGTACATACCATTTACTGCCTTTATGCACGATCCAGCAGCTAGATATTTCAGCATCACCCCTGAGGTGGACTGGGTCTTTCCTATCAGTGGGGATGGCTCAAACGATATGGCAAACAGGGCGCTGGGTGATACCAGAAACAACAACTTTGTATATGGTGGGGCAACAATCAGCCTTTCATTTTAATTGTTTCTAAGAGAAAAGACAAAAACCTTATGTCAACTAAAGGCTGAATACTACCCAATTGGTGTAAAGAGTGGCCCCTCCAAAATCTGGTGGCCACTCTTTCACCAATTGCCTCCTTCTGTTGGCCAAAGGCACGGGAAACAGGCTTTAAAAGGTTTTTCTGGCAAAAGAGCACCTTAATAGAAAGGCCATGAAAGTGGACATGAACAGCGAAAAATTATTGGGACCAGTCGAATAGCGGCTGTGACCGTTTTTTCGAGTTGGCCTTGAGGAGGAGGGGTGGAGACTTTTTCTTAGACCTTTTTCCCATGCACCTTCTTAGGTATTCATATGCTGGAAGAATCCTTTTTAAACTCCCCAAAACAAAACCAGGGGAAATTCGCGGCATTCCCTCCAATCAAACAATGAGATTGGGAACATCCATTTCGCCCCTTTCAAAGGCGGCCAGAAAGGCCTTCACCACCTGAGGATCAAAATCCTTGCCAGAGCCCTTGACGATTATCTCCTTTGCCTCAGTAGGCGCCATGGCCTTACGGTAAGGCCGGTCGCTGGTGAGTGCGTCGTAAACATCGGCAACTGCAAGCACCCTTGCTCCAATGGGAATCTCTTCGCCCCTGTTTGGCCTATAGCCCTTGCCATCGAACCTGTCGTGATGAGCAAGAATGATGGGAATAATCCGGCCAAGAGGCCCCTTCAAGGGCTCCAGAATCTCCGCACTGTTATTTACATGGTTTTTTATTTCCTTGTATTCGTCTTCTGAAAGCTTTGCAGCCTTATACAGTAGTTCCCGGCTTATCTTCAATTTCCCTATATCGTGCAAAAGCCCAGCCGACCTTATATCTTCTATCTCTTCGTCATCAAGGCCAAGATAAGAGGCTATCTTGGCCCCATAAAGAGAAACCCTGTAACAGTGATTTTCTGTATATTGATCCTTGGAGATGAAGTGCCTCAAAATCACAATGAGACCCTGGTAGGTCTTTCTCAGCTCCCTCACCTTCCGCATGTGGCGCTCATAAAGGGTCCCCATGGCATAAGCAGTACATATTAGCACACTGCCCCAGGCCATCATGTGATACCACTTTCCTGTTGCCATTGTCATTTTGGGCCCACCACCAAATATAGCCGAATTAAACTGTAGAAGGATGCCAACTAGGATGATGGTAAGCACTGCGGTCATGACAGCATGGCGCCGTCCATAAAAATAAGCTGACAAAATTGTTGGAAAAGAATAAAAGCCCAGGATCATATACTGGGAAGCAACGAGATAGTTGGCAAGGCCTGCTATTGCCACCATGCTAAAGATTATCCAAAGTTCCTTATTGACCTCGGCAATACGGTCGGCGAGGCAACAGCTAAACTCCTTCTTTTTCTTGGAATTATATGTAAACCCCACGTCTCCCGATTCTTCTGATTGGGATGATTCAGGATACGGGGCTTTTTGATGCCCATCCCCTGCCAATGCAGATGCTTCTATCAGTCTCTTTTCATATCGTTCTTCAGCCAATGCCCTGCTGTCCGAACCCGCCCTTTCCAATCCGCTCATTTCTGCACTTTGAGCCGATACTTCGGGCTTTTCAATGGAAAGTAATTCTTTTTCCTTTATCTTAACGGAATCTTCGGACAAGAAGCTCGCAGATGCGCCTAGCCTGCCAAGACTGTCAGCCAATTTCATACCCACTTGGGGAGGAATGTTTCGAGCAAGTATTACGGGTGTCTTCCTTAAAAGCGCCTTTATCTTGCCATGAGAGCTATTTTTTGCATACTTAGAAAGAAAATCTGCTATCCTTTTTTTGCACTCCTCATCTGGAATCTCATGTAATATCAACACGCCTTGAGCCATATCCATTGATCTCAGCCTCCTGCTTCTTTCGTCTATCTCATATCAAAGGCACTGCTCAGGCGAAAATCCAAGCAGCAGATTTCCATAATCCCTTGTAATTCCGTCTCTATTTTATCTGTAGCTTTATTACTACATTCACAAAATTTATCGACAGAAGGCGTCCCTGGCTAAAATCTGGTCATCTTAGTCACCAAGCTATATAAAATGACCCACTGAAATATATCCCCTTCCTATTCAACACAGGCCTTTATTGGCACGCCTCCTTGACACAAGCCCTTTAGACTTTATTTTCATCATAAAGAAGAGGGGGCCCTCAGGATGCTATTTTCAAAACACCCGCCATAGATTTGTTAAGCCGCACATGGGAAAAGGACAACTTAATGAAACTAAAACAAACCATCTTTCAAGGAGGGTCAAAGAATGATAAAGACAATACTCATCGCCACTGATGGATCAACTGCGGCTGAAAATGCAGGCTCCTTCGCCATAGACCTTGCAGACCAGTTGAAATGTGATGTTTATACAATATTCGTAGCAGATGCCATTGAATATCTCGCTGGCATGACACTTGCCGAAATGTATCTGCCTATGCACAACGAACTGATGGAGCAACTTATGGCAGAGGGAGAGGCTGCTTTAAAAAAGATAGAAGATATGGCCAAACAAAAAGGGGTCGGCTTCAAAAGTGAGGTCATAAAGGGGAACGATCCAGTAAAAGAAATAATAGACGCGGCGAAAAAGGAAGGAGTCGATCTGATAGTTGTGGGTTCCCATGGCAAAAAGACTTCCATGTTAGACCTAGCCCTTGGTGAAATTCCTCCCAAACTTCTTGCCTCTGACGCGCCTTGCCCTATTACAGTAGTAAAACCCCATTAGGCGCAAAGGATACTTGCAAGGGAAGGGTAGAAACATTGATCTTCTACCAAAGGCACAAAAGGCTTGATGAGCACCAGACAGAAAGCCACATTGGTAACAGGAGAACCCATCTTGCCAATGAAAGGACATTTCTGGCATGGATTCGTACTGCTGTTTCCATCATGGCATTTGGATTCCTGGTAGAAAAATTTTCGCTTTTTTTGTGGATCGACTTGAAGCCTCAAAAGGCCGGTCCTTACTCTTCCCTTGCGGCATCAAATCTTCTTGGCGTAATATTTGTTGGTCTTGGGGCAATAATTGGATTGTTGTCCATGGCCCGGTTCCTGAAAGTGGAACAAGAAATAGAAAACAATGCATTCAAACCTTCCATAGCAATGGATGCCCTTTGTGGCCTGATATTTTTTATCCTCTCAGCCATCATATTCTATTACATATTGAATTGGCACAATGTGCTCATTCTGGAATACCCTAAATAAAGCATTGGGGCCTTTTACGCAGCAGTAATCAGGGAAGAGTCGGAAGCAGATTTCTTTATAGACTCGAGACTCTCCAAGGCCTCTGGCACATTGAAGTTTGAGCGTATCCATTTTTCAAGCTCGAACACCTCATGTCTAAGCTGTTCCAAACCGGAAGAAAGCTCATTGAGCTTTCCATCTTTGGCAGCCTGACCCAGGATATCGGCCGCCCTGTGTAGGCGTCCGGCATGGACAGTCAATGCCGTACCCTTGATTAGATGGCATATCTTCCTTATACGCATTTCGTCAGTTGAAGAAACGGCTTCTTCAGCCTCTTTTAGCCATTTAGGACACTCTTTTATAAGATCTGAAACTAGCTCCCTGGCGAGTTCTTTCATACCCTGACATGTGGCAATCAGGGCATCAAAATCAAGTATCTCTTCCCTTGCCCCGCTGATGGCAGTGATGTCGTCTCGGTCTGCAGGACTAGCCTTTGCCTTTCGGACCTCTTTGCCTGGTTCCCTGTGGCCTCCGCCCAAAAGCCTTGACATCTCTAACTGTAAGCTGCCAAATTTCACAGGTTTTGGTACATAGCCATCCATGCCTGCCTTCAGAAATTTCTCCTTGTCGTCAGACATAGCATGGGCTGTGACTGCAACAACTGGAATATTACTCAAGGCTGGCATTTTCTTGATGCGCCTTGTAGCTTCAAGGCCATCCATCACCGGCATGGATATATCCATGAATATTACGTGAAAATCAGAGCTTTTGGCCAATATATCCAAGGCCGCCTGGCCATTTTCTGCTTCTTTAACCCACCAACCCATCTTTTCCAAAAACATGCGCAAGACCTTGCGGTTCATCCCGACGTCATCCACCACGAGGGCCCTACCTGGCTCAACCAGCCTCTTGCTTTCATTGGAGGCATCGGCCGCAAGGTCACTTTCCAGCGCCTCTTCAAGCACTATCTCAACATAAAATGTTGTGCCAACACCCACCACGCTTTCCACGGTTATGTTCCCCTCCATAAGCTCTGCCAGTTCCTTGGTTATGGACAGGCCGAGGCCTGTGCCCCCGGCCTTCTTCCCGTCTTCTGCCTGGGAAAATGGATTGAAAAGCCTTGGCAAATCCTCTGGAGGAATTCCTGGGCCGGTATCTGATACCCTGATCTCTAACCTGCTTCGCCCGTCTTCTGTCTTTCCCACAGCTTGGACAAGTATGGTTATCCCGCCCTTTTTGGTAAGCTTCAAACCGTTGCCTGCAAGATTAAAGATGATCTGCCTTATGCGAAGGGGATCTCCCTTGTAATACCGATGGGTCGTGTCAGACAACTTGGCAGTAAAATCAAGATCCTTCAGGTGAGCCTGGATGCCAAGGACCGCTTCAATCTCGTCGAGCAATAGCTTCATGTCAAAGGGCTCATTGTTCAGATCCAGTTTGCCTGATTCTATCTTGGCCAGATCCAGGATATCACCTATCAGGGAAGTAAGAAGTTCCGATGCCTTTCTAAGGTCGGTCACAAGTTCCATGGCCCCTGGTTCGCTTATCATGTCCTCCAGGAGTGCGGCCATACCTTGGATAACATTGAGGGGTGTACGAAGCTCATGGCTCATGTGTGACAGAAACGTGCTCTTTGCCTTACTTGCCGCCTCGGCCTTGCGATATGCCTCTTTCAAGCTCTCATTCAAACGCACCTGCTCAGTCACATCTTTCAAGATACCTGCAAGACATGGCGCTCCCCCTTGGTCACATAACTTGAGCTTAAGTGCCAAGTTGATACGCTTGCCCTGAAGATAAAAGAGAAGCCCTGTCTCCTGGGTTCCTCCTTCCTCAAAAAGTTTTCTCCTTATGGATTCCCAACCCTTACTGGTCAGTAATCCTTCCATAGAATCCGGGATCTCTCCATGGGAAAAAATCTCTTTGAATGCTGGATTCGCAAGGGTAATAACACCATTTAAATCTGCCCAAAATAGCCCTATAGGAACATTCTTTATGAGATCTGAAAATTTGCTCTCCAGTCGAAAGCTTGTGGTCTGGTCTGCTACATGCCAGAAAAGGGCATCCTTTTGTGCTGAATCGAAAAAAAGGCAGGGCCTGATATGTAGAAGCTCTTTATCCTTGCTCTTTACTGTTATTATGGGAAACTCAAGGACCTGGCCCGAGGACAACGCCTGGATCTTTCCTCTCAGGCCCTCTGTTTTCATGCCAAGCCTTTCTGGAAGATTCTGACCTATGAGGGTTTGAACTTCGCAGCCTATCATGTCTGCCAGGGCCTTGTTGGCAGATACGACTACTCCTTCCTGGTCGGTGAGAGCCATGCCATAAGGGGAAAGGTCAACTAGGGTCTTAAATCGATTTCTGGAACGTCTTATTATTTGGAGAAGCTTCCTGCTCTTTATAAACCACAAGAATGAGCCTAAAAATAGCAACAGCAGTGAATAGACAAGAAGTTGATGTACGCTTTCCCACATGACGAATACCGCTTCTTAGTAGGTGGTATAAAGGGGCTTCATGAGCTGCCCCGAGAACATGGATTCAGATATCTCTTTCTTATACCTTTTTGATCAGACTGCGGCCTGATCAAAGCAGGCATCCACTGCATTCAAGATGGTATCTGGGTCTATGGGCTTTTCCATATACTCCTTGATACCTGCTTTTTGAGCATCAGCCTTGGAAACCCGGTTACCTCGTGCTGTCAGAAGAAACATGGGGATGCCAGGATGATAAGTACGGAGTTTTTCCGCTATATCCAGGCCATTTCCATCTGGAAGCTGATAGTCAAGGATGGCGAGATCGATATTTTTAAGCCGCCCCCTCGCTTCCGCAATGGTATCACACTCGACAACCTTGTAACCCCTAGACTGAAGGAGGCTCGATAGGAGCTTCCTGACAATCAAACTGTCTTCAAGAACCAAAATCCTCTTCATGAGTCATCCCTCTGTCATATCTGAAATCTTGCTATCAGTGCTTCCATTTCCTTTGCCAGATTGTTCAGTCTGCCCGAGGTTGCAGCAGACTTTTCAGCAGCTTGGGCAACGATGGTGATAGCGTTTCTAAGTTCCTCGATCTGGATTGCAGAATTGGTAGAACTTGCTGCAACCTCCTGGGCCTTAAGACTTATCTGATTCACTGACTCTATATTTTCCTCCATGGCAGTAGATACCTCCTGGGCAATGACCTTTACCGGTTCAATCATCTCATTTACATGCCCAACCGACGCCACAGATGCATCCACAATATCCCTCAACCCCTGGATGGTCTTGACTATACGGTCTGTAGCCTCGCCAGTTTGCCTGGCAAGGTCCTTGACCTCACTGGCCACCACTGCAAAGCCTTTTCCTGCCTCTCCAGCCCGGGCAGCCTCAATGGTTGCATTAAGGGCCAGCAGGTTTGTCTGCTCTGCTATTCCACGAATAAATTGCATGACCTCTTCGATCTGGAAAAAGTACTCATGAAGTTTATTGATGGTTGAGGAGGTTTCCTGTATCTTTTCCCCTATATCAGTAACCATGTTCATAGATAGCATGGAGCTTTGCGCTACCTCTCTTACAGTGGCTGTCACTTCTTCGTTGGCAGTGGCCACGGCGCTTATCCGTTCCTCATTTGCCTTGCTAATGGCAGCAATTTCGTCGGCCTGGGCACTTGTTTCGGTGGCACTTGCAGCAGCCTGGCCAGAGATCTCCTGAAGCGCATCACCAGCCTTTTCAAGCTCCTTGCCCTGGGTATGCATTTGAGACACCAGTTTCCTGATGCTTTGAATCATATTGTTCACGCCTTCACCAAGATGGCCTATCTCATCATGGCTCATCACCTGCACCCTCTTGTTGAGGTTGCCCTTGGAAACCTCATTAACCACCTCAATAGTCCGGTTCACAGGGATGACTACCACATGCCTCACAAGAACCACTACAACTACAGCCAGAAGCACAAACGAAACCAGGGCAATTGCGCCAGCCTTCAACATGGAAGAAAACTGTGCCTCATTAAACGGGGTCAGATCGGTAAAGCTTACATATACTCCTGTGGCCTCATGGGCATAGTCCTTGAGAGGTGTGGCGACTATTAACATGTTGCCGACAACCTTGGAGACCTGCCTAGAAAGCCCTTTAAGCAAAAAAGCGGTGTCGAGATATTTTTTTACCAGGGACTTATCATGTGCATAGAGCATGGAAAGTTTGCCAAAGCTAAATTCATTATTGGCCTTGTTCTGAAATGTCTTGATCTGTTCCTTTCTGAACAGGGCAGCGTCATCGCCCGAATCTGTGGAAAAACCCTTTACTATTTGGGCCAGATTGCAAAAGGCCTCCACACTTCCCACAATCTTGCCTGACTCGTCATAAACAGGCACAACCCCTCTTATAGCCAGCCCAGCCCTGCCTGCCTCAATGCCCGCTATTTTGGCCCCGGTTTTTTGCACATCTACCACTGTGTGCCTGAAACCTGAGAGGTCATCTCCATATTTTTCTGGCTTCCATGTCCTCAAAAAGGAACGGGCTGGAACTACATGGAAATGGACCTTCAAGGTTCTTGCCCTATCGAGTGCTGCAGCCTGCTTTATGATATCGGGGAATACGGAAACAAGAAGCTGTCTGTCCTTGGTTGCAAGACTTTTTTTTACCCTTTCCATTTCAGAGATCAAAAAGGCAATCTGCACATACTGAGTGGCTGCATCCTTTATTTTTTCTTCGAGCATCTTGCCCCGGTTTTCGGCCTTCTTAACTACAATCTTCTTTTGATCTCGTATGATCTGAACTGTCTCGTAGGCCGATACGCCAAGGGCTATCGCCACCACCAGTAATACTGCCGTAATGATCTTGAAACTGACCGGAATGCTTACTAATCTTTGAACAAATGTATTCCCGTTTTTCATAAGGACGTCTCCCCGAATAGAGTGAGTGAGTGATTAATTATTCATATTTGTTGTCGTCCTTATCAGGGTAAAACTAAAGGATATTGTCTTAAAAAAACGACATTCTATGCCTTCTAAAAAATGGAACGTATAGGAAGCGGCCCCCTATACTCAGGAAAAAGGACAGATAAGTGAAGACAATGAATAGAAAGAATAACCCCTCTCCGTATGCTCTAGAAAATGACAAAAGAAGGTTCTTCAGGCAAAAAGTATCTGAAGGAGATATGGTCTTGAAAATGGTCAAGTACAGAGAAGGGTTATTTGTTTGAAGCCAATAGAATAACGGGATGTCCCAGCCACGTGCATAACTTTATTGTTATCGTGCCATTTATTTGACCTTAAGGAGATGGGGCAAGGGGGCCTGAAAGGGCCTTTGGAAGAGGATTTGGTCAAATTGGCTTTCTAAAGCAGTCACTGCATCGGGGTTCTTAAAAAAATGCCTTAAAAGGCTTTTAAGGCTTGCACTCAAAGGTCTTATTTCGGGTTCAATGGGGCTAGAATTAGAAATTTTGTTCAAGGCTGAAGCCCATGAAAGAAATAGCTGTGTCCCCTGATATTTCGTTGACCCTTTCTTACATACCTTGCATCTTCTACTTAAGACCGAAGAGGTGCCTCCCACCCGACTTTTTTAACAGGGTGTTTCAGGTAATCATATGCTCTGGAAGAATCAGAAGAATAAGGCCTTTCACCTTCTCTTTTTCATCTTTTGAAGCACATAACTTACGGTCTGGCTTGGTGTAAGCTTTATGGAAGATGGCCCTGACCGCACATAAAATTCCTCATTCTTTCCAATTTTTAGAAAAACCGGCTCATTTGCAGGCCTACATTCGATAAGAACCACTGGCTTTTCCTCTATTTCCATGAGGCTAATATTTATAAAATCGGAATATTGTGCTCCAATATGCTGATTTATCAAATTCTTGAGATGTAGTTGACACTTGTCTGGATTGTCAAAATTGTCCACCTCTGTTCCCACGATTCTACCCTTATCATCCACACCAATCAGCAGGGCTCCACCGTTTGAATTAAGAAATGCAACCACTGCCTTAAGCCAGGCAAGCTCTATCTCTTTACCTTTTTTTCCAGTTCTAAGGTTTGTCCTAATGGTAGACTTGAATTCTACCGAGCTGCCTTCTCCCTGATTTATGTAGCTATTCAGTCTTACAACAGGAGGTTCAGGCTCTTCGACTACAGCCGGACGGAAACCTCCCGCCTTCCAAAAGATCAAAAGGAGTAGGATACTGCCGATGAAGGCTGCAGCTACATCTGTAACATCCACTTGAAACAAGGCCTTTTTCAGGTCTGATAGCAGGACGTTTTCAGGTGCGGCAACGCCTACCCAAAAAAATTGGTTCTCTTGGGAAAGGGGCCTTAAAGATGCCAGCCAGGATTGACTGTCATAGGAAAACCTGACAAATCTATCCGAAGGCCGTTTTGCCTCATTCCATTTCGCAAAAATAACCGAGACCAACGCCTCTTTCTTGCCTGTTGCCCCAGTAGCCTTATCTCCCTTATTGCCACTGAGGAAACCCATTTGCATAGGGGTTATGAAAAAATTCCCCTGGGGATTTACGAGAAACAGCAATCCAGACCTTTCTATATCTCGATTGGGTTTCAAAAGCCCTTGAATATGATCTAGGGGGATATCCAGGGCAAATACAACAATGGACGAAGAACCAGGCCCCTTCCACGTTATGGACGCTGTTACACCAGGCTTGCCAGTTGCAAAAAACTTGTAGACTGGCGACCAGTAAACCTGCCTCGTACCTATGGTCTTATGAAACCAGGGCCTCTTTCTGGGATCATAGGCAGAGATCTTTTCCCACTTATCTATTGCCTCTTCTGGAGTCTTCCATTTCTGGTATACCATGAGGGTTTTCCCCCCTTGGACACGGGAGAGCCTGGTGACCCACATGCCATCCTTGCGATAAAGGAAGTATTCACGGCCCTTACCGTCTGCAAGTATGACACCGCTGACCAACTCTTGATTTTCCATCAAGGGGAAAAACTTCTTGTTCAGCCTCACTATATCTGAAAACTGCAATACGCCATTTTCACCAAGATCATGGACAATTAGAAGTTTTTCTGAAACCTGTTGGAAAAGGGCCCTCAGTTTTTCGACTTCCTGTTTGTTCATCCTGGTGATGATCTCGGCGGCAAAATGGCTCTTGAGCTTGAAATATTGATAAACATTCATGCCAGCCAGGATCAGAAGAAACCCAGCTACCAAAACGACTGCAGCGCCTTTTGCGTTGATGCCCTTCTTATAGAGATGATAATTCATGGATGAAAACCCAAAATGCCTGGATTAATAGATTCATAACATGCAACCACGGCATTTACCAGGATATATCCATCATGCCGTCAGTCTTCTTCACCAGTCCAGCAAAAACTTCCTTTTCTTATATTAACAAACAAAATTTCTGGTACGCTGTATACAATCCCCCAAAATCCATACTTAAACCTTTTTGCACCATCAAAAGGCATGGAAACAAGTCCACTGGCTGTAGGGAAAAGACTCCATACGACATTCAAAGCCCCAAAGAGTGGCCGTAAGAAAAAGGCGTCATCTGTGAAGATCAAGAAGCTGGAATCGGATAACGACGGTTTATAAATAGTTGAACTGATGGTGTTGAATTCCCTTAGATAGACCTTTAAATCATTTTCAGACAGGTACATCTTAAGAAGTCGCTTCTTTCTATAAGAAGGAATGCATATCACATTGCAATGTTTAGCATGTGAGACCCACCAATCAAAAAACATGACAGGGATGAATCTGTAACCTGGATCAAACCCTCTCAGGCGCCCTTCTGTAAATACATCCTTGTGAGAAATAAGTTGCTCCAATTCCCCAAGGAGTTCTGTCACGCAGTTTGCGGTTAAAAGCCTGTAGGAATAAAGCCCTTTCATGCGGTTTGAATATGAGATAAGTCGCTTCTTCGCTTCTTTGACTGCCTGGGAATGGACCTCTCTGGCACTTTTGAACACCACCCGGCGTATACGGCACGGTATTTCCAGCCTATCCGATATCCTGACAGGGACACCATTTTCAAATCCCTTTTCGAGTTCCACAAGACGTGCGGCAAGATTTTCAAGGCCGTTGTACGACAATTCATCCATGAAGCTTCGGCCACAAAGGCCCGTAATCGTTGAGGTAAGACGTTTCCTCATGTTGGACTCCAGCACGGATAACCGCTCACGATCCTCCATGAAAACGTCTCTTTCAACCCTTACGGCATCGTCAGGAAATGGGTCGAGAACCATCAGACGGCCAGTCCTAAGGCTTCGTTCTATTGCCTGGAGCCTTGCCATCTGGACCAAAAGGGCTACTCCACTGTCTGGACGGTTGGATGAAAGAAGTGAAACCACTGAATCAATGACATCATGGCCAAAGGCCTTTAGCCTGGCATTGAAACACTCTGGCATGGGCCCTCCCGCATCCATAAGGACCTTGCTCCTCACAGCTGTGCCCCTGTTCAGAATATCCAGGGCCAGCTTCATGGCCATTATATCTGTAAGCCTTTCATAAAAGGTATGCACCATAGGAACAAAATCTTTCCTGTCCCTTGGCAATACAGGAGCTTGCGCCTCTTTCTCATCAAGCCTCGCGATCCTGCGGTCAAGGTCTGATAACCTGGAGCTGAAAAATCTTTTGCCAAATCGTTTGATTATTCCCTGCCTTAACCTCTCCATGTCTTGTGAGGAAAAGACGTCGCCTGTTTCAAAAAGGCCAAGGGCTTCAATTTGTACCTCCGCCTTGCCAGATCCAGAGCCTATTGACTTTAAAAACCGATAATTTTTCTTTAGTGCTGCCAGGTTATTGAAATTTCTTTCCTGAGCTAAAAGGAGCCGTGAGAAACGGTGGTCTGCCTTCTGGAACAGTTCTTCAGATACAGCTGTTTGTGCCAGATAAAGTGAACGGTTTTCAATGTGGTTGTAAATCAGAAGAAAGTGGCGGTAAGTATCCCTCTTGAGCCTGAGATACCCGTCTTGATCCTGCTGGTAATGAAAGACATTATGCCCAATCTTAAGGGCTACGTGCCCACCACTTGCACCCCCTGTATTGGCATCGACATAGATGATGCCTATATGTGAAGACGCCTGAATACTTCCCAATGACGGAAAAATTGCCAGGAGAAGAAAAAGAAACAGATAAAAAAGTAGTTGGCCCCAATGAGACAAAAGATGCAATCTCTTAATTGGGATAGTTAATAGACTTCCTTTATGTATTCGAGCCTCTTTTCATTGTTGCTGATCAATATCTTTAGGTATGGCAAATCCGCTATCTTGTCTTTTGGTATGCCCGTAGCCTTAAGACCTTGACCTATGCCTTCGTAGGTATATTCACAGCTTTCCCAATCAGAAATGCCGTGTTTCTTGGCTATCCTGGACAAGCCCCTCATGAAATCTTCGCCAGATATCTGGCTTGTGCCAATAGCCTCCGTATAGGTTGCCACATCCTTGATATAGGCGTTTTTGGTCTCTTCCGAAACCTCCGGGCCTGAACTTGATCTGGAGATGGATGTGGAAGAATCGGAGCTGGAAGATATGGAATGGGAAATCGAACATCCATAGGATGAAAGGATAGCTGCTACCACCATAAAAAAGAATAAAGGTCTACAGTGCAATTTATCTCTCCTTTTGCCAAAAAATGACGAACCAAAAATGGAATTATAGTCAAAGTCTAGCGGTGTGCAATTATAAAATCTTTTAAATCATTGCCTTAAATTGTGGGTTTGATTATTTGTCTGAAGCACAAATGGCCAGAAGAAAAACAAATCATGGTGAGAAATGATGGGCACACACGGCGAGCATCCATAGATGCTTGTTGCCTTTTTTGCACCAAAAAACATTGGAGGGATGGCATCTGGATTGCTTGAAGTCCCCTTAGTATAGGAGGTATAACATCATGAAAAATATCCAAAAGACTTTTCTTTCATACAGTATTATCAGCTTTTTCCTTTTAATCGCAGTACTTGTCTCCAGTGGAAGTTGTGCGGGAGTACTATTTTCCAAGGCCCCTGTTGACCTATCAGCCGCCCTTCCATCAGGTGTTTCAGCAAATGACGTCACTGCGCCAACAATAATTGTCACTGCCGATCCAGAGCTGCTAAAAAACTCCACTCCAGGCACAGAGGTAATGGCACAACTGGATGATCAGACATACATTGGCATCAAAATGACAAAGATGAGACAGGCCAAGGATGGGCTGGTCTGGATCGGAACAGTAAGCCCCCAATATGGATCTGGGCTGGCATTTTTCTATATCAAAAACTCCATAATGTCCGGACGGATAATCTTTAATGGCAAGACCTATGTGATAAATGCACTTGGTTCTGGCAACCTCCACAAGATTACTGATCTTGGCGAGTTCACACCCATCAAAAATATAGATGACGCCCTGCCAGCGCCTGTTGAAAACGGGGATCAGAACATGCCATCAGCTTCCTATGCTGTACCAGAAGGCAGCACACAAACCACCATTGACTTGCTGCTGCTGTACACCCCAGGAATGGCTGTGAAATACCCAGGAAGTACCTTGGACACGTATCTCAACTCCCTGGTGGAGCTCGCTAACCAGGCCTATGTAGATAGCAATATCAATCTCAAGCTGAATATAGTAGGGAAAAAGGAGGTAAATTACCCAGATAATACCAACCTGAATACAGCCTTAAATGACCTTACTTATGGTTCCGGTGTCTTTTCTCAGGTCTCCTCATGGAGAGATCAGTATGGAGCAGACTTGGTATGCCTTACAAGGGTCTTTAGTACTGAAAACAACTATTGTGGACTAGCCTGGCTGCTCCCGTCACTCAACTCAAGCACCTCCCAAGGTTATGGTTTTTCTGTCATCCAAACAGGTTCTGATGGGGGCTATTACTGTGGCAGCTATACAATGGCACACGAGATAGGCCACAATCTTGGCTGTGCCCACGACAAGGACCATGCCAGCAGCCAGGGTATCTTTTCATATTCATACGGCTATGACATCCCTGGTATTTTCGCTACCATCATGAGCTATGACCAGCCAACCATTGGCTATTTCTCAAATCCTGACATTTCATATGAAGGTCATGCCATAGGAGTTGAAGGTCAGGCAGACAATGCCCTTACCATCCAACAGACAAAGACTGTTGTAGCCGATTACAGGGCGTCGGTTTCATCAAGCGATGACGGTGGAGACACATCCTCTGATTATTGTGCATCACAGGGTGACAGCCAGCAGTACGAATGGATAAGCAAAGTCCAGATCGGTAGCTTTTCAAACTCTTCTGCAGCTTCCAAGTACAGTGACTTCACCAGCAAGACCGTTAACCTCTCTCCTGGCTCAAACACCTCACTCACACTGACTCCAG
>CAZOMT010000017.1:0-42869 GCA_964581255.1 uncultured Thermodesulfatator sp.
TCTCACGTGGTTGATGGTAGCGCTAGTTCCACTGGGCCTTGTAGCACGCACGGCTCTTAAGCTTTCTATATAGCATCATCTGGATCGATACACTTTATCCCCATGATCACAATGTCTTTATGGGGGTGATGGATGGATTGGGGGCCATGGAAAAATACAGGAAATTCATCAACAGATTGAGGCAAGGGCTGGGGTTTTTGTTTCTTGTGGCCCTGCTGTTTGGTCTTGCAGCATCGGCTTTCGCAGAGATAGATACCCCTTTGGGAGAATTGAAGATTAGGACCAAGACCCAGTACAGGGTTCAGTGGTCGAACCCGCCAGATAAGCAGATGGTTCCGAATGATTCCAGCGATCAAGATTTTGAAGAACAGGTGGGGATCGATTGGGATTGGCGTGACAAGGGCGTCACAATGAATTTTCTTGGCAGATACCGCAAGGATCTGGATGGTACCCCGGAAGGATCCATATTCCAGGACTATATAGACGCCTGTGGAGCTGGACGCCAGCAATTTATGGTCTATTACGGTTATCTGGACTTTCAGGAACTGATCCCTGACTATGATATCCGAATAGGCCGCCAGTATGTTTATGGCGTGGACAGTGTCCAGCTCGATGGATTATGGATACGGGGTGACAGGGTATTTGACCAGGACTGGTTCAGTTTTGAAGCCTATGGCGGGATGCCGTCCCAGCCTTATGCAAATCTCAGAAAGGATGGCATCGGAGGCTTCAATCTGGAATTTTACCCAGTCAGGAATTTGATCCTCCATGCAGATACATCCTTTTATAAGGAAAATTCCTGGGAAGTCTACGGCGACTGGCGGCCATATCCCAATCTTAAAATGGACGCCCACGGGGCTTTTATAAACAATCATGCCCGTTATGCATTTTTTGACGCAGTGGGCGACATTGAAAGGACAGGGACCACTATTGGCCTCAAGGTGTACAGGAATTTTGAAAACGAATATCCGTCAGACTTCATCTTTGACTGGCAATCTCCTGAAAAGGATCTCGGAAAGGACATTAAGGATCTCTACTTGTCCAGGGAGCAGGCATATTACCAGGTCACTTTCTCATTGAGCCAGCAGATACCCAAACAGGAAGGGCTGGCCTTTTTTACCAGGTTTTCCTTCAGAAAGCTCGCATCCAAGAGCGATGAAGATCTGTATAACACCGATTTCACCAGTTGGACAGGTGGCATAACCATTGACCATTGGCTTCATTTGGAAGGCTTTCATTGCTCTTTGGGAGTTACGAGATGGTGGGAAAACAGGGACCAATATTACGAAGCCGATTCCATCTCATTTTTTGCAGACTTGAGTCAGCACCTTTTCAACAATTGGGAAATCTCCGGTGGCTATTACTACAAGAGTGAGGATGTCAACAGCATGATAGAGAATGAGGCTGCCAATAACTATTATGCAGCGGTTCGCTATTTTATGAACGAGAACAGGTGGGCAGAACTTAAGTATGAATATGAAAGGGATGACTACTACAAAGAGTTTGGCATCAGTGACTTGAACGGGATTACAGCCACTGTTTACGTGAGATTTTAACCCAAGTGATCCAAGGATGAAATCAGAGGGAAAAGCAATGAACAAAAGAATCTCCATATTTATGTTGGTACTCCTTGCAGCACTTGCGGGCTTTTTGATCTCGGGCTGCAAAAAAGAGGAGGGCAGTCTAAAGTTCAACCATCAGTTGCACGTAGTGGACAACGAGATGGAGTGCAGCGACTGTCACGAGGCAACGGATGACGGCGGGATGGAAGATCCAACCATGGACAAGTGTGCAGAATGCCATGACATTGATCTTGATAATCCTTCCGAAGACTGCCTTCAGTGTCATTCATTAAAGAGTGCCCAGAACGACTATTCAGTCGAGGAGGCGGTAACTGAAAAACCCGAAAGCTATAAGGATGTCATCTTTACCCATGAGGCCCATGATGGCGTTGAATGTTCGACTTGTCATAAAGGAATAGCAAAAGACGAATCCCTTTCGGATATCAAATGGCCTGTGATGAAAACCTGCCTTAATTGTCACAATGGTGATGAGGCACCTTCCGAATGTGAGACCTGCCATTCAAAGATCAGAAAGGATATTCCACCTCCAAGCCACCATGGAGACTGGGCTGAACACCACGGTTTTGACAGCCATTTTGAAAAATCATGCCTTTATTGTCACGATGAGAAGGCCTTTTGTCAGGAGTGTCACCAGACCAAAAAGCCAAGAGATCATATTTTCAACTGGAAGACCACCCAGCATGGGCAGGATGCAACGCATAACCGGAGACTTTGCGCCGTGTGCCATCCAGCGTCCTACTGCTCCGACTGCCACAGGAGTGAGAAGCCAGTTTCACATGCCAGGGCGGATTGGATGGCCTACACCAGGGAAAATGGTCATGCAGAGGCTGCAAGGCACAACTTCAGAAGCTGCAACGTGTGCCACTCTACTTCCGACTGCAATGATTGTCATCAGAATGTGATTTTGAGACACAAAAGATGAAAAAGGAATGTGGTGGCCAGGAGGTAATGGGAACAGTTTACATATTTTAGGAGGTTTTAAACATGTCGAGAAAAATTGCAAAGATTTCCACATTCGTGTGGTCTATCCTGTTTACAGGTCTGGCATTTGCTCCAACTCTTTGGGCCCATCCAGCCATAGAGCTTCTGGATAGAGATGGTCTGCCAATAGCTTCACATTTGGATAGCACTGATCAGATCCAGGCTGCCAATGGATCCATCTATGTTGCCGGGCCAGCCTATAGCCCAAAGGCTACTTGTGGCAAATGTCATGATTATCAGGCCGTTACGCGTGCCTACCATTTCCGTGAGGGTGTGGGGCCAAATGGCCAGATCATGAATGACACCTGGAGCGATAAGAACAATGACGGCACCCTTTATAAATATCTTGCAAATGCGTATGGGCATCTGTTGTCACCTGGCCAATATGGTGCATGGTGACCTCCATCTTACCGCCAGTTGGCGGCTAAGAGCATGAGAGGCAGCCAGAGTGATCCATTTTCCACAGAAGGCAAACCCTATTTCTTCGATCAGTCCACCTATGACCAAATTGGCACGTGTTATTCGTGCCATCCAGGTGGTGGGCCAGCTGAAGGAATCGTACAGGCGGACGGTACAGTGACACCTTACGATGATCCCTCCCTCTCTCCAGCGCACAGCTATGACCGTGACTTCTATACCTACGGTCCAGATGCACTGACCCAAGTCTTGAATAGCGGAAAGAGCATTGACGAAACCATATCTGAAATAGGCGATCCCACCCCTGTTGACTGGAACAGATCGGGTATTATGGAGGCAGACTGCCTTTTGTGCCATCTGGATCCCCAGGGGCCATATCAGTACGTGGCAGCAGATGGACTCAAGGTGCAGACCTTTAGGCCAAGGCTTATGATATTTGCCCAGAGGGAAGGGGGGCAGGTGCAGAAGATATCCCTGGGCATGGCACTGGATGCAGGCCTAAAGGCCCAAAGTGTACTTAATTATACCAATGCGGCCCAGCGTATTTCACGGCCTACGAGCAAGATGGTTCTCATGCAGCTTCCAGCCAAAAATATAGGCGAGATGATGCAGATGTGGACTAGCAGTCTAAAGGATCTGGAGGCTCAGGGCATAAAGCTTCCCTATGCACTGTACGCCCCACCAGAGGTCGTCCCCTCCATCTGGGGCCCAGAGGGGATCAAGCAAGAATTTTGCGCCAATCCTGCAGGCCCTGCGGATGAAATGGAGAGATTGGCCGCTTCCAAGCCTGCACTTGACAACCTGTTTGCAGGCTTTCTTCAGTACATGAAGGATCAAGGTTTTCTTCCTCAAGATGCCGGCATGGAAGAGATGATGCAGATGTTTTTCAATGATTTCATTTACGCATACAGAATCAAGTGGCCTTCTGGCCAACTTTGCCAGATCCCTTTTGGCCTTCGGGCCTATCAGCCTGGCGCCTTTTATACCGATTGGGACAATGCCAATGGCTCAGTGAGGGATTATATGCGTGCACCTTTATTTGAGGGTGAAGGGATTGCCTACTCTGGTTATACAGGCCGCGGTGTCGGGGCCATGATGTATGCAATAGGGCAGTATATGCAAGGTAATCCAGCCTACATGAAGCCTGATGGTAACCCTGATATAGCCAAGGTTTTTATGGAACTGGAAAATGGGACCATCCCAAAGGACCAGATCTCAGTGGCATTACGTCAATATATTCCAGGTTTCTTTAACTATATGCCCACTGCCAATCTCATGGGAATTGATATAAATGGAGATGGCACTCCTTTGACATATATCCAGATAGTCAAATCAGGCCAGCAATGGCAGGCAAAGGCCTATTACAATGTTGCCGACCTTGGCGATGGCAAGTTACAAATAGACATTTTTGGTGGAGTCTCAGATGCGTCATCGCCGAAGTGGGTGAAGATTTGTGGCCAATGCCATGCAATGACCAAGGATCATGGTAACAGTAACTGGACACGTGCCAGGACCTATAACCTTGGAATGGATGCAGACTGGGTGAAAAATGGCAGGTTCATAAACCTCACCGATAATCCAGAAGAACCCGGATATGAGGTCCATCTGTCATCGGGCAAGATGGGCTGCGGAAGTTGTCATTTGCGCCAGAGCGGCAGCCTTGAAGACAAACACAATTTCCTTAAGGGAACCGACACCGCTCACATGGTTAGGAATGATCTCGACAACAATCCAAAACCAAAGACCTGTGAATACTGTCACCTTGCTGGTGGCCATCCAGATGCCCCAGATCCTTCTGCAGCCCATGAGGAAAAGTTTGGGGAGACCACGGCAAGGCACCTGGCGCTAATGGAATGCGAGGTCTGCCATGTGCCATATAGACGGACATGGCGTTTCCGTGCCTTTGACGACACACTCGGATATTATAGCAATTTTGATAATAGGTTTGGCTATAACCTCTTGCCTGGAGGCGACTGGTCCTTGATGGCCTTTCCTGCTGAGTATGAACTCTCACCTGTTTACGGCGTGTCGCCTGGATATGGTATTCCACATTTCCATATGGTTTCTCAGCATATAGATGCTGACGGTTCTGGAGATGTCGTGCCAATGGATTTTGTGAGCCAGATGGTTGAATACTTCAATATGGATGCTTCTTCGGATCCAGGCCTCCTGGTAAATGGCATGCCTACGAATCCCAATTTTGATTTTTGGAAATTTCTCTATCAGTTCAACATGAAGCAGTATCAGGAAGAGGGTGTGCCAATTACCTTTGATCCAGTTTACGACAATGAGAATTTCCCGCCCCTCTATTATGCCAATGGCAGAAATGGATATCCCCAGATAAGTATTGGCAACCCAATATCCATACTCACCTGGGTGGATGTAAATCCAGAGCCTGATGCAGATATGAGTAGCATTGCCTACGGTGGCGCAAAGATACTTTACCTTAGAGAGATAAATGCAGCCATTGATTCATTTTGGCTGCCTGCAACCTATGGTTTGGTCCCTAGGTCAGAACTTGCTTCCATTGGCCCAAATGATCCAGCTTACGCCACCAATCCTGAAGTGGGAAGACTGGTGCTTAAAGACAGTGGATATGTGATCTTTGACCATACAGGAGACATGTTTCCGGACCTTTGGTGGCCAGAAGACGTAAGGGCCATGCAACAGGCCCTGACAAAGGTGCTTAAGGCAGAAGGGGAGGTGGATCCTCATCCTGTGCTCTTTCTTGCAGCCCACTATTTTTCTGATTCACACGGTGTCCAGCCCAAGGAGAAGGCCCTTGGTGCCAAGAGCTGTTATGATTGCCACGGTGATTACACCAAGGACCCAGGTGCTCACAGGATCACAGACAGGCTGATCAACTTTGTACCCTGGGCGCCGCCCTGGTTTACAGAAGAAAACCGTATGCTCCGTTATGATCCAGAGTCTGTGCCAGAGGATGCGCCAATATGGATGAAGAGATCAGGGATGGTGCTGGCCAACCCAGATGGCCTCTTTGTGGTCGATGGTGAGGTGGCATACATTGAGCCAGTCAGTGCCGATGGAACGGAGTTTCTCGGTGCCAGGGCCGATTCAGTCCTGGAATTGAGCAAGCACCATGCCGAGGAACTCTTTTACATGGTGGCTGATGGAACAGTGAGGGGAGATGAAATAGAAGATGTGGATACCAGCCAGCTCACTCAGGAAGAACTAGAGACCACCTATGTGAGGCAAGTCGTGAATAGCCCGTGGAACCAGAAACTATATTTCTATATCCCTGAGCAACTCAAGCCAGAGATAGCAGAGTGTGGCTTTCAGCCATCAGCTGAGGAGCTCTATCTTGAAGGCGAGGGCATGGCTGAAGGATATGTGCTAAAGCTTGGCTTCAATGAAGACGTAAACGAAACCATGCTAATAAGGCTTCCATATAGTGGTGCCAATCCAGTCATTGTTACCAAGAGTGAAGGCAGACAAGGGTTCATCCGGGATAAGTCTGCGCAAATACTTGATCAAACAGGCGGATACGTGACTGTAAAGGTCGATCACGCAGGTGAGTTTGCTGCAGTGAATACACAGTATCTTCTCGGCCCCAATGGAGAACAGTGGGAGCCATTTATGAAATAATGTTGGATGAACTGTGAAAAACATGAAAGAGCGGGCTTAACAGCCCGTTCTTTTTTGGGGCTGCCTCTGGGAATCAGGATTTTGGTTCGAGAACGGTTTTTGAGGTAGCCTTTGTTTTTTTCAGATCTCTTTTGTGACACCTGAATAAACGAGAACGGCCTTCCCTTCGAGGTAGACCTCTTTGAAATCCGGGGCTTCGTCCTTCTTGAAATAGATCTTGAGTCTTTCACCGCCAGAGGTGGTTACTTCTACTGGAGGGTCCACAAGGCCCCTCACACTGGAAATGAGTGCACTTGCAACAGCACCTGTACCACAGGCATGTGTTTCGTCTTCAACGCCTCTTTCATAAGTGCGTATGAGGATATTCGATGGCCCTGTGACCTTTACGAAATTTACGTTTGTGCCTTCAGGGCTGAAGGCCTCGTGGTAACGGATGAGTCTTCCATGCTCGAAAACGGGTTCGTTGTCAAGGTCTTTGGGAAACAACACCACATGGGGAACGCCTGTGTCTATGAAATGAACAGTCTTTTTTTGTTCCCGAAGCCCTATCTCGAGATCAAGCCTCAATGCCTTGGGTGGAGTAAGTTGAAGTTTTACAGTGGAATCCTTCACCTCGGCCTTTATTATGCCGGCTCCTGTCTCAAATTTGAGCTCTGGCCCACAAATTCCCTCCAGTACGGCAAAGCGTGCTGCGCAACGCCCTCCATTGCCACACATGTCGGCAGGGCTTCCGTCTGCATTAAAGAAATGCCATTTAAAATCGGCTTTGTCCGATTCTTCAATGAGTATTAAGCCATCAGCGCCAATGCCAAAATGTCTTTTGCAAAGCTTGATAGCTGCCTGAGGCGCTTCCAGCAGCCTTATGGCATGATTTCTGTTGTCTATGAGGATGAAATCATTTCCACTGCCGTGCATCTTTTGGAATGGAATATCCTTTTTCATGGGCCTAATCCTTCCAGTTCGGGATCTTTTCGCCTCTGATAAGATCTTCATAGGTCTCTCGCCTTCTGACGATTTCAAAGCTGTTTCCTCTGACGAGGACCTCTGCTGCTCGTGGACGTGAGTTATAATTGGATGACATGGTAAAGCCATATGCTCCGGCGCTCATGACGGCAAGTAAGTCTCCATTATTCATGGAGGGAAGTCGCCTTCCTCTTGCAAGAAAATCACCTGTTTCACAAATGGGTCCAACTATATCGACCTCCACGGCTTCATCCTCTTTCTTTGTGGATACTGGCCTGATCTCATGATAGGCGTCATAAAGACTTGGACGCCCAAGGTCATTCATGGCGGCATCAACTATGTAAAAGGTCTTCTGGGAATTTTTCTTTATATAGAGTAGTCTTGTCACCAGTATGCCGCTATTACCGCAAATGGATCGCCCTGGCTCGATGACTATGGTTTGTTTCATGTCCTTGGCCACCTTGAGGACCTTGGCAACATAGTCTTGGGGTTCAGGTGGATTTTCTCTGCCATAAGAGATGCCTAGGCCTCCTCCAAGATCCAAGAGGGAAAGTTCTATACCAAGGGACGACAGCCTTTCGATGAGAGTTTTTATCTTTTCAATGGCGTTTATAAATGGCTTGGTCTCGAGGATTTGGGAACCGATGTGGCAGTCTATCCCTACCACCTGAAGCCATTTTGAGTCGTATGCCTCTTTATATGCTGCAAGGGCCTGATCCATTGGAAGGCCGAATTTATTCTTTTTGAGCCCTGTTGATATGTAAGGGTGGGTTTTGGGGTCCACATCGGGATTCACCCTAATGGATATCCTTGCCTTTTTCCCCATCTTTCTTGCAACCGTTTCAAGAACGCGAAGCTCATCGAAGGATTCCACATTGAACATGAGGATGTCCTCCCTGAGGGCATAGGCCATTTCTTCTTCTGTCTTTCCAACACCAGAGTAGACAATGCGTTTCACATCGATACCGGCCTTGAGAGCCCTATACAATTCCCCGCCTGAGACTATGTCTGCCCCTGCGCCAAGTCGGCCAAGAAGATTGAGTAAGGCTATATTGCTATTTGCCTTTATGGCAAAACAGACGATGTGAGGTTTGTTGCCAAAGGCCTGGTCATAGGCCTCGAATCGCTCTTTCAGATGGTTGGATGAGTAACAGTATAAAGGAGTGCCGACAGCTTCTGCAATCCTGCTAACTGGCACGTTTTCGCAATAGAGTTCCCCATCCTTGTGGTAGAAATAGTCTTCCTTCATGAATAACAAACGCCCTTTCAGGTATATTTTAGGATATGGCTATCTCAAAAATTACACTTTTTCCCTATGGCATGGCTCCATTGGGACATGATCCCTGGATTATCAACAACATGTTTGCAGAATTTTCACTCTTGTTCCTTGTCATGAGATTTATAATTTCCTGATATCATTTGTCTATTTGAATGGTAATCATCCGTGACGGGGGACTTTCGTTTGGTGGATAAGAATCATCCACTGCTGTGACATAATATGCATATTGCCCCTTTCTCAGCTTGGTCTTATCCACGAATGTAGCCGACTTCAAAGGATAGCTATTTAGTTTGAAGATAATTTGGGATGGATCCTTCCTGTAGATATTGTAACCCGATATGTCATAGCGTCTTAATTGTTGCCATGACACGTGGATGCCATCTGACAATCTTTCGACCTTGATAATATGTGGAGGCCTCAAAAAACCAAACCCCTTTGCCCTTACGATAAGGGGCTGGGATGCCTTGCCACGGATTTTTGTGCCATGAAAGGTGAAAACAGGCACCACCTTATATTCCACATGTCTGTAAGTGCGCCTGATCTTGTCGAACCAGCTGGTCTTGCTTGTAGTTCCATGGAGTTTGGTCCAATCCTTTTCGTCATCAAATTTTCTCAGGATTTCATATTTGAGTGACTGATTAAGGGGAGTGCCGTCCATGAATCGGGTGGGTGGAAGCCATGTAAGCTTTATGCCTGTCTCAGACACCTCGGCACTAAGGCTTTGTGGCGCATCTGGAGGACAGTGCCAAGCAAACGAGATCTTGTTGGAAAAGTCCGATACGTTCAAAAGGCCCTTCACAGTGCGAACCTGGTAAATATAGAAGAAGCCCGGCTGCAAGGTGGTGTCTTCATAGTGAATCTTCTGGCCAGGTTCGGGTTTGGAATCGAGTTTTATGGTAATTGGTTCTCCATACATTGGTGGACATTCAAGGCAGCCGCCTTCAATAGGTACTTGTGCCTTGTAGAGCCTGAACTCCTTCACGTGGGACAAGGGGCTTCCATCGTGATTCCTGACAGGCACACTCCAGGTGAGTATCACTCCCTTGGCGGTGATTTCATACGAAAGATCCTTGATCCTCTCAGGTCTCAGGGTGCCAGGAGGCACCGGGGCCCTTTTGCGCCCACAAGATACTGGTAGCACAAACAGGCAAAGGAGTATCAAGCAAGTGATATTTTTGAACATAATTCTCATGTCAACCGAAAATCTGAAAGCCACCTTTCTGCATCCTCTATTTGAGCCTTGACTGCCTGGGTTCCTGTACCCCCTGGACAGCTCCTCGAGTCCACCGACCCCCTGACATCTAACACTCTGAAAACGTCTTCTTCAATGGAAGGATGAAGTGCCTTCAGCTCCCTGAGGCTGAGATCGGTAAGCTCTTTGTTGGAAGCAATGCACTGGGCCACTGCCTTTCCAACTATTTCATGGGCTTGTCTGAATGGTATGCCCTTTCTTACCAAGTAATCAGCAAGGTCAGTAGCCGTGAGAAAACCGGTTTTGGTGTCTGCTTCTAACCTCTCCTTCTGAGGCTTCATCCCTGCTATGAGATACTTCATAACATGGAGACAGGAAGCCGTAGTGTCTAAGGCGTCGAAAAGGGCTTCCTTGTCTTCTTGAAGATCTCTGTTGTAGGCCAGGGGAAGCCCCTTCATCAAGGTCAAAAGGGCGAAGAGATGGCCATACACCCTTCCAGTTTTTCCCCTGACAAGCTCTGGCACATCAGGGTTTTTTTTCTGAGGCATTATGCTCGAGCCTGTACAGAAGGCATCAGGAAGTTCTATGAAAGAGAATTCAGAAGATGTCCACAGGACCAACTCTTCCGACAGTCTGCTAAGATGCATCATTATGAGGCTAAGTATAAATACGAACTCTATGGCAAAATCCCGGTCTGAAACCGCATCCAGGCTGTTTTTTGAGATGTCTTCGAAACCGAGCTCCCTTGCAGTCATGAATCTATCGATTTCAAAGCCTGTCCCTGCAAGGGCGGCACTACCGAGGGGGCAGACATTGACCCTTTTGATACAATCTTTGAGCCTCAACCTGTCTCTTTTGAACATCTCGAAATAGGCCATCATGTGATGAGAGTAAAGAACAGGCTGTGCCTTTTGCAGATGAGTGAAACCAGGCATGACAATGTCCAAATGGTTGCTTGCCTGATGGACAAAGGCGCCTTGAAGGCCAGCGAGCAATCTATCCACCAAGGAGATTTGTTCCCTTACATAGATCCTGAAATCAGTCGCTACCTGGTCGTTTCTGGAGCGAGCTGTATGGAGCCTGCCTCCAGCCTCACCAATGGCATCTGTAAGGGCCTTTTCGATATTCATATGGACGTCTTCAAGCTCAGGCTTCCATTCAAAACGGCCCTTTCGTATAGCTTGCTTTATCTCTTCCAGGCCCTTGATGATGCTAGCTGCGTCCTCAGACGAGATTATGCCACAGCTTGAAAGCATCCTGGCGTGGGCTTGGCTGCCCGATATATCCTGGGAATAGAGGCGCCTGTCAAAGTGTTCAGAGGCAGAGAATCTCTCTACAATCTCGTTTGTGGCCTCTGAGAATCTGCCTCCCCAAAGTTTCTTTTTGTCCTTTTCAGTGCTCCCAGACATAAAATATCGCTCCAGACTCCTGGTTTAAAAAAGGGATTTGCGTAAGGACCTCCCTTTGATTGGAAAAACAAAAAGGGCAGAACGCCTTCACATCTGAAACCTTCTGCCCTTTTTAAAGGTTATATCTACTTATGTAAACAGCTTTTTTAAAGATGGATAATAATATCCCTCAAATACAGTCTGCGCCCTTGTTAGCCAGTTCTTGCTTATGTGCCCATTTCCCAGGATGAGAGATATTTTTCCTGTTCTTCCGTCAGTGTATCTATGTCGATATTCATACTGGAGAGCTTGAGCCTTGCAATCTCCTTGTCTATCTCCTTGGGTACACCATAAACAGTATTTTCAAGGCTGTCGGCGGCCTTTACCATGTATTCTGAGCACAGGGCCTGATTGGCAAAGCTCATGTCCATGACGCTGGAGGGATGACCTTCTGCAGCAGCAAGGTTTATGAGCCGGCCCTCGCCAAGAACGTATATTCTTCTTCCATTTTTTAGGCTATATTCGTCGACAAATGGCCTTATACTCCTTTTTGACTCTGTGACTGCTTCAAGGGAATCGAGGTCCAACTCCACATTGAAATGGCCGGAATTTGAGACGATGGCGCCATCTTTCATCTCCAGGAAATGTTCTTGGCGAATGACGTGAATGTCACCGGTAACGGTGCAGAAGAAGTCTCCAATGGCAGCCGCTTCTTTGATGGGCATTACCTCAAAACCATCCATTACTGCTTCAAGGGCTCGGAGCGGATCGACCTCGGTGACAACCACCCGTGCACCATGGCCCTTGGCCCTCATGGCCACACCCTTGCCACACCAACCATAACCCGATACCACAAATATGCTGCCTGCGATCAGCCTATTGGTTGCCCTGATGATTCCATCGATGGTGGACTGGCCAGTACCATAGCGGTTGTCAAAGAGGTGTTTGGTATCTGCATCGTTAACTGCAATAATCGGATAGTGCAGGACGCCATCTGCAGCCATGGCCCTTAGCCTGATAACACCAGTGGTAGTCTCCTCAGTGCCGCCTATTATCTGGCTCAACAGCTCTTTTCTCTCCTGGTGAAGGGTGGATACCAAGTCTGCTCCGTCATCCATGGTGATCTGTGGCTTTGAGTCGATGACCGCCCTGAGATGGTCGTAGTAAGTGTCATTGTCTTCACCCTTGATGGCAAAGACAGGGATTTTGTCATTCACGACCAGGGAGGCTGCCACGTCGTCCTGGGTGCTGAGGGGATTAGAGGCACAAAGATAAACCTCAGCGCCACCTGCCTTAAGGGTTTGGCAAAGGGCCGCAGTTTCTGTTGTTACGTGGAGGCAAGCTCCAAGCCTGATGCCCTTGAGAGGTTGCTCCGCAGAAAATCGCTCCTTTATGAGATTTAGAACAGGCATGCTCTGGGCAGCCCATTCGATACGAAGTTTTCCTGCTTTTGCCAAGGATTCATCCTTTATGTGATATTTCATTTTCTTCTGGTTGCTCCTTGAGTTTTAGTTTTGTTGCAACAGCCTTAAAGGCCTGCCTTTTCTTTAAGGGTTTCGACCATGTCCAGACGTTCCCAGGTAAATTCTGGCTCAGGCCGGCCAAAATGGCCATATGCCGCGGTCTTTTTATAGATTGGCCTTCTCAGATCCAAGTATTCGATAATATCTTTGGGTTTAAAGCTGAAATTTCCCTCTATGAGCTTGACTATGTCGTCTTGAGGTATCTTTTCAGTCCCAAAGGTCCTGACATTTATGGCGAGGGGCTTTGTTACACCAATTGCGTATGCCACCTGGACCTCACATTCTCCGGCAATACCTGCGGCAACAATGTTTTTGGCAACGTAGCGGGCCATGTATGAGGGTGAGCGGTCTACCTTCGTTGGGTCCTTTCCAGAAAATGCACCTCCACCGTGATGCCCCCTTCCTCCATACGTATCCACTATGATCTTTCTGCCTGTGACACCACAGTCGGCAAGCGGCCCTCCAACAACGAAGCGGCCAGTGCTATTGATGAAATACTTGGTCTGTTCTGTAAGGTGTTCTGGTGCCACTATCTTTTTTATCACCTCTTCTATGATAGCCTCTTCCACTTCCTTGTGGGTGACTTCTGGCGTGTGTTGGGCTGCGATAACCAGGGAATGTACTGATACCGGCTTTCTGTCACGGTATTGGATCGTGACCTGGGATTTCCCATCAGGCCTGAGAAAGGGTATTACTCCGCTTTTTCTAACCTGTGCAAGCTTCTGTGCCAGCTTGTGGGCATACCAGATGGGCATGGGCATAAAGTCTGGGGTCTCATCAGTGGCATATCCAAACATGAGTCCTTGGTCACCTGCGCCTATGTCACCATTTCTGTCAACGCCCATGGCGATGTCAGGCGACTGCTTGTCTATGCTTGTGAGCACTGCGCATGTCTGCCAGTCGAACCCCATGCTGGAGTCACTGTAACCTATCTCCTTAATAGTGCCCCGGACCACCTTGGGCATATCTACATAGGCCTCTGTAGTGATTTCTCCGGCGATGAGTGCCAAGCCAGTGGTCACCATGGTTTCACAAGCTACTTTTGCATAGGGATCTTTGCTTAGGATGGAATCGAGTATCGCATCAGAAATCTGGTCCGCAACCTTGTCTGGATGTCCTTCAGTGACGGATTCAGAGGTAAAAAGAAAATCTGTCATCATAATGGTTTTTCCTCCTGGGAAATTGGGGTGCATATAAAAAAACCGGCATTTCTGCCGGAACAAAGTCTTGAAACTGGCGGAGAGGGTGGGATTCGAACCCACGGTGCACCTTTCAGCGCACACTCACTTAGCAGGCGAGCACCTTCAGCCTCTCGGTCACCTCTCCTTTTCATAACTCAAAAATAATGGCGGAGGGAGTAGGATTCGAACCCACGGTGCCTCTCGGCACAGCGGTTTTCAAGACCGCCGCCTTAAACCACTCGGCCATCCCTCCGCAGGTCTGACCAGAAGGTCAGTAAGTAGGCTAATTTACTTAACGGCAAAATTTTAGTCAAGAATTAGGAGAAATAATGTTTTCAAAAGGCTGCAAGAACCTGGCAGAAACGGCCATTTTCCCCAAGGTATTGATTGTATGTGTTGAAAATAAAAGGGGCGCTGAGACAACAGATATCTTTATGTTCACAAACAACATACAAGGCGTTTTCAACATGGTATAATCAAAGGTAATCATTGGCCATATTCCAAACTGGGATCTAAGGAGGTCGGCTTGATAGAAAATCCACTGCTTACCACTGGCCTGCTTCTGTTTTTTGGTTATTGGGGAGGAAGGCTGGCCAACATGGTGCATCTCCCCAGGGTCAGTGGATATTTGATGGTGGGCGTTATTTTTAGCCCATCGGTTTTCCACCTTCTAACAGCGGACACTGTAAATGTAAGGCTTCATTTCATAACAGAAGTGGCCCTTTCCATCATTGCCTTCAACATAGGTGGCAGCCTCGATATCAGAAGCTTGAAGTCCGTTGGCGGGCAGATAGGCTGGATCACAATATTTCAGGCTGCAGGGGCCTTTTTTGTAACTGCAGGGGCTATTTTCGCATTTTTGAGATTTTTCCCAGGCTTTTCAGAGGGCAGCATGGCTGCAACCTCCATGTATGTCTCAGTGGCATTGGTAATTGGCGCCATTTCAGCCGCCACTGCACCAGGGGCAGTTCTGGCCGTGGTATCTGAGGCAAGGGCAAGAGGCGAATTCACAAATATATTGCTTGGGGTCATAGCCCTCGACGACGCCCTGACTGTAATATTTTTTTCCATGGCAGGGGTAGTGGCCCAGGCCATCCTCGGCGTCGATCTTCCAGAAGGTAACATGATCCTTATGCCTTTTTGGGAAATCGGCTTGTCCATCCTTCTTGGAGGTCTTGCAGGGATGGTCATGTGGTTCACCGGCCGTTTTGTGGAAAGGAAGGAGGCGATGTTGATGGTGGTGTTGGGAGTGCTCTTTTGTGTTACATCCCTTTCCACCGTTATTCATGCATCTTCGATACTCTCAAACATGGTGGCAGGATTTGTCATTGTAAATCGGGAGCCAGGTCTTCAGAGCTATTTCAAGGTCCTTGAGCACTTGGAGGATGCGGTCTTTGGCCTGTTTTTCACCCTTGCAGGGGCACACATGGATATTTCGGTTCTCGAGACAACAGGACTTCTTGCTATATTTCTACTCGTTGTAAGGATGGCAGGCAAACAGCTTGGCGTGTGGGTTGGGGCCAGAATTTCTCATGCATCTGATACGGTTGCGCGCTATTTGGGTCTTGCCCTTTTCCCTCAGGCAGGTGTGACCATCGGGCTGGTACTCTTGGCCCAGGATTTTTTCCCAGAGCTTGCTGGCAAGATTGTAGTAAACGCAGTGATAGGCTCGGTGATGCTAAACGAATTCGTGGCCCCGGTGCTTCTCCATCACTGCCTTAAAAAGGCTGGTCAGGTGCCGGAAACATAGGCCTCTTTAGTGTCATGAGTCATGCTTTTATAAGGAGGTGAAAAGTGAAGCTCAGCCAGGTAATCAAGGAACTTCCTAATCATAACTACTTGAAGGTGCCCCTTGATACGCCCATCGCAGAGTTGACAAAACTTGTCAGGGAAAATCGAGGTGTAAGAAGCATCTATGTCGAAGATGACAAAGGAAGAATAATAGGAGAGGTGTCCTTAGGTGGTCTCATCAAGGCAGTTACTGCCAGGAGGCAATGTACCGCAAGGCTTAGCACGAGAAGGCTTCTTTCATGCATCACCTGCCAGATGGTTCAGGACATCATGGACAAGAAACTGGTGTCGGCTCGTTTGGATGAGGATATAGAAACCGTTTTAATGAAATTCATCAGAAACAACATAAAAGAAATGCCAGTCCTTGATGCAAATGGCAAGATAATAAAGAATATCGGGGTGCTCGATATATGGGCCGTGGCTGAGGGAAAGTTTGGACTGTAAAGATTTTCACGGAAAACATTTTCCATGTGGGAAAATATTTTCCACTTTCAACAGGGATATTGCCTTCCACTCCTGATAGAACCGTGTCTAAGTCCCACTTTTTGTCATGAACCAGGTATGATCATTGCTTATTATATTAGGCAAAGAATGAGGGGAGATTCAGTCTGAAATGTCGAAAAACAGGACAGTTAATGTTGATTATGAAGAGTTGTGCAAACTCTTTGAGCTTGATCCTGAGGAATTTGAACGTACCAGAAAAAGGCTTATCGACGAGGAGATAAGCAGACGTCCTCCAGAGGTTCAAGAACGGCTCGAGAAATTTCAGTGGGTCTTGGACGTGAAACGAAAAAGGTGCAAAAACGCCCTTGAAGCCTGTTTTATGTTCCATGAAATGCTTATGGACAATATCTATGGAGAAAATGGTCTTGTCAGAAACCTGGAAAGACTTGTTGAGGCCGTAAAGGGCACCAAAAGCACTGAAGAATCAATGGCTATTGCGCTTGAGACAAAGGTCTTGAACTTCCCACACCAAGAAAGGTCAAAGCGCATACATTGTGGTTAGTATTTTTTACCGTGTCAGCGGGCCTTGCGGAAAAGGTGGATAAGGGCCTTTAGGAGGTCTTTGGCTTCCTTAAGATCCATTATCAATACACCTGTGACATATACTAGAATCCCTACCACTATGCTGACAGATACCTGGACCAAAAGGCCCGCTGTGTTTTGTTCAAGCCCAGTCCACAGACTGGCATGATAGACAGCAACAGCCATTATTGCCGAAGCTGATGCTATCTTGATGAATGCTGTTACAAGCCTGAGGGCAGGGTATCCTCCCGTTTTTCTGTAGAGTATCACAGCCAGGAAGATAAAATTGAATATCATGGTCACAGAGGTGGATAGTGCTATGGCCCTGTGTTGAAATCGGTCAAGGGTGAACATGATTATCACAACATTTGCGGCAACAGTAAGAAAGCTGCCTATGACAGGCCATTTGGTGTCATCCAGGGCATAGTAAACAGGCACTATTATCTTTACTGCAGAATAAGCAATAAGGCCTATGGCATAGAATTTAAGGGCCTGTGCAGTCATGACGGTATCGAACTGTGAAAAATGGCCATGTCTGAATATAAGGCCTATTATAGGCTCAGCCAGCAGCCAAAGACCTGCTGCTGCCGGTAGGGTCAGGGCAAAGGCAAGGATAAGGGCAGATACCAGTGTATCGCCCAGTTCCTTTGATGCACCGCGGGCTGCCTGCTTGGCAACCATTGGAAGGGTTGCCACAGAAAGTGCCACGCCAAAGAGGCCTATGGGAAATTGCATCAATCTGAAGGCGTAGTTGAGCCACGCAACACTTCCTTCTGCACACCTGGACGCAAAGTTGGTGTTTATGAAGATGTTGATCTGAGTGGCCGAAAGGCCAATTATAGCTGGCACTATGAGTCTTCCCATCTTTCTGAGACCTGGGTCCTTCAGGTCCAAGAAGGGCCGGATCTTGAAACCTTCTTTTCTGAAGCATGGCATCTGGATGAGGAGTTGAAGCCCGCCTCCTGCAAGTGTGCCCACAGCCATCCCATAAATAGCAGGGTATCCCAGTGCCGGAATCGAAATGGCGAGTCCACCGCCTATTATTATGGACCCCAGGTTGAAACAGCTAGAGGCAAAGGCAGGTACAAAAAAATAACCCTTTGTGTTCAAAAGGCCCATGACCAAGGCAGACAGAGAGATGAGCAAAAGGAACGGGAACATGATCATGGTCAGGTTGGCAGACAATTGGATCTTGCCTGGTATTTGAACGAATTCCGGTGCCATGAGAAGGACAAGATCCTTGGAAAACACAATACCCAGAATACATAGCAGGGAGATAAGGATGGTGATGGAGGTGAGGACGTTGTTTACCAACCTCTGTGTTGCTTCAGGATCCTTCTTTTCCTGATATTCGGTAAAGACAGTGACAAAGGCAGAGCTGAGCGCGCCTTCTGCAAATAGGTCTCTCAACAGATTTGGTATCCTGAAGGCCACTACAAATGCATCCATGGCAGTGCCAGCGCCAAAAAGCCCTGCAAGAACCTGTTCGCGGACCAGCCCGAAAAGTCTGGAAAGGAACACGGCTGCACTGACCGATTTAGCAGATCTTGCTATCCTTGAGGCGGAAGAGGATGAATGGTTGGGAGGCATTCGGTCCCTTTCATGCCTTCACGTTATAGAGGCATTCGGCTTGGTGGCAGTGAATCTAACCCGTGGACCATTTGGCGTATCTATTAGCTCGATCCCCTCCTGGAGAAGAGTTTTTCTTATCTGATCGGCTTCCTGAAAGCGTTTCCTGGTCCTGGCCACTTGCCGTTTTTCAATGAGCTCCAGTACCTGTGAGGAGAGTTTCTTTCTGGTAAGGCCAAACTTCAGGACCCCAAGTATGGAATCAAAATCCTTGAAGGTCTTTGCGATAGACAACGTATCTTGCCTGTTGACCTTGCCTTCTGCTATGAGAGGATTGATATTCCTGATGAAGCTGAAGATGGTTCCAAAGGCAGCCGATGTATTGAGGTCGTCGAGAATGGCAGCAAAAAATCTTCTTTCCAGCTTGCACAGGGCCTTTTTCACCTTATTGGATGCCTTTTCTTCTGGTCTTAAATAGAGGCACGTATTTACATCAGATTTGAATGCGTCAATCCTTGAAAGCCCCCTGCATGCATCTTTCAGAGCCTTGTAAGAGAACGTGACGGGTTTTCTGTAATAGGACCTCAGGAGGAAAAACCGAATTTGTCTGCCTGAGAAACCGGCATCGAGAAGTTCCTTTACTGTTATAACATTCTTGTTTTTGAGGCACATCTTTCTGCCATTTAGCAGGATGAGTTCACAATGGAGCCAGTATCTTGCCAATTCTTTTCCTGTAAGTGCCCTGGCAATGGCAGTCTCGTTCTCATGGTGCGGAAATATGAGGTTTGTTCCGCTAGTGTGTATATCAAAGAACTGCCCAAGATATTTCATGGCCATTGCCGCACATTCTATGTGCCAGCCGGGTCTGGCCTGACCCCAAGGGGTCGTATAACCTATACCCCTTTTGAGTTCGTCGAGATTTACCCGTTTAAAGAGGGTAAAGTCATGGGGGCTGTCCTTTTCATAGTCATCGAGATCCACGGTGCGCCCTATGTCTATCCTGTCGAGATCGATCCTGGAGAACCTGCCATAGTCTGAAAGTTTTGAGATATCGAAATATACAGACCCGTGACGTTCATACGCATAACCTGTTTCAATGAGCTTCTTGGTGGTTTCTATCATCTCTGGGACATGATGGCTCGCCCTGGGATAATAATCAGCAGGAATGCATTCCAACTTTGCCGCATCTTCGAAAAAGGAATTTGTGTAATCCCTCGTGAGTTCTTCAATCTGGCGATTTTGCCTGATGGCCTCACTTATTGTGCGGTCGTCCATGTCTGTGATGTTCATGACGTGGGTAATCTCATAGCCGAGGTATTTGAGCGTACGTTTGAGTAGGTCAGCAGAAATGAGCCTTCTGGCCATGGAAAGATCCATGTGTTCGCATGCTGTGGGCCCGCACGAATATATCCCAGCCCTGCCTGGATGTATCGGCTCAAAGATTTCCTTTTTCCTTGTAGAGGTGTTTATAAAACGAAGGACGTCTCCTTCTGTTTCGTCTTGCTCTTCAGGAATGGAAAAGAGGGTAGTGCTCAGATATCTCTCTCCACCATCTGGCAAGATGGCCACAACCATACCTGAATCCATACCAGCTGCTTGACGAATGGCAACTGCTACCGCAGCTCCAGAACTCATGCCAGCAAAGATTCCCTCTTCCTTAGCCAGCCTTCTTGCCATCTCAAAGGCTTCGTCGTCAGGACAATTGACAATGCTGTCTGGAAGGTGCTTGTCAAAGATGCCAGGCCTATACGATTCCTTCATATTCTTAAGGCCCTGAATCGCATGGCCCAAAAAGGGTTCCACACCTATGATTTTCACTTCTGGCGCCAATTCCCTGTACCTTTTCACCAGGCCCATGAGAGTGCCTGTGGTCCCCATGGTGGATATTATGGCATCCACGTGGCCATCTGTCTGTTCCCATATTTCCATAGCGGTATGGAGATAATGGGCCTTCCAGTTGTCTGGATTGTTGAACTGGTCTGTCAAGTAGTATCTGTCGGGATGTTCCCTGAAAAGTTTGTAGACAGCCTCTATTGCCCCGTCTGTACCAAGGCGGGCTGGTGTCAAGAGGATCTCTGCTCCATATGCCCTCATTATCTTCCTTCTTTCAAGACTTGCCGCCTCACTCATTGCAATGAGACAGCGATATCCCTTGACAGCACAAACAAGGGCCAGGCCTATGCCAGTGTTTCCACTGCTGGCCTCAAGGACTATCCGATCCTTGGTGAGTTCTCCTCTTTGCTCTGCCGCCTCAATCATATTGAGGGCTATCCGGTCTTTGATTGAGCCACCGGGATTGAAGGATTCAAGCTTGGCAAGGATGGTAACGCCCTTGAAGGGATTAAGCCTTTTGAGGGGAACGAGCGGCGTATTCCCAATGAGATGAAGGATGTTTTCAGGCAAATTTTTCATTTCGCATCCTTTTTACACTTTGCAACCTGCTTTGTCATTAGTTTCAGAAGCCAAGATCATGAGTATCTTGATTACAGCCATATAGCAGGGTCTTGCTATACATCGCAAGTGCTTGAAGCGCAATCTGGAACAACCTGAAAAAACAACAGTGCAGATTCGTTTTATTCTAACTTGACAGTCTTTTTCAAATCTGCTGAACTGAAGGTAAAGCCAGAGCAAGTTATCTACCCCAAACCGAACTGGAGCTTTGTTGAACAGGTAGAAGGTAGCAAATTCATCCAAGCCATATATTCAGCTCCTTGAAGCTGTAAGTGCTCAGCAATCCAGTAGACCAATCAGTGTTGCTGGGCTATAGAGATATCTCATGATTTTTTGTATGCCTTTTGCCTCTCGTCTTTTGGCAATTTGTGAACTATATAATTTGTTCAAAGGGGAAGTTTGAATCGCAAGCGGGGATATGAAAAAAGTAGAGAAAAGGCCTCTGGGCAGGATATTTCAATATTTCAGAAAGGTTCTTGACCTCAACAATCAGGTTCTAGAAGAGATTGCCAATGCGGAACGGGTCCTTGGCGGAAACTATCTTTTCGATAGGGCCTTTTTGGCAGGATTTGTGACAAGGGTATGCGAGATCACAAGAGAGGTGGTCTACAACCTAAATAGCCTCACCAATGGCCGATATCTCGTGCTGTACGATAAACTGGAACAATTGCGGAGCACCTTGGAAGATATCCTGTCTGGAGGCACAGGCCCTTATGGGGAACAACTTACTCTTCCCTATACCGAGATTAATAGGGATCTGGATGAGGTTGTGGGGTCAAAAAATGCCAACTTGGCAGACATCAGCAACAATTTCCAGATAAGGATACCCAAAGGCTTTGCCATAACCGTTAAGGCTTATCAGGTCTTTCTAGAGGCCAACGCCATAGTGAAAAAGGTCAAAAAACTCTATGAAAAGGGGCTTGCTGTCAATTCCATAGAGAAAGAGGTTAAGGCCATCTTCAGGGACGCAAAGGTGCCTCATGAACTGAAAGTTGCGGTAGAGGGCGCACTCAAAAGGCTGTACCAAGAGGTGGGTATGGTGCCAAAGCTGGCTGTCAGAAGCAGCGCAGTGGGTGAGGATACAGAAAGAAGTTTTGCAGGCCAGTTTCACACTGTTTTGAATGTAGCGCCTGATGATCTTTTTGACGCCTACAAAGAGGTAATCATGGCTAGGTTTATGCCAGAGGTCATGAGTTATCTCGGCACAGACACCGACCTGAACAGCCATCCTGTTGCCGTGGGTGTGCAAGAAATGGTAGATGCCACGATTTCTGGCGTGGCTTATACCAGAGACCCAGTAGGAGGATACGAGGACTGTTTGGTCATCGCAGCAGTAGAGGGGCTTGGGGAAAGACTCGTTGCTGGCAATTTGAGCGGGGAACACTACATGGTCAAGCGATCCTACCCTTTTTTGCTCGTTTCGAGCTTCATAACGGAAAAGCCCCTTGATTACACGCTTCCTTTAGAAAAGAGGCCTCTTGAGATAAGCAAGGGAAACATGAGGAGGGGGTCGTCGCTCCTGGACGTGGACCAGTTGAGGGCCATTTCAGAGACCTCCATGCTTTGTGAAAAGGCCTTTGGCACACCCCGGGATTTGGAATGGGCCCTGGATGAACAAGGGGAGCTTGTGATGCTACAGAATAGACGTCTTGGTATCCAGGCCCCTTCAAAGCCAGTGGACAAAGATATTGAACAGATAATAAAAGGGTTTCCAGTGATCCTCGATGGGTTAGGCCACACAGCACAGCTGGGCGTGGCGTCAGGAAGAGTTGTCCATGTGGATCCAGATGGGGAGCTGGATAACATACCCATGGGGGCCATAGTGGTTTCAAGGTATGCACATCCAAAGTTGAGCCGTATCCTTAAAAAGGCTGGGGCCATCATTACAGATGTTGGAAGTTCCACGGGGCATCTTGCCACTATTGCCAGGGAATACAGGGTTCCCGCCATCTTTGGAACCGGAAAGGCTACATCCGTTTTGAAGGACGGTATGGAAGTCACGGTAGACGCTGACGAAAGGAAGGTCTATGAGGGGATAATCGAGGAGCTGGTAGAGGTTGAAGCCAGGCATGACTGGGAATACATGGAAGAACCTGAGATTAAGGCCCTTAGAAGGATACTGAGTTACGTTGCACCTCTCTATTTGCTTGATTCAGCTTCAGACGACTTTGTTGCTGAAAAATGCAAGACTATCCATGACATCATCCACTTTGCCCATATTCAGGCAGTGGATGCCCTTATCGAGCAGTTCTCATCGGTCAAGTCTATCAAGGGGGAGAGGGCATTGGAGCTGAAGGCAGATCTTCCCATAAAGATTATGATCATAGATATTGGAGGAGGAGTTGAGGCAGGTGAAGACAGCCGGCTGGTAGAGGTTTCACAGGTCCGAAGCAGGCCTTTTAAGGCAGTGCTTGAAGGTCTTCTCAGGCCAGACGCCTGGGACAGGGAGCCAGCTCCCTTTGGTCTGGGAGATCTTTTTTCCAGTATGGCCAGGCCTGTCAGCATGCTTGCGCGCCCGCCTGAATATACTGGGCAAAACCTTGCTATAGTGGGAGAAGACTACATGAATCTCAGTTTGCTCCTTGGTTACCATTTCAATGTGATAGATTCCTTTGTAAGCGAAGAGCCAGACAAAAATTATATATATTTTCGTTTTGCAGGGGGGTTTGCAGAAGAATCCAAACGGAGGAAAAGGGCTGAACTCATCAGGTGGATCCTGGAGACCCTGGCCTTCAAGACAGAGGTGAGAAAGGATATCGTGATAGGCAAGCTTAAAGGGATTGAGGATTACAACCTGATAAAGGTACTAAGGCATATTGGAGAGTTGATAGCCTTCACCAGGCAGCTTGACGTGAAGATGGCGGATGACAATGCAGTGGAACGGTTTTATGGAGGATTCCTGGATTTGTGCAGGGAGTCCGCATGAATAGGGAGCAGCTGATCAAATGTTAGACTGGCTGAAGAAACAAGTTGAGCGTATTCAGGATTTGCGTCAGCAAAAAGCCAAAGAGCGTCTTGAGGAGCTCAAGTGGCGATACCAGATATTTCGTTCACTCCTCTATGAAAACACCAAGGCAGTTGAACTCATCACTGACATCGACCTCAAATTCAGGGAGACGGATTTTTTTGGTCCAGGAATCCAGAACAAGATTCATGAGTTGATAGATGTTTCTGGTGAACTGGTTGAAAAGTTGAACCAGCTCGACTACGAAAGACATGCCGCCCTTTTTAATATCCACAAGAAGATAAGCCGCAAGATCAATGACTTGCTCAAAAAGATCCCAAGTTACAAAGACATTCCCTTGTGTGTCTCTTTGGATGAATACATGCCTGAGTGTACCCAATTTGCCGGAGGAAAGGCGTGTACTTTGGCGCGGCTGAGACAAGAGGGAAAATTTCATGTACCTGAGGGCTTTTCCATATTGGTGAGCGGCTGCCGGTACTTTCTGGAAGAAAGTGGCCTGTCCATGAAGATACTGAAGAAGCTCCAACCTGTCCTATTTCAAGGCAAGGAGATGACCAAGGAGCTTGAGGACGAAATAAAGAGGGAGGTGATGGCAGCTCAGCTTCCAAAACTCCTTGAAGACGCCTTGAGAAATATTTCCAGCAGGTATTTTGAGGAGGGCAAGGGGCTGGCTGTGCGCAGCAGTGCCCTGAGCGAGGATGGCGCACACCATTCCTTTGCAGGTCAGTTTACCTCGGTGTTGAATGTGGTTTCATTTGACGGGCTCAGGGAGGCGGTCAAGGAGGTTGTCGCAAGCAATTTCAATGGTAGGAGCCTTGCGTACCGCATTGGTGCAGGGATGAACCCCCTTGATTTCAACATGGCGGTCCTTTGCATCGAGATGATCTATTCCGACAAGGCCGGTGTCATATTCTCTGTGGATCCTAACGACCAGAAAAGACAGACCATGCTCATAAGTGCCCTGTACGGCATGGGAGAACTGGTGGTGTCCGGTGCCTCCATGGCAGACGTTTATAGGCCATTTCGGCAGGCAGACAGGGAGGACATCTTTTCAGAACCTCCCATCATCGCCAAAAAGGTAAAGCGTTTGATACCCGATCCTTCAGGAGGGCTCAGGGAAGAAGACGTTGAAAAGGAGAGGCAGGAAAGGCCTGTCCTTTCAGAGAAGCAGGTCAGGGAACTTGTCGACTTGAGTCTTCGCATCGAAAAGATCTTAGGCGGCCCCCAGGACATAGAATGGGCAATTGATAAGGACGGAATAGTGTGGATTCTTCAGGCTAGGCCCTTGATCATGGAAGGGCCATCAAAGATGAGGTCCTTTCACTCAGAGCATAGGGAGTCCCTGTTTCAGGAAGCCCTTATTACCTCTCGTGGCATTGTCACTGGCAAGGTTAAAAAGGTGCGAAGACGCCAGGATCTTGATGAGGAGTTTGACGAGCCCACGATAATCGTTATGCACAGGAGCCTTGTCGATGCCGCCAAGGTCATGAGCAAAATAAGTGGGCTTCTGGTGGATTTTGGCAATCCTGCCGATCATCTTTCATGTGTGGCAAGAGAGTATGGACGGCCCATGCTCGTTGGTCTTGTAAATGCTATGGAGAAGCTTGAGGAGGGGCAGTGGGTCACCATAGACGCTGATCACGGCAAGGTCTTTATTGCTGAAGAGGAAGAGATAAAGGAGGCCCAAGAAGAGTTTCAGAAGATGAACCAGGGGCAAAAGCCCAAAGAGGTCCAGCAGAAAAAGGATACGGTTTTGGATCAGTTGAAGGAACTCACGGTCAAACTGAATCTCACCGATGCCTATGGCCCCACTTTTTCCATAATGGAGTGCCGTTCACTTCACGATATAGTTAGATACGTGCACGAAAAGGCGGTAATCGCCTTTTTTGAGGCAGGGGACGAGCTTCTTGAAGAGACCACAGGCGTTGTTTATAAGCTCGAAAGCGATATCCCATTTTTTCTCCACATCATAGACATGGGAGGCGGTCTTGCTCCAGATCTCAAGAAAAAACGTTCTGTAACCCCTGATGAAGTTGTTTGCCGCCCTTTCAAGGCACTTTGGAAGGGTATCTCCACCCCTGGACTCAGATGGGCTGGGCCTCCACCCGTTGTGGGGAACGTCAGCTCAGTAGTGGGCCGGTGGATGTCTGATACCCGGAGTCAAAGGCCTCTTGGTATGCCAAATTATCTTGTGATAGCCAGGGATTACCTGAACCTGAATGCGAGAATGGACTTTCACTTCACAATGGTTGATACAGTGTGTGGTATCGACCCCAGAGAGAACTATGTCAAATTTCGGTTTAAAGGTGGCGGAACCACCTTGAAACAGCGACACAGAAGGGCACTTGCCATTGGGGAGATACTTGAGCGTGCAGATTTTTTCACAGATGTGAAGGCTGACCTCGTAAATGCCACCTTCGGCTTTGCTCCAGCCGATGTTATCGAGGACAAGCTCGTTATCGTCGGCAGACTATTGGGATTTACCAGGTTGATAGATGCAGCAATGTATAGTGATGAAACCCCATATCTTGTAGCCGACGCATTTTATGAAGGGGATTACGAGCTTAAAAAATTGGTGGCCATAGTCAAAAAGGAGAAGGAAAGGGAAAAGGACAAGGCTCAGGCGTGAAAAAATTTTATTTCAGGAACAATAACCGCTGTGAGGAGGTTTCCATATACTGCTCCAGTATCTATGCCGATCTTCTTTTCTGCTACAAGGGGTAGCTCAAAGGGGGTATGACCAAAGATTACGGTTTTATCTATCTCCACCTTGGATTCCAAAAATACATCCCGTACTTCGCATAATTCTCCAGCAGTATGCTTTTCAAGGGGCAGGCCAGGCATTATGCCAGCGTGTACGAACAGGTATTCCCGTTCAATGTGATAAAGCTCAAGGCTATTGAAAAATTCCCTATGCTCTTCTGACATGAAGGAAAGTTCGTGCAGTTGGCTAAGATCTTCCTGTCCATAGCTACTCAAAAAGGCCTCTATTCCTTGCTGTCTCAGATAGGGCACCAGCATTTCGTCCCCGGTCCGGGCGTATTCCAAGAGGAGATTTTCATGGTTCCCGAGAAGGCAAACAACCTTTTTATTTTTTTTCTGAAGTGCGATAAGGGTTGAGATCACGTCCTTCGAGCTTTGTCCTTTGCCAATGTAATCACCAAGAAAAATGACGGTATCATCATTTGTTATGGAAAGGTATTCAAGAAGCTCATTTAGTTTGTCGATACAGCCATGAATGTCTCCAATCGCTATTATTCTTCCACCTGACGCCATTATCAGACCCCAAAATAATTTTCACGCATTCCAACTATTGTGTCGTGGGAAATATGCAAGGGTATCCATAGATATTATCCTCTTACACAACGACCTTATTTGATTAAAGAAATAATGTCTTAACTGTCAGCAGCATGTCTGGCAGATGCGTCTTTTACGAACCTTGTTCCAATTTATCATATTATTGTTTCAATTGCATTGTGAGAATACGCCCAGATCTTTTTGAGGTGTGAGGAGAAATTTTGAAAAATTTTTTTTGTTTCAAAATGAAGCAATCTTAACCTGGCTAAATCAAGAAATTTCTCATAGTTGAAGGCCTGAAATCTGGTTGTGAAAAATTTTAAGGAAGCTTGACACGCACTTGACTTGGGTCTAAAACATGGATTGCTTGTGAATTAGGATTCATACTGAAAAGGGAGGGTGTTTCATTATGAAACCAAAAAAATCTAAAGGCCCTTTGGCCATCAAGACTTTAATCTTTGGGGCCATTTCTGGAGCCCTGTATTACCTGTTGTTTTCTAATGTGGATTGGGTGACCACCACCTACACCATGGGAGGGTGGCATACCGTTTATCCTGTGGGAACGGCGCTGATCTTTTCGTTTGTTCATGGTGCCTTTGCCAGCAACTTTCTATCTCTGCTGGGAATTGAGCCTAAGGGAGGGCATTAAAAAATCATTCGCAAAGTAGCTATTCGTTAGATTTCAGGAGGAGGCAATAGTAATGAAACGTCTTGTATTAACATTGGCAATAATGTTGGTGTGCTGTTTTACAGCAAGCGCGGTGCTGGCTGGAGGAGGCGGGCCGCCCAAAAACCTGATAAAGGGATTTTTCATCAAGGTTAACCCCGACCACACTGCCATTTTCAAGATGGATGTCACAGGTGAAGAAAGGACCCTAAAACTGTCTGAAGATATAAAGCCAGAAGACGTCCCCATGAACAGGAAGGTTTTGGTGACGCTGAAGACAGAAGGGCATGAGATAACCAATGAGGTCAAACGGATCTCCATAATGTTTATCAACTTGCCAGCAAGCAAAGTGGTGGCACTACTTGTTGTGGGTCTTATTGGCGGGCTTCTCAGTGGCTTTATAGGATCAGGTGGTGCCTTTGTCCTCACTCCGTCCATGATGTCTTTAGGTGTTCCTGGTGCTGTGGCTGTTGCCAGTAATATGTGTCACAAGTTTCCAAAGGCCATGGTCGGGGCGTACAAACGGTGGAAATACGGCCAGGCAGATGTAAAACTAGGTCTCTTTATGGCAGCTTCTGCCATAGTTGGTGTGCAGATAGGTATCCAGATCCAGAAATACATTTTGGATCATTGGGGAAATGCAGGCTCCAACCTCTACGTGAGCCTTATGTTCGTCATCATACTCGTTGTAGTTGGCACGTATGTCTTCTACGATGCCTACAAGCTCTCAAAGGGCGGTAAAGAGGCAGAAACCACAAAGCTTGCCTTGGCTCTTCAGAAGATCAATCTGCCTCCTATGATCCACTTCAAGCAGGCTGGCATAAGGATTTCCATATGGTTCACCATACCAGTCGGTGTTGCCACAGGTATGCTTGCAGCCACCATTGCCGTTGGTGGTTTCATTGGTGTACCAGGCCTTATTTATGTCATCGGCGCATCTGCGGTAGTGGCTAGCGCTACCGAGTTGGTCATTGCATTCGTCATGGGGATGTGGGGCTCAATACAGTGGGGTTTAAGTGGTCTTATTGACATTCGCCTTACCCTTTTGATCCTTGCAGCCTCTCTTTTCGGTGTGCAGCTTGGTGCCCTGGGAACAACCTATGTCAAGGACTATATGATAAAGATAGTGATGGGGGCTGTTATGTTGATAGTATCTGTCAGCCGTGGGGCCAAGATACCTGGTTATCTGGCAGACCTTGGTCTTCGTCCGCCACTCAGCCCAGAAACCACTGCACTATACGATGCCATAAGCTTTTGGGCATTGGTGGCAGCCTTGGGCGCAGCAGGAATTATTATATCTGCAGCCATGATAAGGGGTATGCTTCAGGCAAGGGCAGAAGGTTCTTAAGGGGCAAGTGTCATTTGTTTATGAAGTCGAACGGTATATTTAGTTATGTTATTGAAAGCATGACAGAAAAGGTGATTGGAATGCTCAGTTGCCATGTGCTGATACTTTACTGATATACTGTGCTTATTTACCCGGTTGTAGGAAGCAGCAGTAGTTATTCAGTAGCTACTGCTGTTTTTTTGTGATAAATATTTTTTAAAAGTTTCCAATTGATCCGATTGGAATATTAGGGAAGATTTCTTATCAATAAAGAGAAAGTAGTAGGGGACATTATGAAAAAGAAATTTGGTTTAGGGATGTGTGCAAGCCTTGTATTGGTCTTGCTCTTGTTTTTTGCACAGTCAGCCCTGGCAGAGGATACTTTAGTTACTCATGCCCCGTTGTTGACAAAAGACATAATGATAGTGCTCGGAGTGCTGGTTTTTGCCATACTTTTGTTCATCTTCGAGTGGGTAAGGGTAGATGTGGTCGGTATCATGATGATGGTGGTACTGCCCCTTCTTGGCGTAGTGACGCCCAAACAGGCCATTAGCGGGCTTAGTTCAAACGCGGTGGTCTCTATCATAGCTGTCATCATTATAGGTGCTGGCCTCGATAAGACTGGAGTCATGAATATACTGGCACGCCAGATAATAAAGCTTGCCGGCAAATCTGAAACGAGAATCATGGCCCTCATCGCTGCAACCGTTGGGCTCATATCAAGCTTCATGCAGAATATAGGCGCAGCTGCTTTGTTTATGCCAGCGGCAACCAGAATAAGTAAACAGTTGGGCGTACCCATCTCCAGGATACTTATGCCCATGGGTTTTTGTGCCATCATCGGTGGTTGTATCACACTCGTTGGTTCCAGTCCGCTGATCCTGCTCAATGACTTGATGGAGCAGTGGTGGAACAACAATATCTCCCTCTTGGGAGGCAAGGCGTTTGAGCCTTTTGGGTTATTCACTGTCACCCCCATGGGCCTTGCCTTGCTTGTTGCTGGCATTGTCTATTTCGCCCTGCTGGGACGGTGGATTTTGCCTGCCAAAGAGGCCAAAGAAGGTTCAGGGCTCATGTCTGGACAGGTGGAAAGCCTGTATTCAATTAAAGTGGGCAAAAGGCCTTTTGAACTAGTCGTTCCAGAGAATTGGAGGCCAAGAAGCCTTGATGATTTGAATTTCAGGCCAACATACAAGTCCACTATCGTGGGAATTTTTAAGCCCAAGGAGAAAAGGATGGTACTTTCTCCCCTTAGGGAAGATGTCATTGAGCCTGGAGACGTGGTGGCGGTATTTGGCAGAAAGCAGCATATAGATGAGATTCAGCACGATCTCGGTTGGAAGGTTAAGGATGACTTGGAGTACTTTGCAGAGATGCTCTCGCCCAATAATACAGGCATAGTGGAGGCCGTTATTCCACCAAATTCCAAGCTCGTCGGTACTACCATGAGAGACTTGCACTTCAGGAAGATCTTTGGTGTCAACCCCTTGGCCCTCAATAAGGGTGGCGAGATCATCCGCAGGAACATCTCCAGGATGAAGTTGAGAGCTGGTGACGGCCTCTTGTTGTTGGGTCCATGGGAAAGGCTGCATTATCTCAAGAGCAAAGGCATTTTGCTGTTTACAGAAGATCTTAAGGGTGAAATCATGAGGCCAGAAAAGGCCCTGCCCGCTGTGCTCTGTTTGGTGTTGGCTCTTACCCTAGCTCTTGGGTTTCATGTTCAGCTTTCCATCTCTCTTCTTTCTGGAGCCCTTGGCATGGTACTTCTAAAGGTGATGTCTATTGACGAAGCCTACCAGTCAGTGGATTGGATGACAGTTTTTCTCTTGGGCGGGTTAATCCCCTTGGGTATCGCCTTTGAAACAACGGGAGCGGCTCGTTATATAGCGACAAGTATCATGAATGCTATGGGGCAAGTCACCCCATTTATGCTGCTTTTGATTATCGGTCTTCTTACTTCGTTTTTTACCCTTGTGGCTTCCAATGTCGGTGCTACAGTCCTTCTTGTGCCTCTTACCATGAATATGGCATTTCAGGCTGGCGCTGATCCAAAGATGGCAGCCCTCGTGGTAGGTATAGCAGCGTCAAACACCTTTGTCCTTCCGACTCATCAGGTGAATGCGCTTATTATGAGGCCTGGCGGTTATCGGACCATTGATTACGTCAGGGCTGGTACTGGTATGACCATACTTTATCTCGTGGTTATGATGGCCATGCTTAAATTTGTCTATGGCATTTCCGCTTAACAGGAGGGCTCAATTATGAATACGGATTTGTCTGCGCCTGGATGCAGCCATTCAAGCTGCCAAGCCAGGACTTTCGTTATGATTATAGTGCTGATGCTAACAGCCATGCTTTTCCCTCTGATGAGCACCTGCTTGGCCCAGGAGGCCCATGGCAAGTCGGGGCACGAAGTGGCCGCTCATCATGCCGAGACATTGGCCATTTCTGGAAAGATTTCCAATCCCCACAGCACAGGAGTCGATGATGTGAAATTGAGGGTCTTTCTGAATGGGCAGGAGCTCGAACCCATGGCCAAAAAAGGCCAGCACGCTCATGGTGAGGCTGGGCTCAAGACGGAGGCAGATGGCACGTTTCAGACGGTTCTCGAGTTGCCAAAGGGCAGTATAAAGGGAGCAAGTATTGAGATTGAGGCCTTCAAGCCTAGTTACGAGACAGGCAGGGTCACCTTAGACAATACGAGGATAGCCTTTGATGGCCAAAGATATCTGGCCCATGTGGATCTTACTATCAAACGTACACAAGGGCCTGCGTTTTGGATAGCGACTGTCATTTTTATATTGGCCTATGTGCTCATCTCTTTTGAACTACTTCACAGGACACTGGCGGCCATGCTCGGCGCTGCCACAATGCTTGTGATTAGCTACACCTTTGGAACCATTAATCCTGAATACCATATCCTTTCATATGAAAGCGCCATTCATGCAATAGACATGAATGTCATATTCCTCCTGATGGGTATGATGATCATAGTTGGAATTCTTAAGCATACCGGGGTTTTTCAGTGGTCGGCCTATCAGTGTTACAAGCTGGCAAAGGGAAATGTCATCCTGCTTTCCATTATTCTCATGAGCTTTACAGCAGTCGCATCTGCCTTTTTGGACAATGTAACAACAATGCTCCTTCTAACCCCAGTTAGTATTGAGATTGCATTATCCCTTGGTATAAATCCCCTGGCTCTTCTCATTCCCGAAGTCCTTGCCTCAAATATCGGTGGAACGGCAACACTCATTGGTGATCCTCCAAATATCATGATAGGCTCATATGCAGGTCTGACCTTCATGGACTTTGTGGTGAACCTTACGCCTGTGTGCCTGCTTTCCATGGTGGTGCTTTTTGTCTATTCCAAGTTTGCCTATGGCAAGGAATATGGGAAGGCTACTGTCACCGACATCCAGGCCTTCATAGAAAAGTTACGCCAAGAGTATCAAATCACCGATTCTCATCTCCTGACTGTTGGTGGCATCATCATGGGTATAGTTGTGGCAATGTTTCTCACCCACGGCTATTGGCACATGGAGGTATGTATTGCAGCCCTTTTTGGGGCGGCACTGCTCTTTACCTATGGCCTAATCACCAAAAAGATAGATCTGCTGACCCTCATTGAAAAGGATATAGAGTGGACCACCCTTCTCTTTTTCATGTTTCTATTCATACTCGTTGGGGCAGTGGAGGAAACGGGATTGTTGGATCTCATAGCCGATTGGGTCCTGCAATTGTCGCATGGGAGCCTGGTTACCTCCATTTGTCTGATACTCTGGGTATCTGCAATCATGAGCGCATTCGTAGACAATATACCGTTTACTGCCACAATGCTTCCCATTGTGGGCTATCTGACACAGGTGATCCCAGGGGCTGATTCAGGGGTCCTTTGGTGGGCCTTGGCCTTTGGTGCCTGTTTTGGAGGCAACGGAACCATGATCGGAGCAAGTGCCAATGTCGTAACCCTCGGTATAGCCGAGTCTGCAGGACACCCCATGAAGTTTTTTGGCTTTATGAAGGTGGCATTCCCATATATGCTCATTAGCGTGGCCATTGCCAACGTATGGTTGCTGATGTTTTATTAGTCTTGTTGTATGAATAGATGAATTAATTTAGATGCTAATAAACTAACTTTAAAAAAGAGAGGGAAACATGACACAAAAGGCAGAACCTCTTACCAAATTCTTACTGCCAATTGACGGTGAAGGTACGTTCAAGACCGCTTGCGGGTTGGCTGGTTCTCTTGCCAGTGCTTGCAAGGACCGGGTAAAAAAGATAACTCTGCTTCATGTTATGGCAGGAAGATATCTCAGTACGCATATGGCCAATATTGATATCAGGGTGGATACAGTCCTTGAAAGCGATCTATTTCGGCGACTCAAGGAAGATTTCATAAATAAAAAGATCAAACCTGTGATGGATGAGGCTAGTGGAATCATCAAAAAGATTTATCCACAAGGTTCCATAGATTACGAGGTAAAGGATGGAAAGCCAGCCAAGGTCATCATCAAATTCGTCACAGAGAACGAATATTCCACCATCGTGATGCAAAGGCGCTGTATGGACCCTGTAAAGGGTTCATTCATAGGAAGTGTGACATCTGGAATCCTTTACGGATCAAGTTCCTGTTCTGTATATATTCCAGGAACGGATTATCCCCAGGATGGCGGCAAGGTCGACTTTAAAAATCTTCTCGTTCCTGTGGATGGTTCAGCCGGTTCTTTGGCAGCCGTGGAGGAGGCGGCTATTCTCATGGGTTGTGTGCCAGATGCCACTATTACACTGTTGAACGTCATGGATGTGATAGATATTGCAAAGGCTGCTGAGAAGAATCTATGGCCCAGCCCTATGCAGGAAGCAGAAGGAATATTGAAGGGGGCTGAAGATTTGTTGCTAAAAGCAGGTGTAGCTGCTGAAAGGATTCAAAAGAAGATGATGCCAGGAGATCCTGCCGAGGTGATAGTGGCAGAAGCGGAATCATCCAATGCGGATATTGTCTATGTGGGCCGTACTGTGCGAAGTCCATTTACCGACATCATAGTAGGAAGCGTTGGCCGTGCCGTGCTCGGTCGTTGTGCCAAAAAGACCCTTGCGGTAATTACTCCAGAGGGTGAATGAGACAGGGAAAATTGACATTCACCATGTCTTGTGCATAATGAATGCTATGTTATCGATGTTTAAAGGGGGCCATAATTTATAGGCCCAAACTGAGGAGGTTTTTCTTTATTATGAAAAGGAAATTGGAGTATCCACTAATTCTACTGATATCCATTTGTATTGTTTTTCTGGCAAGCCCCTGTACCAGGGTTCTTGCAGACAATTATAAAAACAGTATTGGTATGGAGTTTGTTCTCATACCGGCGGGTTCCTTCATGATGGGTGCCAGCAGGCATTTTGAGAATGCCGATATAGATGAGCTGCCCAAGCACAAGGTGACCATAACCAAGCCATTTTATCTTGGAAAATATGAGGTGACGCAGGAACAGTGGGTCAAGGTCATGGGGACAAATCCCAGCCATTTCAAAGGGCACAAGAGGCCAGTTGAAAATGTCTCTTGGAACGACGCCATTGAATTCATAAAAAAGCTGAATGAGATGGAAAACACTCACTCCTACAGGCTTCCAACTGAGGCAGAATGGGAATATGCAGCCCGTGCAGGGGAACCGGGTTCATATTGCTTTGGAGACATGGTTGCCGATCTTCCACTGTTTGCATGGTACTACCACAATGCAAATGCCCAGACACACGAAGTTGGACAGTTGAAGCCAAACATTTGGGGCCTATACGACATGCACGGAAATGTCTGGGAATGGTGTAACGATTGGTACGGTGTTGATTACTATTCCAAATCTCCAGAGAAGGATCCTCCTGGACCTCCAAACGGTGTATTGAAGGTTGAAAGAGGTGGTGGATGGGATGCCTTGCCTGATGCATGCAGGTCTGCTTACCGCCACGGTTTTTTCCCATTCAAGGGAAATTCCGCCCTTGGGTTCAGGGTTGTAAAGATGCCTTAATAAACGGATCAATGTTTCTCTTGTTCAGGACCTTTGAAATAGGGCCTGGGCATGACGACTTGGGGCCGGCTCACAGATGATGTGACCGGCTTTTTTAATTTTTTCCATACCGTGTTTGGTCCCGCATGGTTCAAGCCCTTCGCCTTCGAGGCGACGTTTCAGCCTTGAAACAAACTAGAGGAACCCCAGTTGTTCGAAATAAAACCTCTATTTTCGAAGCTGTAAAAGCCTCTTGGGACTTTTTAGTAAAAACTTCGGTGTACCAACGTCTGCTGAAATCCATTTTGAACAAATCCCCTTAAAGTCTGCTCCAAGCAAGGAGGGCCCTTTCAGGCCCCCCTTGCCCTTCTTCTACTCGAGGCTACCTTAAAAAACAGTCACAGCAGTTCGGTATTTGCCGCCGCATGGCATGAAGATGCGATTTTTTTTGAAGGAAGTTTTCAAGGAACATGCCTATCTGTCTTGAATTCAGGTGGTAAGTCCATAACCCATAACATCTTTTAGCTGGACACAGATGGCTTTGGCCCAACGCTGACCTCTCTTCAAAAAATAAAACGGAAACCTCTAACCAGACACCAAGGGAGTTTTTTGCAATTATTATACGCATCCTGGTGGGACATCTGGCCATACAAGGGATCTATCAAAAATATTTGTGTCTTTTTTTATTTGATCTTGACATATATCGGATAATAAGATAAAAAATATCTTAATATACATTTTATCCAAAGACACAAGACCTTTTCATCCGAATTATTGAATCAAGATGACGGCCTCAGCCCAGCAAAAAGGGGAAAGCCCCACTAATCAGCGCCTCATCAATCGTATATCCGATCTGTATATTCAAGGTGCGAAATCTATGCGTCTTGGCAAAACCCTTTGGAAGATTATTGCAATCAAATTGTTTGTCATCTTTGTGATTTTCAAGCTTTTCTTTTTCCCAGATCTTTTAGAAAACCGTTTTAGTTCCGACTCCCAGAGGGCTGATCACGTCATAAAGGTTTTGACAAGGGTGCCTGGCAATGCCCCTTTACCAAATTACAATAAATTTCATGACAGGAGGTAGGTTATGCTTGAACAAGTCGATTTGAGCCTGGTCAACTGGGCAAGAGCTCAGTTTGCTCTGACTGCCATGTATCACTGGCTGTTTGTGCCGTTGACCCTGGGCTTAACCTTTTTGTGCGCCTTTTTCGAGACCATTTACGTAAAGACAGGCAGTGAAGAATGGAAGGAACTCACCAAGTTCTGGATGAAGCTCTTTGGTATCAATTTCGCCATTGGTGTCGCCACGGGGATCATTCTAGAGTTTGAATTCGGCACCAATTGGGCCAACTATTCATGGATGGTGGGTGACATCTTTGGCGCTCCACTGGCTATAGAAGGTATCGTGGCCTTTTTTCTAGAGGCGACCTTTTTTGCGGTCATGTTTTTTGGGTGGAATAGGGTTTCAAAGGGGTTTCATCTCTTTTCAACGTGGATGGTGGCAATTGGTTCAAACCTGTCTGCCCTGTGGATTCTCGTGGCAAACGGCTGGATGCAGTTCCCGACTGGCATGGCCTTCAATCCTGATACGGCGCGTTTCGAGATGAAAAGCTTTTTCGATCTTGTCTTTTCTCCTTATGCAATCAGCAAGTTTACCCACGCCACAACTTCTGGATTCGCCCTGTCGTCATTTTTTGTTATAGCAGTTTCATCCTATTATCTCGCAAAGAGGCGTCATGTATTGATGGCAAAGAGAAGTATTGCCGTAGCCTCCATATTTGGCTTGATTGCTTCCCTGATGCTCGCCTTTACAGGGGATGAAGCTGCCTTTCTCGATGCCAAACATCAGCCCATGAAACTTGCGGCTATGGAGGGTTTGTGGGACGGAAAGACAAATGCGCCTATTGTGGCCCTTGGCATCATAAACGGCATGAAGGAGCCAGGAGACTATCATGAGCCTTTTATATATGAAGTCAAGATACCTGGCCTTCTCTCACTTCTCGCAAACAGGGAGGCTGGCAGCTTTGTTCCTGGGATAAACGACCTGATCTTTGGGAACAAAGAAAGGTCCATCGTGGGGGCCAAGGAAAAGATAGAAAAGGGAAGGTTGGCAGTGAAATATCTGGGAGAATACAAGAGCGCGCGTAAGGCAGGGGATATAAAGGCGGCCTCCACTGCCCTTGAAGAATTCAATAAGTATAAGAAGTATCTTGGATATGGCCACCTGAAATCGGAAAAGGAGGCAGTTCCTCCTGTGCCAATAACCTTCTATTCATTTCATATGATGGCTGCAGTGGGCTCAGCCATGATATTGGTTTTTATCCTTTATCTGTTTTTTACTGCAAGGGGCACGATGGAAGAAAACACATGGCTGTATCCCATTGGAATAATCTTTTTTATTCTAGCGTATGCTGCCGGTGAGGCAGGCTGGGTAGTGGCAGAAGTAGGCAGGCAGCCTTGGGCCATCCAGGATCTTCTTCCTGTATCTGTAGCCCGTACAGATATTGCTCCCGTAAACGTAAAGCTTACCTTCTTCATGTTTTTGGTTACGTTCACCCTGTTGTTGATAGCAGAGGTGAGGATAATGCTTAAGCAGATCCAGATCGGTCCAAAGGAGGTGGATTAAATGATTGGTAGCCTTAGTCAAACCATACTTCAGGAGCTGTGGTGGATACTCGCCTCGGTTGTTGGGTCACTTTTCCTTTTTCTCACCTTTGTACAGGGCGGCCAAACCCTTATATGGCAACTAGCCAGAAATGAGACGGAAAAGTCCCTTATAATAAACTCTATTGGGAGAAAATGGGAGCTCACCTTCACTACTTTGGTGCTTTTTGGCGGAGCACTTTTTGCAGCCTTTCCAAAATTCTACGCCACAAGTTTTGGCGGGGCCTATTGGGTTTGGATTGCCATTCTTTTCACCTTCATCGTACAAGCCGTGAGTTTTGAATATAGAAAAAAGCCTGACAACTTTTTTGGATCAACGGTCTACGAGGTGTTCCTCTTTATAAATGGTGCCATTGGCATCCTCCTTATAGGTACTGCAGTTGGCACCTTTTTTACCGGAGCCAATTTTGTCCTAGACGAATACAATCTGGTCAAGTGGGTCAATCCCTTGAGGGGCCTGGAGGCAGCAGGTAACGTTTTCAACATCAGCCTCGGTCTTTTCCTGGTGTTCAATGCCAGGGTCCTCGGTGCGCTCTATCTGTTGAACAATATCGATTTTACAGCAATGGATGATTTCAAAAAGCGCGTAAGAGATGCGGTGTTTACCAATTTCATTGCAGCGCTGCCTTTTCTCCTCATTGTGGTGGTTGGGCTTGTTACCATGGACGGATTTAATGTGGATCCATCCACTGGCCAAGTGTCAATGGTGTCTTTCAAGTATCTGAAGAATCTCGTTTCCATGCCTCTGGTGCTTCTGATGCTCCTTGCGGGGTTAGGGCTGGTTATCTATGCAGTTTACTCGGCTAAATTTCAGGAAAAGGAGATAGGAATCTGGTTCGGAGGGCTTGGAACAGTTCTGGTTGGTCTTGCTGTCTTTTTTACAGCTGGGTTCAATAACACGCCATTTTATCCGTCTAAGGCAGATCTGCAGTCGAGCCTCACCATTTATAATGCCTCAAGTTCCCATTACACACTCACTGCCATGACCTATGTGGCATTGATAATACCGTTGGTATTGGCTTATATAGCTTATGTATGGTTTGTGATGGATAAAAAGAAGCTAGAGGCTTCAGAGGTTACCGGCCCAGAGGCAGAAGAAGGATATTGAGAAGATAAGGAGGAAAGTATGCAACTGGTTCTCGTATTATGTTGGATAGTTACAATTGTCGTGTCACTTCAGGGATCAATGGTCTTGTTGAAAAAGACAGATCTTTTGTAATTTTCAGGGATCTTGTGCGCGTTTCAAAGACGTGCAAAGTTTTGTGCTAAGAAATTAAAAATATCAGGTTGGCAGGATTATCCAGAAGAGATAACCCTGCCGCGACCCCCTCTAAGGCCCCTGCTACCAATGAAGGCTTGTGATTTTCACATTGGTTGTCAGGGGCCGGTTCTTATGCAGCCCTGAGGTCTGTATGCGCCCTTTGTGAAACCTGTTTTTGATCCTTGGGAATCAGGTTGGTACATGCAGTTCTATCCTGCCTGTCTCTATCGGATGGAAGGGTTCTTGTGCGCCTTTGTGCAGGTGCACCGCACCAGAAACTGTCTGCTGGCAGGGTTTCACCCTTCATTACCAGAGATAGGGCATGGAGCCGTACCCTGTCTTCAAGCACAGAATCATACAGAATAACAGCACGTGGCCCAATGGAGCAACCGCTTCCAATATTCAACCTCGACATCTTCATCACCCTGTCTTCAAAAAGATGCGTCTGTAAGGAGCTGGCAAAGCCTATGTTGCAGTCATCTCCTATCCTTACAAGATCGAATTCGGTCATGAAGGTAGTCTCTATATAGCAGCGCTTGCCAACTTTTGCTCCAAGTAGCCTCATTATGATAGGGGCAAAAGGTGTACCAATTAGATGAAGAAGCAAGAAGGGAACCACAACATTTTCATACAGACCGGTTACAAGTTCTGTGCGTCTTACAAAGGTACTCCATAGGGGTTTGACAAGTGGGCGGTATGTTCCGATGAGCCACCATTTTATGATTGCTACCACAAGACTGACTCCAACGCCTGCCACAAAGAGTAGAGCGGCCGTGCCAAGGCTTGCGACTGGCAGGCTTGAACTGTTCAGAAGGAAGATCATGACCGGTATAATGAGGGTCATTGCCAGAAAGTATAAGGTGGAAGGAAGCGTTACACGGAAGTATTCATAAAATAACCTCTCTATATATCGTGCCCTTGTGGGCCTGAAGGTTTCGGATTCTGGGAAATGTTGGCTTTCCTGGCGCCTTGGCAAGTATATGGCAGGCGAGCCAAGCCAGGTGGTGCCGGGTTCTATTTTTCCCCTTGGAGGCACAGAAAGCACTCCAATCAGGCATTCGTCCGGTAGCACAGTGCCTTCTGGGACAAAGGCGCTGTTACCGACAAAGGTCCTTTTTCCTATTCGTGTAGGCCTGATCCTGATCCTTCCCCTGTAGACGCATGCCGGACCCACGTGGGCAGCATCTGCTATGAAGCTTTCACCCTTGATTTCTAAAAGATCAGGGGTGATATGGGCAATGGTAGAAACCTCTGCCCATTTGCCTATCCTGGCACCAAGAAGACGCAGGAAAGGCAGGAGATAAAGGGTGGCATATAGACAGTCGCAGAATTCCAAGGACATGCGAATGATTCTGTCCACAAACCACTTTCTCAGGTAAAAAAGGCTTCCAACGTTGTAGATGCCAGGTCTCACTCTTGGAAGAACCATCCATTTCCCAGTTATTACAATGAGGCAGAGGCTCAACACGAATAAGAGTCCGGCAATGGGTGTCACAAGGAGATCCCAGGGTGTGCCAAACCTTTCATAAAATTCACCAATGAGCAGGAATCCTGGAGTAAATGCCGCTATGGGAACCATAATGGATGCTGCAATTGCCATAAAAAAGCCAAGTACCAAGAGTATCCTTTTGGGAAGGACCGGTTCGGAAATAGGCACGTCAAGAAACTTTTCCATCTCTTGTTTCAGTTTCTCATCGGGCCTTGCAGGAGAGCCAGCCCAGGCCTGGCCTTGAGGAATAATCGTGTTTTCTGGAAGAAGAGATTGATCCCCCAGCATGCTCTCATCCTCCATCCTGGCCCCGGGCATGATTACAGAGTTTGCGCCTATAAAGCAGTTGTCTCCTATCGTCACCCTGTCAAGTATGAGCAGGCCGTCTGAGACCTGATATGCATAAATGTGGGTGCTATCGTCTATCGAGGTGCCTGTACCTATTTCTACAAGATCCATAGAGTGGATCAGATGAGTTCTGAGGACACAATTCCTTCCAACCTTGGCACCCATAGCCCTGGCAAAGAGATTAAGAAACGGTGTCCCACTCAAAAAGGCGAGGGGAGCCATCTGGATAGCGCGCTCCACAATCCACCATCTCAGGAAGAACCATCCCCAAAGCTTGTGTCTTCCTGGTTTCATCCGTCCAATGACTGACCACTTGAGTATGATGGGAAGCCCCAATGCGGCTAGAAAAGAGGCTCCGATACCTGCGCCGACGAGTATGGCGGCAAGTGCCGCAGCATTGGGGTCGTTTTCCATCAGGAAGAGCGCCTTTCTGAAAAGTGCAAGTCCTGGAAGAGACAGCATGGCGATATAGAGCAATAGGGCTACGGCCTGCCCAAAACCGCAAATCCACACACGGCAGTTACAGTATGTTTGGATCTTTTGGGCAGCTCTTGCCGCCCTTTCAGAAGCTATTTGGTGAATTTTTGTTTGCTCTATGTTCAAAGAAGAGATGCGCTGGGCCAATGATTTCACCGAAGGGCTTGCATAGATGTCTGCCAGACTGACACTCGAAAGGTCAGGGTCCCGCCTGAGAATGGAAACGAGCCTTGCAGCTGCCAGTGAATGTCCTCCAAGGTCTTCAAAGAAGTCGTCTGCCACAGAAACCTTCTCCAGGCCGAGTGCCTTTGAAAACGCACGAGCAAGCCTTTTTTCCAGTTTGTTCGAGGGAGGCACAAAATCTTTGTCAGAAAAGGAAAGTCTCTTTCCCGAAGGTTTAGGAAGCCTTGACCTATCCACCTTTCCACTTGGAAGCATAGGCATTTCATCAAGCTTTTCTATGAAGGCCGGAATCATGTAGGAGGGCAGTTTCTTTCTAAAAAGATCTGAAAGGGCGCTTCTTATGTCGTCTTCCTTTTCCCTTATCCCCTTTTTCAAGGTGAACCATGCCACCAGTTCAGAGAGCCCTTCAGATCGTGTCCATACTGACACTACGGCCTGCTCGATTTGTGGCAGGGTCAACATAACTGATTCGATCTCACTGGTTTCTATCCTGTAGCCCCGGATCTTGACCTGGGTGTCCATACGGCCGAGATATTCTATTTCCCCTTCCTCATTAATCCTTCCAAGATCTCCTGTTCGGTAGATACGCTCAGAAGGATTTGTAGGATTGGCTATGAATTTTTCCTTTGTGAGTTCAGGACGGTTGAGATATCCCCTTGCTACCCCGATTCCGCTTATGCAGATTTCACCTATCTCGCCTTGCCGAACAGGTTTCAGCCTTTCGTCCAATATGTAAACCTTGTACGAGGGCAGTGGCCTTCCTATGGTGACCTTTTTCCCGGGCTTGAGCTCACACCATGTCGCCGTGACCGTGGTTTCTGTTGGCCCATAGGTATTGAGCATGCGAATGCCAGGCCGGCTCCACCTTTTCACCAGTTCAGGAGTGCATGCCTCACCTCCGACTATTAGCAGGCGAAGGCTGGGTATTTCCTCTTCTATGGTGGCAAGGAGGGTTGGGACACAGCAAAATACGCTGATTCTGTTTTCTTTTAAAAACTGCCCGAGTTCCGGGCCTATCTTCCTGCAATCTGTTGGGCCGGGAACTAATGCAGCACCAACAGTCAAGGGGATCCAGATCTCTTCGATGGAGAAGTCAAAGGCAATAGTCATGCCCTGGTAGACCCTGTCTTCCTTGTTGATCTGATAGACCTTCTGTGCTACGCGGGCGAAGTTGCAGATGCTTGGATGTTCTACTGCCACGCCCTTTGGTTTGCCTGTCGTGCCAGATGTGTATATTATATAGCA
>CAZOMT010000018.1:0-4596 GCA_964581255.1 uncultured Thermodesulfatator sp.
CCCGAAAAACCTGTAGTTCTCCTCCCAGGCCTCCTGCCTGGCGTTGGAATCCCCCCTTTCTATCCCCATTGCGCTGTAAAGGGCTATGCCGCACTGAAACCGCCTTTCCCTGTACGGATTTATCCACGATTCCGGATAGTACTCAAATTCCGGACACTCCTTCACGCCCTGCTTCCTGGCAGAGAGGATGGCCTCTGTAACCCGTTTCCTGGCCATGCCAGTGGCTATGTCCACCCTCCAGGGCTGGCAGTTTCCGCCAGAAGGCGACCACCTTGCAACATCCAAAAGCCCTTCCAGTGTGGTCCTTGAAACAGGCCGGTCGGTAAACTTCCTGACAGATTTCCTGGCCCTTATTGCCTCGAAGGTTTCCATGCTTCCCTCCTTTTTTCGCGTCTTTCAAGATATAAACACCCACCAACAGGGCTTTTACAGGAAACGGCCCTGAGCTGCCTTGTAACTCCTCACGCGGGTATCATCGCACTACTGACCGGCGATGTATCTGCTTACAGGGTGCTACAGATACAAGGCGGTCCCTGTACTTCAAGTGCCCGACAACGCAGTAGATATAGTCGTCCGTGAGCAGATATGCTGCTTTCTGTTCTCCAGGCCCAAGAGGATGGGCAAACAAAACGATTGTCTTTCAAGGGGCTCTTTAATATATTTGTACCAAATTCTGCAATTGTCAGGCCTTATGCTTTTGGAGATACAACAGAACCAACTTACCTAAAACGATTCCACGGAGGCATTAGATGAAAAAGATATATTACATGCTTGCTATGTTTTGCTTACTCGTTCCCCTCACCCTAAATCCATATACTTCATATGCAGGGAACTATTCCACCCAGGCAGCCCTGGTGGATGAAGCCACGATCACCTTCAAGAGCTTTCTTACCGACCCGAACATGACCTGGTTCAGGAAGAACCTATGCAGTGCCAAGGCCCTGCTCATAATCCCACAGCTTCTAAAAGGGGCCTTCATTTTTGGGGCAGAAGGTGGCACAGGGGTACTCGTGGCCAAGGACGACCGTACCGGGCAATGGAGCCAGCCCGCCTTTTACACCTTGGCCGCCGCCTCTTTTGGGCTCCAGGCAGGAGCGGAATCTTCGTCTATAATCCTCATGATCATGACCGACAAGGGCATGGATGCGTTACTTTCCACCTCTGTCAAGCTGGGCGGTGATATAAGCGTAGCAGCTGGGCCATACGGAGCTGGCGCAAAGGCTGCCACTGTTGACGTACTGGCCTTTGCCAAGGCCAAGGGCATATTTGGTGGAATAAGCGTGGAAGGCTCTGTCATTACGCCTAGGGATTCCTACAATATCGCCTATTATCAAAGAAATGTGAGGCCTGTTGACATCATCATAAGAAGAAACGTATCAAATCCACATTCAAAGGCACTGATTGAAGCAGTATCCTCTGTATGCAGGCGCAAAAGGGCCCCTGCTGCCAGCCCTTCTTCCCTGAAGGTGGAATAGAGCTCTTATTAGCGAACTCGGCATAAAATGCGTCAAGGGCTCAGGCTGTTTGCCTGAGCTCCTTGTCGTGTTTCCAAAACATCTCCCAATACAAGAAACCAGAAAGGATTATCATAAGTGGGATCAAGATGATCTCTGGGAAAGCCCTGTTTTCTGCGTTTATCAGTGACAAGGCCGAAAGGATGAAACAAAACTGGTAACCAAGGCGCCTGAACCTCATGATTTCCCTCAACAGGTACAGGTTCACAGTGGGAACCACGAGTGCCAGGAGCATAACAATGCCAAACTGGCCGAATGACAAGGCAAAATAGAGTTTCTTTAAGGTTATGACCAAAAGTATTGCAAAAAGTGAAATATTGAGGAACAGGTATCTTTCCTTGTCCTTGGGATAAGGCGTATTCTTCAGAAAAAAATCCAACTCGCTATCTTCAATACTCCCCTGTAGCCTGGCTCTTATTTCCCTCTTTGAAAGCCCCTTTTTCAGAAGTTTTTCAATCTGCCCTTCAACGTCTTTTGCCATTGATTGATTCCTTGAATTCCTTGAGGCTTCTTAAATAACGCCTTGTTTCTTTTGATATTCGATAAAGCTGTCAAGGAACTTGTAAAGGACCTCGTGCATACGGCTGAAATCCTTGTTTTCATCCAGGATGACCTCTGGTTTTTGAATATAATCACCCTCTTCCATCAGCTCATCTCCACAGTTTTTCACCAAGGCCTCCAGGCTTTCCCTGTTGGATTCAATATGGAACTGCAGTCCAACCACCCGATTCTCATATACAAACGCCTGGTTGGGGCATGCTTCCGAGCTGGCGATATGATAAGCCTTCTCTGGTATCTCAAATGTATCCCCATGCCAGTGGAATGCCTCAAAGGTTGCAGGAAGTACGCTGAAAATAGGAGAATCCCATCCAAGAGGCGTGAGGGCAACCTGAAAAAAACCGATCTCTTTGAAACGGTTCTTCCTAACCTTTGCCCCAAGGCTTTCGGCTAAAAGCTGAGCTCCAAGACAGATGCCGACTACAGGCTTACCCCCTTCTATCGCCTCTTTTATAAATGCCTTTTCCTGCCTCAACCAGGGGTATTTTCCTTCATCATATACACCCATTGGCCCGCCCATTATCACAAGAAAATCATAGGCATCCAAGGCGGGGAAAGAGGCCCCTTCATAAAGCCTGGTATGGCTTTGCTCATATCCACGTTCCTCAGCCCAGCCATTTATAGTTGCTGGGGTCTCGAAGGGGACATGAAGAAGATAGTGAACCTTCATATCTTCATGCCTCCTTCCCGTCCTGATGCCAGCTCTTGAACAAGGCCTGCTGGGCCATGTTGACCCTTTCTTTATAGCACTTCCGCACCAGCTCAACATCTGCGATATAATGCTCGAGCTCTTGCATTGTAAGGGCCTGGTGGCCGTCGCAAAGGGCCATTTCTGGCCGTGGATGAAACTCCACTAGTATCATGTTGGCCCCTGCAATCAAACCCTGGGCACTCACATGAAAGATGTCCATAAGGCCGTCTGGGGCCCTGTCCTTACTGCCAACTGAATGGGTTGGATCAATACATACTGGCAGTCTGGTAAGCCTTTTCACCACGGGAACATGAGCAAAGTCCACGAGGTTCCTGTGGGGGTCTCCCAAACGGGACTGCACCCCACGCAAACAAAATACGATATTCCTGTTGCCCTCACTTGCTATGTATTCACAGGCGTTCAAAGAATCCTCCAGGCTGAGGCCCATCCCCCTTTTATACAAAACCGGGAACTCCTTTTGAGAGCCTGCCGCCTTCAGAAGCTCAAAGTTCTGGGCATTTCTGGTTCCGATCTGGAGCATGACACCTGTGGGCCTTCCCGCCTTTTCAAGCTCCTCGTAGATCTCTTCAATATGAACTTCCTTCAGGACCTCCATGGCTATGACCTTTATGCCATATTTCCCAGCAAGCTCGAACAGCCAGGGCAGGCACGACTGGCCGTGCCCCTGGAAATCGTAAGGGCTGGTCCGAGGCTTGTACACACCCATCCTCGCAGTTACAAGCCCCACCTTTTGCATATTCCTGAAAATGGTCTCCACATTGTCCGGGGTATCCACGGCACACGGGCCAATAAAACAGTTGAAGGTCTCCTGATTGAACTCCACTCCGTTATATACGAAGCCGAGTTCGTCGAGCTGGCCACCATGCCTGCCTATCTGCCTGTACTTACTGGAAACCCTTACGACCTTCTCTACTCCGGGCATCCGCTCGAGGGTCTCGATGGGCACATGGTGGGTAGGGCCGATCAGATAAATCTCATTTACCACACGGCTTGCCCCTCGTATGCCCGCCGACCTGGTCTGTATATCCTGAAACTGTGAAAGATAATCTAGTAACTGCTGAATTTCCTGTCCTGCCGGGTCTACATCCGGCTTCATAATGATAATCATGACTTGACCTGAATCGCTCCTCCTCTGATCTTTGTGGTTGGGTTTAAAACCGTAAAGCCCCGTAAGGGACTTGGCAAACAAGATAAATTAACCACTTTCCCTCCACCTTTCCAGAAAAAATTGAGATGCCTTGACAGCCCCATGCCATCTCCTTATCTTTTAACCTGACCATTGGAGCTTGACATCCTTCACAGGCGTTCTTTTGAAAAATCAGGAACTTCGATCCTAGAACAAGGCGCGTGAGAAAAATAGCCACAGATATGTCCTTGATTTATCAAGGATTATTTTCAGGCGCAACGGACGAAATCTTTAGAAGCAGCCTTTTGATATCATTCCTCAAAGAGGGGGCGATATGGTTTCGACGAGGGTATGGAAGCTCAAGTGGCGTGCCGGGGTCCGCGACCTCGTGAAAAACGCGGAACAAACACAAACGCCGACTCTGAATACGAGTACGCACTGGCTGCATAGTCAGCCACACCCTTACGGCCCTGCCTGTTGAGCCGTTAAGGGTGCCAAGCTAACAGGCTCGCCTGATCCGGGCACCTGCCCCGGTGAAGGTTAAACATCTTGCAGGTTAGCCTTGAAAGGACCCTGCCCGGATGGGGCCTTTCAGGCGAAATTGAAAAATCCGGGCTACGCACGTAGAAGCTTGAGTGGAATGCTTTCGGACGCGGGTTCGATTCCCGCCGCCTCCACCATTTGAA
>CAZOMT010000019.1:0-21826 GCA_964581255.1 uncultured Thermodesulfatator sp.
ATCCTTGCACATTTCAACACCATGTCAGAGGTGAGCCTTCCTGTGGTGTAAATGGCTCCCTTTGGTGTGAATCTGCCAAGGAGTATGGCCCCTATGATCTTGTCAACGGCATTGTGTCTGCCCACATCCTCAAAGAAGGCCTTTAACTTCCCATCTGCCCAGAAACCGCATCCGTGGACACAGTGGGTTTGTCTTCCAAGGTCAGATTTTTTCAATACTTCGAGTATGAATTCCCTGATTTCCGGAAAGGTGATTGTGGCTTCACTGAGGGGTTCAAAGGCGCCTTCGAGCATGTCTTTTGAGATCTTGCCGGTACCTCCACAGCCTGAGGTGATGATTACCTCCTTGGGCGCGCTGTCTTCAGCCACATCCGCATATACGGAGATCTTTCCCTCAGGGCAGACCCATACCTCAATAACCTCTTTTGGAGAGGTGATATAACCCTGACCAAAAAGAAAGCCTGGCCCGAATTCTTCAAGACCAGTGGGAAGGACCATTGATGCCCCGATCTCCACCTCATTCAGCATGACCTTATAGGGTACCTCTATGGCAAGAAGCTCTTCCTTTTTGGTGCTGCCTTCTGGGGTGACGATCGTGGTTTCAAGGGGCAATTTTACCAGATTTTCCATCGCATGTCCTTGTTGGGAGAAAAGTTGTCATAATGAGTTATTGAAAACCGTTTCAATTAATCGGGAATAAAACTTGTTTTGAAAAACCAGGGTACTATAAATAAAGGGCATGCCAAAGTTCAAGCCTGGTCGGTAAGAAGGGGCTTTTGAACAGTCGAATTCGTCTTTTCTGGAATCAGGATTAAAGGGCCATGAAGAAATTCAATCTATATATACTTTGCCGCAAGGATAAAGGCGGTTTCAATCTTAACGAGGAGGACGTCTTTGTCCATCCTGGCGTATCATCCCCTGTGAATGCGAAATTGCGTGGCGCGCGCCTTTTGAGTGGTTTCCCCGGCCTTTATGGTGAGCAGGATGCGCCTGTTTCTCCAGCCCTCCAACTGAATGCAGACCTTGGAAGTTTTGGTCCTGAGATGCTTCTTGACATCGCAAAGGCAGAGCTAAGCTGGAAGGAGCACGTGCTTTTCAGGAGTTTTATTCTTGAGCCAGATCCGCGGGTGGCAGTATTTTCAGACGATGCCACCGTCCTTGCAAATTTTGTGGATACGTGGGGCGGGCTGCTTGCAATAACACCTGTTTTGACAAAGGGGTACCATCCCGCCTTTATAACGGCTTCCGCTATAGATCTTGAGAAGAAGGGGCATGGCCTTAGCCTTCGAGTTGATCTGAAGAGCCCCTTCGACATAGAAAGGTGTTCTTATTGCGGTTTTTGCGGCAGCTCCTGTCCAGAAGAGTGTCTGAAAGAGATGCTTTTTCTAGACTTTGACAGGTGCACCCTTTGCATGGCCTGTGTTGAGGCGTGCCCAAATGGAGCCATAGATCTTCATGCAAGCGAGTCTGTTGAATTTGAGGTGGCAGCCATCCTTTGCCTTTCAGGTGTTGAAATAGGCTGTGACAAGGGCCATCCATCTGTCTACAGACACGATGAAATAGATAAGCTCGTTTCTACAGTCTGCAAGAGGCAAGTGGAAGAGGTTATAACCCTCGATCCCTTCATGTGTCAGCACAGCACCAGGTCATTTGGAGGCTGCACAAAGTGCATGGATGTTTGTGAAGACTCGGCCATATCTCTAGGGGAATCTGGCCTTGAAATAGACCACCTGAAATGCCAGGAGTGTGGGCGGTGCGTAAGTGTTTGCCCGACTGGTGCGCTTCAATATGAGCGCTTTAACGACAGGGCCTTTTCATCGTATGTTGCACAGCTTGAATTCAAGCCTGGGACGAAGGTCGTGATAGGTTGTGCAAAAGTGCTTCATGCCTTCTGGTGGCAAAACAGGACCAGGCGCTTTCAAGATACACTTTTCATTGAGTATCCCCAGGTCAATGCCTTGGGCCTGTTTCACATGCTCCTTTTGATCTCCAAGGGGGCAAGCCAGGTCGTTATTATGCACGATGGAAAGGGGCTCGATGGCCCGTGCGTTTCCCAGATGGCCCTTTCAAACCGTATCATGGAGGTCCTTTTCCACGCTGAGGAATCCGTGGTAGCGGCTTCTGCCAAGGAGGCGTCAGATCTTTTGAGGCCCAGCAAGGCGCATTTTTCAGGGCAGCTTCCTTCAGAGGGGTTCAGGTCTAGGCGAAGGGCGCTTGAACGCATCCTTTTGTTTCTCGTGGAACATGGTTCAGGCCAAGGTCATGTGGAACCTGGGCTTTCCGCCTCTTTTGGCACCCTTGTTTGTGATACTTCGCTTTGCACCCACTGCCTTTCATGCCTCAATGAGTGTAGGCAAGGGGCGTTAATGGCGCACGAAGAGGCCTTCACCATTAGTTTTAAGCCCATACTGTGTGTGCAGTGTGGATTGTGCGCTGCCTTGTGCCCTGAAGATGCGCTAAGGCTCGAGCCAGGGCTTGGGCTCGAAGCTCCTTTTTTTAAAAGGGAGGTACTGATGGACGCAGAGCCCGCAAGGTGCAGAAACTGCGGAAAGGTCTTTGGAACGAGAAAGAGCCTCGAGAAGGTAAAATCAATACTTTCTGCACGCCAGGATCTCGATATAGAGCTTTTTGAATATTGTGATGAGTGCAGGGTTAAGAGATTCTTCGAACAGGAGGAAGAGGGTTAAATGGCAGACCACCCTGATTTTCGGCTGATTAAGATAAGAAGCTCCCTTATAGATCTTCTGAAGTCCTTCTTTTATGGAGAGCCAGATGCCAGTAAGCTAGGGCTTTGGCGGGGGGTGATGTTTTCCCTGTCAAGGGAATCCATCTCGCCAGAGATGGACGAGGCAGTGGAAAAGTTGTCCAGGTGCCTGTCAGAAAAGGGGCTTCAGGAATTGAAAGATGAATATTACGAGCTCTTTATAGATCCTTTTAGCAAAAACAGCCTCAATACCAACTTATCATATTACATAGACGGCCATAATTTTGGCCCTGCCCTTGTAGAATGCAGGGAGTTTCTGAAAAAGGCAGGAGTTGAAAAAAGGCAGGATGTGACAGAGACGGAAGATTCCCTCGTTGTGATGCTTGATATATATCAAGGGCTGATAAACAGGGAGAAGAACGGAGCTGGGGATGCATCTGCCCTGGAGGCGGAATTTTTGACCCGCTTCCTCATGCCCCTTGGGGCAGCGGTTGAAAAAGCGCTTGAAGGAAACAGGCAGGCCCCTTTCTATGAGGCCTGTTGCCACTTTCTGAATGCGTATCTACTCATGGAAAGGTCATTGACTTTTGGCCCTTCAGGGCTACAATCATTTGTATCAAAAACAAAATAACAAGATTCTAGTTACTTAAAGCACATGCCAAATAAAGGAGGGCCTGAAATGCAGGTTGAGAAACGAGATGAAAGGCGTCGATCCTTTATCAAGGGAGTGGTTGCAGGCTCTGCGCTCCTTGCAGGTCTTTTCTCTGCTAGGGGCAAGGCAGAGGCAGCACAACAGGCCAAAGATGGGGCAGATGCGTCCCAAGAGGTCTTGTACAGGGAGACAGAGGAATTCAGAAAATATTACGAGATGCTTCGTTCATAACTACGAGACGTTTTGATAGGGGGTAAAAATGGCCCAGAAGAAGATCATAAAAACCAGTATCTCCGGCAGGAGATCCCGTAGGGTTACTCTAAATCCCAGGATGGCAAGGAGGTCTTTTCTGAAGCTTTCTGCAGCAGCAGCCGCAGTGACCACTGCCGCCCTTACTCCAAGGCTGACCAGGAAGGTATCAGCAGATACAGGGAAAAAGGAGCCATACCCTGGCTCCAAAAAGATCAAGACCATCTGCACGTACTGTTCTGTGGGCTGTGGCATAGTGGCAGAGGTCCAAAACGGCGTATGGGTGCGTCAGGAAGTTGCTTCCGACCACCCTGTTTCCCGCGGGGGCCATTGCTGCAAGGGGGCTGGGGCAATAGACATGGTGACCAGCGAAAAACGCCTCAAGAGCCCCATGAAGCGGGTTGGTGGCAAATGGCAGAAGATCTCGTGGGATCAGGCCCTTGATGAAATATCAAAAAAGCTCTTGGATATCAGGGAGAAGGACGGCCCTGACGCTCTCCATTTCAATGGCAGCGCAAAGGTTTCAAATGAAATGGCATATCTTCAAAGGAAGTTTGCCGCCTTCTGGGGTTCAAACAACATCGACCACCAGGCCCGAATATGACACTCCACCACGGTGGCAGGTGTCGCCAATACATGGGGTTATGGTGCAATGACAAACAGCCTGAACGATATAAGGCACTCGAAACTCGTGTTCATGATCGGCTCCAATGCCGCAGAGGCCCATCCTGTGGCAATGCAGCATGTGCTTTATGCAAAGGAAGTCAACAACGCCCCGGTGATCGTTGTGGACCCGCGCTTTACAAGGCTTGCCGCCAAGGCCACGGATTATGTGCGTATACGCCCTGGCACGGATACGGCCTTTGTGATGGGGCTTATCAACCAGATCGTCTCTAATGATTGGTACGACAAGGAATTCGTAAGGACCAGGGTGGCTGGCTTCCCTGAGATGTGCAAGGTTGCAAGCCACTATACTCCTGAGGTGGTTGAGGATATAACCGGTATCCCAGCTTCAGAGGTGGTCCGTATCGCAAAGCTAATGGCGACCCACAGGCCAGGCACAGTGGTCTGGTGCATGGGAGGGACCCAGCATTCAATAGGAAGCAGTAACACCAGGGCCTTTTGCATCCTGCAACTCGTGCTTGGCAACATGGGGGTCTCTGGTGGAGGCACAAATATATTCCGTGGCCACGACAACGTACAAGGCGCAACGGACATGTGTGTGCTGTCCCACTCCTTGCCTGGTTACTACGGCATAAAGGACGGCTCATGGAAGCATTGGTGCCGGGTGTGGGATGTTGACTACGAGTGGATAAAGTCTCGTTTCCACAGCAAGGAATATATGAACAAAAAGGGCTTTACCCTGGCCCGCTGGTATGAAGGGGTCAACCAGGACGACAAGATCAGCCAGTATACCCCTATTAAGGCCCTGATCCAGTGGGGTTGCGCAGGAAACTCCAATTCCCAGCTCTTCAAGGTCAAAAAGGCCATGGACAAGCTGGAGCTTGTTGTAATAATAGATCCCTTTGCCCCTGCCATGAGCGCCTGGGGCGAAAAGGATAATATCTATCTCCTGCCTTGCTCAAGCCAGTATGAGACCTCTGGCAGCCTCACCTCCACTTCCCGCCAATTCCAATGGCGCTTTAAGGTGGTGGAGCCTTTATACGAGAGCAAGGATGACTACGAGATCATGTCAGAGCTTGTAAAGAGGCTCGGTTTTGCAGACAAGTTCTATAAAAATATCAAAAAGGTGCCAGAAGACATCACAAGGGAGATCTGCAAGGGCACCCTGACCATAGGCTACAATGGCGCACTTCCTGAACGCATCAAGAAGCATACCCTCAACTGGCATACCTTTGACATCGACACGCTCCAGGCAAAGGGCGGCCCGTGCGACGGAGAATACTACGGCCTTCCATGGCCTTGCTGGACTGAGACCCATCCAGGCACCCCCATTCTCTACGACATCTCAAAGCCTGTGGCAAAGGGTGGCCTGCCCTTCAGGGCCCGCTTTGGAACCAAGATCACCTATTATGACGGCAGGAGCGAAGATCTCCTTGCAGCAAAGGGTGTAGCCAATCCTGGAAGTCAGGTAAAGGGAGGATATCCAGAGTTCAAGGACATTGTCCCTGGCACCAACTGGAAGACCGATCTTTCCCAAAAGACCATAAAGGAGGCTATAAAGCGCGGCATGGCGCCCTTTGGCAATGCCAGGGCAAGGTGCGTGGTATGGACATTTCCTGACCAGGTGCCTGTCCACAGGGAGCCGGTCCATTCCCCAAGGCCGGATCTTATTGCAAAATATCCCACCTACGATGACAAGCCCGACCAGTACAGGGTCTATACAAAGTTCAAGAGCGAGCAGAATCCTGACTTGGTCAAGAAGTTCCCCTTTGTCATCATTACTGGCCGTATGGTGGAACACATGGGTGGCGGTGCTGAAACCAGGGGCAACAAGTATCTGTCAGAGCTCCAACCTCACGTGTACGCAGAGATCAATGAACGAACTGCAAACAACCTTGGCATTAGAGACGGCCAGATGGTCTGGATAGAATCCCCAGAAGGTGGCAGGATCAAGGTAATGGCCAAGGTCACAGACAGGGTGGATGCGCACACGATCTTTCTGCCTTATCATTTTGCTGGGCAGTTCGAAGGAAAATCCCTGGTCGACAAGTATCCAGAAGGCCTGGCCCCATATGCGGTAGGGGAGCCGGCCAACATTGTCACCAACTATGGCTATGACATAATCACCCAGATTCAGGCCACCAAGGACGGCCTTTGCAATGTAAAGCCGGCGTGATTTGAGGGGAGGTAAAGACAAATGGCAAGAATGAAATTCCTGTGTGACGTGGAACGCTGCATCAATTGCAATGGCTGTGTCATTGCCTGCAAGGAAGGCAACAAGGTGCCCGTTGGCATCAACCGGAGAAGGGTTGTCGCAATCAATGAGGGAAGGCCTGGGGAAAGGTCTGTCTCCATCTCTTGCATGCACTGTGCAGATGCCCCGTGTATTGCCGTCTGCCCGGTGAAGGCGATATACCAGAGGGAAGACGGCATCGTTTTGGTAAACAAAGACATCTGCATTGGATGCGGCTACTGCTTCATGGCATGCCCATTTGGGGCTCCCCAGTTTCCTTCTGGCCAGGTCTTTGGCGCAAGGGGGGCAATGGACAAATGCACCTTTTGTGCTGGTGGGCCTGCTGAGACATTCAGTGAAAAGGAGCGGAAGCTCTATGGCCAAAACCGGATCGCTGAGGGCAAACCCCCGCTTTGTGCCGCCATGTGCTCCACTAAGGCCCTTTTGGCAGGAGACGCAGACGTGGTCTCTGATATCTATAGAAAGCGTGCCTTCCAGAGGGGTTCTGGAGCCGGTGCCTGGGGCTGGGACAAGGCCTACGGAGGCAAATAGTCTCCCATGGCTAAGGGCTTGTGGCAGGCAGAAGGCACATGCCAATAGTTCCTGTCTGCCCTTTCATCAACCTGGAGACGAGGAAAGAGGCATGAATAAGTTATCTATTGCCCTATGGGCAGTATGCTTGAGCCTTGGTTTTGCCGTGGCGATGGCAGGGGGCGTGCTTTGCCAGGAGCAACTCCTTTTCAGCCCTGGCCATGAATCCATCACGGCGGCATTTCACCAGTTCAGCACTCTCATTGTTGGAAACTGGCACCATTACGGCAGCCTTTTCGTAAAGTGGCAACCGGTCCTTTTCAGGAATATCTTTTTTTGGACCATTGTTTGTCTGCCCCTGATATTCCTTCTCCACTATTTGGCAATTGGACCCAAAAGCTTTTCCCACGAAAAGGGCGAGGTTTTTTATTTTGGAGTTTTCACCCGCGTAATTCATTGGGTTGCAGCCATCTTCTTTTCCCTCTTGGTTCTGACAGGCCTTATGATGGTTTTTGGAGAGCTCTTTGGTGGAGGGGCCTTTGTGAGATTTGCAAGAGACGTCCACATAGTATCTGCCCTGATCTTTGCCATAGATGCGCCGATAATGTTTTTCATTTGGGTCAAAGATATGTTTCCAATGCCCTATGACCTCAAATGGCTTTTCATGATGGGAGGCTATTTGAGCAAGGCCAAGAGGCCTGTGCCAGCAGGCAGGTTCAATGCAGGACAAAAGATGTGGTTCTGGCTTTCCACCCTTGGTGGTGGCTACATGGCCTGGACTGGATATCAGATATTTTCTTTTGGTGTCGAGACAGAGGCCCTTCGCCTTGATGCCATCATCCACAATTTTTTAGGTGCTGTCCTCGCAGGCTTTTTCATAATTCACCTCTACATGTCCCTTTTGGCCATAAAAGGCTCGTTACGTAGCATGTTGACTGGATACAAGCCCAGGGAGGAGGTGGAGATCCTCCACAGCCGCTATAACGCGGATTGATCGAAGGCCTTTGGCCTGATAAGAAAAGAAGATTTTTTTGTTTCTGATAGCCTGTTACTTTTCAAAGACGGCCTATGGGGCCGTCTTTTTTTGACAATAGTTAGGAGGTCAAGACATGCCACCGGTAGTGACATTCATAGGCTGGCACGATTCTGGTAAAACCACTATCCTCTGCAAGGTAGTAGAGGAGCTTGCCAAAAAGGGATACAAAATAGGCGTGATAAAATCCAGCAAGCATACGGGGATCTCTTTTGATTCCCCGGATACCGATACAGGAAGAATTGCTCGTGCAGGTGCAGACCCTGTAGCCTTTGTCTCTCCTGACAAGGCCGTGATAATGGGAAGCAATAGAGGAATTCCCCTTTTGACCATGGTCCAGAGGTTTTTCCCAGATGTGGATCTGGTAATAGGAGAGGGCTTCAAGAATGCAGAAGATGTGGACAAGATAGAGGTTGCAGGTGGGAAAAGTAGCCAGAACTTGAGGGATCTTGTATCTGGTGTGATTGCAGTGATAACAAGTGAGGCTGTAGCCGGATTCCACCTTTTCAGGCCCGATGAAACCAAGGAGATTGCAGAGTTTCTGGAAAACCGCTATATCCTCAAAAACAAGGAGATGCCATCTGCATCCCTGGTGGTAAATGGCAGGAAGATACCTTTGAAGGGCTTTGTCCAGGATTGCCTGGCAGGGACAATCGCAGGCTTTATAAGCTCTCTCAAGCACACAAAAGGGGCAAGGGAGATAGAGATCTCCGTGAAGATACCAGGAAGGGGTTCTCCAGGAGAAGGAAAATGAAAAGGGCACTACTGTTTTTGGCAGTGCTTTTTGTGGTACATTGCGGCAACAGTCTTGCGTTTCCGGCCAGACAGACACTTATAATCTTTCATGCTGGCAGCTTGAGCGTGCCATTTTCAAGAATTGCGGCAGCCTTTGAGAGAGAAAATCCAGGAGTCAAGATAGAAAGAGAGGTTGCTGGCAGCAGGACATGCGCCAGAAAGATCAGCGATCTCCATCGCCCTTGTGATGTCATGGCATCGGCAGACTATACCGTCATTAACCAGTTGCTCATCCCCGGCCATGCCTCGTGGAATATACGTTTTGCAAGCAACGAAATGGTCATTGCCTACAGACCCGATTCTGCCTATTGTCATAGGATAAATGTCAAGAACTGGTATGAGATCATGCGAAGAAAGGATGTCTCCATAGGGCGTTCCGATCCAAACAGCGACCCCTGTGGCTATCGCTCGGTGATGACCTGCCGGCTGGCAGAGCTCTACTACAAGAGGCCTGGCCTTGCCAAGGACCTTTTAAACAAGGATCTACAAAATTTAAGGCCAAAAGAGACAGATCTTTTGGCGCTCTTGGAGGCAGGACAGATAGATTATCTTTTCATCTACCGTTCAGTTGCCAAGCAGCATGGCCTTAAATTTTTAACCCTTCCAGATGAGATCAACCTGAAGGATCCGAGGCATGCATCCTTTTATTCCAAGGTATCGGTTAAGATCAGCGGGGCAAAACCAGGTAGCTGGATAGTTAAAAAAGGGGCACCAATGGTCTATGGTGTTACCATTCCAAAGAACGCCCCGCATCCTGAGCTTGCCATCAGGTTTGTTGCATTCCTTCTGGACCCTGAACAAGGGATGAGGATAATGGAAGAATGCGGCCAGCCTTCTGTCATCCCTTCAGTGTCCTTAACTTATGGTGATATCCCAGTGCCGCTTAAAAAATACGCAAAACCTGGGCTCAAAGGGGCTGAAGAACGAGAAACTGTAGGAAGTAATGGTGGCATCAATCCTACGCCTTAATTGCCAAACGACACAGTATAGGCAATTGACTGCGAGCGGATAGCGTCATGAGGCATCCGGACCTTTTGACCCTCGTCTTTATAGGCCTTGGCGGTTTGGCACTTCTTTTTCTCGTTGCCCCAATAGCTGGGCTCTTGCTCCAATCGTCAGTTCCGGAAATTGTAGATACCATCAGGGATAAAGAGGTATGTGGGTCCATCTTCCTATCCCTCTGGACTGCCATGGGAGCAACTTTTCTGTTTGGCATCTGTGCGGTGCCCCTTGCCTGGATTCTGGCCAGAAAGGAATTTCCAGGCAAGAAGATCGTAAGTGCTGTAATCGATCTACCCCTGATGATACCCCATTCTGCTGCAGGCATTGCCCTTTTGACCATTTTATCCCGCCGTTCCATTCTAGGGCAGGCAGCTCATGACGCAGGCTTTAGCTTCATTGGCAATCCCTCTGGAATCATGGCTGCAATGGCCTTTGTGAGTCTTCCGTTCCTGATAAACTCCGCAAGGACTGGATTTGAGGCTGTGGATGAGCGCCTTGAAAAGAGTGCCATGAACCTTGGCGCTTCATCCATAAGGGCATTTTTCACCATTACATTGCCCCTGGCGTGGAGGGCGGTGATCGCAGGCATAGTGCTTATGTTTGGAAGGGGTATGAGCGAATTCGGGGCCGTGATTATCGTGGCCTACCATCCCATGACGGCACCTGTGCTCATCTATGAGAGATTTGGGGCGTATGGGCTGAGATATGCCCGGCCTGCGGCAATCGTATTCATAGGGATATGTCTTGTGGCTTTTGTGATACTAAGGGTCATAGCAGAGAGAAACCGCTGATGCTCCGAGTGGAAGGGCTCAAGAAGAAGGCAGGTGCCTTTTGCCTTGGACGGATTGATCTTTTTGTGAAAAAGGGGGAATATTTTGTTCTCCTTGGCCCTTCGGGTGCTGGCAAGACCCTTTTCCTTGAGCTCCTTGCAGGTTTCAGGCAGCCTGACAGCGGAAAGATCTTCCTGAGTGGCAGGCGCATAGATATTCTTCCCATACAAAAGAGACAGATAGGCTATCTGTGCCAGGGGGATACCCTTTTCCCGCACCTGACTGTCAGGGGAAATATCTATTACGGGCTTAAGATTCGAAAGATTCCTCAGAGGCAAAAGGATGAGAAGGTAGCGGAAATAGCTGAGGAAACAGGTATTTCGCATCTTCTCGATCGGAAGATAGATGGGCTTTCGGGGGGAGAAAGGCAAAGGGTGGCCCTTGCCAGGATGTTGGTTCTGGAACCCGCATGTCTTTTGCTGGACGAGCCTTTAACAGGCATGGACCAGATACTAAAGCAAGATATTTTGGGTTTGCTTTTTGAGCTTCACTCAAAGGGGCGCACCTTCATCCATGTGACCCATGATCCCCAGGAGGCAATTGCCGTTGCTTCAAGGTTGGCTCTCATGGAAAGAGGGCTTGTTACCCAGGAGGGACAGCCCATAGAGCTTCTCTCGCATCCAGAAACCGAATTTGCTGCAAGATTTGCAGGGATAAGGAATTTCTTCTCCGTGGAAGTGCTACCCAAAGTAGCAAGTGGCTATGGCGAAAGGGTGCCGGTAGCGCTTTCTGGCATGAAAGATGTTCCCCTTCTCACAGCACCTTGCTCTTTGGTGAGTGGCACAGGCCCTATGTTCATGGTGTTGGATCAAGGCCAGGTGGAAGTGGTCGATGCAGGGCAAATAGACCGCTCAGGTGAAAACACCTTTGAGGGTGTCGTTAAGGCCCTTACACCAGCCTACAGGGGGCATGCAGGACTAATCGTGGATATAGGGTTTGATATATGCGCCTCTGTCAGGGGATTAAACAGCTTTAGGATAGGTTCTAAGGTCTTGGTGTGGTGGCCAGACAAGGCCATGAAATTTTATAAAAAAGCTTTTTCCCGGCAAAAGAAAGTAACTGAGTGAGATATGGTCTCGAAAATGGACTTGAATAGAGACGGCTCACCGAAATGACCAAAAATATCCCCGGTTGAAGCCGGGGATATGGTCAGGAATCCTGGTTTACTATTTTGGTTTTATGGGAACAGCTATAGGAGATATCTGCGTAGCTTGTTCCCAGGGGAGAGTTAGATGGATTAGTTTGGCCTGTTCTGGCCGCCGCGCCACATTGGTGCGCCAGTGTCTGCATCTCTCAGCTCGATTGTCTGTCCATCGATGGTAATGCTTACTGCTATGATCTTTGTGGTGCCGTCAGAAAGGGTGACTTCATATCCGCTCACTGTTACTTCCTCTCCAACTTCTGGACGTGCGATGCCTGCTGCATCCCAATATTTCTGAGGGCCAATGCCATATACTGTCACGATCTCTGAACCAGTGTCAATGGACATCCCAGCACCAGGGATTCCTATTGCAGTTACGATCCCTGAGATATCAACTGCTGTGCCATCTGTGATGTTCATTATGGGGCCTGTTCCGTCCATTGCGCCATTTCCGTGCCCTGCAAATGCCATTGGCGCTGCCAAGAGGAAAAGCATGGCAGTGAGGTAGAATGTAAAGATGGATTTTGTCTTCATGTTTAATAGACCTCCTTAGGTTTGAATTTTTGTTTTTTCCCCGGCCGGTTGTCTTGTTCTATCTCAATTAACGTGCCAACTATGGTCTGGCATAAAAAATACTGTAAAAACAACATGTAACACTGTCCGGGTGGTTGGGGGCCAGGATGGGTTTTTCGACAATTTCCCAATTAGCCTCGACAAAATCGTCGATTTTTTTGGGAGGTAGCCTTGAGGAGAAGGGCAAGGCAGGCTCTTAAAGGGCCTTGGAAACAGGAATCCGCTATGCCCGCTAAATGGCGGCTTCGGCAGCTTTGCCTTTGCTCTTTCGTATATCCCGCGTTTTATATAAATAAAAAAATAGATGCGTTACTGATCTCACTTTTTGGATAGGGTATCTGGGCTCAGCCTTAGGCGCTCATGTGCCCAAAGAATGAAATTTTAGCCGCATTTGCAAGTTAGTCCGTTTCTTTTTTGAAAAAAATTCTCGAAGATTGTTGATATTTGTTACAAGTTATTTTAGAAGAAGATTCTTGAAAGATATTTTGCCTACTATTTATGAGGAGGATGGGATGGAAAAAAATAAACAGAAAAATTTTTTTAGCACAAACCGGACTTTTTATAGCTTAAAAATATTCTTCTTTTGCCCTTTCTTGTTTCTTTTTTGTTCCTTCAGCTCCTTGTCGTTGGCAGCTCCTCAACCTCAAGTTACTATCCAGGCGCCAGACGACCCATTCATTGGGGAGAACACGAGCATAGAGCTAACCTTTGACAACGTGGATGCCAGTGATACAGGCTACGGCCCCTTTGTTGACGTGGTGTTGCCTGTTAACGGTGCAGACGGAGCAGCTGGCACCCAGGAGCCAGATGGTATTGATGTGGCAGGAGATGCCACCTATCTCGGCGAATCTGTTGAAACCGTGGTTCAGACGTTTCCAGACAGCGGATCTGGAACCGGTTGTGTGGAACATCCCCTGGCAGTGGATTCTTCAGGCAACCCCCTCCAGGTCTGTGGTACCGCAGGGGACAAGCTTGTTACTATCCAGTTGCCCTTTGGTTCCTTTGTGCCAGACCAGCCTCAAGCAGTAATAGAGTTACCGATAGATATAAGTCCTAAAGCCGATCTTGATTCGGCCCTTGAAATCAGGGCAAGGGCAGGATTCCAGTTCGGGGCCGACCCGGCAGACAATCCCTCCTCAGATCCACCGATATTGTCAGACAATGACACGGCATCTGGTTCATGGGGACAATCGGCTTTTGTAAGCCCTGCTCTCATCAAGCTGGAAAAGGTCTACAGCGGGCCAGAGTCTGAGACCGCAACTGGCCCCAATTTCCCAAGAAGATACACCATCAATGTCAGGATTGCTCCAGGCCAGACCATAACCAATCTCGACGTGATCGACGATCTGCCTTTCAATATGGCCTACAAACAGATAGTTGATTCGTCTCCTGGAAGCTATACCTTGGTTTCCTCTCCCCCTGTCGATGCCCCATCAAATCCTCCAGATAATAAGCTGGACGTGAGATTTTCCTCTGTAGACGGGGATGCAGACCCAGACAGTGTGGACGCCTATTTGGAGTTTGAATACTTCATCCCCTTGGACGATGCTGCCTCTTCAAGAGTTCTTGATCCGCAGACAGGTGACAGCGTGCTCTCTGAAAACCAGGCAAGCGCCTTGGGTGACTGGACACCCATAGACAGCCGTGATCCAGGTGGCCAGGACAATGCCGCGGTTGATGCAGCAGGGCCCGAACACACACTGAACGACCGGTCAATTGCAGTGCAGAAAGCAGTCGCTATCGAGAACGATACTGGCGCGCAGGGATATTCTCCAGGAGACACTGTGGAATATACCCTCGACTTTCAGGTTTCTGACTATTTTTCCTTTGACGACGTAAAGCTTACAGACGTCATCTCAGACGGCCAAGACTTTGATACCACATTTACTCCAGTGCTGCAGATCACCATGGATGGTAACACGTCCAGCGAAGAAATAGATACCACCAATTACACCCATTCCGTAAATGCAGATGGCACTGAAACTCTCTCCTTTGATATCTCCGAAGAGCTTGCAAGAAGGTTTGGAAGCTCCAAATTCACAGGTGGTTGTATCCCTGACTCTGGCACGGGTACGGGAAATCCGCCAGACTGCGATGCCTACAACGACGGACCCACCACAGGCAGGATAACCTTCAGGGCAGTGGTAAAGGAGGAGTTTGACCAGAATTATCCCTCTGGGGACCAGTCGGTTGACCAGGGAGACGTGCTCACAGACAATGCAACCATATCGGGAAACGTTCTCTCAATAGAAGACAACAATAGCCAGACTGGATATGATGAAACAGAGGCAAGCCGCAGCAGTTTCAGGATTGAAAATGGCTCGGTTTCAAAGGAAATATATGCAATAAATGGAAGCACCACCCTGCCTGATCCGTTAAAGATTCGTCCAGGAGACACTGTAACCTACAGGATCAAGTTTTCCATGCCCACAAATGACGTGGAAGATCTAAGCCTAACGGATTATCTGCCTCTTCCTGTATTCGATGCCACAGAGATAGCCACCTTTGACGATGTAGCCGACACGTCCAGCCCTTCCGCAGGCCACGCCAAGTTTGGCCCAGATGACACCTTCCATCAGCTCTATGACGATGGCTCTGGAAACGATTACCCTGCTTTATCAACGAGCAGCAGCGAAAACAGTGTGGCGTTCGATTATGGTTCTTTTGACAGCACCGATACCAGTCCCTCCACCATAGACCTCCTGTTTACCGTTACAGTAGAGGACGATCCCTTTGCAGACGGCCTTTTTCTGACGAACATGGTACGTGCCCATAATGGCTCCACAAATGCAGAAGCTGTTTCCAGCGACGGTATTGTCCAGATAGAATTGGGAGAGCCAGTGCTCAAGATCACTAAAGGTGTATCAGAGAGTGATAATCCAGATGCCAATGCAACCATCACTCCCCCTGCGAGCCAGCTTCCTGTAGATGGCGACATAAGCCGGTCTGACGGAGGTGATACAGTTACCTTTACTGTCACTGTCGAAAATAGGGGTGGTGCCCCTGCGTATGATGTGACCATCATTGACAACACTGATCTCGATATGGACGGCTGCACTATCCAAAGCGTCAAGGATGGAAACGGGACTGATTTAGGCTATTCAGGAGATCTTTTTGGAGCAGGCATTGTGTTGGATGACCCCCTTGATGAAAACGACGGCTCCCTCGGGGCTCCCTTTGGTACGGACACGGCACTTGTCACATTCAGCTGCCGGATCAAGGATGATGTCAATCCCACTGATATCATTGATCGTACCGCCACCACCCAGTGGGCTGCCCAAAGTGGCGCAGAAAAATTCCCTGAAAAGACAGATAACGCCCGGGTGTCAATGGCACTGCCTGGTATGAACAAGGCAGTCTCTTCTGTAAGCCCTGGCCCCATAGCCCTCAATATGACTATTGGAGACATAGTCACCTACAGGATAGACGTCAGCCTTCCAGAAGGCATCGTCCCTGGTACAGTGCTTACGGATACACTTCCTGCCGGGCTGCAGTATGTCTCAGACAGCCTTGATGTTAATGCAGACAATTTTGAAGGAAGTTTTTCAAAATCTCCGCCAGATGTAACCGTATCGGGCCAGACCATCACGATCGACCTTGGCGATGCGAACGTGACTTCAGACAACGATGCAACAAACAACAGCTTTTATGTCACATTCCAGGCCCAGGTCATGGATGATTCGGCAAACAGCGCAACAACCGCCCTTCAACAAAAGACCAATACCGTTGTGCTTTCCTTCAACGGCTATAGCGGAAACCCCATTACAGGTTCAGCCACAAACTACCTTGGAGAGCCATTTCTTGAGGTCACAAAGACCATAACCCCTTCACAGGCAGATGCGGGGGATCAGGTCACAATTGGCATCTCTGTGCAAAATACCGGTACCTCTCCTGCCTATGACATCACTGTCACAGATTCCCTTGATGGAAACGTCTTCGACCTGAACAACGTAAGCGAAGGCTCCACCGACGGCAATTTCACCTTCAATTACTCAAGCCCGACAGTCTCATATACATCTGATTCAGGTTTTGCCCTCATTCCAGGAAATTCAGCGAGTTTTAGTTTCATAACCTTTGTAATCCAGGATATCGTTACAGGCTCACCCTATTTGAATACGGCTGACAGTACCTATAGCTCCCAGAACGGGGATGTGAGTGGGGAAAGAGGCGGATCGGCAAACGATACGGAAACCATTACCATCTCCACGGTCGATATCCACAAGGAGCTTTCAGAGACCAGCGAGCCCACCACATCAGGGACCTATCTTGCCATTGGAGAAGTGGCGACCTTCAACATCACCTTTACCATGCCAGAGGGCATTACTAAGCAGGCGAGGCTTGAGGATGTTCTACTCAAGGTATCAGGCGTTTCCTGGGGACAGTATGTTCCCGGCTCTGCCAGGATTATGAAGACATCAGCGGCCTTGTCATGTTCTGGACAGATATGTACCGATGCCCTGAACGACGCCTCTGCCAATGACTGGGTGTCTGCGGACAGTTATGTCTCTGTAGTTGATACCACCAGTAACATAAGTATACGTGTTGATATTGGAGACGCTAACAACACTGATACAGATAACGATAGCCTTGAATCCTATGTGCTTCAATTAAAGGTTCAGGTGTTGAATAATTCAGTGACAAATGGAGGGGCTATTCTGCCGGATAGAGGGGTCTTGATTTACGAAGATGCTTCAGGAAATGATAATGCCCTTATCTCCCGTTCTCTGGATCTTGTGGCTGCAGAACCAAGCCCGGCAATTCAAAAAAGCGCTTCACCCTCTTCTGCAAACGGAGGAGATACCATCACCTTTGATCTAAACATTTGCAACAATGCATCAGGGGACTCGGCGGCTCCTGCCTTTGACTGGACATTTAGTGATCCGCTTCCAGACAAGTATGAAAACCCCTCGTTGCAGAATGTGGATACAGGTACGACAGGGGCCAGTGTTTCCGCTTCCTTTTCTGGGAATACCTTGAATGGCACCATAGACCAGCTGGACCCAGGTGAATGTATAACCGTTACCTATACCGCCCAACTGGTAGCCACTGTCCAGTATTCCGAACAAATAACCAACACCGCCACCTTTACCACCACGAGTCTTCCTGGTGATCATGGCACAGGAGACGCCACCAGCGGTGACCCAGGTGCGAGTGACGGCGAGCGGACAGGAAGTGGGGATGTAAATGATCTTTCTGGCTCAAGCAGTGCCACTGTAACTGTATCCCAGCCCAACCTCTCAAAGGGGATCATAGACTACCAGGACTGGTATGCCATAGGCCAAATGGTGACTTTTGAAATAACCACAGGCGTACCCGAAGGCACTTCCAACAGTTTTGTCATAACTGATCAGTTGCCTTCTGGGCTGGATTTCTCGACTGGAAGTCTTACCATCACCATGCCAGCCGATTCATCTTCTACCAATAGCCCCATTTCAGAGAGCAATAGCGCATTTTTCACCTATGACGCAGCAACAGGGCTTTTGACCTTTGATTTTGGGGATCTGACCATAGAGAACTCAGGAGATATCGTGATCCGCTACCAGGCAGTTGTGAAAAACATCAGTTCCAACCAGGACGGTACGGCAATGGTAAATGCGGCAACTCTCCAGTATGAAGACCCAGAAGACCCTGCAAACACCATAACCATTGGTCCGGAAAGCAGTGCACGCCAGGTACACGTTGGCGAGCCAGATCTTGAGATGACAAAGCAGATAACGTCCGGGGCCACGGGATCTGATGCAGGAGATAACACGAGCTGGCAGGTTGTCATCCAGAATGCAGGCCATACGACCGCCTATCAGGTGAACTGGCAAGACATTCTCCCAGAGGGGCTTTTCAATATATCAAACGGGCACGTGTCTGTGACAGGCTCCGTCTACCTGAATGGCACCAGCACAGAACCTACAGATGGCAACCTTTCAATATCTACCACCATGAATACAAACGACACCATTGCCCTGCCTGCCCTTGAGATAGCGCCTGGTGCAAGTATTACCATAAGCTTCGATGCAGTGCTCATGGATACAGTCTCTCCTGGACAGAGCCTCGACAACCAGACCAGGGCCTCTTATACCAGCCTAGTAGACGGAGGCAGGGACAATTCAACTGGCCCAGGGGCAGTTGACGATGACAACGATAGTGACCTCAACAACTATGAGGAATCGGCGTCCCAAACCCTTGTGGTTGCAGCAGACCTTGCAATCGACAAGCAGGCAGACAAGACCAGCCTGGCAATCGGGGATACTGTCCGATTCACCATCAGGGCATATATAATAGAGGGAACAACCTCGTCTCTTGCCATACACGACGTGTTGCCCGACGGCCTTGTTTATGTAAGCCATGCGGTTCACGTGGGCAATTCAGGCATCAGCTTTTCCAATCCAGATTACGATACCAACCAGGGGGCTGGCCAGGAGGTTATTCTGGAGTTAGGGGATGTGTCAAACCCGTCAGACGGTTCAGCCAGCGATGATTACGTTGAGGTGGAGATTGTCGCCCAGGCCGAAAATAGCCTTGCCAACCAGGATGGAGTCATACTTCGAAACGGCGAACAGGCGGACGGCTCAGAGGTATACCTCACTTATGATACAGGGGCCGGCACCGAAAGGATAGACTTTGATAATGATCCGGCAACACCTGGCATCCAGGGTATCCCGGTAAATATCATAGAGCCGGATCTGGAGGTGTCAAAGGGTGCTTCACCACAAAGCCAGTCCCTTGGGGACCTTGTGACATTTACGATAACAGTCAGGCACACCAGTGATAGCAGCGCAGATGCCCATGACCTGCTGCTTTCAGACAGCCTGCCCCAGGGCCTTACCTATGTGGATTGTTCACTGCCTGCATCTGATGTCACAGTAAATGGGCAAGACATAGAGTTCAGAATAAGCTCCCTGCTCCTTTCAGAAGGGCAGACAAGCTTTACCTTCAGCACCAGGGTAGACATGGATGCACTTGTGGGCGAGGATCTTGAAAATGCCATCCACTTGAGCTGGAAGAGCCTTTCAGGTGCCACGGGCCAGGCTGACAGCGGCCGAACAGGAGGTGATTGTCCGGGTGGTCTCAACGACTACTGCGATGACGCGGCAGCTTCTGTAACCCCCACTGCCTCTGCCCTGATCGATGCCCAGAAGAGCGTTTCCCTCTTTGACGATGCGGACGGCAGCGGAAGCGTCACATCCGGTGATGTGCTCGAGTACACGGTGGTGCTCGTAAACGGCTCCCAGGCCGTAACCGGCACATTATTTTCAGATGCAATCCCAGCCAATACCACTTATGTGCCAGGGACGATAACGGTTGATCACACCCCAATGACCGATGCCCTCGACGGCGATATGGCTGATTTCGGCGCAACCAACGCCAATGAGATAACTGTGCTTATCGGCCAGATGGCGGCAGGCCAGAGCGTAACCATTACGTTCAGGGTAAGGGTGAATGATTCCACACCTGCTGGGGTCATAATATCCAACCAGGGCGTGGTGGATAGCGACCAGTCTGTTCCAGAACCTACAGATGCGGACGGGATAGACCAGAACGGCGACCAGCCGACCGATATCCCCGTGGGGGGAACGGGAGGCGCAAGTATCAGGGCGGAAAAGACAGTGAGCCTTACAAATGATATCGTTGATCCTACAGATGGCACCATAAACGTGGGAGATGAGATAACCTACACAATACGCCTGATAAATACCGGCACTTCGGAGCTCCACAACGTGAATTTCACCGATGACTTACCCGCAGGGCTGGAGATAATCAGCGTAACCGATGCGGACTGGACTGCCCCGTCCCAGACTGTCACTGCACACTTTGATTCCTTACCGGCAGGGGGCAGCCAGGTGATCACCATTAGGGCCACCGTACAGTCATCGGGCACCATGACCAACCAGGGCACTGTCACCACGGATGAAACGCCGAATGTGCTTACTGACGGAAACCCTGACCCGACAGACGGCAGCCAGCCGACCACCTTTACGGTAGTGCCTTCTGGTTCGGCAGGAACCCCAGAGCTTGTGCTCACCAAGCAGATCCAGTTTACAGGAGATGTCAACAATGACGGCCACCTGAATCCCGGAGAGAGCTTCAGGTACTTCATGGTCCTTTCGAATACGGGAAGCAGTGCTGCCACAGGGGTCCATCTTACAGACCCTGTTCCAGCCCATGTAAGTATTGTTGATGGAAGTATCCACACCAGCCAGGGGGCGGTAATCTCCCAGTCTCCTGTGGAGATAAATATCGGGACAGTGCCAGCCGGGTCGTCTGTAACAGCCTCCTTTGACGTGACCGTTGATGCGGATGCTGCGGCAGGCACCGTGATATCCAACCAGGCAACGGTTACTGACAGCAGTGGCGCAAGCGTTGTCTCGGATGATCCTGGAACTGATGACGGCACAGACTGCTCATCTACCGCACAAAACTGCAATGACGGCCAGACAGGAAATGACGATCCAACAGACATCACTGTCTCGGCAGCACACGTGTTTGACCCCCCTTCTGCCATAAAGACCGGGGTCTTTGAAGGAAATGACATCGTTACCTGGCGCCAGGTCTGGATAAACAGCGGCAACATAGAGGCCAACAGGGTCCGGATCGTTGATCCCATACCGCAAAACACCCAGTATCTGCCAGGCACGCTTTCTTGTACGCCTATGGGTTCCTCGACTACGGCGAGATGCGAGTATGATGCCGCGAACAATGAGATAATCTGGGAAGGCGTGATAGGCCCGGACCAGGGTGCCGCAGATGAAGAAGAGGCTGCAAACGAGGTGATCCTCGTCTTCCAGACCAGGTTCCTTAACCACGCCCAGTCTGCAGAAAACCAGGCAATGGGTTACTGGGATGCAGATGGGGATGGCTTCATAGACGACGATATAGAAGATGGCCAGGTGGCGATAACAACGGCAGCCGCTGTGCAAGTACCTGTAAATGTACCGGTATTCGATGGCATCGGTGCCGCCCTTCTGGTGCTATTTACCGCTCTGGCCGCCTGCATGAGAAAAAGGACCCGCTAGTTACTGCTTCTGCTTCAGATTCAAAAAGATCAGGGCAGTGGCCTCCAAGGGGGCCGCTGCCTTTTCCCCATGCCCCCTAAGCGGAAATCGGCCTGGACATGAATATCAGGCTCATTTTTTCCCGTCCCCAAAAAACAGGAAGCCTTTCCCCACCTGCCTTGGCCTTTTTCAGGCGGCCTGCCGGTAGCGGGCCGGCGAGCGGCCGGTCCACCTCTTGAAGGACCTTGAAAACGAGCTCTGCTGTGAAAAACCGAGAAGGAAGGCCACGTCCGTAAGATCCATACCCCTTTCCTTCAGGTACTGCCTGGCAAGCTCCTGGCGCGTCTCGTCAAGCACAGCGGCAAAGGTGGTGCCCTCCCGGCGCAGGTGGCGCTGAAGGGTCCGGGGGCTCAGGTAGAGCTGGCGGGCCACGTTTTCCAGGTTCGCGGCCCCGGAAGGCAGGTGCTGGACTA
>CAZOMT010000020.1:0-62677 GCA_964581255.1 uncultured Thermodesulfatator sp.
TCTATAGCCCTTATGCCTTGGTTTCCTATTACCATGAAGACCTTGTTCCCAGGATAGAGTCTGTCACTGCCCCTGGGAACGACTATCTTTTCTGTCCTTTCATCAATTACTCCAGCAAAGACACAGTCCTTGGCAAAGGCAGGGTCCTTTACCATATCCTGGACCTTTATGCCCTTGCTTGGCAGGCTCTTTGGAAGTTCGAACATGATGAGCTGGGCCTCACCATGTTCTATCTCTGTGATGACCTTTATCTTAGGGCTTTCGAGTTCAGTCAAGACCTTGTTGGTGAACATGGAGTTCATGTCGCAGATACTGCTTGCTCCAGCCATGTGGTACGCCTGTCTGTAGGCTGGGTCTCTCATCTTTACTATTATTCTAGGCACATGCATGCTGTGCGCCAGGAGGGCAAAGGTGAGGTTGTCTTCATCTTTGTACAGGGCTGCCAGGGCTGCATCTGCCCTTTCAATGCCTGCTTCCTGAAGCACCTCGATATTTTTGGCGTCTCCGTGGACAGTGACCACGCCCAAATGGGCATAGAGTTCTTCACATTTTTCCCTGTCCCAATCGATAACCACTACGTCGTGTTTACGGTCGAGGAGACGTTTCGAAATGGTGGAACCTGCGATTCCTCCTCCAGCAACGATGATGTACATCAGATCCTCCTTTTATAGATGGCAAAAAGGACCGCAAGGGGCAGGATTTCAAGCCTGCCAGCCAACATGCCAAAGATATAGGTGAGTTTGATTATCCAGCTGAGGCTTGCCATCTTGTGTACGGAAAAATAGAAAGGCCCCATGTTGCCCATGGCAGAAGCCATGCCCGAGAAGGCCTGCCACGGCCCAAGGTCCGAGAAAAAGGCTGTTATGAATGCACCGGCCGCTATTATAAGAAGCCACGCCCAAAAAAGCGCCATTATCCGTCTTATCTCTGCCTGAGGGACGATCTTGCCAGAGACCACAACTGGCATCACCGCTCTTCGGGGCCTGCTTATTTTTTGTATCTCAACAGAGAGTACCTGGAACAGTATCCCTGTTCTCAGTATCTTGATGCCCCCTGCGGTGGAGCCTACGCAGCCGCCAATGACCATCAGTATGATAAGCACCTGTTCGCTCATATTCGGGAAGAAGGGACTGTTGATGTCAGTCGTCAGGTATCCGGTGCTGGTGATCAGGGAGCTTACCTGGAAAAGTGCGACCCTGAAGATGTTGAACAGGTGGTGGAGCCCCATGGGTTCCTTGAGGTTGAATGCGGCAATATGGTCTATGATCACCAGAAACACTGAAAAAATCAGGACCTTCCAGTACCATTTGATCTCAAAGTCTGTGGCAAGGCATTTGAAGTCTCCAGTGAGCACCTTGTAGTGGATAAGAAAGTTTGCGCCACCAGCCAGCATGAATGCCACGGCGGAAAATTCGATGAGCCATGCTGTTGAAACTCCTTGTTGCTGCCACCATGCAAGGCTTGCATCATGGGTGGAAAAACCACCTGTGGAGATACAGGTGAAGCAGTGGTTTATGGCATCAAATCCACTCATCCCGGCAGCCCAAAAACAAAGGCAGGAAACCACGGTGAAACCAGTGTAAATAGTCCAAAGTATTACAAGGGTATGAAATATCCCTGGAACAGGCCTCGAGATATCTATCTTGTGTCCTTCAGCACTGAAAAGTGCCGCTGCCGTGCTGCCACTTCTGAAACTGACCGCCATGAAAAAAGAGAGTATGCCAAGCCCTCCTAGCCACTGGGTAAAGGAACGCCAAAACAGGATACTCCTTGGCATAAGGTCCAACCCTTCAAAAACGGTTATGCCAGTTGTGGTAAAGCCGCTTACCGATTCGAAAAAGGCATCAATGAACGATTTGTGGATGCCGATCATGTAAGGGATTCCACCGATCATGCCAGCAAGTATCCATCCAAGGGCTGTAATTATCATGGCGCCTCGGACAGATGGGGTCTTGAATGGGAAATTGAGTTGCATGAAAAGCCCGGCAATAATGGAACCTGTCCCAGGTACGATGAAAGAGAGTACAGATACGGCATGGACGTCCATGTCGTAAAGGTATAGAGGGATAAGGGGCAGAAACAGAAACACGCCTATCAGAGACAGTAAGGCACCAAGATAGTTGAAGATATAGAGACGTTTCTTGATATTTACAAGAAGTTTCATAAGATAGTCTTAAGGATAACTTCAATAAATGGCTAATGGAAGTAACTTTTTTCTAATTTGATAAACATCAATGCATGGATCAAGGCCATGAAAAACAGATATGTTTCATGTTGAAACGTATCCGTTTTTTCCTGTTGAAAATAGACGATCAAGTATGGTTTAAAACATAAAGAAATAATAACTATACGAATCATGAGCATAGTCAGTTGTAAGGCTCTTTCCTCTGTATCCTCTATCAGGCGTTAAAGGAGGCGACATGCAAAAGGTTTTGCTGGGTATTCTAAAAAAGGATGGGGTTCTCATAACAGAAACAGGCAAGGTAGCACTTACCAGGCTTACTAGGGAGGAGGTCAAAAGACTTGGAAAAAGGCCTTTGGAAGTGGGGCCTGAGCAAGAAGAAAGATTATTTCTGGTCAGTGGTGATCTTTTCAGAAAGACATTGTACGGGGCCTCCCTCATGGAAGAGGTGTCTCCCGTTTCTGGGGCACTCATAAACGCCCTGATAAAAAAGGGGATCATATCCCAGGACGACCTCCTGAAAAACATCCCCAAGCCTCCACAGGAGCCATCGCCAACTCAGAGACTATGTGCCTTGGTAATAGGCCACAAGAAGATGTCACCAGGCGCTATTAATGACACCTCAGGAATGACAGAGTTCGATTTTAACGACCACCTTTCCGTCATGATAGAAAAGAGGGTGAAACATACCCAGGTTCAAAGGGTTTACAGAAGGACCCTGAAGGAGCTTCCAGACGATATAAATTCCCTTGGCCCAGACTTTGTGGTAAGTCTTCATTGCAATGCCTTTAATAAAAAGGCGTCTGGTACAGAGGTCTTGTATTATCACCGGTCTGAGTCAGGAAGACGTTTGGCCCAGACCTTGCTTAAAAGATTGGTGAGCCAGCTCAAGCTTCCTAACCGAGGTGTAAAGCCAAAGACCGCCGAGGACAGGGGCGGCTATCTCCTTTGTTACACAAAGGCTCCCGCAGTGATTTCAGAGCCATTCTTCATCGACAACGACGCCGATCTTGCAGTGGCCCAGTCGGACCTGGAAGGGCTTGCAATGGCGTATGCCTCTGCCATTGATGAGATGGCCTCCATGATCTGAAAGACAAGGCAGACTTTTTGAGGACCGCTTTGAAGAACTATTTTAAGAAATCCTTCGTGATTTCAATTCATCTACTGGAGAACAAATGACAATATCCCAGAATAAGAAGGCCAGAAGCATTTATGTGAGTGCCCTTGAGCCCAAGAGTGGAAAACTCATGGTGAGCCTCGGCCTCATGGAACTCATAACAAGGTTGGTGAGCCGGGTCGGCTTTTTCAGGCCAGTGATCAGGAGTGGCAAGAAACCTGACAATGATCTAAGCCTCATACTCGACAGATACAGCCTTGATATCAGTTACGAGGAGGCACATGTATTCACGGTTGATGAAGTGCAAGCCCTAGGAGCCCAGGGGAAGTTCAAGGAGATCGTCCAGGCCATTTTGGAAAGATACAGTGAAATTAAGGGAAGATTTGAATTTATACTGTGTGAAGGTTTTGAGTCCTCTGGCATAAGTGCGGGTTTCGATGTCGATGCCAACATAAACATAGCTAAGAATCTGGGAACCCCCATTCTTGGAGTCTTGTCTGGGAAGAATAAACGTGAACACGAGATTACAGAATCCGTTAAGATTGCATTGGACGCCATAGAGTCGGAAGGATGTTTCAATGTGGCAACCATCGTAAACCGTGTTGAACCCGACAGCATCACTAGTGTCTGGAAGCGCATAAATCAGGATATCAAGGGGGATGTGCCTATTTACGTCATCCCAGAGGTGCCGGAACTCGCCTCCCCAACAATGGGAGAGATCATGGAGGGCCTTGGATGCAGTTTTATTCATGGGGACCGTTCTGGCCTGAACAGGGTCATACGGCAGTTCAAGATAGCTGCCATGACCCTTGATAATTATTTGTCATACCTTGAAGATGGTGATCTTATCATCACGCCAGGTGACAGAGAAGACATTCTGGTCGGCACGTTGACCACACTCTTTTCGCACACCTTTCCCAATATCTCGGGGATTCTTCTCACTGGTGGACTTAGGCCAGGCCCAAGGGTGGCGCGTCTTATGGAAGGCTTGAGAAAGGCCTCGATCCCAGTGATAGGCGCCAAGGACGACACGTTTACATCAGCAATGAAGGCAAGTCAGGTACCTGCAGTAATCAGCAAGGATAATCCCAAGAAGGTGGATATCGCCCTTGGCACCTTCGAGTCCCAGGTAAATATCGATGAAATTAGACGAAGGCTTGCAGTCTCCAGGTCTGAGATAGTAACTCCCCTCATGTTTCAATACAGCCTCTTTGAAAGGGCGAGGCAGGAGACAAGACACATCGTTCTTCCTGAGGGGGATGAGGACAGGATACTCGAGGCAACCGAGGTGTTGAGGGCCAGAAATGTTGTGGACATCACCCTTATAGGCCGGGAAGATAAGATAAGGGAGAAGGCAGCCATCCTGGGTGTGGAATTGGATGGCGTAACCATAATAGACCATGTTAGGTCCCCGCTGTTGGAAGAGTTTATAGAGGAATTTTACGAACTCAGGAAGTGCAAGGGCGGTACAATGGACTATGCCAGGGATGCCATGATGGACGAGAACTATTTTGGCGTGATGATGGTCTATAAGGGCATGGTGGATGGCATGGTATCTGGGGCGGTTCATACCACAGCAGATGTCTTGAGGCCAGCCTTTCAAATAATCAAGACCAGGCCAGGGGTAAAGATAGCGTCAAGCGTCTTTTTTATGTGCCTGCCGACCAAGGTATTGGTATTTGGCGACTGCGCAGTCAATCCAGATCCCAATGCTGAAGAGCTTGCAGCCATTGCCATAAGTTCAGCAGATACTGCGGCAACCTTTGACATAGAGCCAAGGGTTGCCATGCTGTCATATTCCACAGGAACTTCTGGCAAGGGCAAGGATGTGGAAAAGGTGCGGCAGGCCGTTGAGATCGCCCAAAGGCTTCGTCCAGATCTCTTGATAGAAGGACCGCTTCAGTACGATGCTGCGATAGATCCAGAGGTGGCCAAGAAGAAGCTGCCTGGGAGCAAGGTTGCAGGCAGAGCAACAGTATTTATCTTTCCAGATCTCAATACAGGGAACAACACCTACAAGGCCGTGCAGAGGTCTTCTGGGGCTATTGCTATCGGGCCTGTGATTCAGGGTCTAAAGAAGCCTGTAAACGATCTCAGCCGAGGATGCCTTGTAGAAGACATAATAAATACCGTGGCCATTACAGCCATACAGGCAGGGCAGAAGTAAACGGCCAGGGAAGGCCGTTTGATCTTTTCATGGCGTTTCAGGGAGGTAAGCAACATGAATAGTGAAATGGAATTTGTGAAGTTTTTTGCAATAGTTGTTGCGCTGAGTATTTTGACACTTGTGACTTCATGCGGCCCAACTGAAGAGGACAAGGCCTTGATGAAGGACGCAATAAAGGCCTCTGGTAAATGTATAGAGTCTGCGAAGATGGCAGATAATGCCTCAGCCCGCCTTGAGACGCTGGTAAAGCAGCTCGAAAGGTCCGCTGCTGAAGCAAAAAGGGCGGCTGAAATAGCGACTCAAGCTGCTGACAGGGCCCAGAAGGCTGCCCTTGAGGCAAAGGCTGCTGCAAATAAGGCAAATATCAAGGCCACAAAGACAGAACGGATCTTTGAAAAGACACTTATAAAATGATGTCCGCCTCTAAAAACAACAAGGAATCTTGGCCTTACGAACAACTCGCAAGACGGTAGTAACCGCGTGTTTCTGATGTTTAGATTTTTTTGCATCCCAAAGCCGTTATTTGCCAAAAGAACGGTTTTTATAGGTAGCCTGTGACGTCTTAGCCAGGACAGTCGCTGCCCACGCCTGCCTATCTGTGTTTTCCCGCAAGGTCTCAGTGTTGGCCTGATATCGTCTTTTTGGGCTTCTTCTCAACACCCACCACCACGGGCACGCCTCGTTTTTCAGCCAAGGTCTTTTTTATGACCTTCAAATCCAAATCCAGATGGTGGTCTTGGCCTGCGCAATGTTCAGAGATCTTATCAAGGGCAGTAGCAAGGGCTTCTGGCAAAGTGCCCTCAAAATCGGGGAATACTTGAAACCAACATTTATTTTCTGAATAACAGGCCCTTACTGGTTCATAGATTACAAGTACCATGGTGCCAACGGGAACCATGGGAAAAAGTTGCCTTATGTCTTCCGGGTAAAGTCTGATGCAGCCGTGGCTTACCCTTCTTCCTATGCCCCAGGGCTTGTTGGTGCCATGGATTCCATAGGACAGGCGTGAAAAACGGAGGATAAATCCACCAAGGGGGTTATCCTGGCCAGGAGGCACCTCTTTGGGAAGTTGCGGCTCCTCGTTTCTGATGGATTCTGGCACATGCCACACAGGGTCTTGCTCCTTGTCATAAATGGTGTAGAGCCCAGGCCTTGTGAGATATCCGCTTCTACCTATGCCGATGGGACAGGTAAAGACGAACCTTGTCCCCTTGGAAGAGGCAGGGAAAAAATAAAGACGCATCTCAGCCATATTCAACACCAAGGCATTTTGCATGTCTCCGTCAGGAAGCATCACGGCTTTTGGCACGAGGATCTTTTGACCACTGCCAGGCACCCACGGGTCTATTCCTGGGTTTGCCGCAGCGATCTGGTTAAATCCCAAATCATAGCTTCTGGCAATATCGAGAAGGGTGTCTTGGCTGTTGCATTTTATGTAGAAGGATTTGCCATATATCCTTTTCCCTTCAATAATTTCATATTCGTCCATCCCAAAGGCGTTAAGGACAGGTGAAAAAAGGAGGGCCAGAAACCCTAATTGACAAAGTAGAAGTATGAAGTAGTTTTCAAGAAGGCTTGTCATAACGGGTATAAGGAACAACGGTTGAAGAACTGCCAACTTATAAGTGGCCTTGATACCGTCAAGAAATAATTTTCTATAACATAAACAAGTGGTTTAAAGGTTTTCGCAACTCTTGGACCACACAAGCAGAGATAACAAGGATATTTTAAGGTCCCATAAAAAATCTAAGGAAACAATCGTCCAATACAAGGGGTGAGACATGAACAACTATTTCAAAGAAGCAGCAATCAAGATTTACACCCATGCTCGAGAGGAAGGGCGTTTGACTGAAGGACTCACCCTCGATGGTTACAAGGCCTTGGCCTTGGCCCAGGATGGCGTGGTCCAAACCCACATGGGATCGGTGGCCTCTGATTCAGAGCCCATGTCCCGTTCAGCCCCTCATACCAGCAACAACGTGGATTCTTCCTTTGGAGAGGAAGAGGAACGCTTGGCCCGGCAGGCGATAGATGTACTTGGCAAGCAACGCGTGGTGTGTGTTGATACCATTGTTGGCGATGGCAGAGATGGTATCACCGCAAGGTTTTTGTTGCCTGAAATCTATGCACAGCTTGCCTATGGACTCAAGTTGCTCTTCGATCAGCCTGCACCCAGGGTGGTGGAAGAGCCGACATATACCGTAATATTTTTTACAGATGAGGCCTTTCATCTGAACAAACAGAAAAGGCTTGTGGATAAAGACATCACCATAAGGCTTTGGATGGGTGAAAGTCGGGGAGATCAGGTCAAGATCTGCAGAAACAGCATATATCTTGGAGAGGGGAAAAAGGGCGTATTCCAGTTTGAGGACTGGAGGGTCAAGGCCATAGACAGGACGGGTCTGTTTCTCCATGCGGGAGCCAGAAGGGATTGGCTTTGGATTTATGATCTTGAGGCTGAACGCCCTGAACTCAAAGAGGTGGTCATGGGTGTTTCTGGCCTCACAGCCACGGGGAAGACCACAACACTGTGCAGAAAATTTGCCAAACTGCCCAGGGAACACTCTGAGATGATAGGCGATGATGGAGGGAGCCTGGCCTACGATGGCAGCTATTCTGCGTTTGAATATGGCGGACTTTATGTGAAGACCGAGGGCCTCGATGCCAGCCAGCCTGAGATCTTGAGGGCTGCTGAATCCCGTGAGGCTTTCCTTGAAAACGTAGCGATTTCAAAATACCCCTATATCCCCGATTTCATGGATACCTCGAAGACCGCAAATGGAAGGGCCGTAATCAGCAGAGAGAACCTTGAGATAGCAAGCCCTTCTCTCAATGCCAACCGTCTCGATTATGTCATTATTCTCACCAGAAATCCCTTGGTGAATGCCGTCAACAAGCTTACCCCTGAACAGGCCACAATGCAGTTCATATACGGGGAGTCCATAGAAAGCTCAGGTGGAAACCCAGAAGAGGCAGGCAAGTTTAAGAGGGTGTTTTTTCTTGACCCATTCATGTGCGGCAACAAGCTGGAACATGCAATGATCTTTTATGAGATCCTAAAGAAGAGTCAGATCAAGTGTTACCTTGCCAACACCGGAACTATTGGTCAGGACGAGTTGAATGTGAGCCTGAGGCAGTCCTTGGCAATATATAATGATTTAGCTCGGATACAGCTCAAATTCAGTTTCGATCCAGATTATCTTGGCTATCATTATCCCATAAAATCTGATAGGGCGAATATGGATCTCATGCGGGCAGAAAAGTTGTTCAGCGACAAGGAGATCCTGGTAAAAAAGGCGCGGCACTTCTTGCGGGGCAGAAGGGAATATCTTGAGGAATTCGAGGCAAAAAACGGCGAGATTCCAATGCATATAAAGGAGTCTCTTCCCTACCAGCCTGAACAAATAGAGGGATAGTCCAAAGGGGTTCTGCCTTTTTTCTCAGATAGGTTTCAGCTGTTGAAGATCCAGCTCGCCATTTTCTTCAAAGGGCAGGGCGAAGGAGTGGCCACTATCAGAGGCGCCTATTATGGTCCCTTTCATGACAAAAGATATCTTTCTGGCATTAGGCATTGAGGCGAGAAAACGAAGCGTGCTGAAGAGAGAGCCAGATAAGCGTAAGGGGATCTTGATCTCTTCGTGGGGCCTTACGGTTTGTTCAACCTGGCTTTCCCCATTAACCATGTTTATGCCATTTAGATACAGACTGTACTGGACATCGGAAATATCGAGGGGTTCGAGGTTGGGATTATAGACCCTGACTGTTGCCTGATAATTTATGTGCGACAGGGATACGTCTTTGATATCGAGACCAAGTAGTTCTACCTGTGGAGAAACGAATTTTCTCTTGGGGGCACAACCTGCTGCCATGAGTAAAAAAGCCATGAGAATTACGGATATGGCTACAGCTTGGACTTTTTTGATGTTGTGGCCCGGATCTTCCAATGGCTTGCCCTTGCGCAAGTTTTGCCTGATGGGATAGGCAATATATTTAATAAGGTTGTCTCAAGATAGGCCGCAATCAGGAAGAACTAGCCTGTTTCAAAAGGGTGTTGACCTTTTTGGCAAGACGAGAGACCTTTCTTGAGGCAGTGCGTCTGTGGAGAGTGCCCTTTTTGTGGCCAATCTTTTCTATGTATTTTTGCGCCTGCCTGAGGCATTCTTGAGCCTTTTCAGGTGCCTTTTCGGCAATGGCGGCCTCCACAGCCTTGGAGAGGTTTTTGATCCTGGTCTTTCTCATCTTGTTTCTAAGTCTGCGTTTTTGATTCTGGCGCACCCTTTTGAGTGCAGATTTATGATTCGCCAATTTGATCCTCCTGGCTGATATATCATTCTTTTCTTTGCCTTCAGGCAGCGAGTTTATATAATAGCTCTTATGATTGATGTCAACAAAGAGATACATGAGGCGGCCTCTAAGCTTCTTTATTTTATCGATGCCAAGTACGTCGATTATATCCTCGCCTTCGCCGGTTATCTTTTTCTCGCAAAGTTAGCTGATATAATAATAGATAAACTTTTCAAGCGGTTGGCTGAACTTACCCAAATTGGATGTGATGACGAGTTCATTCAGTTTATTCATCGGCCCATTGTCATCACCATCATTCTGCTGGGTTTTTTGCATATTTCCGTTGCAGCCGGCTTGAAGCCGCCTTGGGATTTCATTGCACCAAACCTTATAAAGACCCTTGTGTTTTTCACCTGGTGGTTCCCTTTCCTGAAGTTGGTTGCAAGGGCCAACCTGAAAGATGGCTCTTTCCTGACGAGAAAGACCAATATGGCCAGGGAACTACTCTATCTTTTCAGGAACTTGATCAGGGTCGCAGTATTGGCAGTGGGAGTTGTTGCCATTTTGCTCATCTGGCAGGTGAACCTGACTCCACTTTTTGCCTCAGCAGGCATAGTGGGTATCGCAGTAGCTATTGCTGCAAAGGACACCTTGGCGAACCTGTTTGGGGGCATAAGCATATTTATGGATAGGCCTTACAAGATAAGTGACTACATAATCCTGGACAGTGGTGAACGGGGTGAAGTGGTGGATATTGGCATCAGGTCCACCAGGATCATGACGAGAGACGATGTGTTGATAACCATTCCCAATTCGATCATGGCCAATGCCAAGATAATAAATGAGAGCGCTCCCCTTCCAAGGTTCAGGATCAGGGTGCCTGTGGGTGTAGCCTACGGTTCAGATCTCAAACACGTGGAAGAATTGTTGGTCCAGATATCCCTGAACAACCCCAATGTCTCACCCCAGCCGGAACCGAGATCGAGGGTGAGGCGTTTTGGGCCGTCCTCGGTGGATTTCGAGCTGCTTTGCTGGGTGAGGGACCCTAGGCTCAAGGGCAGAGTGGTCCATGAGCTTCTTCAGGCCATCTATTCAACCTTTGAAAAGGAGGGGATAGCCATTCCCTTTCCACAGCACGATATTCGCATTGTGGAAAATAATTCAGGTGCACAATTGGAAGAAGGAGCCAAGGCCTAATTCATCCTCTTGGCATTGCAGTTTTTTTGGCCCTTCTTCTTTTCAATGAAATCGTCAATGGACATGGCATCAACACCAGTACCGTTAAGGCCAAATATTCGGCATACCATTGCAAGGGCTTCATCCCTTTGTTTTTCAGTAGCGCCTTTTTTTATGAATATGATGGGATCATGGAGGATCTTGTTCACCAATGACAAGGACAGTTTTTCTATAGCCTTTTTTTCCTTATCATTCAAGCCCTTAAGGTTCTTTAGCGTCCGTTTCAGCTCCCTTTGTCTCACTGTTTCAGCCTTTTCCTGGAGCCTTTTGATAATTGGGACAATGTCCAAGGACTTCATCCAGGACTTGAACTTTATCACCTCGGATTCAACAATGCGTTCAGCCCTGACTGCCTCTTTCTGACGCTCGGCCTTATTTTCCTCAACCACTTCCTTTAGCTCGTCTATGTCAAAGAGATAGACGTTGTCTATATCGTTTATCCCTGGATCAATGTCCCTTGGAACAGCTATATCTATGAAGAATAACAGTCTGTGGCGCCTTGGCCGCATGATACGTTTGACTTGCTCCTTTTTAATCACCAGGCCAGGGGCACCAGTAGAGCTTATCACTATGTCAACGTCCACGAGTACGTCTTCGAGCTCTTTGAGGGAAACGGCCTTTCCATCAAGGGACTTTGCAAGTTCTATGGCCCGTTCCAATGTCCTGTTGGCCACTATGAGTTCATCGATGCCATTTGTCTTCAGGTGTTGGGCAGCAAGCTCAGCCATCTCACCCGCTCCCACAAGCAGGGCGCTCTTGCCGTTTAGGTCTCCAAATATCTTCTTGGCCAGTTCCACGGCAGCGTAGCTTATTGACACTGCCTGACTGGCAATTCTGGTCTCCGTGCGGATACGCTTGGCAGTGGAGAAGGCCTTGTGCATTAGTTTGTTCAATATGTGGCCTGAACAGTTGGCCTCGGAAGCGTTTCTGTACGCATCCTTAAGCTGGCCCAGGATTTGTGGCTCACCCACCACCATGGAATCAAGGCTGGAAGCCACTCTGAAGACATGCCTTACCGCCTCTGTGCCAGAATATGTGTAGGTACTTTCTCTGAACACATCAGGGTTCACACCTGAACAAGCCTGCCAAGTTTTTGTGATCTGTTCCCTCGCTGCCTCAAGGTCATTGGTGCCGGCTATGACCTCTACCCTGTTACAGGTGGAAAGAAAGACCACCTCCACACATGCCGGCAAGTCGTGAAAGAGTTTCAAGGCAGGCGGATCAGTGTCTCTAAGCGCAAGCCTTTCACGCACCTCCACAGGTGCTGTCTTGTGGTTCACTCCGAAAAGCAGTATGTCCATTTTGTTGAGATCAGAGGGCATAGGAATGGGCACCTGGCAGAAGATAGGTTACACCGATAAAGGTGAAGAGCAGGGTCAAGTAGCCAATTATGGTCATATAGGCGCTTTTCCTTCCGCGCCATCCAACAGTAAGCCTCTGATGCAGAAGTGCGGCATAGAGAAACCAAGTGATGAGAGACCAGGTTTCCTTAGGGTCCCAGCTCCAGTATGAGCCCCAGGCCGTTTCAGCCCACATGGAACCTGTAATTATTCCAAGGGTCAGCAGTGGAAAACCGATCTTGAGACATCTTTCCGACATGATATCGAGTGTTTCAAGCGAGGGCAGCCTTCGGAAGATGGCGCCGAGTTTCTTTTTCTTTATCTGTCTTTCCTGGATCAGATACATGATGGCAATACAAAAGGCCAGGGTCAAGAGGGCGTAGGATACAAGACATATCGTGGCGTGGATTGGAAGCCAATAACTCTTCAAGGCTGGCGGCAGCGGAAGCACCTGCCTCGGATGCATGAGCCCCAGGGCCATCATTATGGTGATCACGGGGCTCACAAATGCGCTAAGGGCCTTAACGTTGTGTCCTGCCTGAAAAAGCAGATAGGCCAGTGTGATGGCCCAGGCGAGGAAGGAAAACGTGTCGTGAAAACTCACAAGAGGCGCATGGCCTTCAGACACCCAACGCATTATAAGGGCTATGGTATGCAACAGAAACCCCGATGCCAGGATGTAGGTGGCTATTCTTTCCACACCCTTCCTGAGGCTTACAAGGTGCATCACAAAACCTGCAGTGGCTGCCAGATATAGAAAAAATGTGAGCTGAAAAAGAAGTTCATCCATCTCGAGCAAATTCCTGAACGATTGTCTTTGCCTGTTCACCGCAAATATCAGAAGCCCATTTTTCCACCCGGCTCCATTGGTTCTGCTTTATCCACTCTGGTACGTCGAGGTCTGCAAGCCTGGAACACCTGTCGGTTACCGCTTTACCTTGGTGGTTTTGCAGCAAAAGGTTTCTGAGTTTGCCCAAAAGGGAAACAAAGGTTCCCCATTCTGGCCCGAGCCTTTTCTCGAATTCTTTACGTAGTGCCTTTGCAAGGGCTGGGCTGAGGCCACCAGTGGATATGGCAAGACATAGCTCATCCCTCCTCACCATGGAAGGGACGATGAAGCTGCATACCCTAGGTTCATCCACCACATTGCAAAAGATCCTTCTGGCCTGTGCCTCTTGGAAAACAGCATCTTGTACGGACCTGTCACTTGTTGCAGCAATGACAAGCCAAGCTCCGTCAAGGTCACCTGGTCTAAAGGCCCTGGAAATATGCCTGATCAAGCCTTCTTGCACCATTTTCCCCAGGGAATCAGTGGTTTCCGGGCTTATCAGGGTGACTTGTGCCCCTGCCTTTAAAAGCCCTCTTATCTTTCTTTCTGCAACATTTCCTCCACCGATAACCACTACTGATTTACCATTTAGATTGCAGAAGATGGGGATATAAGCAAATTTTTCACCCTTGTTTTTCATGAGCTCATGATAGCAGCCCTTACATTTACAGGCAACTCGAGTTACTGCACTGAATGAAAGGTGAGGGAAGGTCAGTCGGGCCTTTTCCCAAGTTCTTTTTGTTTTTGGATGGCCTTCAGGAACGGATTAACAAAGGGTTTTTCATTTGGCTTGCGCAGCATCATGTTGGAAGGCTTTATCTTGGGATGCTTGGCCCTTTCAATAGCCTCTTTCAGTTTTTGCTGATCCATAGGTCTTATGGCAGGCCTTGTGGGAGCAGGTCTTGGTGTCGCAATGCCCACCGGCCTGTTGGATTGGCGTTCTTTCTTGGAGGTAAATACCTTTAAAAGCACATGATCGTCTCCTGAGACCAGGATAACGCCCTTGTCGGTTATATCTTTTACAGTCCAGCCATCTATGAGATCCCCCACATTGATCTTTCTGAGCTCGGCCTTTTTGGCACGTTTGTTTCCATTAATGGGCTTAATGAAGGCAGATTTGTTTTTTCCTGCCAATATTATTCCATAAACACTGTATTTTTCTTCGAGTTCACTCGCCTCAGACGATACCGCCCCGCCTTCAATGGCGGTTTTACCCTCGCCTCTGCCTGGGTCGAAAGGGTCGCGCTCAATGATGCTCTTGTATTGGGGGGAGACGGCAAGGGCAGGGGCCAGTGAGGCCAAAAGGATGGCGAAAAAGAAGAGCAATGGCGGCATCAGGGATCCACGCATCTCAATCCACCCGCTCGATTTTCTCATCACAGGTCGTCGTCATCGTAGTCATCGTCTGGCTCAGTGACTTTGGTGTCTTTATTCTCAGGCAGGCGGCTTTCAAGGTCTTTTTTCGGGCCATGCTCTTTTTTGACCGCCTCCTCCTTCTGAAGGATATTGCTTTCTTCCAACATGCTCCTCAAGGAGTGGACCTTCAATGCGAATTCCCGGGTAAGGGTGTCAGCTTCCCCTCTGGATTTGATCACATGGGGAGTGAGAATGAATATGAGTTCCTTTTTTTCCGTTTTGGTCCCCTTGGAACCGAACAGGTAGCCTAGCACTGGTATGTCCTTCAGAAGTGGAATGCCTTTGGTGGTTTCTGTCACCATTGTACTCATGAGACCGCCCATGAGAATGTGTTGGCCATCTTTGGCAATCACGTATGTGGTGGCCTTTCTGTTTGTGATACGGGGAGAGGTTATGCCTGCTGTCTGTTGGTCGTTTACCTTGCTGACCTCCTGGGTTACCTCCATTCGCACGAGGCCATTGTCGTTGATGGAGGGTTTGACTTGAAGGATGATGCCTGTTTTCCTGTATTGAACGCCTTGTGTCTTGACTCCGCCAGACGATATGGTGGACTCTGACAAGATGGGTACGTCTTCACCTATCTCGATCCTGGCTTCCTGGTTGTCGGCGGCAAGGATGTTTGGGGTAGACAGGATATCCACATCTGTACTGGTGTCTAGGAGATTGATGAGGGCTCTTAGGCTGCCTTCTCCGTCGAAAAGGGCGTATGTGAAACCAGCAGGCCCATTCCCCAATGCCACGTCTTCCGCAAGGCTTATTCCATCATCCAGCATCATGTGGCCATTATAGGGGCTGCCGTTTATGTTGATGCCCTTATTCTGTATGAACCACTCTACGCCATATTTCACATCGTTATTGAGGGTCACCTCTGCAACAAGGACTTCTATGAGCACCTGCCTGGGAAGGATATCCAATTTATCCAGTATGCCCTTGATTATTGCGTAATCTTTTGGTCTGGCTTTGAATATGAGGGAATTGTTAGTCTCGTCCGCTATGATCTTCACCTCACCCGTCAGCTCTCCAGACGCAGATGCGACAACCTCCTTTTTGCTTTTTTCCCTTTTTACAAGTACCTTTTTCTTGGTCTTGGTGGTGCTGCTTTCCCCATACAGCTCGTTTAATATGTCTGCCAGCTCCTTGGCCTTGCCATTTTGGACAAAATAGACGTATACCTTGCTGCCCTTGTCCTGTTGCGCCTGGTCAAGTTCCTTGATCCATCTTGCCACCTGGTCTAGCACCTTTTCCCAGCGCGTCACCACCAGTATGCCGTTAAGGGTCTCAAGGGTGATGATCTGGAGGCCATTTTGGTCGATTCCTGGCCTTTTGTAGAGCACATTTGCCTTGAATATGGATTGCAGGTCCTTGGAAAGATCCTCTACGTCTGTATTCTCCAGGGTAAAAAGCCTCCAATGGACATTCTTGAAGATGCTTTCATCGAGTATTCCAAGGATCTTGGCCACCTTGGCGACGTTTTCAGCTGTATCAGATAGAATGATACTGTTGGAACTCGTGACAGGGATCAAAACTGCACCAGGAGATACCAGGTTCCTCAAGTTGGAAACTGCCTGGGCAGCCGAAAGGTATTGAAGCTGTATGACCTTGATGACATCTCCAGACCTTTTCGCATGGTTGGTGGAGATCACGATGCCCATTTTGGGGCTATTGGCCTTTCGAACCACCTTGTACAGTCCGTGCCCTCCGGCAGTTACGGCAAGCCCCTGCATTTGAAGCACAGAGTTTACCAGATCGAGGAGTTCTGATTTGGTATAATTGCCTCTAATGTGAACAGATATCGTACCCTTGATGCTCGGTTCCACAACGAAATTTAGGCCCAAAGTGTTGCCGAGCACCTGTTCCAATACGGGATAGATATCCATGTTGTCCAGAGAGATATCTATCTTTCTCTTTTCATTGGGGCCAGCCCCTTCATAAGGGGAGACGAACGGGGAAGTCAAGACCTTCTGGTCTGCTCCTGTCTTGTCTTGTGTGCCCGCATAGGAAGCCATGTTAAAGCCACTCAAGAGAGAGGCTACCACCAAAAAGAGCAGGAAATTGGTTCGGATTCTGATCATAGCTCTGCCTTATCTCCAAGAAACAGGGCTTCTACTTCAAGGTTTATCCTGAGCTGAGAGGGTTTGCCTCTCAAGTTGGAAATATTGATGTTATTAAGCCTTAGAAGTTTCTTGCCCAGTTCAATCTTTTCAAGAAGTTCCACAAATTGTGCTGTTGTTGCCCTAATATTGAAGACAGAGACTGCCAGCAGATAGTCTCGCCATCGCCTTTTGGGGCCGCTTCTGTATACGAGTACCTCTACACCCGTGTCTGACGCCTTTTTCAAAAAGGAGTTTTGTATGTTGGTAGATACCTGCTGGGGATTGTCTCCTGGCACCAACCTCTTTTTCATCTGTTCCAGCCTCTTTTTTTCCGCAGCCAATCTCTTCTCTACGTTTTTGAGCCTTGTGATCCTTTTTTTCAGATGGGTGATCTTTAGTTGTTGGGCCTCAACCACCGTTTGCTTTTCTTCCATCTTTGCGGTTACAGGGTCCCATAAAAAGCTATACCACAATATGAGCGCAATGACTGGGATGCCATATCTGAGCAAGGCGGGCCTGTTCCTTTGTGTGAAGAATTTGTTGGCTGTCATGGTTGGTGTCTTAGCATCCCTTGTTCGTCTGTGTTGGTCTTTTGAATCATGGTTTGCTGGCACCTCAAGGCCTTAAGGGTTTGTGCCTATTAGGTACGGTTGCAGAGGTCTTGGTGGCAAGTTTCAGTTCCACAGTGTACCTTTCCTGTTGTTGCCTGTTTTTGGTTACAGGAGAGACCAGCTTTACTTCCGAAAACAGGGCGCTCTTTCTCCATTCCTCCATGGTCTCTACTGCTGAACCTCCTTCTGCAGAAACTCTTACAACGCCGCTCCTGATAGTGCAACTTCTTATCCATGCATTGAGGGGAGTTCTCTGGGCCAGTTCCCTCAGGATAACTAATACGGGGGGGCGTTCGTGAAGGAAGTCATTCAAGTCCTGTTCGAGTTTCCTGATCTTTTCTATCTGGTCGTTTATCTTTTTCAGGGGCAAATATTCCTTCTCTAGCCTGGTGACAACCTCCTTATTCTTATCTGCCACAGAAGACAGCCTTTCAAGCTGAATAAACCTGTATCCGGTTATCAGTAGGAGAATTATGGCCAAAATGGCAACAGTCCACTGAATTGGATCTATTCTCAAAAATAGAGGCTTTTTTCTCTCTGTCTCCTGGAAAGATATCTGTGGATAGGCGCTTAGGCCCAGGAAGCAGGCGGTAAGCCCCTTGTCTATACCACTTTCCGTACAAAAGCCCTTCAGGGTTTCATCGTGTTTGCATGGGTCCTTGATCTCCAAGTCCTTGAAGGTTCTATCAATATCCCCAATTTGAAAAACCTGGCCCAAATCCTTAAAATGGTCAGGCAGAAATTCCAGCGCCTTGCTGGGATTGAGAGTACCACTTTCTTCCCTTATCAAATGTGACCCTTCCCATTCCTTATTGCCATGGAGATTGAGGGTCAGATCCCTTTCTTCCTGCTGGAGACTCAGGGCCGGGAAATTATTGTGTTTTGACCAACGGAGAAATAGGTCGGCCCCGAGTCCGGACGGGCTGATGCTGTAAAGGGACTTTCTATGCCCGGTGCGCCTTACAACATCCAATATTGGATCGATATAGGTCCGTCTCGCATAGGCCAGAAGGATGAAAGTAGTGCCGTTTTTTTCCATCGGCCAGATGTCGAAATAGATTTCATCCCTTGGAAGATGGCTATGTATGTTTATGGCGATTCTTACGCTATTTTCAGCCTCTTCGGGGCTAAGCCCTGGAAAAGACAGCTCTCTCAGGAAATAGCGAGACCTGGGGATGGAAATACATATTCTCCTGGTCCTTTTGGGTTTTAGGTTGGTCAGGAGGCTTTCAAGCCGTTCAAGGCCGTTTCTGCCAGAGATCTCCGAATAGATGGCAGGCTCAGACCTGATCCAGCCCTTGAGCTCCTTTTTCAGGTTGGAGTATTCTAAGCTGTTTTCACCTATATGGATGCCTGTGATCTCTTTGCAGTACACTTAAAAGGCCCTCTTTTCAATGGAATCTTGGTATCTGCTGCCAGTGAAGCAGCTTGAAAAGGCTGTTTTGCTGTTTCTCAACATCCCAGAATATTTGATAGCAGCCTTGGTACAAGCAGGTCTTGAGTCTCAGGGTGCCCATTCCACCCTTGTCAGACAGGTCCTTTTCGTCAAGGATATCGAGAAGGGGCTCAGGCGCGGCTGCCCTGATCACAACACCTGACTGGTTGTATACAGTAAAAAGGTCTTGAATTCCACCTTTCCAGGCAGAACTTTCCGCTTTTTCTCCTGATTTTTCCCATTCAATAGGGCCCCAGAATATCTTTGGATCCATGCCCTTAACCAGGAGCAGTTGCTCCAGGAGAAGAAATTTTGAGTTTGCAGGCTTATAGGCAGGCTTCAAAGATTCGTAATAATCCTTTTCAGCCCCTCCAGGGCGTTTGTCATCGTCGTTGTCCTTCCAGTCAAGGATGGCCTCCACGATATGAGACGGCTCCTCCACCACACCTTCCAGAAAGGTGCCTAATATCTTATCGAGAAGCTCCTCATCCACTTTGTTGAGATCTATCTTGCCCCTTTCATCTTCAAGGCTGAATCCAAGTTCCCGGCCACCTATTTTCACCTTGTAGCTTGAACCGTCAGCAACGATAAATTTATCCGTGTCTTCCTCGTCTTGTTCCTGATCCAGGGGTGCAAGGTAAATGGCTGTGAGATTCAAGATCGACTCGACTTCCAAGCGGGATTTCAGAAGATTCCATGCACTGTGTCCCATATTCCCCCTGAGTCTTGCCTCAACCGAGAAGTAACCGGCCACCATTGTCAAAAGTGCTATTACCCACAAGACGAGCACCAGTATGGTGCCTGACTGGTCCCCAAGAGGCGAAAGGCTCTCCTTGTTCATTTTAGGCCCACTGGTATTATCTGCCATCTCGTAGCCTGGTCTGCCTGATCCTTAAACTTCAGCTTGAACGCTATTGCCGTTGGTAGGTGCTGCCTTTTGTTGAAGGTTTCATCCCAATCCTCAGGCTTGGTTTCTGTGTCTGCGTTGGAAGGCTTATAGGCAAATAAAAAGTCTTCGATGTCGGCCATCTCCTCCACCAGCCATCCATTTTCTGCAAGATCCTCCTTACTCAACCTTTCGAGCTGGTCAATAGGTTTTGTTTCTATGTCCTTTCTCATCGTTATGATTTTTTGGGCGTATAGGATACTTTTTTTGTCTTGATTGTAATAATATACCACCTGGAATATCCCCCCTTCTGACATGCCCTGAGGCACATAGGTAGTAACAAAGCTCAGGGAATCCTTTTCTCCACGGAGCCTGCTGTAGGATGCCAGGTAGGGGTCTTCAGGGCTTACTACCGCCTCCATCTGTCTCCACAAAAGGCCGAATAGGGCGGTCTCAGGAAGATAGAAACGGTTGTAGTCCTTGGATCGGGTATAGGCTGTAATCCCAGATCTCAGGGCCATGGACAGGACTACCACGAGTACGGCTATAAGGGTAATCGAAATGAGGAGTTCTAAGAGGGTGAAACCCTTCTGGCCTTTCATTTTAATATTCCACCATGGCCTTTGGGACCCACATGGCAAGTTTCAACTCTGGCCCCTTTCCAGGCGGATCTATCAAAAGATCCACGACAACGAGTTTTTCAGGCTCGACCTCCTTCACTTCTCCTGACGGCAGTGTGATGCTTGTAGCAAGGGGTTGGGCTTCCACTCTGTATGACCATCCTGGAAAGCCATCCAGTTCCCCCTTTTCAGATGAAGGATAGTGTCCTTTGGCCTGCCAGTCGTCTATGAGCCTAGTGGCAATCGCTGCTGCCACACGGGAGACGTCACCCCTGTATGCCTGGCTGTGGCCCTGGGCCAAAAGACTCATTACAACACCGATGGCAATACCCGTTATGGCTGTTGCCACGAGCACTTCCATGAGGGTGAAACCCTTTGAGCCTCTATGGATGTGACAAAAAGGATTGGGTTTGGGCCCTGAAAAGATTTGGATTGACGAGTCCATATTATTGTCCCGAATGCTCATGAGTAATATTGCTCCAGATCCTGGCTATCCTAAAGGTATCAATTCGTCCATTAGCCCATTTCAGCTCCAGTTCCCCGCCACTGGAGCTTCCGTCAGGATAGAACACTATTCCATATATCCCGTCTCCGAGTTCTTCTATGCCCTGGCCTTCAACTTGGATACTCTGGGGAATTTTTTTGAGCCCCGGAGGTTTGAGTCCATAAAGCCTTTTTTCTCCATCGATGAGGAATTTCACTGCCCTGCCTCTGCCAATGGCTCGAGTCCTGGCGCTTCTAAGGCCAGCCATGAACTGGTTTATAAACTTGGTTTCTCTGGACTTAAAAAGCCCACTTGAGACCGAAACGAATACCATGGAACTCAAAAGCCCAATAAGAACCAGTACCACCATGAGTTCAAATAGGGTAAAGCCATTAGAAGTGTCGAAAGGCAACTTTTCAGGTAAACTTGGTGATGCAGGACAGACGTGCTCAGAATGTAACATCGTTTATGCCAAATATGGCCAGCAGCATGGACATGATTATCCCACCTATGACAATACCCATGACTACAATAGTCACTGGTTCAAGCATGTTCAGAAATATCTTGGTTTCAGATTGGACCTGGTCATCGAAATCGTCTGCAATCTTTAAAAGCATTTTCGCCAGTCCGCCAGTCTCTTCCCCTACCGATACGAGATGGATCATAAGAGAAGGAAAGACATGGGACTTTCTCATGAGAAGGCTTAAACTTTTTCCTTGCCTCACTCCCTTGTAAAGTTCTTGCACTGCTGATTTGATAACACTGTTCCCTACCACTTCACTAGCAAGGCTGATGCCTTTTAGAATGGGTACCCCGCTTTCAAGCAGGGTTCCGAGGGTCCTGGCAAATCTGCCTAGTTCCACTTGCTTGATAAACTTGCCTACAAGAGGCATTCTCAGCTTGAATTCGTCCCAGCGCTCCTTGCCTTCAGGCCTTTTTATCTGAAACCTGAAGAGCAGGCAGAAAAGGGTGACTATCAGAAATATCAGCCACCACCAGTCCTGGATGAACAGACTCATGTCTAGGATCAATTTGGTCATGAATGGCATGGGCTGATTGAGATCCTGAAATATCTGGCCAAACTTAGGCACCACAAATGTTACAAGGATAAAGACGGAAACAAGGCCTACGAAAGCCAATATGGATGGGTAAATGGATGAAGATATGATGAATTTCCTGATCTGCCTTGAACGTTCTATAAAGTCTCCAAGCCTTTTCAGCACTCCAGGCAATACGCCACCAAGCTCGCCAACCTTGACCATGTTGACGTAGAGTTTGTCGAATACTTCAGGATACTTGGATAACGCTTCGGAAAGGGACTTGCCACCGTGTATGGAATCTCGTACATCCAGTACCAGCTTTCTTACGTCCTCCTTGTCTGTTGCATCTGCCAGGATGGTCAGGGAACGTTCCAGGGGAACGCCAGCCTCCAACAGATCTGCAAGCTCACTGGTAAAGTAGAGGACATCGTCATGGTTGATCTTTTTTCTCTTGAGATCCAACAAGGTTTCAAAGGAATGGAGCTTTTTGACCTGTAGTGGCTGCAAGCCCTTTGAAACAAGGGAATCTATGACCTCTTCCTGGCTTCTGCCACTGCTGGTGCCTGTTATTCTCTGCCCTTGATGGTCGATTGCCTCGTAGGTGAATTCAGGCATTAATTGGTGACCCTCATTACCTCTTCTATTGTTGTGATGCCCTGGAGTACCTTGGAAAGCCCATCTTGCCTCAGGGTGCGCATGCCCATTTTCTGGGCCTTGGAGGAGATGGCACTCGAGTTCTCGCCATTTAGGATCAAGGAGGCGACTTCTTCTGAGATCTCGATGAGTTCGTAGATGCCCGTTCTGCCAGAATAGCCAGTATTGGCACATGAAGGGCAACCCGAGCCGCGCCAGGTCTTTCTAGGAACATTTTCTTCTGGGACCCCCAGGACCGATGCAGCCTCAGCTATGAATTCTGCTGGCAGTTCATATTCTTGCCTGCAATGTGGGCAAATTTTTCTTACGAGCCTCTGTGCCATTATGGCGAGAAGGCATGATGAGATGAGGTAGGATTCCACTCCCATCTCTTGAAGCCTTGTGATGGCACTGGCCGCATCATTGGTGTGAAGCGTGGAGAATACAAGGTGTCCAGTCAATGCTGATTGCACGGCGATCTCGGCGGTTTCCATATCGCGGATCTCACCGATGAGTATGACGTCAGGGTCTTGTCTCAGTATGGTTCTGAGGGCTGAGGCAAAGGTGAGCCCAATGCCGGATTTTACTTGCAGTTGATTTATGCCCTCAAGTTGGTATTCGACTGGATCCTCGACTGTCACAATCTTTTTGTCTGGCGAATTGATCCTGTTCATCACGCTGTAAAGCGTGGTTGTTTTGCCGCTACCAGTAGGGCCGGTCACGAGAATCATGCCATAGGGTCTCATTATGAGCCGGTCGAACCGTTCCAGGATATCGGGAGCTATTCCCAGGGAGTCGAGTTCCAACTTCACTTCATCCCGGTTGAGGAGCCGCAGCACTATGCTCTCTCCGAATATGGTGGGCAAGGACGATACCCTTATGTCTATCTCCCTTTTCCCATCTTTGACCTTGATACGACCATCCTGAGGAAGGCGCATCTCGGCGATGTTCATCTTTGCCATGAGTTTCAGCCTGGAGGTGATGGCGGGCTGAAGCTTTTTGGAAACGGTTTCCACATCGTGTAGGACACCATCTATCCTGAATCTCACCTTGAGGTTGTCCCTGAAGGGCTCGAAATGGATGTCAGAGGCCTTTACCTCAAGGGCTTGGTTGATCACATGGTTTACAAGCCTCACCACAGGTGCTTCTGTTGCAAGGTCCCTCAATTGTTCAGGATCGTCCCAGAGGCCATCCTCTATGGCTGCTTCGTCTTCTTCATCCGCCGCCTCCATATCAGAGTCGGCCTCATACCACCTGTAGAGTACAGCAAGGATGTCTTCCTGGCTCGCCTTTACAGGCCTGATCCTCCGCTGATAGATCTCCTCAAGGAGCTCCACAAGATAGATGTCAAGTGGGTTGGCCATAGCAACCCGGACCTCCTTGGGGCCTGCTTCTACTGGGACGATCTTCCATTGCTGCATCTGCTTCGGGCTGAGTCCATTGACCATTGGAGGCTTTTCTGGGAAATCGGCTGCCTCCATGGAATCTATGCCAAGGGCCAATGGATCAGTCGCATTTGACTTTTTGGTGCCTGCGTCATCACCTTCAGGCGAGGCAGGTGCGGTATTGCGGTTTTTGCCAGATAAGAGGCCCTTGAAGAAGGGTGGCAGCTTACTGGTTATTTGTTCCAATGCCATGGGTTTATTCTATTCCCAGCTTACTATATCCGCGTCTTCTCCTTCTCCGCCTTCCTGGCCGTCACGTCCATAGCTGAAAAGGTCATAATCTCCATGTTCTCCTGGACAGCGGTAAACATAGTCATGCCCCCATGGGTCCTTGGGCACGGGCTTGGGAAGATAGGGCCCTGCCCAGTTGTTAAGGCCTTCAGGCTTTGTCCTGAGTGCCTCGAGGCCTTCTTCAGTCGTTGGATATCTGCCATTGTCGAGCCTGAATTCATCGAGTGCGTTTCCAAGAAGCGCAATCTGCGCCTTTGCTGTCTTTTGTCTGCTGGCACCGAGTTTGCCGAAGAATTTGGGTGCCACAAGTGAGGCCAAAAGGCCGATGATAATTACCACCACAAGAAGTTCTATCAGGGTAAAGCCTTTGTCGTCCCTGATGTGATTGTTTGGCTTCCGTGTATTGTTGTTCAAGTTGATCTGCCTCCGTGCATTGTAACTTATAATCTTTATTTCAATTTTTCAATTTAACACTTAAGTATAATAATTGCCAAGCTTAGCAGCAATGAAAGACCTGGGATAACAGGGTGTGAACACGGTCTTATCTGGCCACCAGAAAGGCCGAGGGGAAGCCCATTTCCTCTATTGCCCTCTCAAAGGCCTTGGCCTTATCGTATGAATTTGGTGCATCTATCTGCACCTTGTAGAACAGCGTTCCAGAGGAATAGCCCCTGGTTATCCTTACACAGCTGAACCTCTCAGAAAGATTCGACTTGAGCCTAAAGGCATTGGATGAATTTTGAAAGGCGCCCACCTGTATGTAGAAATTCCCATGTTTGAAATCGGGACGGTGCGAAAAGTTGAGGCCGCCGTTTTTTGCAACCACGGCTTCCCCAAGTGCCGTCAATTTGACCTTTGCGGTGCCGGGACCTATTATTCCTAGTTTTTTGGCGGCCGAGTAACTTAGATCTATGATCCTGTTTCTCACAAATGGCCCCCTGTCGTTTATCCTCACTACAATTGTCCTGCCATTTTGGAGATTTTTAACACGCACGTAAGTATTCATCGGGAGGATCTTGTGCGCTGCAGTAAGGGAATACATGTTGTATCTTTCACCGCTGGCAGTCCTTCTCCCATGGAAATTGGGGCCGTACCAGGAGGCATAGCCAGTTTCTTCAAAGCCAAGGGAGGATGGCAAAGGATAATACGTCTTTCCACCCACTCGATATGGCTTGTAGGTGCCTGTAGGCACTTTGCCAGTGGGGGGAACAGGTTTCGGACCGCAGCTTGCCAACACAAAAACAGATATTGTCATTGTGAGGAAAATTAAGATTCTTTTATGGCACATACGAATTTTGCAGTAGAATTTTTTTCTATTCTGGTCAATAATAGCCAGGCATTTCCGACAAAAATAGAGATTCTCTAAACCTAAAGCAAAGATTATGCCCGAAAAGATATACTTGGATTTCAATGCCACAACACCTGTCTTGCCAGAGGTTATAGACACAGTAGCCAGTATCATGAATAAAAATTGGGGAAACCCCAGCTCTGCCCATGAGCTAGGGCATACGGCCAAGGAAGCCTTGGAGGTTGCCCGTGGCCAAGTGGCCTCGATTCTTGGAGCTGAACCCGGTGAGATTGTTTTTACAAGCGGTGGTACAGAGTCCAACAACCTGGCAATAATTGGCTTTGCACTTGCGAATCAGGCAAAGGGCAAGCATCTAGTCACTACTCGGATTGAACACCCATCGGTGTTAAATCCGTTTCTCCATCTGTTGGAACGGGGTTGGGAGGTTGATTTTGCTCAACCTGATACAGAGGGCATAGTATCTCCTGAAACCGTGGAGAGGCTCATTCGTCCGGATACGGCGCTGGTTTCTGTGATGCTTGCAAACAACGAGACAGGGGCCTTGCAGCCAGTTGAGGAAATAGGCAAGATCTGCAGGGAAAATGATGTTTGTCTCCATACAGATGCAGCTCAGGCCATAGGCAAGGTGCCAGTTGACGTAAAGGATCTCAGGGTGGATCTTCTTACAGTGGCTGGCCATAAGCTATATGCACCAAAGGGTATTGGTGCGCTGTATGTCAAGGAAGGTGTCAGGCTCGGAAACATTCTATATGGCGCTGGTCAGGAAAGAGGGCTCAGGCCTGGTACAGAGCCCGTGCCATTGGCCTGCGGCCTTGGCGCTGCATGTGGGTGGCTGGCTCCCAGAGTGAAGCACATATTTTTGGAGATGGAGGCCCTCAAAGAGGAATTTTATTCCATGCTTCATGAAAAGCTGCCAGAGATAATAAGATTCGTGCCCCCAGAAAAATCTCTTCCGAATACTTTGAGTGTCTCCTTCCCAGGCATTATTGGCGCAGATGTCCTTGAAAGGGCTCAAGGAGTCATGGCTTCTACGGGGGCTGCCTGTCACGATAGAAGTGTAAAGATTTCCCATGTGCTTGCGGCAATGGGTGTCCAGGAGGATGTGGCTTTGGGCATGGTGCGTTTGAGCCTAGGGGTCATGACCACAAAAGAACATTGCAGACAGGCTGCAAATGCTATCATAAGGGCGGTAAAAGCCCTTCAAGAAGAGAGGGCTCAAAGTGGAGTTCATTGATCTTAAGAGACAATATGCCGCCTATAAAGAAGAGATCGACCAGGCAGTCTCAAGGGTGATCCACTCGGGCAGATTTGTGCTCGGAGAAGAGGTGGGCTTGCTGGAAGAAGAGCTTGCAGCCTTTACCGGCGCTCAATTTGCCATAGGGGTTAGTTCTGGCACCGATGGCCTGCTTCTTGCCTTGATGTCAATGGGGGTTGGACCTGGTATGGAGGTGGTGACAACGCCCTTCACCTTTATTGCCACGGCAGAGGCCATAGCCCTTTTGGGCGCACGGCCACTTTTTGTAGACATTGATCCTTTGAGCTTCAATATTGATGCGACAAAGCTTCGCGAACTTCTTGAAAAGCGGAGGCAGAAGGGAAGGCTGCCAGCAGGAGTTATTCCAGTGAGTCTATACGGCCTGTGTGCCGATATGGATGAAATAAACGCCATTTCAGACGAATTTGGTCTCTTTGTGGTTGAAGATGCCTGTCAGTCTTTAGGGGCTACCTATAAAGGACGGTCATCATGTAGTTTGAGTCTACTTGCAGCAACGTCCTTTTTCCCTTCAAAGCCACTTGGCTGCTTCGGGGACGGTGGGATGGTGTTTACTTCAGATGCTGATTTGAGAGACAAGATCGTGGCCATGAGGGAACATGGCCAAACCAAGAGATACCAGCATGATGTCCTTGGAATCAATGGCAGGCTCGATGCCTTGCAGGCAGCTGTTCTGAGGGTGAAGCTCAAGTATTTTCCGCAGGAAATACGATCAAGGCGGGAAGTGGCAGGCTTCTATGCCAAGCTTCTTGCATCCCTTTCCGAACATGCCCGCCCACCTCGAGTGCCCGATGGATATACCAGTGTCTATGCCCAGTATACCATACGGATCGGGGGAGGGATAAGGGATGAGGTCGCAAGGTTTATGAACGATGGAAAGATCCCGACAGCCATTCATTATCCCAAGCCTCTTCATCTTCAACGGGCCTTTTCCTACCTGGGATATGGCCAGGGTGATTTTCCAGAGGCGGAAAAGGCATGTCAGGAGGTCTTGAGCCTTCCTATGCATGCGTTTCTGGATAGGTCAGAGCAGGAAGAGGTGGTAGACGTCCTCGAGAAGGCCCTTAAAAATTTCAAAAAGATATAGGAGAAAGAATCATGCTTGAAAGATATTCGAGACCTGAGATGAAGGAAATCTGGACAGAACACAATAAGTACAATACATGGCTCGAGGTGGAGATCTTGGCCGCTGAGGCTTGGGCAGAGCTAGGGGTGATCCCAAAAGAGGCTGCCCAGGAGATAAGGCAAAAGGCCTCCTTTGATGAGAAGAGGATCCTTGAGATAGAAGAAGAGACAAGGCACGATGTTATCGCCTTTCTGACAAATGTTGCAGAATACGTGGGGCCTGCGGCTAGATACCTCCATTGGGGGCTGACTTCTTCAGATATGCTCGATACCGCTCAGGCAGTCAGGATGCGTGATTCCATGAATATCATAATACAGGATGTGGAACAGGTTATAGATACCCTTAAGAAAAGGGCTATGGAGCATAAGGATACGGTGATGATAGGCAGGAGCCACGGTATACATGCAGAGCCCATAACATTCGGCTTAAAACTTGCCATCTGGTACGACGAGATGAAAAGAAATCTCAGGAGGCTTGAAAGTGCCAGGGAAACCATAGCAACTGGCAAGATTTCTGGGGCAGTTGGTACTTTTGCCAATGTGGATCCAAGGGTTGAGGAATATGTTTGTAAAAAGTTGGGCCTTAAACCTGCTCCTGTGTCCAACCAGATAGTGCAGAGGGACAGATACGCAGAGGTCTTTACCAGTTTGGCGATAGTTTCCAGCACAGTTGAAAAGATTGCAACTGAAATCCGCCATCTTCAGCGTACAGAAGTGCTTGAGGTAGAGGAATTTTTCAGAAAGGGCCAAAAGGGCTCTTCTGCCATGCCCCACAAAAGAAACCCCATCCTTTCGGAAAACCTTTGCGGTCTTGCACGTACTGTGCGTTCCTATTGCATCCCCGCACTTGAAAATGTGCCCCTTTGGCACGAAAGAGACATAAGCCATTCATCTGTTGAAAGATTCATCTGTCCAGATGGCTTTATAACCGCTGACTTCATGTTGGCACGACTAAATGGTCTGCTTGCAAAGCTTGTGGTCTATCCAGAGAACATGAAGAAAAATCTCAACATGCTAAAGGGCCTCATCTTCTCACAGCAAGTTCTTTTGGAGCTTACCCAGAAGGGAGTGAGCCGTGAGGATTCGTACCGCATAGTCCAAAGATGTGCAATGGAGGTATGGGAAGGCAAGGGGACCTTCAAGGATCGGCTCCTGGCTGACCCTGACCTTATGAAGTATCTGGACAGAGAAGAGATAGATGAGATATTTGATGTTAGTTACCATCTTAAGCATGTGGATACCATCTTCAAGAGGGTCTTTGGTACAGGAGGCCAGTGATGAATAGTGACAGAGATACGCTTAGAAGGATCATACTTGAGCGTTCGTACAGAGAAGGGCGATTCAGGCTCACTTCAGGCAAGATGAGCAATTTTTACATAGATTGTAAGCAGACAACCCTTTCTGCAGAAGGGGCTTATCTTTGTGGCAAATTGTTTTGGGAGATGATCGGTAAGATAGGTGGTATTTCAGCAGTTGGAGGCATGACCCTTGGCGCAGACCCTCTCGTAACTGCTGTTTCCATAGTGAGTTACCTTGAAAAGGCCCCTATCCCGGCATTTATTATCAGGAAAGAGCCCAAGGGGCATGGAACAGGTTCATGGATCGAAGGCAAGAGTAATATTTCTAAGGGTGCTCTAGTGGCACTTGTGGAAGACGTTGTCACCACGGGTGGGACCCTTGTCAAAGCCATCGATCGGACCAGGCAGGAAGGCTTTGAAGTTGGAGCGGTTCTTACCGTGGTGGACAGGGAGGAAGGAGGGGCCGAAATGCTCAGGGAAAAGGGCTTTGAGTTGATGCCCATCTTTCGCCGTAGGGAGCTTATTTCTTAAACGAAAAAGGATTTCAGTTCAGGACGTGCCAGATTACAGAAATTCTTCCGGATTTTTATATCTTGAGGGTACAAAGCTTCAACGGGATGCTATTTTTGAAGCCAAAAGGGAAAACATCTCAGAGACTTCGCCCTTCAAGGTTTATCCCGATGCCAAAAAAGTTCTCATCCCAAGGCCAGTAAAGCCTTTAAAGGATGTTTGGCAATGTTTCGAGGAACGAAGATCTGTGCGGAAATATTCCAGAAGGCCTTTGCCCCTTGAATATCTATCGTCACTCTTGTGGGCATCTCAAGGAGTTACTGCAATCCATGGCAGATATCTTTTTAGAACAGCGCCTAGTGCAGGGGCCCTGTATCCCATCGAGACATATCTGTGTGTTAACGATTGTTTATCGCTTCAGCAAGGACTTTACCACTATGAAGTTGCTTCAGCAGGCCTTGAGCTGATGGTTGATGGCGATTTTGGGCAAGAACTGACTTTAGCGGCACTAGGGCAGAATATGTGCAATAAGGCCCCTGTAGTCTTTATCTGGTCGGCCATTTCCAGGCGAACCATGTCCAAGTACGGCTCAAGGGGTATGAGGTATGTATTTATGGACGTGGCCCATATTTGCGAAAACCTTTTGCTTGCTGCCTCTGCCCTGGGCTTGGGAGCTTGTCCAATAGGTGCCTTTTTTGACGATGAGCTCAATAGCCTGTTGGGACTAGACGGCATAGACGAGACAGTGGTCTACATGGCCTCTGTTGGCTTTCCCAAGTAAATAATAAAAAGGCACCTTCTCTACATAAAGAAAGGTGCCTTTGAATTTCTGGTCGGGACGAGAGGATTTGAACCTCCGACCCCCTGAACCCCATTCAGGTGCGCTTCCAGACTGCGCCACGTCCCGCAAATCTGATAGAAATCGTCAAGAGGTTTCTTCGATTACCACCTTTTGGAACAGGAGTCAAGAAGCATCTGCCCATCATTCTGCCGTAGCAGTCTGGGTGTCTAACGCTCTCTAAGCTCCAAAGTATTCACGATACCATTTTATGAATCTCGGAATACCCTCTTCCAGGGTGGTGGCAGGCTTGAAACCAGTATCTCTGACAAGATCGTCTATGTTTGCATATGTTGCAGGCACATCACCTGGCTGAAGGGGCAGGAGATTCATCTCTGCCTTTTTGCCCAAGGTGTCTTCGATCACCTTGATGAAATGAAGTAGCTCTACCGGTTGATTATTGCCTATATTATAAATCTTGTATGGAGCATAGCTTGAGCCTGGATCAGGGTTGTCTCCATCCCATTCTGGATTGGGCCTGGCAGGTTGGTCCAACACCCTTACCACTCCCTCTACAATATCATCTATGTAGGTGAAATCTCGCTGCATTTTGCCATAATTGAAGACATCTATCGGTTTCCCTTCGAGGATTGCCTTGGTGAACAAGAAAAGCGCCATGTCTGGCCTGCCCCAGGGACCGTAAACTGTAAAGAACCTGAGGCCTGTACAGGAGAGGCCAAAGAGGTGGCTGTAGGCATGAGCCATAAGCTCATTCGACTTTTTGCTCGCGGCATAGAGGGAGACAGGGTGGTCCACGTTATCATGGACACTGAAGGGCATCTTGGTATTTGAGCCGTAAACGGAACTCGATGAGGCGAAGACAAGGTGTTTCACATTGTTGTGTCTGCAACCTTCAAGTATGTTGACAAAGCCCACCAGGTTGGAATCCACATAAGACTGGGGATTTATCAGTGAGTAGCGCACTCCTGCCTGAGCAGCGAGATTTACCACCCCGTCAAAGGCCTCTTGCTTGAAAAGCTCTTCCATTGCAGGCCGGTCTGAAAGATCGATCTTGACAAATTTGAACTGCTGGTAGGGTTTCAAGATTTCAAGCCGGGCCTCTTTTATTGTAGGGTCGTAGTAGTCGTTTACAATATCAAGGCCCACGACATGACGGCCCTCTTCAAGAAGTCTCTTTGATAGATGAAAACCAATGAATCCAGCAGCACCTGTTACAAGTATCTTTGAAAATTTCGTCTCACTCATCTAACTAATGCCATCCTTTCTCCACTTCTGGCGCTTTTCTGACTAATCTTCGTGTGTCCAAAGATTTTTGGTCCAGGAGTCTTCTTTCCTGGCCAGCAGGGTATTAAAGAGCCTTTTACTCCACTGTGACACTTTTTGCCAGGTTTCGTGGCTGATCCACATCGCATCCTCTGGCAAGGGCTATTTCATAGGCTATGAGCTGGAGGGGGACCGTATAGAGAAATGGATTTATCATGGGATCAGCGTCTGGCACCCCTATCATGACATTTGATATACGTTTTAAGCCCTCATCTCCTTCTCTGCCAAGGGCTATAACTATGCCGCGCCTCGATTTGACCTCTTCCACATTGCTTATCATCTTTTCGTAGACGTGGTCTCCTGGTACCAATGCTACGACAGGCATATCGCGATCGATAAGGGCAATGGGGCCATGCTTCATCTCGCCCGCTGCGTAGCCTTCTGCGTGTATGTAAGAGATTTCCTTGAGTTTTAACGCCCCTTCAAGGGCCACTGGGAATTGGAGATGCCTTCCTAGATATAGAAAGTCGGCCTTAGTGTAAAATTCATCTGCAAGATTCCTGGAATGGTCATGCCAAGCAGGCAGATGGTCTTCTATGAGCCCTGGCACCTTCATTAGTGCCTTGACATGTTTTTTCGTGTCTGCCCTAGAGATGGCTTCTCTTTTTTCCGCAAGGAATAGTGCAAGGATGAAGAGGGCCGTAAGTTGGGACGTGAAGGCCTTGGTGGATGCTACTCCGATTTCAGGGCCAGCATGTGTATACACTGTTCCATCTGACTCTCTTGTGATGGTACTTCCAAGCACATTGCAGATGGAAACTATGGATGAGCCAAGATTTTTGGCAATGCGAAGGCCTGCAAGGGTATCAGCAGTTTCACCAGACTGGGAGATGGGGATTGTCAGGACGTCTTCATCAATCAGCAGGTCTCTATATCTGAATTCTGAAGCCAAATCCACTTCCACTGGTATTCCTGCCCATTTTTCGATCCAGTATTTGCCTATGAGGCCAGCATGCCAGGAGGTGCCACATGCGAGAAGTACAATCCTCTTGAGCCGCCTTATGGTGTCTGTATCGATCCCTATTTCAGACAGATTGACTTCTCCTGTGTCAGGAATGATTCTGCCCCGGAATGTGTTTAGTATGGCCTGAGGCTGTTCATAGATCTCCTTCAGCATGAAATGCTTATAGCCGGCCTTTTCCGCCATTGCGGCATCCCAAGAGATTGACTGGACCTTTTTTTCAATCTTGGCTCCTGTTTTAAGAGAGGTAACAGTTATCCCCGATCCAGATAATAGGGCCATCTCTCCATCTTCCAAAAAGATTACATCCCGGGTATATGGAAGAAGTGCCGGAATATCAGAGGCCATGAAGGTTTCGTTTTCAGAGATCCCTAGGACCAGAGGGCTTTGTTTTCTTGCAGCTATTAAGATATCAGGCCTTTTTGACCAGAGCACGCCTAGGGCATAAGCGCCGGTGACATCTTCAAGGGCCCGGCGAACAGCCGCTTCTAGATCCCCGTTCAGGTACTTTTCAATAAGATGGGCCAGCACCTCGGTGTCGGTTTCAGATTTGAATTCATGCCCTTCGTCTTTAAGCTGTTCCCGCAGGGAGTAATAATTCTCAATTATGCCGTTATGGACCACCACGAGCTCCCCCGTGCAGTCAGAGTGAGGATGGGCATTTTCTTCAGTAGGCTCCCCGTGGGTAGCCCATCTGGTATGCCCGAGGCCAACCCTGCTTCTGGTGCTCCTGTGTTCCTCAAGCGCATCTTCCAGCATGGAGAGTTTGCCCTTGGCGCGTACTCTCATAAGGTTTCCATCCTGCGGCCAAGTCACTCCTGCTGAGTCATAGCCCCTGTACTCAAGCCTCTTCAACCCATCCAGAAGGACAGGAAGAATTTTCCTGTAGCCTACATAACCAACTATACCGCACATGAGCCCTCCGTTAAGTATCTACCTTGATCCTTCCCTGAAAAGGATGGTTTTGACCGTTTTCAATATGATGTAAAGGTCGAGTAGAACCGACATGTGTTTGATATAATAAAGATCATATTCCAGTTTTCTTTTTGCATCTTCGATGGATGCACCATAGGGATAATTTATTTGTGCCCAACCAGTAATGCCGGGTTGCACACAGTGTCTCTGATCATAATAGCGAATTTTTTTTGCAAGATCTTTGACAAATTCTGGCCTTTCTGGTCTAGGGCCAACAAAATTCATGTCACCTTTTAACACATTCCACATCTGGGGTATTTCATCTATCCTGAGTTTCCTAATGATCCTGCCCACCCGGGTCACCCTATCGTCATCAGCAGAAGCCCACTTGGCCCCATCTTTCTCAGCATCGGTACGCATTGATCTGAATTTTATCACCTCAAATTTTCGGCCATCTTTACCCACTCTGGTTTGTCGGAAAAAGATAGGCCCCTTGGATTCGAGCTTTATAGCCAATACTGTGACAAGGGTAATGGGTAGGGAAAAGATAAGACCTATCAAACTGAAAAAGATACCTGTAATACGCTTCCCTATGAATGTGGACTGGCTTTTGCGGAACCCTTCCTTGAATATTAACCAGCTAGGATTAATGCTGTCTATAGCGAGTTTGCCAGTGATTTCCTCTATAAATGTTTCGCCGTCTTTTATTGGAAGTCCTTGCATCTTGCATCTGAGTAGTTCGTCAATTGGTAGGATGCCGCGTTTTTCATCCATTGCTACGATTATTTCTTCTGCTTGGAGTTCGATAGCCTTTCCAAGGATGTCCTCGAAACCATAGTAAATTTTCAGATTGCCGTATTGTTCCAGGTTTGAATCAACTTTTTGAGGATAAATAATTCCGCAGATCCTATAACCACAGTCGCTATTTTCTTCCAACTCAACAAGGAGCCGTTTTATGGCGTCACCTTGTCCAACTATTATGGCAGGTTTGGAACCGATATCACGTTTTAGAATCCAGATGTAAAAGTAGCGCCATATACTACTAAAGAATATGAATGTGATGAGCTCAATGAGAAAGATGCCTCGACCAGGCATGAGAGCAGGAAATAGAAAATATGTGAAACCAAGAAAGATGGAGGCACTTCCAAGGGCCTGGAAGAGCCTAGTGGACATTTCAAAGTAACTGTAACCTTTTCTAAAGGTATAAAGATCAAAATAGTAGAGGCACAGAAGACAGACAATTACTATGAAGGTCAGCCTGAACCAAGTAAGCGGGTTGTCCCACAAGGCATATGGCTCTTTGAGAAAGGTTATCAGGGAAAGAGATAGAAAGAGGAACAGACCTTCCCCAAAAAAGAGTATCAATTTCCTGAATGGATATTTTTTTCCAAAGATTCTGAGCATATGAAAGGTTCAAGGTCTTTTCACTTCTTTAGTAGGCAGAATAATAGTATTTTTTCTTGTAATAGGTATATTTTCTAGGTGTTATTTCAAAACCATTGAAGACAATGCCCAGAATCTTTGAACGCTCAAGCTTGGATAAGGCTTCTTCAACAGCATTTTTGTCTGAAATACCATATCTGACAACCATCACAATTGCATCAACTTGTTGAGCAAGGATGAGCGTTTCTGCTGCAAGGTTGACTGGAGGAGAATCTATAACAATAAAACGGTCTTCATATCTTAGTTTTGCCTCTTCCAAGAGGTATTTCATCTTTGCAGAGGTCATCAGTTCAGCAGGATTTCTTACCATGGAGCCTGCCTGGAGAACTGTCATTTTGTCAATGGCGCACTTAACCAGATATTCAGATAGAGGTTCTTTCGAATCAAGATAGTCCGTAAGGCCCTTCACCTTGCTGAGGCCGAGCATATTGTGAACATTTGGCCTTCTGACGTCTGCATCAATGAGCATTACATAAGGATCCAGGCTCTGGGCAATGCTAACTGCCAGATTACAGGCCACCATGGTCTTTCCTTCTTGTTCCAAAGACGAGGTAATGAGGATGGACTTGATCTTTCTGCCATCAGCCGGGTGCATGATATTGCCCCGTAACACCTTGAAGTGTTCAGCAGCAAGGGATTCAGGATTATGATAAACTATAACACGAAAATCTACTGGCCCTTGCCTAAGTTTTTTGGTAGCGGGCAGTTTACGAGGCCGTCTGTCAATTATATTTTGGTCTGATGGAGGGGGCTTGGACGTTGTCTTTTCGGTCTCTTTCTTTGCTTTTTTTCTTAAAGGGCCTGATATGGCATCCTGCAGGGTTTCCGCCTGGGCCTTTTTAAGAACTTCTTGTATTTTTCCCATTATTTTCCCAAAGATATCATCATATTAGTAAGGCCAGAGATGAGGTTTTGCCTTTCTTCCACCGATAGCCCGAAGAACCAAAAGATAATGAGCACTGCAAGGAACACTATTACTGCTATTGCGATCTTCAAAAAGTAATTAGAGTGCTCGTGGACAACTTTTTTCCCAGAGGAAGAAGCAGTTGATGAGCTTGTGTTTGCATTATTAACAATATCAAGTTCACTTGCACATTCTTTTATAATTTTATCGTCTATACTTCGAGCCTCCTTGATGAAACCCGTCAGCATGGAGTGATCTGCCAAAAGATTTATGATTCTGGGAATGCCACCTGAGTACTCGTATATGGCATGAAGTGCCCTTGGCGTAAATATGCCCGTGTCTTTTGCTCCTGCCCTGGAAAGACGGACTTTGACATAATCGGCTGTTTCTTCTTTGTTTAGCGCCTCGAGTTTGTGCCTCAAAGTGATTCTTTGTTTAAGTGCCCTGAATTTGGGATGATCAAGAATTTTTTCAAATTCTGGTTGTCCCACAAGGATGATATTGACCAGTTTGGAACTTGGTGTTTCCAGGTTGGAAAGAAGCCGTATTTCCTCTAGCAGATCTTCAGGCAGGCAATGTGCTTCGTCTATTATAAGGACGACGTTTTCGTTATTTTGGTCTGCCTGTTCTAGGAATTTTGTAAAATCGATTAGAAATTTGGCCTTGTTATCGCCACTTCCAATATTGAATGCCCTGGATAAAAGATAAAAAAATTCGTCCCTTTCAAGTTTTGGATTTGAAATAAAAGCAACCTTTACCTCTTGGGGTATTTCAGCAAGAAGCGCATTTATTAGGGTGGTTTTCCCTGTGCCCACCTCTCCAGTAATGACAATGAATCCTTTCTTTTGAATCAATCCATAGCGAAGGTTTGCCAGCCCTTCCCTATGGACTTCGCTCAGATATAAAAAATCGGGATCTGGAGAAAGAGAGAAGGGCTCTGTTTCCAGATTGTAGAATTTCAGATACATGATTTCAGCAATACCTAAAGAATGCCCGCAAAGGCCCCTGGGCCCTTTAAGAATAAGATAATGAACAGTAGCCCCGATATAGTAAAACCCGATACAGCAAGTAATGTATTTAATATTTCTTTTTTACGCCTTTGTCTTTTCTCTTCATCCGTCAGCAAGACTGGAATGCAAGCGATGACAGGCAATCCGAAGGCTTTGACCACGTCGTCTGGATCAAAAAACTTTGTACTTAAAAAATCTAGCAGAAAAGCAAATCCAAACCCTCCTCCAAATGCAGCTATGATGATCATGGGGAGGAGTTTCTTCAAATTCGGCTTTACAGGAGTTTCCGGTGGAGTAGCTTGGTCAATAATTCTGAATTGTTCGCCCTGTTGTCTTCGTTCAAGTGCAGCCGCTTGTTCAGCTTCTAATTTTCTTTGAAGCAGGCTGTCATAGGTTTGTTTAAGATTGTCATAATCTCTTGTTAGGTCGACTAGTTCTTGTTCTCTTTTTGGAGTATTTTCAATTCGTTGTTGGTACATCTCTATCTTCTTTTTGAGTTGAGACGCTTCTTCCTTCAACTGCTTTGCCTCTAATTCAGCGCTTCTCAATTGGAGTTTTAATGCATCTACCGCGGGGTTTCCTGAAAGTGGTATATGCGATGTATTTTTATTGGCTTGCCCCATTTTTTTCTGTTGAGCAATAGCTTTTTCTCTTGATTCAATAGCCTTTTTTAAAGCAACTACATCTGGATGTTCCTCGGTATATCGGGATTGCAGTACCTTGAGGCGTTCTCGCATCTCTGGTAGAGATAGCTCAGGACCTCTAGTGTTTGTGGATGACTGGCCTTGTTGTCCATTTTGGCTAGAATATGCTGCAAGATTTCTGCTCGCTATTCTTTCGTCAGAAAGCTGTTGACTGATGAGTAATTTCCTATCTTCCGCCCTTCTGATGTTTTCTTGTACACTTTGAAGTTGTTGCTGTAGAGCTGTTAATGTGGCGATATTACTGTCTCTTTGCTCAGGTAGTTCTCCCATGTGAGCCAGCTTATATTCTTTTAAGGCTTCTTCAGTTTTTTTCAGTTTGGCATAAATCTTTTTTAGTTCTGAATCCAAAAATTTTGCGGTATTTTCGGCTTGTGTCTGTCTTAGTTGAAGATTCTGTTCCACGAACATGTTTGCCAAGGCGTTTGTTACCCTGGCTAAAAGTGCCGGATCTCTGCCTTCATAGCTCAGATTAAAGGAAATAAGGCCGTTTCTTCGGTTTCGTTCGGTATTTTCTATTTTAATCTCTTTTTTTAGCCTTTCTACAACGGTCTCAAGGGGATATTTCTTTCGCATCTCAGGATAGAGATTGAATTTTTTAATTATCTTTTCTAACGCTGTTCGGCTGGTGATTTCTCTCAGTATACCCCTTATACGTTCATCATTTTCCTCTGTAACTGTGGATCTAATATATGTTTCCGGAACCTTCTGGGGAACAGCTACTATTAGAGCTGTAGCCTTAAAAATTTGAGGGGTTAAAAGGCAATATAGAGCCCCTATGATCAAGACAGGGATTGCGGTAAAGATAATGATCCATCTTCTCCGGAGGATCAGTTGAATATATTGATAAATATTGAATTGAGGTTGTTCTATCTGGGTATTTGCCATGAATTTGTTTCTGGTTGTGCCTCGCTATGACGCCAGTCATAAGTAGCAGTGAAACGAATTGAAAAAACGTGATCATTGTAGCCTGTGAGGTGAAGATCCGAAACCTGCGTTTCTGACTGGTCATTGTATTGATATTCTGCTGAACAAGTCAGCCATTCCAATAACAGATACTCAACTCCAGTGGAAACATTATATGTTTCTGTCCGGTGGTCGCCTTCCACAAGTGCCATTAGTGTGTCAGGAGACATCTCGTGTGTGTAAGACAGGCTCAAAAAGCCATGTAACCTGTCGCTGAAATAATAATGTCCATCTAAGGAGATCTCTCTGTAAGGGGTAAACCCCCTGTTGTTATAATCTGCAAATTCGAGCCTTACACCTCCCTCGCCTGTGAGGCTGACGTTCCAGTTCGACTGGGTGTAACGTATCGCCATATGCCCCATGAAGCCATTGTTATGGGAAGAGCCGATATCAAGATCTGTTTCTTCTTCCAATATGGTGTCTTCCATGGTGCGATGATAAAAACCTGCCAAAAAGGTAAGAGAAAGACTCTGACTGAACATCTTTTCAAAACCGGCAGCAGCTTGATGTATTTTGTAATCCGGTGACAGCCTCCCATAGGTCCTGACATTATCTAATATATAGTCTATCCTCAAGGTAGTATGTGGAGACCATCTATATGAGTAACCGGCATCCAAATGATCTATACGCCTTGATGACCTGATTTCATAATCCACACGCTGCCATTCGTAAAGAAAACTGACACCATTTCGTTGAGTTATCCAGTAACCGACCTGGATCCCTGGCCCATATTCCACAGAATCATCAGAGCTCTCGATTCTGTTATCTTGACGTCCATACCCAGAATCATCGGGATATAGTAAGCGATTATCATAATAATAAATCCTAAAGAAATCTTCAGGGCCAAACCTATACACAAAGCCACCTTCACCATTATTTCTTATATTTTTTCGTCTGCCATAATTCACAGAGGTGGATTGTTCTTCTCCGTACTCTGAAATTGGTTCTTCATTGTAGTCGAAACTATCGTGGACATAAAAATATATATGAGACGAGATCCCTTGATTAAAATCAAATGCCAAGGTTTGTCTAAGATAATTTTCATTCGTATTTCTTGCAAAATAGGAATAAGAAGGAGCATATTCAAAGCTGAGGACCCGGAATTGGCTCTCATTTCTAATGCCAATGGTGGGACTGATGTTTGTCCTAAAATCAGATCGGCTTTCATGGCGGTTTTCGCCTTCTGGTTCCAGGAAAATGTTAGAGTCGTATATCTGCTCTAGGGTAGCTCTTGTATATGGAATCCAATCTGCTTTGCAGGTGGATTTCATGGGCGCAAAAAGACCGAAAAAGGTGAAAGCTGTAAAAATAAAGAAAGGCCAATGAGGGGGTTTAGGCTTTTGAAATTTAAGGTACGACAATTGTATCACCTGGTTTCAGGGTAATATTCTGTTCAAGGTGTTTACCCTTTGAGACCTCATCGTAATCAAATTCTAGCTTTATCTGTTTTCCGTTTTCTTTTCTCAAGATAACTATGTCATCTCCCTGGGCCCATTCAGCCAGACCGCCGGCTTCGGCAATGGCCTGCAACACGGTAGTGTCTGTGGTAAGGGGGTACTTGCCAGGGGTGTTGACCTTGCCGAGCACATAGACATTTTTGCTGTTAACCTCTTGCACCCCTACGGTCACCACTGGAGTGGAGATGAATTTAGAAAGCCCCTTTTCAAGCTTGGCCTTGAGCTCCAATGGGGTGAGCCCTGCTGCCTTTATGTCATTTAGAAGGGGGAATGTAATCCGGCCATCGGGTCTAACGGTAAATTGTCCAGAGAGGCTTGGTTCCCTCCAGACTTGGATTGTAAGGACATCTCCAGCTCCAATCTGGTAAGTGGAATCGGCCTGTTTCTGTACTGCGTTCAATTTGGTGGTACGCGCTTTTTTTATAGGAGTGGTATGGGCAGAAAAAGCACAACCAGAGATATAAAACAAGATAAAAATCGATAGAAAAAGGGATTTTCGAAGGATTGTTTTTTTCATGGCCACCCTCATAAGATATGAGTTCATCTTGATTCAGTCTTTAGTAAAACCGTCCCATTCGAAAGCGAGAGCTGATTTCTTTCTGTTGTTACATTTTTTGCAAGCAGGCACTAGGTTTGCTCTGGTGCTCTTGCCACCCCTGGATAAGGGCACAAGGTGATCCATCGTCAAATTGTTAGACCCCACAATAGCACCACAATAGTGGCATTTGCCAGATGCGCATTTTCTACGCCACCATCGTGTCTTTCTCAGCTTCCTGGCCTTACTCCGTTCAAGCCTAATTTCTTCTTCGGAAGGTTGAAAAAAAAATATAATTGTTTGTACCTTTTACAGTTAAGATAAGAAGTCGACGAACGATCTAATTCAATAAAATTACCCAAACCAGAAAAATAGACCGATTAGTATTTTAGATTATTATCTTTTTTCTTTTTTTATGCAATAAGATTAATTAAAAGAAAAAGGGCTGTCAAAGGAAAGAGATAGCCCTGTACGGCTCCCAAAATGAGAATCGTGGATTTAATCGGTTTAATTTTAAAGGGTTATTTTGATACGTGGCCCGAAATTCTGTAGCTTGCATTTTTATTGGAGATGCAAGGCACTGGTTTTAGATACATGGTCCAGACCCAACAGCCAAGGATAAAGGGAGAAATCCTTCTAGCAAGGGCACGGGATGCCTGGGTCCCAGCATGGCCACAGAAGGTAAGGGCCATCTTGGCCATGTGTGGAGACCGATACGTCAGTGCGGCCAAGATTTCAACTGTCATACTGGAAGATTACGGGCTAACCTTTAGGCTTTTCAGGCTAATGAATTCGGCCTTTTTTTCTGTTCACAGAAAGGATCTTGTTTCCATCAGATACATGGTGGTGCTCCTTGGGCTTGAAAATCTTGCGCATGCTGTATCAAAAGCCCATGTCTTGAGGCCAGTGAAAAGGGTAAGCTTTACCAGAGACATCAACCTCTTCTTTATAGCAAGGGGGGTGTTTGCCTCATTGCTTGCCTTGCACCTCGCATACGAGGCAAAATGCGATACAGAAAAAACTGCTATCGTGGCCATGTTCAGGAATCTCGGAGAAGTTGTCGCCTCTTTGGTAATTCCACAAATCGTCCTATCATCATTGAAAGCAGGTTCGCCGGTAATAGATGAGGCAAAGTTTAAAAAATCGTGTGGAGGGTATAGCCCGGAAAATCTCGGGTTCGAACTTGCCAGAAATTGGAATATGCCTGAGCTTATAAGACTTGCTATTTGTCCATCGAGATTTAACTTGGAAACAAGGGAGGACGAAGAACAAAGGCTTTTTGTACTTGCTGATCTGGCAAGGGAATTGATTTTACAGGGGTTAATGAAGCATAAAAGGTCTGGCAATAAGAGGATGCGGTTCACAAGAAAAAGCCTGCGCGATGATTACAATCTTGATGATAAAACCATAGACTATGCCTTTTCAAATGCGATAATGGAATTATATAGAAAAAACGGATTTTTTTATAAGATTTTGGACTCTCAGGGGCTTTTCGACTTTATTTTAAACAGCAACGAGACTTACTAAGGCATGCTGTCAAGTAGTGAAATGTGTTTTTGAAGAAGATGCAAAACCATGTTGAAAGATTTTAGCAAGTATGGATAAGAGGCAGAGAAAGAAATTTGACAAGCTTCTTTTTACCATGCTTGCAAGACATCCATCTGAATTCCGATTAATTGGCGATACAGAAGGCTGGGTCCGTATCAAAGACTTGCATAAGGCCCTGTTGGAAGAAAGGCTCTTCCCTCATATTACTCCCAAGGCTATCGAACAGCATCTTTTAGTTTTTCGGCCGAAAGGCTTCGAAGTCTCTGAAGGCAGGGTTAGGGCGTTGCCAGGGCTTCAAGATCCAGGCATCTTCGACTATGCCAATGCAAGGCCTCCTGAAATGCTCTTTGCCCCTATCAGGCCAAAGGCCTTGCACTATGTTGAGGATCACGGCCTTGGTAACTGTCGGGAAAATGGGTGGATAGTGTTATTTTCTTCGAGGAAAGAGGCCCTTTTGTATGGAAAGAGGTTTCATAACAAACCGATGTTATGTAAGATAACAGCAGGAAAGGCCTATCAGGATGGAGTCCAGTTCCGACATGCTGGGGGCGGCCTTTATCTTGCGAAAAAGATAGAAAGACAATGGTTGATCCTTCCGCAAATAAGGGACGAATTTGTTAGGGAAAAACCAAGAAAGAAATCATCAGAGGAAAGCCTAAGAAGCACGGTCGATTCGGAAACGGAATTTCTGAGGCAAATTGGTGGCTTTTCTCCCTCAGTAGCCTCTTTTGAAGAACTCTTCAAAAAAAATGACAAGATCAGATCCAGAAAAAGATCCAAATACCTTGATAAAAAAAAGCGAAAGAGATAGACCGGTTTTCGGTCCGTTGTGTTTATTGTTGTTGTTGCTCCTTTCCCTATTTGTAACGACGTTTCCTTCATCAGAGGCCTACGCCCTTATATCGATTCCTGAGGAAAGGGAAATGGGCCAAAAATTGTTAAAGACGATTCTTCCACAGGTCCAACTGGTCACGGATCCTGAAGTGGATGAATTCGTCGAGCGCATTGGTAGAAATATCCTGAGAGTCATACCCGCCAAGTTCTTTCATTACAAGTTCTTTGTGATAAATGATCCTGCATTGAATGCCTTTGCCATGCCAGGCGGAATGGTTTTTGTCCACTCTGGCCTTATTGAGGCCATTGATTCAGAAAATGAACTGGCCTGTGTGCTTGCACATGAATTTGCCCACGTTCAGGGAAGGCACATTGCCCGTCGCATGGACAATATGAAATATGTCAATATAGGTACAGCCGTTCTGGCCATAGCAGGGTTGTTTCTTGGAGGTGGAGAGGCTGGTTCTGCGCTTCTTACAGGCTCCATGGCTCTCAATCAGTCAATAAGCCTGGAATACAGTAGGGCAGACGAGCAGGAAGCAGACAGAAGGGCCTTTCAATGGATTTGTAAAGCGGGTTACGATCCAAGGGGGCTTAAGACCACCCTTGAAAAGATGATGAAAAACAACTGGCTTGGTTCGTCTGCCATTCCCAAATACCTGTTGACCCATCCAGCGCCAGAAGAAAGGATCACGTACATTGAAGATCTATGGAAAACCCATCCTTGTTATGAACATCAGAAGGAGGATCTGTTCACCCTGCACAGGATCCAGACAAAACTTAAGGTCATGTCCACTCCAGCTGCCGAGGCTATAGAAGAATATCGCAGTATACTGAGGAAAGATCCTGAAAATCTCATGGCCACTTATGGTTACGCCCTGAGTCTAGATAAGGCCAAAAGATTCGGCGAAGCCTTGGAAGTCTTTGCAAGGCTTGAAAAGCTGGCGCCTGACCCCATCTCATTTAGGCTTGATGAGGCCAAGACCCTTTTTCATTCTGGAAATTATGGAAAGACAATAACTCTTTTAAAGGCCTACTTGGGAAAAAGGCCAAGGGATGTTTCTGCCAAATATTTTTTGGCCAGGGCGTTTCTGGAAACAGGGCAGGCGCAAAAAGCCATGCATTATTTCAAAGCCCTCATGCCCGAATGGGACGATATGCCAGAATTTCTTCTCCAATTGGGCAGGTGTTACGCTGCTTTGAACAAGCCAGGATTTGCCCATTATTATCTTTTCAGGTATTACAGTCTGATAGGCAATATGCAGGTAGCCCAATACCATAAAAAGAAGGCTCTTGCTGCCTTGCCTAAAAACAGTGAGCCATATAAGCGCCTCAAAAAGGAAAAGGAGAAGTCCTGATGTGGGTTTTCGCTCTGCCCAAGGCCTCTGGCCATAATACCAGGGCATAACGAGATTGTGGCAAATCAAAAGGTAAACAGATTGGATCCCAAGGGTGGTATGGCAGCCTTTTGGACGATTGCCGTCACCATATTGCTTTTAGATCAAGTGACCAAAAACATTATTCTTACCTCCTTTGGTCTTCACGATTCCCTGCCGGTACTTCCTGGATTTTTCAACTTGACCTATGTTAGAAATACGGGTGCGGCTTTTGGCATACTTGCGGGTCAAGAAAGCTGGAGACATCTCTTTTTTCAGATGATAAGTGTACTTGCCCTTGGAGCCATAGTCTATCTGTTCTGGACAAGCAAGAGAGACAAGCTCGCTCTTTGGGGGTCAGCTCTAGTACTGGGAGGCGCAGCAGGAAACCTGGTTGACAGGGTCAGATTCGGCTATGTAGTGGATTTTTTGGATTTTTTCATAGGCAGCTATCATTGGCCAGCATTCAATATAGCTGATAGCAGCATTACAGTCGGCGCCTTTATATTGGCCATGAAGTTTCTCAGGGAAAAATAGTTGCTGATCGGTGAGAATAGCTGGATAGCGGCCTGTAATTTGATACATCTCGAGACCTCATGCTATTGCCAGCCATTGATTCGTGTTGGCAGATCCCATGCTAGTTAAAAAAATTTTGAAACAGGATCTTGCATTTTGAAATTCTGTACTTATATTAGCACTCGCAATCAATGAGTGCTAACAACAATAGGATGGCCATCCTGATAAAGATTCCACTAAAATTTATACATTATAAAGGAGATGAACACTATGAAGATACGTCCACTTCATGACCGGATTTTGGTTCAACGTCTTGAAGAAGAAGAAAAGACCAAGGGAGGGATCATAATCCCAGATACCGCCAAGGAAAAACCTATAGAAGGCAAGGTTGTGGCTGTAGGAAATGGCAAGATCATGGAGAATGGAGAAGTCAAGCCCCTTGATGTGAAGGTTGGCGATAAGGTGCTCTATGGAAAATATGCCGGTACAGAGGTAAAGATCGGCGGTGAGGAATATCTGATCATGAGGGAAGACGACGTCCTTGGCATAATAGAGGACTAATAAGCGGACTATCCAAGCAGCATTTTTCAATAAATCAAGATTTCGACTTTGGCCATACAAGAGGCCTTTCCAAAAAAACAAAAAAAATTTGAAAGATGGAGGAGTAAATAAATGGCAGCAAAAGATATCAAATATAGCGAAAAGGCCAGGGAATCCATACTCTCTGGCGTTAACGCACTTGCAAATGCAGTCAAGGTCACCCTTGGCCCCAAGGGACGCAATGTCATCATAGAAAAGTCCTTTGGTTCTCCTGTAATCACCAAGGACGGTGTGACAGTGGCCAAGGAGATAGAGCTTGAAGACAAGTTTGCCAACATGGGTGCCCAGATGGTCAAGGAGGTTGCTTCAAAGACCAGTGACGTAGCTGGCGACGGCACCACTACAGCTACCATTCTGGCCCAGGCCATCTACACAGAGGGTTCCAAGCTTGTGGCTGCTGGCATCAATCCAATGGCGCTAAAGCGCGGGATCGACAAGGCCGTCGATGCAGTCGTAGAAAAGCTCAGAACTATAAGTAAGCCTACCAAAGACCAGAAAGAAATAGCCCAGGTGGGCACCATTTCTGCCAATAACGACCCAACCATTGGAAACATCATTGCCGAGGCAATGGACAAGGTTGGAAAAGAGGGAGTGATCACCGTTGAAGAGGCAAAATCCATGGAGACCTCTCTAGACGTCGTGGAAGGTATGCAGTTTGATCGCGGATATCTGTCTCCCTATTTCGTGACCGATCCTGAAAAGATGGAATGTGTGCTGGAAGATCCCTATATCCTCATCCATGAAAAGAAGATCAGTAACATGAAAGATCTCCTTCCCATTCTTGAGCAGATTGCAAAGATGGGGCGTCCTCTCATGATAATCGCTGAGGATGTGGATGGAGAAGCACTCGCAACACTGGTGGTCAATAAACTCAGGGGAACCCTCCAGGCATGTGCGGTAAAGGCTCCTGGTTTTGGCGATAGGCGCAAGGCAATGCTTGAAGATATCGCCATCCTTACCGGTGGTACCATGATCGCAGAGGATCTTGGCATCAAACTGGAGAATATATCCATCAACGACCTTGGGACAGCCAAGAGGATCGTGGTTGACAAGGATACCACTACTATCGTAGACGGTGCCGGTTCCAAGGAGAAGATTGAGGGCCGCGTAAAGCAGATTAGGGCCCAGATCGAAGAGACAACCTCTGACTACGACCGCGAAAAACTCCAGGAGCGCCTTGCCAAACTCATTGGCGGTGTGGCCGTGATCCATGTGGGTGCTGCAACAGAGACCGAGATGAAGGAGAAGAAGGCAAGGGTTGAAGATGCCTTAAATGCTACAAGGGCTGCCGTTGAAGAGGGTATTGTGCCTGGTGGTGGAACAGCCCTTATCAGGTGTTTGGATGTGCTCGACAGCCTCAAGACCGATGACGAGGACGAGCAGCATGGAATCAATATCATAAGGGTTGCAATGGAAGAGCCACTTCGCCAGATAGCATATAACGCAGGCCATGAAGGCTCCATCATCGTTGAGAAGGTGAAAGGCCTTAAGGATAGCGAGGGCTTTAATGCTGCAACAGGAGAATTTGAGGATCTTCTTGCAGCAGGCATCATAGACCCCACCAAGGTGACCAGGAGTGCACTTCAGAATGCTGCCAGTGTTTCCGGACTCCTTCTTACTACTGAGGCCATGGTTGCCGAAGTGCCCAAGAAGGAAGACGAAGGCGCAGGAATGGGCGGCGGCATGGGAATGCCTCCAGGAGGCATGATGTAGTAATGTAAATGTAAGTTTTTTCCGGTAAAACTTGATGAAATACAAACCCTGTTTGGCCTTGAGGCCAGACAGGGTTTTTTTGTTTGAAGAAAAGACCGATAACTAAAAGAGATTCTGACTTTTCCAAAGCTCTTTTTGGATATTCGATTGGTCTCATCAGGTAAGATTTTATGCTTTCAGTGGTTCATGGCAGCGTGGTCGTTGGTATAAACGCATTTCTCGTAGAGATAGAAGTGGATGTGTCTCCGGGCCTTCCGGGATTCAATATTGTAGGCCTTCCAGAAAGTGCAGTAAAAGAGAGCCGTGAAAGGGTTAGAGCAGCAATAAAAAACTGCGGTTATGGTTTTCCCACCCAGCGTATCACTGCAAACCTGGCCCCCGCTGACATAAAGAAAGAAGGCACTGGTCTGGACTTGCCCTTGGCTCTAGCTATCTTGGCAATCGCAGGTGCTATACCACAGGAGGCAATGGAAGGTTTGGCATTTTGTGGAGAACTGTCTCTGGATGGCACCATAAGGCCTGCAAAGGGTATCTTACCCATAGCCCTCTCTCTTAGGAAAAAGGGGAAGAAAGGATTTGTACTCCCTAAGGAAAATGCAGCTGAAGCAGCTGTCGTTCAGGGCCTGGATGTATATCCAGTGGAACATCTTTCCCAGGTGTCAGAATTTCTTAAAGGTGAAATCTCCATTGAAAAAAAGAAGGTGGACTTATCCCAGCTCTTTTCGTGCCAAGAGGGAAAGGGGCCGGATTTTTGCGATGTAATAGGCCAGGAAATGGCCAAAAGGGCACTTGAGGTAGCCGCAGCTGGTGGCCATAATGTGAGCATGGTAGGGCCGCCTGGCTCTGGTAAGACCATGCTGGCAAGGCGGCTGCCCTCGATTCTGCCACCTCTTACCTTTGATGAGGCCCTTGAGACCACCTCTATATATAGCGTTGCGGGATTGCTGCCAAGGGATTCCTCCCTTATAGTGAAGCGCCCCTTTTGCGCTCCCCACCATACTATTTCAGACGCTGGAATCATAGGAGGCGGTACTGTTCCAAAGCCAGGACAGGTAAGCCTAGCTCATAATGGGATTCTGTTTCTGGACGAGTTACCTGAATTCAGAAAGAACTGTCTGGAAAGCCTTAGGCAACCCATGGAGGATGGCTTTGTCACCATATCAAGGGCAGCAATGAGTCTTGTCTTCCCTTCGAGATTTACCCTTGTTGCGGCCCAGAACCCTTGCCCGTGTGGCCATTTTGGTCAGGAAGGACAAATATGCTCGTGCACTTCGGCCCAGATCCATAAATATCGTACGAAAGTTTCAGGTCCCCTTTTGGACAGGATAGATATTCAGATAGAGGTACCAGCAGTTCCCTACAATGAACTCTCCAAGTCCAGACGTGGAGAACCATCTGAAGTCATACGGCAGCGCGTAATCAGTGCCAGGAAGATACAAGAGAAGAGATTTAACAAGGTTGCCATCTATTCAAATGCACAGATGTCTGTCAGGGAGATAAACAGATTTTGCCATTTGGATGACGAATGCAGGAAATTTTTGGAAGAGGCCTCGGCCAAGCTTCATCTAAGTGCCAGGGCCTATCACAGGATAATCAAGATATCTAGGACCATAGCAGATCTCGCTGGCTCCAAACACATTCAAGTAGAGCATATGTCAGAGGCCATTCAATACAGGAATTTCGATAGAGACAACTGGCTCTTGTAGTTTCTTGCAGGCTTCGTTAATCCTTTTTTTAATAAAATCGTCTTATCCAGATTGATATGGAAGGGATGAGTTTGTACCATATCAAACATATGAATATTGCGAATATTCTCGAAATCCATAGACAGTTTTTACTTTTTGCTTTGAAGAGTTTTACAAGGTGAAACCTCGAATTCGGCCAGGTGAAATCAGAATCGGTTATCATTCTCATAGGTACAGTTCATCTTGACCAGGAGGCGTCGTCTTCTCTCCATCTCCTGCTTCAATCCATCAAACCTGCCTGTATAGCAGTGGAGATAAGTGCATTTTCAATACGATACAGGACCAGGGTCCAAGGTGCATGGCTAGATCGGTTGGCCCAGGTTGTCCAAGGTCTGCCAGTTTCAAAACGTCGCCATTTAAAGATTCAGCTTCTCGAAAGACAACTTTCCATGCCGTTTGAATGGTCAACTGCAAAGAAATATGGAGAAATTGGAGCAATACCAGTAGTTCCAGTGGATTCAGGCACAATTTCCAGGCGTGAATTGCCCTTATGGTATGTAGAGCTACTTTCTGAAGAAAACCTAGGGTTTTTGGTATCAGATGAAGATGAGCCAATGGAGTCTTATTTTTTGGGTCATTATTCAAAGGCTGAAAGACTTCTGGTCCATCCTGAAAGGATTTCTGAGGCGTATTGTCAATTGGTTTTTGACGAAAAGTGGTGTAAAAGAGAAGAGCTTCTTGTCCGCAGGATCACCAATCTTTCCAGATTATTCACACCCTTGGTCTATATAGGAGGCTGGATGCACTTGATAAACACACCCTCCAAGGTAACATTGGCCTCGAGACTTGGGCCAGACAAGGTGGAAAGATATCTTGTCACCAAAAGGCAAGCCGTGAAAATTTGAAAAAGGAGTCAGCCATAATGCTTGATCTCAGATTTATCAGGGAAAATCTCGATACTGTTAAACATGCCCTTGAGGTACGCCAGAGTGATGTTTCTCTCCATGAGTTTCTGGAACTCGACGAAAGACGCAGAAGACTTATCCAGGAGACAGAGGAACTGAGAGCCAAGAGGAACCGGGCTTCGCAGGAGATCGGCAGGCTGAAGAAGAAGGGATTGGATGCCTCTGATATGATCATTGAGATGAAAGAGGTGGGAGCAAGGATAAAGGAATTGGAAGGTGAGCTTTCCGAGATAGACAAAAGGCTCAAGGACATACTTCTTTCAATACCTAATATTCCACATGAATCGGTGCCCATAGGTAAGGACGAAGATGACAATGTTACAGTTAAGAGATGGGGAGACATCCCAGAATTCGATTTCAAGCCCCTTCCACATTGGGATATAGGCGTTAGAGCAGGTATCCTCGATTTCGAACGCGCCGCAAAACTTACAGGCTCGCGCTTCACCGTGTATTTCGGGCTAGGGGCCATGCTTGAGCGGGCTCTCATAAACTTCATGCTGGATCTCCACAGGGAAAAGCATGGCTACCTCGAGGTGTTACCGCCGGTCATAGTCAACAGTGCTTCCCTTTTTGGTACAGGCCAGTTACCGAAATTTGAGGAGGACCTCTTTAAGCTTAATTTTCGGGATTACTATTTGATACCTACGGCCGAGGTTCCAGTTACAAACCTTCACAGGGATGAAATCCTGGAGGAAGACGATCTTCCCAAGTATTACGTAGCCTACACTCCCTGTTTTCGTTCTGAAGCCGGTTCACATGGCCGGGATGTGCGAGGCATTGTGCGCCAGCATCAGTTCAACAAGGTAGAGCTTGTAAAATTCGTGACTCCAGACACTTCATACGAAGAGCTCGATTCCCTGCTTCTCGATGCAGAGGAGGTGCTACAGGCCCTTGAAATACCTTACCGGGTGATAGTGCTTTGCACTGGTGACCTTGGCTTCAGCGCTGCCAAGACCTTTGACATAGAGGTTTGGCTGCCTGGGCAAGACAGGTTTTGCGAGATCTCTTCGTGCAGCAATTTTGAGGCGTTTCAGGCTCGCCGGGCAAATATCCGCTACCGCCCAAAGGGTAAGAAGAAGACCCGTCTGGTTCACACCCTCAATGGCTCTGGCCTTGCGGTAGGGCGCACGGTGGTTGCTATACTGGAAAACTTCCAGCAGGCAGATGGAAGCGTAGTGATACCAAAGGTGTTAAGGCCCTACATGGGCGGAAAAGAAATCATACCTGTCTGAGGGCCATTTCTTCCATCTGTACAAAATTAAGGCTTGAAAAGGCCATCCAAATCTTATAATTTCTCCCGATTCTTTCGATAAGTATCGAAGAAACTAAAAAATATTCCCTTTTTCAATGGAGAATACGTATGAAAAAGTTTTTCATCTGGATGGTCTTTTTGCTAATGTCATGGTCTCAATTGGCAGGGGCTAGTAGTTACATACTTGCAATACAGCCATGTTGGACGCCTGAAAAGACCCTTACTATGTTTGGCCCTCTGGCAGATTATCTGAGTATTGCAATGAAAAAGCCAGTGAAGGTCACAGTTTATGATAATGCAGACCAGTTTCATCAAAATATTGCCGATGCGGCCCTGATACTTCAGGATGCATACTCTGCTTACCGTCATAGCAAGTTGACGTCTTTTGACCCTGTTGCCGTTGCGGTCAACCACAACAACGAAACCACAGACAGGGGAGCCATAATCGTAAGAAAAGACAGCCCCTATCATAGCTTGCAGGATTTAAAAGGCAGGCGTTTCCTGTTTGGCTCCCTGCACAACACCCCAAAATTTTTCTGTACATGGATACTTTTCATGAAAAATGGCATAGATCCCAGAAAAGATTTTTCCGAGATCGCAACTGGTGGTGACTGACTCTTCAACTCTATGGCCGTGGCCGTAGGAGATTATGATGCAGGTGCCGTTTGTGCTGATTTCGAAGAAGAAGAAAATCCGTCAAAGCTCATACGCCAGCTCAGGGTGATTGCCTTGACTGATCCGGCGCCTGGATGGCTTATGACCATCCGTAGGGATTTGCCAGCAAAAGATAAGGAAACTCTCATTAAGGCAATCTTAGCCCTTTCTCCTGGTAGTAGTCTCAGCAAAAAGGTGCTTTCCATGTCTCCCTGGCATGGATTCGCAAAACCCAAAGGTAATGAACTAGAAAAAATAGAAGAACTCATACATAAATACAATATTCCTGAATCCATTTAAGTGTCTTTAAAAAAGCAAATCACCCTTATATTTTTTGTATTAGTGACTTGTGTGATAGTCACTACAATGCTCATTATTCGATATTATTCACAAAAGCTATTTCTGGAAGAATTTCGCAAAGAGGCACTCGTTCTTGCAAAGACCCTTTCTTCCCAATCAAAGCGCGCACTTTTGACTCAGCATTATTCGGAGCTGATGTTTCAGATAGAGGCAATGGCTGAACAGGAAAATATCTTATATGTCATGGTCTGTTCTCTCGATGGCAAGATCCGGGTCCATAACGACCTGGATATGCTTGGCAGGGAGGTGCGGGATGAAAGCTTTCTTCAAGCAAGATCTGGCGAGATTTATGTAAAGAAGAAACAACGTGAAAATACCTGGTTTTATAAGATAGCCGTACCAGTAAAGGTCCGGAATAAGATATATGGAGTAGCAGAAATAGGTTATGATCTGTCTCCACTTCACAATACATTCCGGCTTTACAATTATTTTATCCTCATAATTTCAACACTGGGAATCATAATCGGACCCCTGATCTGCATGAGGCTTGCAGACCAGATTGCTGCTCCGATCTTGAGGCTTCAAAGAGCAGCAAAGGATTTTGCCAGTGGCAAATTCGACGTAAAGGTTCCGGTTGAATCCCGAAGTTACGAGGTGGCTCAGCTTTCCAGGGCCTTTAATAAGATGACCTCGGTCATCAAGAGAACCATAATCAATCTGAAAAATTCCTATCTTTTTGTGAACAAGATCGTCACCTCTATTTCGGATATCCTTTTAGTGGTGGATGAAGATGGTAATCTTTTGAAGGTAAATGCGGCTGCGGTTCGTGCTATTGGAGCAGAATCCACTATTGAGATAAAAAAGAGATGGACCCTTCAGGACCTTTTCGATTGCAACACGTTTTTACAGTTTCCTATTTCAAGACGACATGAGTTTCGCAGTAGGGAGTGTTCCCTCAACGCCCGGGAAGGCAAGGTGCCAGTGCTTGTAAGCCTGAGTTTTCTGACAAATAAAAATGGTGTGAATCTCTTCGTCTTTACTGGCCGCGTCATCAAAGAGATCAAGATGAAGGAAGAGCAGCTTAAACGCGAACATCAAAGGCTGTCTGCCATCCTGCAATCTCTTGGAGAAGGCGTAATCGTTGTTGATGAAAGGGGCGTCATCTCTCTTGTGAACAGGGAGATGGAAAAGATGGTAGGGGTGAAGATGGATGAGATATTGGGCAGCCATCTTAATGAAGTGGTTCATCTTGTGGATGAGGCGACCAGCGAGCCTGTTGAAATAGATCTTGAGCAGCTAGGGGAGTTTGAAAAGCGTAGTTTTGTCTTGAAGAGCACTACTGGTGACGACAAAGTGGTGGTGCTCAATGCGGCACCCATAAATTTTGAGGATACGGTGAAGGGTGTTGTTATAGTCATTCATGATATCACAGAGAAGATCCGTCTCGAAAGAGAGATAATAAAGGCCCAAAAGATAGAGTCCCTAGCCTTGCTGGCAGGAGGTATAGCCCATGATTTCAACAACATGCTCATGGGAATCCAAGGATATATCAACTTGACCCAGTTATCATGCAGCAGGGGAGAAAAACAGAATGTGGAGAGCTTTCTCATAAAGGCTGAAAAAGCCGTAGAGCAAGCTAGGGATTTGGCACAGCAGCTTCTCGTTTTCTCCAAGGGCGGAACACCCGTAAAGACACCCCTCCTTCTTCAAGAGATGATCAAGGAGATTGCCACATTTGTCGTCAGGGGCAGTGCCATAAAGGTGGAGTTCGATATCGAGGAAGCACTCTGGCCTGTAGAGGCAGATCCGTCACAGATCAGTCAGGTGCTCAACAACCTGGTGATAAATGCGGTTCAGGCCATGCCAGACGGGGGCATCATCACAGTAAAGGCGAAAAATGTCATCTTGAAGCCAGGAAAGTTGAGCCTGAGACCGGGAAAATATGTGCAGATTCAGGTAAAGGACCAGGGTTGTGGAATCCCAAAGAATCTGCTCAGTTCCATTTTCGATCCTTATTTCACTACAAAGGCAGAAGGCAATGGGCTTGGGCTTGCTGTGGTGCATTCTATTGTCAAGAAACATGAAGGGCACATAGGAGTTAAATCCAGGCCAGGGGAGGGCACGCTTTTCACCATACATTTGCCAGCCACAGAAAAGGAGCCAGAAAGGTTGACTCAGGCGGGCGTTGCCATGATCCTGTCTGGTGGCGGCCGAATTCTCATTCTGGACGATGAAGACCTTATAAGAGAGGTGTTGAGTGCAATGCTCGAAAGCCTTGGCTTTGAGACTGTGGCAGTAGGAAATGGCGAAGAAATGGTTCGCCTTTACAAAGAGGCCATGGAAACAAACAGGCCCTTCCTTATGGTTGTAACAGATATAACGCTTCCAGGCCAGAAGAGCGGCTTGGTGTATGCAGAGGAAGTGAGAAAGCTCGACCCCGATGCGATAATCGTGGCTGTTAGCGGTTACGCCAATGATCCGGTCATGGCCGATCCTGAAAGATATGGTTTCCAAGGGGCAATTTCAAAGCCTTTTAAGCTTGGAAAGCTGCAGGCTGTCCTGGGAGCCATTCTTGCAAAACAAAAGAAAGAGGAAGAGGGCAGGGGATGACCTGCCCTGTTTGAGCATGATTCAGGCTCAAATTGTTTTTCCCGTCGTCTGGGTTGTCATTTGTCCTTTTGCCCTCTTATTTCTTATCCATGCCCGTCCCTTTTGTCTCAGTCCGTCAAAAAGGTCGTAAAATATAGGTATGTATATAAGGGTCAGAAACGTTGACACCAAGAGCCCTCCAATTGCCACCACAGCCAGGGGAGAAAGCCTTTCAAGGCCAATTGCCCTTTGAGCGGCTATGGGGATCATGCCAACGATTGTGCTGAAGGCGGTCATGAGTATAGGGCGTGTCCTCACCCTTACGGATTGTTCTATCGCCTCTTTGAGCTCCATGCCCTTTGCCCGGGCTTGTTCGATGAAGTCGATCAGAAGTATGGAGTTGTTTACCACCACTCCTGCCAGCAGTATCATGCCCATGTTCGCAGGCATGCAGGCGTGTCTGCCCACGAGCACAAGGCCCCAGGCCGCCCCTATAGTGGAAAGTGGGATGGCTACCATGATGGTAACGGGGTTTATCCACGACTTAAAGGTTGCAACAAGAGAGAAGTAGAGGAGGATGACAGCGAGTGCCAAGGCCTTGGCAAGCCTTTTTCCAGCCTCTTCCATGTTTTTGACCTCTCCTTCGTGGCTTATTTGATAACCTGGCGGAAGGGTTATGCCAGATAGTGCTTTTTGGAGCCTTTCCTGCAGGTGTGTTATAGAGGCTGTTGCCCTGTAGCCATAGATATCCAGGGTGGGCTGAAGCCCTTGGCGGGTAAATTTCGTCCTGGTATGGCTTTTTTTGATTTTGGCAATTTCTTTCAGCGGAACAGGGCCAGAGCGTGACTGCAAATAAATGGCCATTACGTCTGGTACCGACTCTCTATACTTTGAAGGATATCGTACAGTTATGGTGTAACCGTCTTCTCCTGGCACCCTGAGGGTGGATGCAGGTGTGCCTTTGACTGCTGCCGCAAGCTGGCGGCTTATATCAGAAGGGTTAAGGCCGTACCTTCTGGCCTTTTCAAGGTCTACTTCAAGAAGCATCTCTGTCTTATCCATGGTCCAAGAGCGGCTGACAGTCTTTAGTCCTCCAACCTTCCACATCCTTCTTTCCACCTCTTCACCAATGGAATCCAGGACGTTTGGATCAGGACCAGATATCATGATGTCTACTGGGGCAGCAATAGAGGAAAGAGGTGTGGCCCCAAAATCGTAAACATCGAGGTTCCTTACGTCTGGAATGCTCCTTGCCTTTTGCCTGATTTCATCCTCCATCTGCCAGATGGTCTTTTTTCTGTGAAACCTGTCCACAAAATGTGCTGTAATGAGGCCCTGCTGTGGAATACGCCCGGTACCAAAGCTTATGACCCCTGGTTCCGACCCCACCGTGGTGGAAATGGTCTTAAGCCCCGGCATCTCGAGGAGGATGGATTCCAGCTTTTTCGCAACATTCTCTGTTTGTTCAATGGAAGAGTCCGCCTCTGTCTCAAAGGCGACTTTCACGATTCCCGTATCCATAGGCGGCATGAGATCCCTTCCTGCCAGGGGCATGACAATGCGTGCGCTTATTACAAGAAGAACGAGTCCAGGCACTATAAAAAGGATCTTGTGGTTTATGGCAAAGTGGGACAGCCCTGCAAAAAAGTCTCTTATGGGATCAACGACATATTTGCCAAAGAGTCCTGTGAGCCTTTCAAATCTGGTCTGCCCTGAACCGGCTTTGACAAGATATGGAGCCAGGAGGGGTATCACGGTTACTGAAATGAGAAAGCTTGCAAGGAGAGAAATAGCTAGCACAACAGTGAACTGCCTTAGTATCTTTTGCACGTATCCACCAATGAACATAATGGGGATGAGCACGATCACTGTGGTATAGGTGCCTGACCAATCTGCCAGTAAGATCTCGTTCAGCCCATCCACAACCGCCTTTTGGATTGGCTTCCCGAGCTTGTGAAAGTGGCGTTCTATATTTTCTATTACAACGATTGCGTCATCCAGGAGAAGACCCACTGCCACGATCACCGCCGTAAGGGTGACTATGTTCAGTTCATAGCCAAAGAGATACATGACGGCAAATGTGAGAAAATATGTGAATGGTATGGAGATGGCGGCTAGGAGAGAAATCCTGATATTCGCAAGCATCAAAAAGATTACGCCAACCGTCATGATGATGGCGTCTCTTAAGGCGTCCACCATGTTGGATATACTAGTCTCGATGATAGTCTTCTGGGTATCCGCTACCTTGAAGTCAAGTTCGGGATATTTTGCCTGGATTTCAGGCATGGCAGCCTCCAATGCCTTTATGGTGGTGGTCACATGCCCCTTTTCAGGCCGGAGTATATTGATGCCAATGGCAGGTTTGCCGTTTCCCCGATAAAGGCTCTGGCGTTCCTTGAACCCGGTTTTTATATTGGCCACATCTCTCAGATGAATGTCGCCGTTTTCATCCCCGCCAACGACTATTTTCCCAAGCCTTGTCTTTTCCAGGGTTTCTCCAGCAGTTTTTATGAGGTATTGCCCCTTTTCTCTTATTATGAGCCCATCAGGGATGTTCACATTTTGGGTCCTAAGGGCTGCTATTACCTGTTCAAGGGAAAGGTTGTATGCATGAAGTCTTGCCGGGTCCACCTCTACTGTCAGTTCTGGAAAGTAGCCTCCAAATACCTCCACATTTGCGACCTCTTTTATGCGAAGGAAGTCTTCTCTGATCTCGTTGTCTGCAAGTTGTCTAAGTTTTTCAAGATCAAGATGAGCTGATGGCTTGGCAGTGATGGCAATGGTAAATACAGGGCCTGTGGCATCACTAACCCTGAAGATCTCGGGAGGCTTGATGTCAAGGGGGAGTTTCGCCTCTACCCTCTTGAGGGTATTTGCAACGTCTGTTGCTGCGGCATCTAACCCCTTTTTGTATTGAAATTCGACACTTACTGCGGCCATCTCGTCCTGGCTGACAGAGCGCACCTTTCTCACAAGGTCAACTGTTGAAAGCTCCTTTTCGATGATACGTGTTACTTTATCTTCCACGTCGCTAGCCGAGGCACCTGGCCAAGGCACTATTACCGATATGACAGGGTAGTTCGCGTCTGGAAAGAGGTTGAGGGGCATGGACTTGAACGCTATAAACCCCATTGCGGCAGCCAGCAGGATAAAGGAGATCAAAAGATGCGGATTGGCAAGGAATCGTTCTATGAAGCTGCTTGTTTTTGTATTCTGTTCAATTGTCACGGCCTTCTCCTGAAATATTCACTTGTTGCCCCTCATGAAGACGCAGGAGGGCGCTTTCCTGAGCCACCACTATTGTCGTGCCGTTTTCAAGGCCCTTAGCCTCTATTATTGCGTAATTACTGCCTTTCCATAGTACGTGGGCCCTTTTTATCCGGATTTTTGAATTCTTGTCCACAAGGTAGATCCAATCTCCATTTGTGTTTTCAAGAAGGGCACGAATGGGGATCTTTAAGCCCTTGGCCTTACCAGTTTCAATCTCCACCATAAGAGTTGAGCCGCTTGGAAGGTCAAAGGGCCTTTTGGAAATATCTGCTTCAATGGCAGCTAGAGTACCTGCCCTGACGGCTGGATGAATACGGCTGATTGTAGCTTCCAGGGGAGGGCAAAGGGATGTTTCGTCAGGAAGGATCTTTACAGGCGCACCCTTTTTCATCAAAGGAAATTCGTGCTGGGGAATCCTTGATTCCATGAAATACCCTTTTTCTGGCTCTTCCATGGAGACCACAGGCTTTCCGGGAACGGCCAGATCGCCTGGGTCCTGATACCTAGCTGTTATGACCCCATCAAAGGGTGCCAGAAGGCGCGTATAAGAAAGGTCTGTCCTGGCGGATGAGAGGGCTTTTCCAAGGCTGATGAGTTTGGCTCTGGCCGCATCTCGCGCACTTTTCGATCTGTCCAGGGCCTCTCTGCTTATGGCTTTGGCCTGAAAAAGTCTTTCATCCCTTCTGAAGATGCCTTCCTGGGTTTCAAAGGCCGTGCGCGCCGCGGCAACCTCGGATTCAAGGCCGGAAACCTTGTCCCTCTCCACCCTGTCATCTAGCATGGCTAGGAGTTGTCCCTTTCTTACTTGGTCTCCTTCACGAACCAGTACTTCCAAAAGGTGCCCTGTAAGTCTAGGTGCGATATCTGCGGTTACCTTGGGTTTGATGGTTGCCAGATAGCGTCTTGTCATGGCAAAGGCACCAGCTTCAGCTTTGGCCGTCCCCACTGTAACGAGCGGCCTGTCAGGAGGAGGCACCGATGAAAGTTCCTTTTTCTTTAACCTTACTACAAGGGCTCCAGCAACAATTACAGCTATTATCACAATTGCAGTTATTATCTTCTTGCTGATCATCTTTTTATCCATCTACTTTCTATTTCTCCCATGGCAAATCTTAGATCCACGAGGGCCTTTTCAAATGCGTAACGTGCGCCTATCTCATTGGCCAAGGCTTGTTGCCAGGCTGCTTGAGCCAGGAGAGAGTCTGTTATGGTCCCGGCTCCAGTATCATATCTAAGCTGTTCGATCCTGTACGTCTCTTGAGCAGTGCGTTTGGCCGTTTCTGCCACCAGGAGTCGGTGCCTTGCTTCATGGAGATTGGAGAGCGCATCGAGTACTTGCCTCCTTACCTTCAGCTTTTCGTTTATTAGCCTGTGCTGTTGGGCCACAAGTCTGCTCGCCGCCTCTCCAATCTGCGCAGATACAGTGCCACCGCTAAATATGTTTATGGAAAGTGCAAGCCCCCCAGTCCATACCTCTTCATCTGAATGAAGACCACTTCCGGCATGTCTCGAGTAGTCGCCGACTATGTCCAGGTTTGGAAGATGTCCACCTCTTGCAAGCTTGAGCTCAGCTTCAGCTTTTTTTACGGCAGCATCCATAGCCTGGATGTCAGGACGTTGCGCCCATGCCTTTTTCACAAGTTCTTCAGGCTGGGTGGAAAGTACAGGGATCTTGCTTGCCTTGAGTTTACCTGCCACCTCTGGAAATTGTTTCCGATTCCATCCCATGAGGAGGGTCAGAGCATAAAGGGCACGCCTCCTGTTTTCCTTGCTTGTAATGAGGTCTTGCTCTTGCTGAGCAACCTGGGTATCCATGCGCATAAGGTCAACTGGAGCGAGCCTTCCCACCTTTAATTTTTCAGCCGCATCAGCCCTGGCCTTTTTGAGGGCCGTGAGGGTTTCTTCCTGGGATTCCACGAGCTCTTTGAGATAGAGGACCTGATTGAATACATTCGTGATGTTTGCAATGAGATCCTGGCGGGTAAAGCTTAATGTATGGGCAGCCATCTCCTTGGCAAATCTTGCCATGTCGAGTTGAGACCAGAGTTTTCCTCCTTCGTATATGGGGATTACCAAGGAAAGGCCCGCCCTGTACTGATCCCTGCTGAAGGTGGGAGGCTTTCCTCCAAAGGCCTTTATGGGAACCACCACAACTGGGTCACTCTTCCTGTCATATCCAGCATAACCTGTAATCTGAGGAAAGAGCCTTCCTCTTGATGCCTTGATTCCATAGTCTGATGCGTTTACGTCCATCCTTGCCGCAGAAAGCACGGGGCTGTTTTTAAGGGCGAATTCAACTGCGTCTCCGAGTGTGAGGCCTCTATCAGAAGGGGCCCCTGAATGGGCGAATGAGGCAAGAAAAAGTAATAATCCAACGGTTAGAGAAGCTATGAAAGATTTCATTTTAACATCTTTTTTATTTCTTCAACGGTGAAGAGTTTACCAAAGCCCTTCACCGTTCCGTCCACCACAACTCCAGGGGTGGACATGACCCCGTACGACATGATCTTTCCCATCTCTGTCACCTTCTCGATGTCAGCCTCAATGCCAAGTTCAGTAACTGCCTGTCGGACATTTGCTTCAAGGCTTTGGCACCTTGGGCATCCTGGCCCGAGTATCTCTATCTTCATCTTTGAAATCCTCCTTGTGATAGTTGTTAATGATATTTCCGTGTGGTCATGTTTTGTTCCACAACCCGGCGGACATCCGCCAGGCATCACCTGCCCTTGGGATTTTTGTCCTTGCACTGGCAGTTTTTTGCCTTCTTTTCATCTGTTATCCTTGCAATTATCGTGGATCTGCCATGGTTTCTGAGTAAGTCTTCTTCAATGTCCTCTCTTGTATAACCAAAGCAGTAACAGATGATCTCCTTGGGGTTTCGTATCATGTTTTGTTTCCTTGTTTGTTCATTTCTTTTGCTCGCCCAAAAAAAGAGACGAACCAAAGAAAATTTTGCCGATTAATGATATAGCCATAGTTGCCAATTTCTTTTGGATACCTTAAATCAAAAAATTGAATACATATCCCACCATGATTATGGTCAAGGTCACTATGCCCACAAAGGTCACGATCAGTTGTTTCTTGAGTACTTGGCTCAGTATCACCATCTCAGGGAAGGAAAGGGCGGTTACCGCCATCATGAAGGAAAGGGTCGTCCCAAGTGGGAGCCCTTTTGCCATAAGGGCTTGGACTATGGGGATGACGCCTGCTGCATTGCTGTAAAGTGGCACCCCAAGGATTACGGCCACAGGTACGGCCAACGGATTTGACGGCCCTGCATAGCGCAGCAGAAAATCCTGCGGCACATAGCCGTGAACAAGCGCCCCAATGGCGATTCCTCCTAGAACAAAAAGCCAGATCTTTGAAAGGATATCCTTTACATAACCCTTGGCATATTCAATACGTTCCCTCCAGCTCATTTCAGGTATTTCTGTCTGGCCCACCCTGATCTCCCACACATAGTCTGCCACAAAGCGTTCCATGTTAAGCTTTCCGATCACCATGCCTGCGAAGATGGCAACCACGAGGCCCGTAAAGAGGTAAATGGCCGCAATTTCCCAGCCGAAAAGGCCAAATAACAGTATCAAGGCCACCTCATTTACCATGGGAGAAGATATGAGAAAGCTAAAGGTCACACCCAGGGGGATTCCTGCCTCCACAAAGCCTATGAACAAGGGGCACGCCGAACATGAGCAAAACGGGGTAACAACGCCCAAGGCTGCTGCCAGGATATGAGCAACGATGATCTTTTTATTGCTCAGAAACTTCCTGGTACGCTCTGGTGGAAAAAAGCTCCTCACAATTGCTACTACGAAAATGATAGTGACAAGGAGGAAGAATATCTTTGTGGTATCCTCAAGGAAGAAGTGGATAGCCTCGGTAAGATGTCGCCCAGGTTCAAGATTAAGCCACTTATAAGTGATAAGATCTGCAAAAAGGGTAAATAGCTTGAGCATGATGCCTGTGGCTCCTTATAGGCCGAGTTCTTGCTTGAGCAGGGGAATAAGTTCCTTTTCTATCTGTTCCGATACCTTTCTAAAAGCCTCAAGCCTTTCTTCTTCTGTTCCCTGGACAGAGGCAGGGTCTTTAAGGCTGAGGTGGATCCTTTTCCCATGGCCAGGAAAGAAGGGACATTTCTCCTTGGCCTTATCACATACGGTTATCACGAGGTCAAAGTGCCAATCTTGGAATTCGCTAATGTGCTTGGACCGGGAGCCTGAGATGTCGATATTTTTTTCATTGAGCACCCTTATGGCCAAAGGGTGTACCTCGAAAGGTTTTGTGCCTGCGGAATATGCTTCGACGTCACCGTCAAGAATGGCATTTGAAATCCCTTCTGCCATCTGGCTCCGGCACGCATTCTGAGTACACAGAAAGAGGACCTTCTTGTTCATGCTGTGTCTCCTTGCCTTATAAGGTCTTTTGCCATACTGCTTCGATCAATGGAAAAAAGCCTTTTCAGGAGGTTCTTCATCTCTGGGTCCTGTTCTGCCCTTCCGATTACAATGGCAAGAAGATTCCTGCAACATTCTGCCTGGGGCGACAATTTGTAGAGCATCCAGTTTCTATCCCGCTTGCCAGAGATAAATCCTTCTAGTTCGAGTTGCTTGAGATGGCGAGACACCGTTGGCTGAGCAAGGCCAAGGGCAGTGGTGAGCTCGCAGACGCAACACTCCTTTTTTGAAAGCATAACCAGAATCTTGATCCTGGTGGGATCTGAAATGGCCTTAAGGCGTCTGCTGATTGTGTTTATGGTTGGCTTATCCATATTTATCTATATAGCCATATAGCTATATA
>CAZOMT010000021.1:0-93023 GCA_964581255.1 uncultured Thermodesulfatator sp.
ATTTGGGGAGAAAAGGATCTTTCACGGCAGCTTATTGTCCGTCCAGATGGAAAGGTTTCGTTTCCATTGATTGGGGATATAATGGTAGCAGGCAGGACCACGACTCAGGTAAAATCTTTGGTAGAAAAGAAGATCCGAGAATTTATTCCCGAAGCAAGTGCCACAGTTATAGTTTCTCAGCTTGGAAGTCTTCAGTACTTTGTCATAGGCAAAGTGGCCAAGCCTGGGATGTTCAATGTATCGCGGACCCTAACGGCCCTTCAAGCCCTGGCCCTGGCAGGAGGCCTCACCACTTTTGCAGATGAAGACAGTATATCCATTATAAGATACGAGGATGGAAAGGTATTGAGGTTGCCCTTCGATTATACTGACATCAAACATGGAAAACATCTGGAACAAAATATATTACTTGAGAGGGGTGATGTGGTCTTGGTTCCATAACATCTGTTTTGCAGCCTGTATCCACATGTTATTGAGATCCTTGGCAGCAACGTTGTCTTTGTTAGGCCTATGTATATTCGTGCCAGTATCTGCTTATCCTGTAGACTGGTCTGTCAAGCCAAGGATAGGAGCAATGCAGGAATACAATGATAATATCCTGTTTAATAGTAGGTATAAGATAGACGACTTTATTACGAAATTAATACCAAGAATAGATATAAAGGGCTTGACGGAAACCAATTCTTTACTGGTGGAGACAGCCGTTATAGGGGAAAAATACATAGATAATTCTAATCTAGACACTATAAATACTATTAATCGTCTGATACTTCGCCATAGCTGGAACGAAAGATTTTTCACCAAGGTTGAAGGTAGATTTATCAAGGACAAAACTTTAGAGTCAGAACTTGAGGCAGCCGGATTGAGAGGTTTCAGGAAGACCCGTTATCTATATGGTTTTGATGCAGCTGGCCGATACTCCCTGAATGAAAGGCTATCCATGACTTTTGGTGGAGGGCCCCACTACAGCCATTATCCAGATGGGCCCTATCCAGATCAAGATACTTGGCATATTTATCTGGACCCAGCTTTGGCCCTGGATTCCAGGGATAGCATTGGTCTGCTAACGGATTTTGAACATGCAGATTATGAATCTTCCACCACAGTAAAGACACTCTCTAGTAGTATCTATTACCGAAGAAGGATTGGGGAAACATCTCGGTTTGTTCTGGGAGGCGGTTATCGCCATACATGGGCTAGCTACAAGAGCATTTATCTTGGTTTGGGAATAGATCCTGAAAGTGGGCGATATATATCAGTGCCACTCAGGAAGAAGCGATCTGGTCATGAAGGTGGCTTCATATTCAACTCGGAGCTCAATAATGACTGGACCGAGCGATTTTCCACCAGGATTACGGCTGGCAGGGAGCACTACAATTCAGTGGATGTGAGAAGTATTGATTTGACTTATCTAAGGTCGACATTCCAATACAAATGGACAGAGACAATTTCTAGCAATCTGGGTTTGTCTTATTATAACACTGTCGAAGATGGCCCAGGAGATCGCAATACGGACAATATAAAAATTGAGCCTTTTATCAGTTGGTCCGTGACACAAAATTTAATATTAAAATTTGGAGGTGCGTATCGCTATGAAAAAGAAGATAATAGGCGGGGCCACGAGAATATAGACAGATTTAAAGGTTGGATAGCCTTTTCTTATGAATATCCCCGTTTCCTTTCCAACCATTAAGCTTATGCAGCTAACTGGTCTAATTGTAAAAAGATTTGGATCAAAAAAAGTGGAGGTCTTTTAAATGGAACAAGGCCTGGAATTATTGCATATCAGAAATTTGATAAAAAGGCGAAAGTGGTGTCTGATTCTGCCTTTTACCATCACGGTGTTTTTGGCCGCCATTATCTGTTTGGTACTTCCAAACAAATATAAGTCAACCGCAACTATCCTTATTCAGAGTCAGCAAATACCTCAAAATCTGGTTCCATCCACCGTGACAAGTTATGCAGAGCAACGGATTCAGACCATTACTCAGGAAGTGATGTCGCGTTCGAGGATTTTGAATCTCGTAGAGAAATACGGCCTTTTGCCTGAAAAGCGCCAGAAATTGACTACTGAAGAGATAGTAAACCGTATCAGAAGCAGGATCAGCCTTGAGCCGATAAATGCCGAGATCAATAAGGCCAATAGAAGCCGTCCTGTGGTTTTGACCATTGCATTTACCCTTTCCTATGAAGACGAAGATCCCAAGAAAGCCCAGCTGGTCACTAACGAGATATCGTCGTATTACATGGAAAAGAATTTGGAGGCCAGAGAACAATACGCACGGCAGACCACCAAGTTTTTGGAAGATCAGTCAAAAAGGGTCAAGGCACGTATTGATTTTCTTGAGACAGAACTTGCAAATTATAGAAAAAAGCATATGGAAGAGCTTCCAGAATTTACAAATCTGAATATGCAAAAACTTGAGAAGCTCAATTCTGATATCAGCAATATCAATATGCAGCTCCGGTCATTTGAGGAGCAGAAGGCATCTGTCAAGAACAAGCTTGCTTCCCTTGATCCCTATGCTGGCTCCAGTGACAGGGTACTCAGCCCACAAGAGAGACTTCAGCAGGCCAGGCTTGAACGTGCAGAACTTCTCGCCAAATATTCTGAAAAGCATCCTCTGGTGCTTGCAAAAAACAGGGAGATTTCTCTTCTCGAAGCTCAAGTGCAAGGAGGCAGCAGTCTGAAAGAGCTGAAGAGCCAACTTCATGACTTAGAGCTCAAACTTACTGAGCTTAAGTCAAGATATTCAGCCAAGCATCCAGAGGTGAAGGCTGTCCAGAGGGAGATAAAGGAGGTAAAAAGTGAGATTAACACTCTCCGTCCAGCTACATCTGATAATTCCAGGATGACGACAAAGGATGCTACCAATCCGGCCTATCTGACTCTTAAAAATGATTTAGATAAGATATCAGTGTCTATTTCATCCTTGATCGCAGAAAAAAGGCGCATTGAAGGACAGATCAAACGTCTCTATAGAAGGCTTCATGCAATGCCAGAGGTGGCAAAGAGATATAACGACCTTGAAACAGATTATCAGAATGCAAAGGCCCATTATCAAGAACTCCAGCAAAAGTTACTGACTGCAAGGGTTTCACAAGGAATGGAGGAAGACAAACTTGGAGAAACATTCAAGATTGTGGAGCCGGCTTTCCTGCCTGAAAAACCCTATAGGCCCAACCGCATTGCAATAATGCTCATTGGGATAGTATTGGGAGTGGGTTTTTCTGTGGGAATGGCAGCTCTCAGGGAGGTGTCCGATACATCGGTTAAGGATCCTCAGGGCCTTGAAAAGATTACTGGAGTTCCAGTTCTTTCAATCATTTCTAGGATTGTGACACCTGAGGAACAGCAAAAGAAAAAACAGGTCAAGATAGTTGCAGCAAGTGCTATGGCCGCCAGTCTGGTCCTTGCAATATTGGTTTTCCACTTTTTCATAATGGATATTTCCATATTTTTCGCCAAGATAGTCCATATGATACAATCAAGGCTTGCATAGAGGTTTTGTATGAGCAGGATAAAGAAGGCACTCGAAAAGGCAAAGGCCCATGGGGTCCAGATTGGTTCAGATGGCATTTCTTCCAATATTGATGTCAATGATGCAGTTGCTGACGAGCATAGAATTGTATCACCGAGATATAAAAAGACAAAGATAGTAAAGGTTCCCATCAATACTTTTATAGAAAATAAGATAGTTTCTGTAGATGAGGATCATCCAGTAGCTGATCAGTTCAAGCTGTTACGAACCAGAATTCTTCAAGCCACCAGACAATCGGGCTTGAATACCATTCAGGTTAGCGGCTTTGACGCCAGGGAAGGCAAAAGCGTTGTTGCACTGAATTTGGCCATTAGCATGGCAAAGGATATGAGGCAGACCACCCTTCTGGTGGATGTGGACTTCAGACGGCCCTCTATTCATAAGTTGCTGGGTCTGCCCGACAATACGTTTGGCCTGAAACAATATTTTGAACAAAAACTGGCTTTAGAAGATATATTCATCAATCCCGGCATAGATAAACTGACAATATTGCCTGCGGGAGGAAAGATTCCCAATGCAACTGAAGTGATTGGAGCCCAGGAGATGGAAGCTCTGGTCAAGGAGCTTAAAGGCAGGTATCCAGATAGGTATATCATATTTGATTCCCCTGGCTTGAACACCTGTCCCGATCCCTTGGTATTTCTTGAATACGTAGATGGATTGATTCTGGTTGCCAGGGCGGATGTAACAACTGTTGAGAGCATTGAAAATGCCATCAAACTTGTCCCTCATGATAAGCTTCTTGGAACCGTCCTCAACGATTTGCGATGGCAGCAACCCCTGGCCTATCATGAGCGCTATTAAGTTCGTTACAGGCTTGCAGTGATTACGTATTCGTTGAGATCAGTCCGTTGAGGAGAAACTCTACTATTTCCAATTCCATTTCTACTAATGTATAGAAAATTTTTTGGTCTTAACAAGAGGCCCTTCCTCATTTCACCAGATCCAGATTTTCTTTATCTGAGCAAGGTGCACGATCTAGCTCTTACTCACCTAGAATATGGTATTGTGAATAATGCCGGATTTATTGCACTCACAGGAGATATCGGTGCAGGTAAAACCACTTTGCTGAAACATCTTTTTGAAAATGTGAAAGATGTTCTGGATACAGCTATGATCTTCAATACCAACCTGGATCCAGATGCCTTTTTAGAAATGGTGGCTAGGGAGTTCGACCTTCAAATCCATGGCGCGAAAAAGGTAGACCTTTTCGATGCCTTGAACCAACATTTTCTTAATCAATACAGCAAGGGTAGGCGCTGTGTAATAATGGTAGATGAAGCCCAGAATCTTCCTGATGAGACCTTTGAGGAGCTTAGGATGCTTTCCAACCTTGAGATAGGAAGCGATTTCCTCTTGCAAATTGTGCTTGTTGGGCAGCCCCAGCTCAAAGACCGTCTGGCAAATCCAGCCCTTTCCCAGCTGTCCCAGAGGATATCCGTTTATTTTCATCTCTCTGGCCTTACAAGGGATGAGGTGGCTGAATACATAGAACATAGGTTAAAGGTTGCAGGTCTAGATACACCTGGGGCCATCTTTGAGAAAGGGGCCATAGATTATATCGCCGAGCTGTCAGGGGGGATACCAAGGATCATAAATTCCATATGTGACGCCTCTTTGACCTATGCCTATGCGGATGATATCAAGGTTGTTTCCAGGGACTTGGTTGGTAAGGTGGTAAGGGATAACCCCCTGATAGAGTTGTCCAGAGGTTTTATCCAAAAGGAGCCACACGATTCAGCCATGTGTTATATGGAGATAGTGTCGTGTTCCGGTGATGGCATAGAAAGCGAGACGGAAGTCCAGATGTCAAGGCTTTTGGGACGCATTGAAGGGCTTGAGACTAGATTGGCAGCTCTTGAATCTCATCATATGGAACACACCGTTAAGGTCCTTCAGGACATGCTCTCAAAAGAAAGAAAGAGAAATTTGATTCTTGAGAAGAGAATCGCTGATCTTACTTTCAGGTGTCATGAGCTTGAAAGGCATCTTAAACAAGGAAGTGATACGAAGGCAGATACGTCAAGTGAAAAAAGCAGAACAAAGTTCTGGGAGGTGTTTGGTGGTACTAAATAGATACCCCAAAGTGTTGTTCATTGCAGTATTTTTGATCTTTTTATTCATCTCTGGATGTACAAGTAAAAAAGAAAAGGTGGAAGGCTACATCTCCAAGGGAAATGAACTGATGAAAGAGGGGGATGCTGTTCATGCAGTTTTGGAGTACAGGAATGCTTTACAGCTTGATCCCAAAAATGCCTCGACCTTCTTTTTACTTGGGAGAGGTTATCTTGTACAGAAAAAATATCGAAAGGCGTTTTTCTCGTTTGACAAGGCAGTAAAACTTGATCCAGATCTAGATTCGGCCAGGATAGAAAAGATTGCTATACTGGTGTCCGCAAGGCAGGGTGCTAAGGCCCTTGAAGAACTCAACAAGATCAAGAAACCTCAAGAATTTGAACCCAAAATCAACATATTGAGGGCGAAGGCTTTAATTATTGAGCAAAGATATGCTGATGCCATAGACGTTTTGTCAAACATTGATAGCAAGGACAAGAGAATTCCCATGCTATTAAGTATCTGTTTCAAACAGACAGGCCAGATTAAGAAGATGATGTCAGCTGTTGAAACCTGGAGAAACCTTGCTCCAAATGAGCCAGGTCCTTTTCTATTCATGGCTCAATATTTATCTGAAGCAGGTAAGAAGGAAGAAGCAGCCCGCCAACTGGAGCATATGGTAAGGGCCAATCCTTCGGATTCCAAGTTGAAACTTTTGCAGGCAAGGCTTTTAGAACAACTAGGCCTAATAGATAAAGCCGCCCATGTCTATGATAAGCTGCCTTCTTTGCCAGAAATGGAAAAGGCAAAGGCCGATTTTTATCTGAGACACCGTAAGGCCAAACAGGCCCGGGCTGTTTTGGAAGAAGTGATAAGGAAAAATCCCCAGGATATTGATGCAGTATTGAAGCTGTCGGAGGTGTTAGCATTTTCTGGAGAAACGGCCAAGGCATACAAGGTATTGGACTCTGTTGCCAATCGCCAATTGAGAAGGGTTGATAAAGAAAGGTTACTTCTGGCAAGAGCAAAGTTAAGAGCAGTGGAAGGGGACCTCAATAGTGCTAAAAAGTTGTGCCAGGAGGTTTTAAAAAAGGATCAGGCAATGATGGAGGCCCATCTACTTCTTGGCAAGATATTGTTATCACAAGGGAGTTTCGACAACGCAGAAATCCATCTCAATCAGGTGGCGATTGCCCAGCCTTTGAATGTTCAGGCCCAAATGCTCCTTGCACGATGCCAGCTTCTCAACAATAAGGAGTCCATGGCTGGTGATACCTTGAAGAATGCACTTAAACAGCATCCATCGAATGTAGATCTGCGTATAGCCCTCGTCCGCTATTTTATCATGAGGAAAGATTATCCTCAGGCCTTAAACATCTTAAAAAAGGGGCTGGCTCTAAATGGTAAGAATATCATCTTCTTGAAAACTGCTGGTGAGGTTGAGGCCTTTAGAAAGAATTATTCCAAAGCCGAAAGATATTTCAGGCATATCGTAGAACTTCAGCCTGAAAATCCACTTGGCCCAATGGAGATGGGAAGGCTGATGCTTACTCAAAAAGAATATGATAAGGCAATCGAATGGTTCAAAAAGGCATATGATGCCAAAATGGGTTGGGAAATGGCTCTTCCTGCCCTTGTAGAAACTTATGTAAGGAAAAATGATCTTGAATCGGCACTTAACTTGACCAGAAAAGAGGTTAAAAAAAGGCCAAAATCAGCCCCTATACACTTTTTGTTTGGTCAAATATTAAATTTGAAGGGCGATAATGACAGGGCAGAAAAGGAATACGAGTCCGCCATCAAGCTTGCCCCAAATTGGTCAGAGCCTTATAAGGGGCTGGCTAGTTTGTATCTCAGGCAAAAGAAGATTTCAAAAGCCATATCTCGAATAGAAGGGCTCTATAATGATTCCCCTTCCTTTGCTGCCGGGATGAATCTGGCCATGCTTTACGAATACGCAGGTGATTACGGAGCTGCTCTCAAAACTTACGAGTCTCTTGCAGAGAGATTTAATGATTCAGCACTTATTCGTAATAATATGGCCTACTTGCTTGCAGAATATTCAAAAAAGGAGCATGATCTCGAAAGGGCCAGGGAGCTGATACAGAAGGTATTGGTGAAACATCCCCATGATGCCAATTTTCTAGATACAGCAGGCTGGGTAGAGTATAGGCTAGGCAAAACTGAGGTTGCATGGAGCTATTTGCAAGAGGCCATAGACAAGGCCCCTGATAGGGGAATCATACAACTTCACTGTGCTATTGTTCTAAACAAACTGGGTCGACATGCCGAAGCCATGAAATACCTTGAAGATGCTATGGATCAGAAGCTTGATACAAAGGTGAGGGAACAAGCCCAGGCCCTTCAGAAGAAATGGGGAACCTAGAATATAAAAGATGAGAAAAACGTACTGAAAAGCCCGTTTACTACGAAAAGTAAAGAAAAATCGGGTGCTTGCTTACACAAGGGCAGCTGCATAAATAATCCCTTGTTGTTAAACAGACTTCTTGCCTGCGAGTGGCTGCTGTGTAGCAGTAAAATAGAAAAGGCGCTCTTTCTATTTGAGCGCCTTTTTTTATTTAGTCTATTTTTTTATCGACTTATTATGATTTTGCCATTCTCCGACCACCCAAGGCGACTAAGCCTATGAGACCAGAAAGAAGAAGAATGGAAGAACCTGGAATTGGGACTGCAGATGGAGCAAGATCTACACCTACAACGTGTCCACCTTTTGTGCTTTCAAAGAAGAATGTTGGCTCACTGCCAGAGATATCGAAACTTGTATCATAGTTGTTATTGTCATCACGGAAATAAAAGCTAAAATCCCCGGTAGGGCCAATATTCAAGGTCTGTCCATCATCAACACCTTGTATGACAGTAATGGTATAACCACTGCTATCGGATGAAACTGTGAACGAGCCAGTTTCAAATAGAACACCACCTCTGCCGTAGAGTAGATCAAGCCCTGTGGTCGGATCTGCCCCAAGATCGAATACACCAAAATACCATCCAGGAGTCAAACCGTTTCCAGTGAAGTTTATATTCACTCCATTAGAGTTTCCGTCGGTACTGACAAAGGCATTTGGTATTGAAGCTATTGAAATACCGTTAAGAAATAAGACTGTTAAAAAGACAAGGGCCAACTGTAAAATGATTTTTTTGTTCATTTCCCTCCTCCAAGCCATACTATTTTTTAAATCCTGCCAAAATAGACCCTAAAGTATTATTCATCATATTTAAGATATTTTGTCAAGAGGATATTTGCATACAAAAAAAATTTTTAAAATTTTTTTAAAAATCTTTTTCAAAACTATGGGCAGTAGACCATCTTACCAAATGCCCCTTAGCCCCAGATCTCTTCTGACCCTGTCTACTCTTCTTTCCAATTCCACTTTCCATTCTGCGTGGATTCTGGCACTCGGTGGAGTGATGAGTTCTGGAAGGCCATAAACAAGCCTGTCAGCGGCCTGGCTGGCCTCTATTACAGCCTCTACACTCCTTGCCCCATATTTGTAGTTGGCTATCAAAAGACGAAGCAGCAAGCCAGAGGTCTTTCTAGCCGCTTTTTTCCAGTGGCTATTCATCTGATGGGCAATGATAAACGCGCGTTTTAACAGGATCCTTCTAAGCTCTTCTAGTTCTGGCTCTGTGGCAGAATCCCTTAAAAGTTCGTCTGGGATGTCTATTCCATCTATGTCGAGCACCACTCTGAGCCTTGACATGAAGTCGGGAATCTTTAAGGCCTTAACCAGCTTGATTTCTTCCGGGTTTTCCTGCTGTAGAAGGGCTTCCATCTTCGAATAGGAATCCTTTACACCGCCAGCAAACACGAACACGCTTCTTCCTATGTATCTTGGGATGCCATGGATATAGGTAACTCCATCTTGCATGGAAGGAAGAAAGTAGCGCAAGTACCCAAATTCATGCCCATCGTATCTGCAGTCAAATTCATCCCAAAAAGCTACTGGAACCTTTCCTTTTGCAACGCTGGCCCTTACCAAGTCTATTGCCGCATTGATCTCTTCTGGTCCAGAAAATTGTGTTAGATTGAATTCAAAGAATTCAAATGGATCTTCCGGGAAGTTTTTGGATATCACATGGGCCACTTCTTTTACGGCAAAGGATTTTCCTGATCCTGGAGGACCAAATACCCCTATGCACAAAGGCCGTTTGCATACCTCCCTGGACACATAACTATTCATCACCGATTGGAGAGTAACCACTGGGGCGATCTCAGCGGGATCGGAAGTACGAAGATTGCCCACCTTGAACATCCTCAGGTCCCTGAACCCATTTTTTCTGTTGACTTCCTCTTTGAGGTTTTTCAATACCTGTAGGATTACCGTGATGTATCCTAGTTTTTGCCATTCTTCTTCAGGACCGAACCGGCTCCTTTTCACAACATTGGTGAAAAAGGTTCGTATGGCAGCCTTCCTGGTCTCGTTCCACTTCTGGCAAGAGACCTTTTCCAGCAGTTTATCCATTTCAGGGTTGTAGGGGGGGAGTTCAAAGAAACACGGATCGAGACACGTCTCGATGAAGGAACAGGATACACCCAAAGGATAATTGGAGGAGAAGTCCAGATTCGGAAACTCGAGACAGCCATTGAAATAATATCCCTTTTCCCTCAAAAGGGCCCAGTTTAAAAGGACTCTTTTGGACAGATCGAAAAAAAAGCTCCTTTCAACCGGAATATGGTCGAGTCTTATGGCATCCCTTGCAAGCATAGCTGTGACAAGGGTATCAAAGCATGGCACAGAGCCCCTTTTTCTGTTAGAGCCCTTTTCTGGCAAGCTTCCATCCTTGTGCCGGAACATTATGCGGTTTGGTCCTACATAGAGTAATCCGTTAGGAAACATTTCTACCATGATGTGGCATTTAAATCGTGAGCTGCCCTTATCCCATAACCCTACTTCATCAGATTTAAGGGCCCTTATACACATGGCAACCAAAGATTCCCAAACCATTGCGCTGTCCATCTCCATGCGAGTGGTCTCAAGATCTGAGAGCCTGCAAAAAAGCATGAAGTTTTCTCCAAAGATTTCTGCCCACTGGTTCCAATTGGCAGGAGTAATGCCAAGGGCCATGGCCCAGGCGTTGCGATTTTTCTCCTTTAATTCAGAAGCGATCCTTGGTGGGTTGCCACCATCATCCACTATTATGATGCCTTTATTGCCCGATAGCTTCTTCCTGTTTGTTCCTGTGAGTTTTACCTTCTCTGGCTCAGGTGGCCTGCCTCCAGGAGGAAGTATCTGGCGTACCATGAACCAGCCGTGATCAGGGTCATCCTTGTTTTCTCCCAATTTGTTGAAGATTTGGAAGATTTCCCTTTCTTCACCATAAGAAATGGTGTCAATCTTGGGGGAAAGTTCTGTTGTTGTCAGAAAGGCTGAAAGCCAGGTTAGACATTCTTCCATGCGGCCTTCCACAGTGGAGACCTTTCCTGCCAGTAGCTCAATAAAATCAGCTGGATTATAACCATAGGCAGGAAGGCTTCCTTGAGCCATCATGCTAACTTCCTTTATGGGAAGATTTGTTATTTTAATTCTTGAACCAAGGAGAAGTATCTTTCCATCAGGCATATCTTATCCCTCCTCGAAAGCCGCTTGAAAGAATTCATGGTTTATATCCACCCCAAATGGCTTAATTAATTTTTTCAAATGGATCAGCTACTTGATGATGTGTCTCTGCCAAAGAGTTGATATTTGGCACAGCCTCGAAAACCTTATTTTTGATACTATACAAAAAATTATAAAAAAATAATAAATGAAAAGGCTGTTTTTCAAAAGTATTAAACGTTTCCTTTTTAAACATTTGACTTTTTTATTCTTTGGCATGATAATTTTTTAAGTTGAATAAAAAGGAGGCTGAAATGAGTGTTTACAAATTCATCGAACTTGTTGGAACCAGCGAGGAATCTTGGGAGGATGCAGTGGCCCAGATAGTGGCTACAGCGAGTAAAAGCTTGAAAGATTTGCGGGTGGCAGAGGTCAAGGAAATGGATGCCAAGATAGAAGATGGCAAGATAATAATGTACAGGGTGAAGGTTAGCCTGTCTTTTAAGTACCGCCAGGGCTGATTCAACAACTAGTTTTTGTCTCTTTTCTGCCAAATCGCTCTTGTCAGGCAGGATTTTGCCTTTTCCCAAGGCACTGTTTGAATCAGGGCAGACAAGAGGCTGACTAGTGCCCAAAGGCCTATTATGGCAGCAATAATAAAGAATGCTATAGGAAAGAATTGAATCATTTAGGCGCGTCTAAAAGGTTTTCCATTGAAAACGGGCCTGATTCACCAGACCCGTTTTTTTGTGTCAGCCTCTATTGAAGAACATTTGTTAGAGAAAGCCTTCTATTTTTGAAAAAATTAATCCCTTGGCACATGAAGCATCCTATCAACTGCCTGAAATGCCTTTATACGGATTTTTTCAGGCACCCTCACCTCTGGCATCTCGTTTTCTAGAGCCTTTAGTATCTCTGGAAGGCCAGTTTTTTTCATGTCTGTACAGATCATATTTGGAGAAGCGGAATAGAAACGTTTGCCAGGGTTTTCCTTTTGCAGGGCATGGAGCAGCCCGTTTTCTGTGGCTACGATAAATTCTTCAGAACTCGATGCGCGTGCATAGTCGAGCATTCCGCTGGTACTCCTTACCACGTCCGCAAGTTCCAAAACTTCCCCACTACATTCTGGGTGTGCCATTAGTAAAGCATTTGGATGCTCTTTCATTGCCTTTTTGACTTCACGAACTGAAAGTTCATCGTGGATTGGGCAATAGCCGTCCCAGGCGTGAATTACTTGATCAGTATGGCGTCTAACCCACGCAGCAAGATTCCTGTCAGGGGTCATGATCACCTCTTTTGCTCCAGTCCATTTTACAACTTGCACCGCATTTGCAGATGTACAGCATATGTCGCTTTCAGCCTTGACTTCTGCCGACGAATTGACATATGTGACAACAGGCAGCCCAGGATAGCTATCCTTTAGTTTCCTGAGTTGGGCTGCTGTGAGCATGTCAGCCATGGCGCAGCCTGCGTCTTCCACTGGGATAACGACCTTTTTGTCTGGGCAGACGATACTTGCCGCTTCAGCCATAAAATGCACGCCACAAAATATTATAAGATCCGCGTCTGTTTTCGATGCTTGTATACTCAGGGCCAGGGAATCTCCTGTAAGGTCTGCGATGTCTTGTACTTCAGGTATTTGATAATTGTGTGCCAGAATTATGGCATTTTTTTCCTTTGCCAAGGCCCTGATTTTTTCTGTCAATTCTTTTTTGTCCTTCATAATATCATCCCCTCTACTGTCCTCTATAGACTTCAACCCCTTCGGGTATGGAGAATCTGAAAAGGGAAGGGGAAAGTCTGGGGTTTATACGTATGTCCGAAAATTCGATTACAGTTCTTCCACCCATCTGGTCTTCAATAACAATCCTTGAGACAAGATGGCTGCGGGAATCCAAGGTGACAAATAGCCTCTTCAGTTGCGGAACTTGTCTTTTTGGAATGAGGCAGAGGCTCCATTTGGGGTCCCCAAAATCTTTGGGAGCTGGAACGACCTTGAAATCGTGTCGCAAGTCGCCGCGCCCAAAAAAGAAAGCCTTGCTGATCTCTGAAGAAAGAAATTGGTCCCTTGGAATTATTGTCACCTGTTTGGCCTCTATTTCATAAATATAAACATTTATCCCACTGGTGACGATGAGTTGCTTTGCAGGTTTTTCATATTCCCACCTCATGAGATGGGGTCTTTTGAAATAGACAATGCCTTGGGCGTAAACACCCTTTGGATCTCCAGGCGCATAGGTTTGTTGCCTAAAACGGGCTGAGATGGCGGTTGTTTGGTCGTACCTCTTCTGAAGGATATCTATCAGAGTGGACAGGTGAGCCTTGTCACTAGCCAGTTGGCTGCAATGGGCCATCTCAGGAAACTGCAAGAGAGTCAGAATCAAAAGAACTAAAAGTGTTTGGCCAGTGCAGCGAAGAGACGTCCCAATATGACAAATTCCTTCATCAATGCCCAGGAATAAGGGAAAGAGTTTTGGGAAAAATGGATTGTTTTGCATATTTAGTCATCACCTTGATGTTTCAAGAAGTTTAAAACCGAGTTTTTCGTCTGGTATCCGATTGGCCTTTGCACCGATGATTTCAATTACAATGACCTCCATTATGTGCCATACCCTGACACCTCTACGGATGCAGCCTGTAACAGTCCTGTCTTGTCTGCCACAGGCCATGTGCAAATGCACCATTGGTTTTCGCTCTTCATCTAAAAAGATGGTTCCTGTACCAGCGATCTCCGATGCGTCTTCTAGGACGCAATCCATGGGTTCTACTGGGAACTGGCCTCTGCTGAGCCGTGGACCAACTACGAGCCTGCTGCCTTTGTCTGCACCTCCCACAGCAACAACTGCGGCAGCTTCTATTTGTTGTTCTTTGGCAAGCCGTTCCAGACATTCGTGAACCACATCCCCATCTTCAAGCCTTACGACAAATATCCGTCCTGGTCTGCCTTCACTGTACTGCACAATAATCCTCCGGAAGTTCATCGGGAATCGTTTTTAAAGAGGCAAAAAGTGGTTCGTGAAGGGGTAAAACCACATCTGCCATCTCTTTTAGCCTCTTTACCTGGTCGTATGCCTCATAGACATCCACATGGGTTCCTGGTGGGATCACTTCCATTTCCATGGCAGTTATCTGTCTAGGAGGATAAAAATTTTCTAAAATGGTACAAAAGCCACTAATAGCAGCAAGCCCTCTTTCTGTATCTATGAGAACGCTCATTCCACCTCTGGTATGTGCAGGAGTGTGTATCATCCTTAGCCCAGGAAGTATTTCCATATCTTCTGTTAGGTGCGTCATTAAACCCTGCTGGTCGAGTTCTTCCACAAAGTCGGCCATATATCGGAAGTCTAAAGGATGGGGCTGATAACAGGTTTCAAATTCCAGTTCATGGGCAAAGAAGCGTGCGTTTTCGCATTTAAAATCGTTTTCACAATGGTCATTGTGAAGGTGCGTGTGGATCACTATGTCTATGTCTGAGGGCTTTAACCCCCACAGAGAAAGCCCCTGTTCAAAGGTGTATATTTTGCCGCCAATGGCCTTTTGTCTGTCTTCTGACTGAATCACACCCATGAGTCCTGTATCGATCAGGATCGTCTTGTCGCTGCCTTCTATCAGCCAGGAATATATGGGAATGGTATATTGCATTCCATAATCGTGCTGATAGGTCATCATGCCTTTATCGAATATCTTCGTGCCCACAACTATTGGATGTATCTTGTATAAAGCCATCTCGATTCTCCATCTCTTTTAGGGGTCTATTATACGTCGTCTCCAAAACTGCCCCCTTGGGGGTGAGTAAAAATATAATATTAGGTACAAAGCCCTATTGCTACCTCTAAAAACGTTCACGGCAGTTTTGAATCCGCCATCTCCGAAAATGAAAGTGCAATTTTTGCATGTACTTTTCGGGTAGATTGTCACCTTGTCCAATTACTGTCTTTCCTGGAAGAATGATCCTAGAAGTATCAAGACATTACGTCTGCGGTGATTTTCCCATGCGCCTTGTACTTGAAACATGATCCACGCATTTTAAAGACAGTCCTACAACACCTGATATCTTTTTAAAGGCTTTTGCTTTTTAATTTGATTCATGATAAAAAATTAAAATAATATCTTTTTGGTTATTATTATTTGCGTTGTCCAATAAAAGTTGGGTCAATCTTATGGCCGCTAAAGGGTACATTGCGAAGTGTGCCTAAGAAAAGAAAAAGGGGGAAGAAAATGAGTCTTGCAATTGACGGTGTATATGGGCTCGGGTGGCTAAGGGATTATCCAGATTTTAGAGACTTTACCATAGAGCATGATGAAATAAAACCACTTATGGAAAAGATCGGCATAAAGGGTACCACTTCAAAGACGAGTTTGCCGGTTAAGGTTGATCTCAGGAAATGGTGTCCACCAATAGAAACACAGGGCAGGCTTGGTTCATGCACTGCAAATGCGGCAGTGGGGCTTGTAGAATATTATGAAAAGAGGGCCTTTGGAAAATACATAAATGCCTCTCGTCTATTTCTATATAAGGCCACAAGAAATCTTCTTCACTGGACCGGAGACACAGGGGCCTTTTTGAGAACCACAATGGGAGCCATGGTCCTTTTTGGGTGTCCTCCAGAGGAATACTGGCCGTATGACATTGATGATTTCGATAAGGAACCAAGCCCTTTCTGCTATGCCTTTGCCCAGAATTTTCAGGCTATTCGATATTTTCGCCTCGACCCTCCAGGTACTTCCAAGAACGTGCTTCTCAAGAGAATAAAGATGCTTTTAAGATATGGCTTGCCCTCTATGTTTGGCTTTACTGTTTTTAGTTCCATACGTCAGGCTGCAACAGATGGCTTGATTCCCTATCCATCTTCAGGTGAAAGGATAAAGGGTGGCCATGCGGTAATGGCCGTTGGATACGATAATGGGAAAAAGATAAAAAATACCGCAGATGGTAGCGAAACCAAAGGGGCATTGCTCATCCGAAATTCCTGGGGGCCTTCCTGGGGTGATGGAGGTTATGGTTGGCTTCCCTATGATTATGTACTGAAGGGGTTGGCCGTGGACTGGTGGAGTCTCTTGAAAAACGAATGGGTGGATACAGACGCATTCAAGCGGTAAAGAGATGATCCTTTTTCAAAAGGTTGCCACATGTTCTAGTCTATTATCTTCAGGAACGGTGGGGGTTTCATCTAAGCCTTCTGGCATCAATACAGAGACATGCCAAGAGTGAGCTGGGATCTTTGCATAAAGCTAGTGCTAAAGGGAATCTCGTTGGGCTTTCCACTGGGGCAATGGCACTACAGGGACATGAACCTTTAATGTGTGTATCCTGAAATTGGTGAGCAAAGGATAGAAGTCGGCATGAAACTTATTTCATTAGAGGGCCTTGGCCCAAGACAGAAATCTTCCACACAGGTATCCTTTGGCGTCCTTTTTCCATGGATCAATCCTTCAGACGGCCACAGATTTTTTATCAAGGTGATTCACGAAAAGGATCAGTTCCTTCACCATATCCCGCCCATGGAGTTTGAGCTGACCCATTCCACTGACCCACAATACGGCGACCGGTGGAATGCTGAGATCCAGATAGATCCCGCTGACAGGCCTCATACAGAGTCTGCTTGGGGGCAGAAGGGCCGTTATCTATACCGGTATTGCCTGAAAAATTCAAGGCTTCACCTCGAGATTGACTGGATCATAGACCCATTTGCACGGGAATTCGGCACAGGAAAACTTTCTGCGTTTACATTGGGATATGAGCATTATTCATGGAGTCCAGAGGAAATGAGGTGGAAGACCCCAAGACTCAGGGACCTCATAATCTATGAACTTATGATCAATGAATTTGGAGGTAGCATAGACGGGGTCATCTCAAAGTTGGGTTATCTTGCTGATCTTGGCATCAATTGCATTGAACTGATGCCGGTATTCAATGTATCCAATACTGTAGACTGGGGTTTTCTGCCACTGGGATATTTGGGAGTTGATGAACGTTTTGGCAAGAGAAAAGATCTTCAGAAATTGATCAATGCAGCCCACCTGCAGGGAATAGCTGTTATCCTCGATGTTGTCTATGGCCACACTGATGAGCACTTTCCCTATTATTACTTGTATGATCGCCTTGGTTATGCAGAAAGTCCCTTTATGGGGTCATTTGCAAAGGATTATTTTGGAAAGAGTACGGATTTTTCAAGATCTTTTACAAGGGACTTCTTTTTTACTGTTAACCATCACTGGCTCGATTGCTACCATGTGGATGGCTTCAGGTACGACTGTGTTCCTAATTACTGGGATGGCCCACTTGGTCAAGGTTTTGCCAACCTGGCATATAATACGTACAAATCAACCCAAGCCAAAAGAGGAACAGTCACATACTGGCACCGTTTTTTTGGAGATGGCACAGAGATAAATCTCATTCAATGTGCCGAACAACTTGAAGCCCCCCAGAAGATACTAGATCAGAGCTATGCAAATTGCACCTGGCAAAACTTTACCTTAGATAGTGCCAGGGCCGTAGCCAAGGGTGATACGAATGCCATTACTACATTAGGATACCTTTCAGGCCTCATGGGGTTTCCGAAAGAAAAGCTGGTTAATGAAGACCTCATAGAGAAGACAGCTCTGCAATATATTGAAAATCACGACCATAGTCGATTCTTGTGCAATTTCAAAACCATGTTTCGGGGCAACGAACTCTTGGGGGAAGGAGACAGGGGGCTTTGGTTCAGGTTGCAGCCCTATTTGATTTTTTTGTTTACAGCCAGAGGGATACCCATGATTTGGCAGGGGCAGGAGTTTGGTGAAAATTATTATCTTCCAGAGCAAGGTCTTGGCAGGGTGCTGATGTTTAGGCCTGTCAGATGGGATTACTTTTTCGACACCATAGGTCAGAAAGTCCTCGGTCTTGTAAGAAGATTGATAAGACTCAGGCGAAAAAGGATAGAACTGAGGCAGGGTGACCATTATTTTTATAATGATTTTTCTGCATATCAGTCAAAAGGCTTGCTTCTTTTTTCCAGGTCTTTTGCCAACGATTTTACACTGGTGGCCCTCAATTTCGGAATGAAGGATCAAGAAATTTGTTTTCCTTTTCCTCACAGTGGAAGTTATACAGAAGAACTCCATGGGATTGACAACCTGTCTAGCATTACTGCCGGTGAACCTGTAAATCTTATCATTCCCAGTAATTACGGCAGGATATGGGCACTTAATGCCTGATCCTGCCGCATTTCATTGTCTAAATCTACCATGTGCCACGTGTATTTCCCTGTATGAGCGTATAGATACCATCTCCCTGATTACATGCAGGGTTGCTCCTTTGGGCATTTACGACAAACGGATTTGATTGTGTGCCATTGCCAGAATAGCTTACCTGGACATTAGCCGGATAGTTAAGGGTCTCGCCACTTGGCAGAGTGTGGCTATTTGCATAGCCAGCAGCAGGAGGAGGTGTGCCAGAATCGGCAAGCTCCCTTATGAGGGCCAGCATGGTGTCGTGAGCTGGCACCTCAGCCTCAGAGCATTTGGCAGAGTTGATATTGCTTTGATACACTGTTAAAGCAACAGCTGCGAGGATTCCCATTATGGCAATGACTATCATCAATTCTACAAGGGTAAATCCCTGTCTATTGGATCTTACGGGACAACAGAACTGCTTCATTTTTCCGCCCTCTTTCTCAATAATTTTTCCATTTTCCGCCTTCTTTCCTGATGGTTCCTAACTCGTGCTTTCCTGGAGTCTTTTCTGGCGGTTCATTTTTGATCTTGTCCTTTGAGTCGGTAGCTTTTTTGATGGATTCTGTCGAACCCAGCTTCTTTATGCTGAGCAACTTGCCTGAATTATCGAACGTGAGTTCAACCTGGTCGCCAGGGGCTACTCCTCCCACGCCAGGAGGCAGGTGAAAGGAAAAGTCATCAATAACAACCCTTCCGTGGTCTACAATGTTCACCTTGCCTTTGATTGTGTGGAGAACAGGTTCAGTTGGCGGCACCTTACTCTTTGCTCCTGCTATTGAAGCCAAGGAATAAAAGGCCAGAAAAAAGGCGGCTAATCCCATGCACAGGATATTCTTTTTAATACATATGCTCGATATCACGATCTTCCTCCTTTACCATTCGATCCAGTAGAATATACCTAGATAATCGGCAGGTTCCCTGATTCTTATTATTGTACCCTGGGCAGTGCTAAAGTATTTGAATTCCTGATCCTTGTTTGGAAGCCTGAGAAATACCGGGTCGTGGACTATGGTTTCGAATACACGTCCAGTAGGCGGAACAGGTGGGCCATTGCCTCCTCCAGACGGTAACAGGTCTTCATCGTCCAGGTTGGTATCCCCATTTACGTCGAATACAGGCCGTTCAGGCCTACTGCCGTCGCATGCATCCATTTCATAAATCACTGACCTGCCGCCGCCGGAACACGGGGAATCGTTGGGTATGATTGTGATCACAATGGCTTTGCCATTCCTGATCACAATATCTCGTGCAGCACGTTCGCCCTCAAATCCTGGCCCACCGAGGTTTACATACCAGCCCACTGTAGCATCTCCATCCTGGATTCCAGGATCGGGCAGATGGTCGGATAAAGTGTCTGGAATGGTGTTCCAATTGGCGCTGTTATTGGAAAAGAGCCTATATTCGATGCCGTCACTAGTCACGGTCTCGGTTATGGTTTGTCTCAGAAGCTCCACATTGTTGGATTGGAGTTCCGGGGACGGAGTAAAGGTTTCTGTAGCTGCATTGAAAGTGCCCACATATTCTGATTCCAGGTCTGGATCTGCATAATCCCATATTCCGTAAATGGTTTGAACAGAGGTGTCCTGCATGTCTGATGCAGCAAGAAACTTTCCTGTTGCAAATACCACCATGTAGCCGTGCTGCTTGCAGTGGCGCATTACATCAGGGCGTACTATTATTGGCTGATTAACCGCTTGGAACAGGGGCTTTTCCCCAAAGGCCGATTTCCACTGGCTTGGGTCTCCCCGAAGGTCGAATTTCCAGAGGTTCCCCTTCAGGTCGCCAGCATATGCAAAATCGGCAACGAAGTCTCCATCGACATCAACCACAACTGGGGTAGAAAGTCCGTTATCGTCTCCAACTCCAGTGTCGATCTTCTTGACGACGTCTCCTGTCAAAAGGTCAATGGCGTACAGGACAGCATGGCCGTTTTCGCTGTTATAACCGTTGCCAAAGATGGCTACATAAGAGCCTGACTGTGTCTTCACTATAGACACCTTGCTCATACTGAGGCCAAGATCAGGATCTGTGCCTGAAGAAGGGTATTCCCAAAGCAGCATGTTGGCGACTTCACTTTCCGGCGAATTTTGGTCTATGCTGTCTGCATTTGTAATATCCAGGGCGAAATAACCCTTGCCACCTGCACCAAGCCCACCCACGAGTATGGTTTTGGTTTCATCGTTGGTCGTGGGAACATTCAATTTGACTGTTGGAGTAAGGTCTACGAAGAACTCGTGTGAGTAGCCTGTCGAGGTCAATTCTGCCAACTTAGGGATGACATTGTTGGGAACAAATGCAAATCTCTCCTGGCCTGAATTTGCGTCAAAGGCATGCAACATGCCGTCATTTCCACCCACAAAGATGGTATTGTTGACAAGGGTCGGGGCTGAATGGACCAGATCTCCGAGTTTATCCACCTTGTCATCGATTATGGGCCTTTGCCTGAAACCAGATATGTCTTTTCCACGAATATACTCCACTATTTTTTCTTGAACGTCAGGATCACTGTCCAAAGCATCCCTTTGCACAGCAGTCAACTGGCTCAGCCTAAAGGGAACGCCAGAAGAGCCATTGAAGGTGATAATACGTCTTCCGGTATCCCAGTCCTGGTCGAGCAGGCGTGTTTTGGCCTCCCAAATCGGGTCTGATAGTTCCCCTGTTTCAGCATTGAGGTTATATGCCTTTAGGTCCCCAGTCCAGTTGGAGGAGTCATAGGAAGATTGGTAGAGTACACTTCCTTCAGTCAGTTTTTCACTGTTTATGGACACGGCAGCACCCGAGGCCATCCTGCCATTTATGTTGGAAATGATGTCACTTAGAGCTTCGATCAGTTGCTCAGGATTGGCTGCGGAGATAAATTCACCCCTGCCGTCTACTGCAGCATGCCAAAGATCGTCTATCTTTTTGCCACAGGAAGAGCAGGAATTTGGGTCCTGCCACTGAGGAGCTGGTGGCGCGTTGGGGTCATTGTTTATCACGTCGAGCAGACAGGGGTGATAACTTTCATAGCTTGGGTCAAGCTCTCCTTTAACGCCAAAGGAAAGGCCATAAGTTACAAGGTGCTGTCTCGTGTTGTCGTCACAGGCATTTTGAGGAACAATATTGGGCAAGTTGTCATTTAGGTCTGTGTCATAGAAATACCTGGCTACGTCAGCCAATGTATTATAGTAATTATCTGCATATGGGCTCCCATCGTTACCATCCACATTGCCCACATATGGAGAGTTGCCATTCCAATAGCCATCAGTCATTACAATGGCAAATGCCTGTTGGCAGGCTCCACCATCTTCGTCCGATGCCCAGGGGGCTGTTCCAAGGTTTCCTGTGTACCCGTCATCAGCGTCGAAGTATCGCCCAACGTCTCTGAGGGCAAGTCTTAACGGGGTACCACCAGATGAATCAATGGAAAAGAGTTTTGAGTAGAGTTCATCCTGATATGAATTCACATACAGTACAGGCTGCCTCACCCCTTCGTTTATAGTATATATGCCTATATTGACTCCTGTGAGCTCGGATATGGCGGTAGAGATAGCAGCCTTTGCTGTAAGTTCCCTTTTGCGGTAGTAAGAGAACCAGTTGGCGAAATTTTGAAGATCCTCTTCTGGTGTACGGGTAGTCAGGGAGGCAGGAGGATTGGTTACTCTTTCAAGCTCGCCAAATTCTACTTGTGAGTTTTGGTTTGAATCCGTAAACTTATATATGTCTCTAACAACAGGATAAGTGAGGCTTGAAAAATTCACTAGGTAAACATTGCCACTTGCGTCAGTAGTGTAATAGTGGGCATTTCGTATAGTCACAGGCTCATTGCCCGGAGGTGTAGTTGGGGTCTGGCAGCTGCTCGTGGAGTCGACAATGATGTCATAGTCCCCAACAGTACTGCTCCATCCCCTGACATCCAGGTAATATGTTCCAGCTGGGACATCAGTCAGATGGATATAGAAGTTTCTGTCGCTATCGGTCCAAGCAGGACACGTATTGGTGCAAAATGATTGGTTCTGGCAATCGTCGTCATAATAGTTGCCATCTGCTGCGTATGGATCGGTCCACGAGTCAGCATATTCAGTTGCCCTATATTCATTTCCTAAGCTATCGAGCACGCGGCCCATCACATCGGTGCATCCACTAGAGTGCAAGGTGAGATTGCCGTCTGCCAGCAGGTCTATCCTCAAGACGTCGTGGTCATAGGCCTGTTCCAGGCTTCCTGCCACTGTCTGGTTGCAGGGAATGAGTGTGGCAGTTTCCCAGCTGTTGCCATAGTCATCGTCTGGTGTTTCAGGGCCCACCTGGAGAAATGTATTGGCCAGATTGAACACAGGAGAAGAGTTTGCAGGATTTGAGCGCGGAGTTATTGTATCGGCATCTCCATAGTCTGCTCCAGGCCAAGGTTGATAATCCACAGTGGGGTTGTAGTAGATCCGGTTGTATCCGTTCCACTGGGACCTCCAATATTTTTTCCCTGTTTCGTCCAGGGCACCTGGAGTGTAATGATAGTTAGCGTCATCGTCGGGTTCGTAGTCATCATATGAAAAGACATAGAGGTAGCTTTCCCACCAGTTTCCGGTATTGTTTGGGTCGAAGAGCCCATCATGGGTGTCCTGGGTCATGAATTCCCAATCCATGCTACCTGAATTGTCATATACGAACATGATATTTGAAGGTGCAGCCGTGATGGTTGTTTCCATGGGCTTATCATTAATTTCAATGGCAGCAGCCCAGTTTCCCACGGTGATGGTAAGGCCTATCACACACAGGGCGATGAAAGATTGAAGTTTGTTTATTTTATATGAATGCATTGGATGACCTCCTGAACAATCAAAGTCGCAGTTTTTTCAGATAACCCACTTCTATGACAACACCTCGGCCCAATATTGAGGCAGGTTTTGACCTGGCGAATATGGAAAATCTGTGTTTTGAAGAGGCGTGGTGAGATGTGCCTATGCTAAGGGATTCACCTGAAGCAGGGCCTGTGTGAAGCACCTTCACCTTACAGTTAAAAAGGGGTTCTGTTACATCGATATTGCTTTCTGCATTGTTCACCAGATTGAGACGCAGGTTGATGAGTGAGTCCGGAGTGGTCAAGCCAGTCACACCTGTAAGTGCTGATGCCAGATCCTGATTGTCTGGCAACCTTATCTTGGTGTCATTTACAAGGGTTGAATCAGGGGTATTGTCTATGCCCTTGGCCATTTCCCGGACCGCAGCCTCTGCCCGATAAAAATTTACGGCATAACTCTTCATATTCCCTGCCACCTGTGTCTCCATTGTGGCAGTATTCATGGCCATCATTCCCGCAAGGGAAAGCACGAAAAGTGCGAGCATGCATGTTATCAATACCATTCCTTCTTCATCGCTTTGAAAAGGATACATCTTGTTCATGTGCCATCTCCTTAAGGTAGATTGGTGATCACTACACTGTAGGAATAGGTTTTATTAACTATGTCAGTTCTGCTGATATTCAGGTCGATCTTCTTGACCATGTTGGGTATGGTTTCATTGACTGAATACGTGATGGAATAGATTCCATCCTGTACTGAATGGGCCCCTGGTGAAAGGGAACTGTCTGAATAGTCTGCTGCCAGTATCGATTCCAGCCTACTCGAAGCAGCCAAAGTAGTATCTGTAAGCCCATATGCACTGGAGTTCCCCCTGATTGCAGAGGTATGGAGTGCAGACAGAGCCAGGAGCCCTATGGAAAAGACCACTATAGCAATCAGGACTTCGATCAAGGTAAAGCCTCTGGATGATTGATGTATAGATATGAGATTGGGATTAGCCATTTTTTTCTCCCTTGAGATCAAGTATTATTTCTGCAAAACACCCTTGCCCTTATCATGCGCCTTCTGAAGTTGTCGGTTGGTGCAATAAAGATGGTTTCACCCTGGAAATTCTGGAATGTCCTGCCAGCAGCCGAATAATTGGGGTCTCCGACTGCTGCATGGGCAATCAAGGCAATTTCCACCACCTTTATATTTGCAAGATCTGTAGTTGAAAGAGGTGGCAGTAGTCTGTTTCCATTTTTATCAAAGTAGACAAAATTGACGGTATCCGTATTCTCGACCACTGGCTGTGGAGTCGAACCATTCAAGCTCCTGCCAAGATCCATGTCACCATCACCTCCTGAGTCGTAAAGGACATATGAGATGGTTTCCTGGGCATTGGTGGCAGGATTGTTTCTTACAAAGGTCAGAGCCGTGTTTGATGCACTGGTAAACCCAGTACAGGGAGGACTAGTGCAGTCGGGATCGTATCCTGCAGATCGCAAGTCCTTGGTGAGTATGTATATTCCAGCCCTCAAGTTTCCCTGAACCTCTGAGACCCTGTCTTCTATGTGCATGCTTCGTTCCTGGGAAACACTGGTGAGGTATATCCCCCCAATAACTATGGATGCTACGACGAGGGTGACAAGCAGCTCTACGATGCTGAAACCACGAGTATTCTTGATCATGACTTGTGAGCCTCCTAAGGAATCCGGATGTTGCCAGTGCTGCCGACAGTAATTTGGATTTTCATGTTGTTGTTCACACTGCTGGCAAGATTGACAGTGCCTGCTCCAAACCCCCCTCCATTGTTGGCCGTAAGGCCATTGGTCAGAAAGGATATAGCAGGATTGCCATTATTGTTGGCTTGAAACGTAATGCCACCAGTTGAATCCACCTGGACGTCATCGAATGAGCTCCAGCTTACGCTTTTGACAAGATATTGGTTGCTGGTTTCATTGCCGTCTCGCTCAAGATTTTGATTGAGATCCAGAAAGATCTGGTAGCCGCCGTTTATGAATTCGACTGTGCAGGGTGTGCCTTCTTTTATAGCTGTGGCCTTGGCCAGCTGGAAATCACCGTAGAGATTCCTGGCCGCTTCCTTGAGGTGATATCTGGGCATCACTTTACCCAGATTGGGAATCCCAATGGCAGCAAGAATTATGAGAAGTATCATAACAACTGCGAGCTCTATTAGGGAAAATCCTTTGTTTTCAGTAAGTAAGCAGTCCATTTTCACATCTCCCCATTGTTGTTATAGATTTTTGTCGCAATTTGGATGCCATTACTTGAAAAGAGCGTGGGTGTGGTAGAAAGGCTTGTTAGTAAAGATGGCACAAAAAAGATGTGGACATGGCACAGATCCTTTTTTTATTGGCCTCAAATAACCGTTCCCTGTTCATGTCCGTTTTTATGGCAATGTCTCCCCTGGGTACTATTTTGCAGGAAAGACCCCATTTTTCTACATGCGTCTTGTTTTTGAACCGTAATTCCTTATTCCTGGTTTTTAGAGGCAGTCTTAAAAAGAAAAGGGACTGCATCCTGGCTTGGAGGGGCAAGGAGGATGCAGTCCCTATGTTGGCAAGTTATGCTAAGTTGTAATTTACGGTGTTAACTGACAGGTTATGTTGGTATTGTAGCTTCCACTACATGTTGCAGTATATGTGGTGCCATCCTGGGTCTGTCCAGTAAGTGTAGCTGTGATGTTGTTACAGGAAGTTGGAGTTGTAGAAAAGTTTTCATTTGTGAGATAGGGAAGATCAGGTGCATTGGCACAGGATGACAAGGTGTTTCCAGCAGTGAAGGATGCGTTTCCAGAGCAAATGGCTGCCATTTCCTGGGCACATGCACGTGAGCCATCAATAAGTTTTGATGCCTGGGACCTTCTCCGGTAGGAGTTATACTGAGGCAGGGCGATGGCGGCCAAGATACCGATGATAGCGATAACGATCATCAATTCAACGAGTGTAAAACCTTTTTCGTTCCTTCTTTCTTCTTTCATAGCCTTTGGCAAAAATTTTTCCATTATCATGTTATTGTTCCTCCTTTGATGTTTTCTTTTTTTGTTTTTTTCAATTACATGATTTCAATCTCTTTATCGTCAATAGTTATTGCCGCTTAAATTCTTTCCACCTCCTTTAGTCTTTTTTGTTTTGCTAGATTTTCTTTTGCTTAATGCATGGCTGATGCCAAAGTGAAAAACGGATAGATCCCCTAAGATTTGGTCACACGGGGCCCAAAAATGGAGCTTAAAGGTGGATATCAAAGGGGAGGATGACAAAATTTGTTAAGGCAGGTGGCATTCTTCGGAAAGGATTGAAGAACTTTGCCTGTCCTTTGATGTGGCGTGGAAGGAAGGCTTGAGGGGAAAAAAGTTAGTTTAACCCTTTCTAACCTCTATTCCATTTTGCGACAAGAACTCCTTTACTTCCTTTATGGAAACTTCTTTGCGGTGGAAGATGCCGGCTGCAAGGGCTGCCTCTACCCTGGTCATTTCAAAGACCTCGAGGAAATGATCAGGGCTACCGGCGCCGCTAGAGGCAATGACCGGAATGGTTACGGCCTCTGTGACAGCTCTTATTAGCTCTATGTCAAAGCCGGAATTGGTTCCATCCCTGTCGATACAGTTCAGGAGTATTTCTCCTGCTCCAAGTTTTTCACAGACCTTGGCGAGGGTTACTGCATCTACGTCCCGTCCTTCGCGGCCGCCTTTTATGGTGCACTGATACCAACAGTATTTTTCACCGTCCGGCCCAGGAATAGAGGTCTCAATAACGTGGTGGCTTGTATCAGAGGGAGAGTGCACATAGACCCTTCTGGGATCAACGGAAATGACTACCGCTTGGTTGCCATAGATGCGAGATATCAGTTCTATGGAGCTTTCTCCAGTGGCCTTACCGGTACGAAGGAACTCCTCCACAATCAAGACAGCATCACTTCCTATTGAGATTTTGTCTGCACCCGATCGGAAATATTCAGCTGCAACCTGCAGCGAAGAGTATTGTCTTCCTGTACGGTCAGTGTAGTCCCTAATTCCTCCGCCTATGGTAAGGGGGACAAAGACTTCTCTGGACGTACGTTTCAGCACGTCGAGCATGGGCATATCTTTCAAGGGAAAGTCTCTAAAGGCTGTTATGTTGAGAAAAGTGATCTCATCAGCCCCCTCATGATAATATCTTGAAGCAAGTTCAACTGGCTTGCCTAGGTTTCTGACCTCTCCTTCTTCCCGCACGTCATATTGGTCGCCCTTGGTTACCACGAGGTCTCCCTGATCGTTTGAGCGCACGTCCAGACAGGCTATGATCCTTTTGGCAAGCCTTGTGGAATTTGGCCTGATTTTGGGTACGATTGGCTCAATATCCTTGGAAAGGAAGTTTTCCAATATCTTGAGACCTGTGCGGCCACTTTTTTCAGGATGAAACTGGGTTGCTATGATGTTCCCTGTATGGATACTGCTAGTAAATCTTGTGCCATAGTCGGTCTGAGTGAGGATTACGGAATGGTCTGCTGGCGCTACATAGTAGGAATGTACAAAATAAAATTTTTCGTCACCCTTCAAATCTTTAAAGATGGAGGATGGTTTTTCAAAGATCAATCCATTCCAGCCCATATGAGGAACAGAAAGACTACCCCTGAATCTTTTTACCTGACCCTTGAGAAACCCTATGCCTTTGGTGCCAGGTGCTTCCTCGCTTTCTTCAAAAAGGGCCTGAAGGCCCAAGCATATGCCAAAAAACGGCCTGTCTTCCTGCAGATACTGGATCAAGGGTTGAATCAGGCCCTTGCCTCTCAGTATTTTCATCATACTTTCAAAGTTGCCAACCCCTGGGAAGACGAGCTTGTCTGCAGCAAGGATGTCTTCCGGGCCTTGAACCAGCTTTACCTGGGCCCCAAGGCCTTCGATGGCATTAATGACGCTTCTTACGTTTCCGGCACCATAGTCTAAAAGGGTGATCATGTTTTCGTGTTCCTTTGAAAATGATTTTCTATTTAACAGCAGCAGGGTATTTTTTAATCCATATCTCACAATTGGCAAGTGAGGCAGAAAAAACAGATTTCAAAAACCTTGCCATGTAAAAGGGATGTTGTTTGAATTACAAGCAGTTATGGCAAAGAGGAAAGAGATTTTCTTGCCTGTGGCAGTATTTTTGTTATAGCTTGCCATCTTGAAGGAGACAAGATTGAAAAACATGGATGAGAAAAGTGAAGAATTGGTAGAAGAATTTCTTGCCCTGATGGAGGTGCTCCGGAGACTCAGGGCTCCAGATGGCTGCCCCTGGGATAGGGAGCAGACGCCTGAGACAATAAAGAAATATATACTCGAAGAGGCCCATGAGCTGGCAGAGGCTGTGGAACAGGGGTCAGCCGCTGAAGCCTGTGAAGAGCTTGGGGATCTGTTCTTTCTATTGCTTTTTCTGGCTGATCTGTATGCTGAAGCAGGAGAATTTACCCTAAAAAATGCCATTGAAAAGATCAGGGAGAAGATGATAAGGCGCCATCCCCACATATTTGGAGATGTAGAGGTAAACGGTTCTGCAGATGTAGTTGCCAACTGGCAGGCAATAAAGGCCAGGGAGGCGGAAAAAAAGGGTGTCCGGAAAAGTGCCCTTGGGAATTTGCCCCGTTCTCTGCCTGCCCTCCAGCGCGCATTTCGGATGGGGGAAAGGGCATCGAGGGTCGGCCTTGATTGGCAAGATGCGAATGGTGTCATGGCAAAACTCACGGAAGAGATGGCTGAACTGAAGGTGGCTATGGACAACGGTGAGAGTAAGAAGATGGAAGAAGAGGTGGGGGATCTCCTGTTTGCCGTAGCGAATCTTTCGAGAAAACTTGGAATCAATCCAGAGGATGCCTTGAAAAAGGGCCTCGATAAGTTTAGTCACCGTTTTTTTGCCCTAGAAGAGCAGGTATCCGGATCTGGCCGACAGGTTTCGGAACTTACTGCCAAAGAGCTTGATGAGATCTGGGAAAAAGTAAAGGCGTCAGGGTAAAGGTGTCTGTCTTTCCAGTGAAATATGATGTCATTGTCATTGGTGCTGGTCATGCAGGATGTGAAGCAGCCCTTGCAGCAGCACGTCTTGGGGTAAAGACCTGCGTCCTTACCATCAACCTGGATTGTATCGCAGCCATGAGTTGCAACCCTGCCATTGGAGGGCTTGCAAAGGGGCATTTGGTCTGCGAGATAGATGCGCTCGGCGGTGAGATGGCAAAAAATACTGATGCAACAGCCATTCAGTTCAGGAGGCTCAACATGTCCAAGGGGCCAGCTGTTCGGGCACGGAGGGCCCAGTCAGATAGGCTTCTTTACAGGCTCAGGATGAAAAGGGTCCTTGAAGGACAGCCAAATCTCGATATCGTTCAGGCTATGGCAGCGAGGCTCCTTGTAAAGGATGGAAGGATAGAAGGGGTTGAGACCACAATAGGGCAACAGATCCAAGGCTCAACTGTCATCCTTACCACAGGCACCTTTTTGCGAGGGCTTATCCACATTGGGCTCAAACATTTTCCAGCAGGCCGTTTGGGTGACCCGCCGTCCAACAGACTTTCGGAATCCCTCAAGAAACTGGGGTTTGAGATGGGCCGGCTGAAGACCGGCACGACCCCAAGGCTTCACGCAGGAAGCATAGATTTTTCAGGACTTGAGAAACAGGTTGGTGACGAGCCTCCACCATGGTTTTCCATCATGACCGACTCCATAGAATTGCCTCAAGTGCCATGCTACATCACATACACCAATGAAAAGACCCACGAGATTATCTTGAAGGGCCTTGAGCGTTCCCCTCTTTTTACAGGCGTAATAGAGGGGGTGGGTGCAAGATATTGTCCTTCAATAGAGGATAAGGTCTTCAGATTCAGAGACAGGCCAAGACATCAGATATTTCTCGAACCAGAAGGTCTCGAAACCGTGGAGATATATCCCAATGGCATTCCCACAAGCCTTCCGGTGGATGTGCAATTCGACATGGTAAGAAGTATACGGGGTCTTGAACATGCTCGGATCCTAAGACCCGGATATGCAATCGAGTATGACTATGCCGACCCTATCCAACTGAAGCCCTCGCTGGAGACAAAGCTTGTGGCAGGGCTGTACTTTGCAGGTCAGATAAATGGTACCTCAGGGTATGAAGAGGCGGCTGCCCAAGGCCTTATGGCAGGCATAAATGCCGCAAGGGCGGTAAAGGACGAGGCACCTTTGATTCTTGATAGGTCCCAGGCATATATAGGAGTGCTTATAGATGATCTGGTCACCAGGGGAACTAAGGAACCTTACCGAATGTTTACCTCTAGGGCCGAATACAGGTTGATGCTCAGGGAGGACAATGCGGCCCTGAGGCTCACTGCCATAGGTAGAAGGATAGGGCTGGTAAGGGACGAACAGTGGGAAAGATTTCTTTCAAAGAGATCACAATATCAAGATTTTATCGAAAAATTGAAAAGATACAAAATATCTCCCTCAGAAAATATAAACAATTGGCTGGAGGGAGAGGGCTCTTCTGCCATCAAGCAAGGCACGAACCTTTTGGAGCTTTTGAAGAGGCCTGAACTCGATCTGGAAACAGTATGCCGCCATTTTGATTTGGAGCCTCCTGCCCCTGATGTCTTCGACCAGATAGAGATAGAGACCAAGTATCAAGGCTACATCAAGCGCCAGGAGGAAGAAGTAAGAAGGTTTAAAAAATGGGAAAATATGCTGCTTCCTGGAGATCTTGATTATAGCAAGGTGCCAGGCCTTTCCAAGGAAGTGGTGGAGAAGTTGACGCGTCTTCGTCCAGAAAGCCTTGGACGGGCTTCAAGGGTCTCTGGTGTAACTCCTGCTGCTCTTACTGCCATAAGGATATATTTGAAAAAGAAGGGCCTTGAGGTCACTTGAATACTGTCTGGTCAGCCCTGCTTTCCAGGATTACAGCAACATGGCTCTGCTACATGGTCCTATTATTCTTTGGTAGGCACCATAAGGGTTGTTTGGGGCATTTTTTAATTATTCCAGATTGCATGAACTAAAGTATTTGTGATAAGTTTAGAATGATATATAGGCTGCTGGGAGCCTCAAGACGGCGTCTCATCTTAGATAGAAAAAAGATGCGCCCACTTGGAAGGAGACCCAATAGTAGTAGAGGCAGCCCCATTTGAATCAGGCAGGCCTTAGACCCAAATTATCTGCTTCATTATGGATGAGGAGGGAAACTTTAACGCCTCGTGATGTCATTGTGTTCAAAATAGTATTCTGATGAATCTTTGAGAAAACGGTTTCTTGTGTTGGGTGTGAATCGTCACAAAGCGGACCATCTTTTTCCAGGAGTTGATAAATGTCTGAAAATAACAATGCCAAGACCCTTAAGCGGGAGCTTGAAGAGATACTTCCACTAAAGCTCGGTCAGATATTTCAAAGCTATGGGCTTGATCTGAATGAGCTTCTTATCCCTCTAAAGTGGAAGCCCTTGATCCTTTTAATAGGGAATTACTCTTCAGGTAAGTCGACCTTTATAAATGAGTTTCTTGGCAGGGAGATCCAGAGGACTGGACAGGCCCCCACCGATGACAGTTTCACCATCATAACCGCTCCTGACAAGGGTGAGCCTGAAGGAGATCTCACAGGAAGTACAGTAGTAAATGACGAGCGGTTCCCCTTTGACTCTTTGAGGGGTTTTGGCGAAAAACTCCTTTCACATCTGTCAATGAAGAGGGTCAAGGCAGAAGTCCTGGAAGATATTGCACTCATAGATACCCCTGGCATGCTGGATTCTGTTACTGAAAAAGACAGGGGTTACGACTATCTGGGTGTGGTAGGCGAGCTGGCCAAGCTGTCGGATCTTATAGTCTTGATGTTCGACCCTCACAAGGCAGGTACCATCAAGGAGACCTATAAGGTCTTAAGGGTCACTTTGCCTGGCACGGCTGGTGAGGACAGGGTCCGTTTTGTACTCAACAGGATCGATGAGTGCGAAAGCCTTGAGGATCTTGTAAGGGCGTATGGAACCCTTTGCTGGAATCTGTCGCAGATGACAGGCAGAAAGGACATTCCCAGGATTTATCTCACCTATGCCAAGATCGAGGGCAGGCAGGTGCCCGAAGAATTCAAGGTTTGGGAAAAGGAACGTGATGAGCTGAAAAAGTCGCTTCTAGATGCCCCAAGAATGCGTCTTTATCACATGCTTCAAGAGGTGGATAATGTGGTCAGGGAGCTTGCATTGGAGATCGAGGCCCTCAATGAGTTCAAGAGGCGCTTCAGAACAAAGCTCTGGCGCTTTTCTAAGACGCTGCTGTTTACTGGCACCATAGCCTTTTTCTTTGGGGATCTTGTCATGAATCTGCTCTTTGGATACCCCAGCAGCCCATTTGTTCTCGATCTTGTCACAGGAAAGCTTGGTGCGGAAAGTTTTTTGTGGCCTATTATCTGGTTTTTGCTGGTAGTGGCTGGAGGGTCTTGCTTCTTTCAGAAGGTTACATTCCCAAGGTTTGTAAAGCGCTATAGCACGAATCCAGATCCACTTGTTAAGCTTAGATCCTTGTATGAAAGGGATCTTTGGCCAAGGGTAAAGGCCAGGGTATCCGAACTCATAGAGAAACATGCCAGAAGGCATGTATGGATTGCCCATTCCAAAAATCTCGAAAGTGTTCAGCGATTTCTGAAAAGGGACCTTCAATCTTTTTATGAAAAGGTGAAACAATATTGAGACGAAGGGCAGGCCTCAGCTTTGAAAAGGGCCTGTCTTCACTTTCCAAGATCCTTTTACTATACTGACTCTGTCAAATTTTTCCTTAGAACACTATCAAAGCGTCAGCCAGTATCTTGTTGGCTGGCGGCAGTGGCATGCTGCAGTTGTATAAAACTTGGAGGATATCATGTCGGGACATTCAAAATGGAGCACAATAAAACATAAAAAGGCAGCGCAGGACGCCAAACGTGGAAAGATATTTACAAAGCTCATAAAGGAAATCACCGTGGCAGCGAGACTAGGTGGAGGAGATCCGGCTGCCAATCCGCGGCTAAGGGCTGCGATTGACTCTGCAAAGGCCCAAAACATGCCTAAAAACAATATAGAAAGGGCAATCAAAAAGGGTACAGGCGAGCTCGAAGGTGTTTCATACGAAGAGGTCACTTATGAAGGATATGGGCCAGGTGGAGTTGCGGTCCTTGTAGAGACCATTACAGACAACCGTCAGAGAACTGTGGCCGAGGTCCGCCATATCTTTTCAAAGCGGGGCGGAAGCATGGGGGAACCAGGTAGTGTGGCCTGGCTCTTTGAGAAAAAGGGGCTGATAATCATCGAGAAGAATAAGGTGGATGAAGATACCTTGATGGATGCCGCTCTGGATGCAGGAGCTGAAGATATCCACGACAGTGGCTCCGAGTGGGAGATCGAGACAAGGCCTGAAAATCTCGAGAAGGTAAAAAAGTCCATCGAAGACGCTGGGATAGAGATCCTTTCTGCAAAGGTATCCATGATCCCGTCCAATACCATTGAAATAAAGGATGAGAAACAGGCGGAACAATTGCTCAATTTGATGAATGCCCTTGAAGAAAACGACGACGTCCAAAACGTGTATGCCAATTTTGACATACCAGACGAACTCTTGGAAAAGGTTGCTTAGTGGCTGAGGAGAGTTTGATCCTGGGAATAGATCCAGGTTCCATGGCAACAGGTTATGGTATCATCAGTACCACCTCATGTGGAAGGGACGTTTCGTTTGTGACCAGTGGTGTCATTAGGACCAATCCTTCAACCAGTTTCTTGTCCAGGCTGAAGGTCCTTTACCAGGGGATAGAAGCTGTAATTTCCCAGTTCAAGCCAGAGGTGGCTGCAGTTGAAGAGGTCTTCGTATCCAGGAACGTGAAGGCAGCACTCAAATTGGGCCATGCAAGGGCAGCTGCTGTGATGGCAGCCTTGAATCACGACCTTGTGGTATATGAATACACCCCTCTCGAGATAAAGAAGGCAGTGGTTGGTTATGGCAAGGCGCAAAAGGCCCAGGTCCAGAAGATGATCTCCATAATCCTCAACCTGAATTCGAGGCTTCCCCAGGATGCCTCGGATGCACTGGCCGTGGCTCTTTGTCATGCCCAGGGCCAGAGGGTCAACCGCCTTATGGAAGTACGACTCGATTGACATGATCTTTTATCTTGTCCGTAAGGATGACTTGATATGATAGGATACTTGCGGGGTACCATTGCAGGAATAAGGCTGGATACGGTGCTCGTGGAGGTGAATGGTGTTGGATACCGTGTCCAGATGCCCCTGTCACAGCTGGATCGCCTTCCAGGGGCCGGCTCTGAATTTAGGGTGTATACCCATCTTATTCACAGGGACGATTCCATTTCACTCTATGGCTTCACTGATGAGAAGGGGCTTGATATCTTCAGGATGCTTTTGGAAGTATCGGGAGTTGGTCCAAGGCTTGCGCTCAATATCTTGTCAGTGGTGCCTGTGGACGAGCTGATACAAAGTATTTCAAAGGGCGATTCGGCAAGATTGCAAGCCGTACACGGTGTAGGCAAAAAGACTGCCGCCAGGATCTGCGTGGATCTGAGAGAAAAGGCGGTAAAGTATATGAAGGAAAGTGGCATTGGATCAGTCGAGGATGATGAGCTTCATCCCCAGAGTGGTGCACGGCCAGAACTTGTGGAAGATGCGGTTTCTGCACTTTCCAATCTTGGCTACAAGCCTTCTGAGGCGAAAAGGGCGGTAATGATTGTCTTAAAGGAAAAGGGCCAGAGGGACATCAACCATGTTATCAAGTCTTCATTGCAGATTTTGTCGAGGATAGTTCAAAAATAACATGACTGAAAGCTGGAAAGACATTGGGGGGACTATTGGGGATCCTTCACAAGATCTGGCTCCAGGACCCCTTGAAGACGATATCGTTGTCGAGCCTGGTCTAAGGCCTAGAAATTTTTCAGAATACATAGGCCAGGAGGATGTAAAAAGGGGCCTTTCTCTTTTCATCCAAGCAGCAAGGAAACGAAGAGAGGCATTGGATCACTGTCTCCTACATGGCCATCCCGGCCTTGGCAAGACCACCCTCGCCCACATAATCGCAGGAGAGCTTGGGGTGGGGATAAGATGTACTTCAGGGCCGGTGATAGAACGGCCTGGAGATCTGGCTGCAATACTCACTAATCTTCAACATGGGGAAGTCCTTTTCATCGATGAGATTCACAGGCTCAGTCCGGCAGTCGAGGAGATCCTATATCCGGCTATGGAGGACTATCAGCTCGACCTAGTGATAGGGCAAGGGCCAAGTGCCAGAACCATAAGGATAGATCTGCCAAGGTTTACGATGGTAGGGGCAACCACCAGGGCTGGACTGCTTTCACCACCACTTAGAGACCGATTTGGCGTTATCCTGAGGATGGATTTTTATAAGGATGAAGATCTTGAAGCCATTGTGCTCCGTTCCGCAGCAATCTTGGGTGTTGAGATCGATAGGGAGGGTGCCAGGGAAATAGCAAGGCGTTCCAGGGGAACACCCAGGATAGCAAACAGGCTTCTCAGAAGGGTGAGGGATTTCGCAGAGATAAAGGCCAATGGAAGAATAGATAGGGATGTGGCAGACAAGGCGCTATTGATGCTCGATGTAGATAGAAAAGGCCTTGACAGAATGGACAGGCAGATCCTCTCCTTGATCATAGACAGGTTCAATGGTGGTCCTGTTGGGCTTGATACCATTGCAGTATCCCTTGGGGAGGAGAGTCAGACCATAGAAGACGTCTATGAACCCTTTTTGGTGCAAAGGGGCTACATTCACAGGACACCAAGGGGAAGGATGGCTACCGAACTGGCTTATCAGCACCTCGAGAAGGAACCAAAAGGATAGGGTAGAGTCGATATGAAAGCACTCGGACCAGAGGAACTTAGGCCCACAGTTGATCCAGATAAGCTCGGATTTGAATATATCAGTGAATTGGGGCCAGGAATTGCCCCCTTTTTTGGACAAGAAAGGGCTGAAAGGGCCCTTGATTTCGGCCTGGATATGGAAAAGGCGGGGTTCAATGTCTTTGTGGCAGGGCTGCAGGAGGCAGGGGCTCTCGAGCTTGTCAGGGCGAAGCTCGAGGCAATGGCCAAGAAGGAGGCGCAACCCCCGGCGGATATATGCTACCTGTATAACTTTAAGGACCCTGATGTCCCCTTGGCGGTGGAACTTCAAAGAGGGCTGGGCCGTGAACTCCAAAAGGCCATGATGGAACTTGTGGATAATCTCAGGTTGCACATGCCCAAGAATTTCGAGGGCGAGACCTATCTGGTGAGAAAGGAAGAGGTTATCCGCAATTTCAACAAGAAAAGAAGTGAGCTTTTTGAGGAACTCGACAGAAAGGTGAGGGAAAGGCAATTTATCCTTCAGGCCGACCCCACAGGCATGATGGTGATCCCTGCAAAGCCCGATGGCAGCCCCATGAGCCCTGACGAGATCACCAAGATGAGCCAGGAAGAGCAGGACGAGCTCAAGAAAAAGAGCGAGGAACTCCACAGGGAAATGGGCGCCACCATGCGTAAGATCCATCAGCTTGAACAAGATGTCAGACAAAAGCTCAAGGAACTGGATAAGGAGGTGGCCAGGCAAACCATAGAAACCTTGATAAGGCCTGTAAAGGAAAGATTCGCCACCATCCCTAAGCTCCAGGAGTATTTCAAGCTAGTGGAAGAGGACGTAATCCTCCATTTTGAGGATTTCAGACCTCCCAAAGAAGCCCCTCCAGGTGGCCTGCCTTTCCCTATCCCAGGCATGGGGCCAAGTTTTGTCCGTTACGAGGTGAATATACTGGTGGACAACTCCAGCGCAGAGGGAAGGCCTGTGATTTTTGAGGCAAACCCAAGTTATCCAAATCTCTTTGGCGCCATTGAGAGGCAGGCCCAGTTTGGCGCCCTTCTCACTGACTTTACCATGATAAAGGCAGGGGCTCTTCACAGGGCAAACGGCGGTTATCTGCTTCTGAAAGTGACTGATCTTCTGAAAAAACCCTTTTCATACGAGGCCTTGAAAAGGGCACTTCGTACCAAGAAGATAGAGATAGAAGACCCAGGAGAACAACTTGGACTTTTCACCACCAAAAGCCTCAAACCTGAGCCAATAGACCTAAATGTCAAAATAGTCTTGATGGGGGATCCTTTTTTGTATCAACTACTTTTCAGCCTAGACGAGGATTTCAGGGAGCTTTTCAAGGTAAAGGCACATCTTGATGTCCAGACCGACAGGAACGAATCGAGAACCGAAGAATTTATGAGGACAGTCGCGTCCATTGTACACAGGAACAATTTAAAGGATATGGACAAGACGGGGGCGGCAAGGCTCATCGAGTATTCTTCGGAACTGGCAGATTGCAGGGAAAAGCTCTCCTTGAAGGTGACTGACATAGAAGATCTTCTCCTGGAAGCTGATTTTTGGGCAGAAAAGGATGGAGCCACGGCAATTGGCAGCAGCCACATACAAAAGGCCATAGACGAGAAGAAATATCGTTCGAGCCTCTATCAGGAACATTTGCAGGAACTCCTGGTAAAGGACATCATAAAGGTAGACACCAAAGGAAAGGCTGCTGGCCAGATCAACGGTCTTGCCGTGTATGACCTTGGCGATTACACATTCGGAAAGCCTTCCAGGATTACGGTCAATATCTCCCTTGGCAAAGATGGAGTGGTCAATATCGAAAGGGAGGCCGAGCTGAGTGGCAAGATACACACAAAGGGCGTTATGATCCTTTCTGGATATTTGAGGTCAAAGTTTGTAAAGGAAAGGCCCTTAACCCTCACTGCCACCATCTGTTTTGAGCAAAGTTATGGAATGATAGACGGAGACTCGGCTTCAGGCGCAGAGCTCTTTGCCCTCCTTTCAGCCATATCATCGGTTCCATTGAGTCAGGAAATTGCGTGTACAGGGGCGGTGAGCCAGAAAGGGGAGATACTTCCTGTCGGAGGAGTGACCGCCAAGATAGAGGGTTTTTTTGACCTGTGCAGGGAGAGGGGTTTTTCAGAAAATCAGGGGGTTATCATACCAAAGGCCAATATTCGGGATCTTACCCTGAAGGCCGAAGTAGTTGATGCGGTGCGAGATGGAAGGTTCCATATCTGGGCTATAGAAACCGTCGATGAAGGGATGGAACTCCTTACAGGCATGAAAGCTGGAGTTGCCGATGAAAAGGGACGGTATCCGGAAGGCACGGTTTATCATAAGGTGGAGCAGGAGCTCGAGAGGCTTTCTGAACTAGCCAGAAAGCTAGCCCATGACGCCGAAGACAAGAAAGAATGACTTGCATTTTTTCTTGTTCTTCCAGCATATGAGTGCCTAAGGCCGATCCCAAAGATCCTGTTAAAAATAGTGCTTTCGTCTTGGATAGTCTTGTATCTGCCCCGCAAGGCATGGAAATGCAGTCTTTGCATGTATTTTCAAAATAGATTGCCCTTTTTGTCCAATGACATGGGTAGTTCAAAAATATCGGCACAATTTCCGTGGCATAGCCTTAGGGTTTTAAGACTATGCGTAGCTACTAATATCTTACCCTTACAGTGAATTTTAAGGTCTTTTTGCCTTTGGAAGGTATGTCCAATGTCCATAGTGCAGTATTTGCGTCCCTTTTTTCGTGTCGCAGGTTTTCATCTGTTATCTCCCACTGCCCCGATAATGGTTCAACGTATCTTATGGACGCTGGGCTATTTCTATTATTTTTGAAGGTGACTTCATAGGAGCTTTCATATACCGAGTTGAATCTGGTATTGCCAGCAAGCTTTTTATAATCCGTTTGAGTCCGTTTGCAGATTATGTCAAAGGCCCTACCAATATTGAGGCGCACCTTTTCGTCCTTGGCGATATGGGGTATGTGATCCTGTCCGATAAATTGTAGCCGGCCTTTGGAATCCCGTTTGAACACCCTTACGTCTCCTTCTGGCATGGGAAGGCCAAGCCCTGATGCCCTTTTGTTTTCAAAGGATAATATGGCCTGTACCGGCAATTTCTCTGACCTTTTGCCAAGGTTTCTTGAAAGTGGGTAACTGTTTGCTGCAATGAAAAAGGTCCTTTTAAAGGGTACGTTGTTTGCCGAAAACAGGGATACCTGTTTGGCTATTCCATCTTCTAAGGTCAAGGGGCGTTCAAGAGAGAAGAGATGGTATTCGAAGAGGCCCTCCTGCCGCACGTCCCGGTTAAGGGGTTGGCTTGCTGCTTTCCTGACAAGGCTTCTTGTCATCTCCATACTTGGAGTGCCAGTGTTTACATCTCCTGCAACCAGTTGAAAAGAGGCATTCTTGAACGAGATGCCTGAATTGTTTTTCATAGTGACCCAGCAGTTGAGCTGAAGGTTTTTGCCTGATTCAGCCATTAACGCCACATAATCTGCGCTCCAGCCAAGGCCTCTAGTCAGGTATGCCAGTTCTACATCGGCCTTTTTATCTTCAGCCGCCTCTATTACTATCTTCAGAAGCGGCTCATTTCCCATGCCTTTGGGGATGGATGGAAACGCAATCCTGCCTGGTGCTGAGGTCTCTATCCTGTTATTGACGCTCAGGACCAACCCTTTTTGGACAGATATCAGTCTTGCTGTGACAATTTCTTCCTTGCCTGTCTCTTTGTTTGTCTTGATGAGAAATACGTCCTTGCCAACGTAGCTATCGAGAAGAGCCTTTGGGCTTATTGGTTTGTATATAAAGGATTGTTCCAGCACAAGTCCGCCTTCTACGGAAAAGAAGACAGATTGGGGAATGATTTTGGCGCATACAGGATGAAAGATGGTTTTTTGCCTGTCTTTTTTGATGGTCACAGTACCTTGTTCTTTGACAAGGGCCATAGATGGATAAAGGGTGACAGAGAGATTGGACCAGTTGTTGAGTTTTCCCCCTGTCTGTTTTGAATGGCCATTACCTGTCAGGAGAAAAAACATAAAGGGCAGTAAAAGGAGGAAACCGACGATTTTCGGCGCCCTGTCAACAAAAGATGAAAAATGCGATGATAAGTGGGCTAGTGGGTTGTTTACATTCATGATCCGCCTATTCATATGCAGTTAAGAATTATTACAGGACGAAGAGAAGATAGGAAAACATTTTTTTTGGCAATATAAAAAACCCCTGCCGGTTAAAGAAGGATGGAGGTGGGTATGTTGGTCGTCTTTGTTGGAGATGGTACAGAGGGACCAGCAGGGGTAACTCGTTTTCAATATGACAGCCGCTAATTAAACATGCCGAAACCAAACTGTCAAGATATGAACCCATTTAATTTTGACGAAAAACGAAGAAATTATTTTATAAAAAACCAGTAGTTATAGCCTCAGCGAGTTCACCTATTTTTAAAAGGTGTTCTTCGAGCAGGGCAAGTCGTTCCACTCCTATTCCAAGTGCGTTTGCAAGGTTGTTCTTGTTGCAATGGGGAGGCATCATAAGGCCCATGCCCATTTGGTGGCTCAACTGGTCGGCGAGCTGTACTAGTCCACCCTGAAAATTGAATTTTGGATGATTCACAGGCAGATGATGGCTGGCTATCACCCTTGCATAGATCTCAGGAATACTCCAGTTCCTGACGAGCCAGGCACCTATGACATTGTGAGGAAACCCTGCACGTCTTTCAGCCTTCAACAAGGAACACTCTCGTTTTGTAGCATATTCGAGTATCTGTTTCCATTCTTCCGGAAAGCAGCTGTCCATGACAACCCTGCCAAGATCGTGTAGAAGGCCGCAGGTAAAGTAGAGGTCTGTTTCTTCAAGTTCGAGCTCACCTGCCAGGACCCTCGAGATCATGGCAGTGCCTATAGAGTGTTCCCAGAATCTTTGTCTATCGAAGCCCGATGCGGATTTTCTGCCCTTAAAGACGCTGGACACGCTGAGCCCCAGGGCAAGGCTCCTCACCTCTGCAAAGCCAAGGAATACTATGGCCCTTTGGACGGTATCGATTTTGGTTGCTGGATAATAGGCTGCACAATTTGCCACCTTCAGTAGCTGCGTTGACAGGGAGGGGTCGTGGACAATTACCTGCTCCAGCCGCCGTATGTCTTTGGGGTTTCCGGCTACTATGCTCAATACTTCCTGGGCTGCTGCAGGCAAGGGTGGAATGGTCTTTATCTTAGATATAATGGCCCTTTTCCGCCTCTGTGCATCCAGGTCTATGATTGGGATATTTTTTTTCATACAGCGGTGAGAAAAATTGTTCCTTTCTGGAAAAAATTTTTCCATTCCCTGTTTTTATCGGCAAAATTGAATGCCCATTTAAGGGCTAAGGGCGTCATTTTCAGCTTTGTGATATGGCAAATATCTTGCATAAATCTTATGCAAAGCAGAAAAAGAGGTGAAGGCTGATGATTGCACTTAAAAAAGAAAGAGAACTGCCAATACCCAATCTCACAAAGAACAGGCGGATTAAGCTCCAGGTCGAAAAGGAATACTATGAAAGTAAGATCAACTGTCTCATAGATATGGATATGCCCATGAAGCTTGTATTACTGGCTTGCTGGGACGCACCGGTAGAGCGTGAAAACCTTTCTAGCAAGTGGGGGCAGCAGAGGTTTATCAAAAGATGCCTCAAATACTACAAGAAAAAACTGAAAGAGATAGAAAGGGAAGAAAAGAAGATAAAAAATTGAGTTCATATTTGGCCTGAAAGTTTTTTTAGATCTTAAAAAAATTTTTTTACACCCTCCCTCTGCTAATGCCAGTGCCAATTGCCCCAGCTATCAAATGGGCTATTCTGAGAGGTTCGGGTATGTTTCCATAGATGGAAAATCTTTCCACTACTGCCCGGGCCTCTTCAATGCTTAGTCCAGCCCTTTGGACATAACAATTGCCACACCTTTCCATCAGCCCCATTTTTTGTATCAACTTCCATTTTTTCAACCCTCCGGAAACCCTTGAGACGAGGCTCTTTCTAATGGCTTCCATGTCGGGGGCGTGCCTTGCGACCACTAAAACAGGCATGGCGAGTTCCTCGCTCAATCTCAAGGCATCCACCACATTGAAACCAGCAAAGGCTATGCCCTGCAGCATTATGAGATTTGCATGGAGAAAAAATTTTGAGTTCTTGACCAACCTTATGATGTTCTGGGTCGAATTGATCCCATCTTTTCTCACCTTACCGATTATCACACCATCGAACCGCTGATCAGCGAAAACCGCCCCAACAATCTTCACGTCTCCCCGATGATGCTTTGGAAATGGGCAATCATCGAAGGCGATGCAGTTTACCAGTCTGGTCCTGGCCATGACGACAAAATCTATTCGATTACCCAGACAGCGCAGTCCTTTGCATAGTGTACAATCTTATTGGATACACTGCCAAAGAGGAATTCCTCGGCCTTGGAAACCCCTCGTCTTCCCACCACTATGGTACCAAAGTCATTTTCTCTCTGATATTCAAGGATGGCCTGGGCAATGCTGAAACCAGCTGCCTGTATGGCAGTGGCATCTATGGCAGAGTCGGGTATGGACTTTTCTGTGAGAAGGCCCTTTAGCTCCTTGAGTACCAGCTGGGCCTTTTTCAATTCTTCTTCTTTTTTATTTTGCCAAGAGCTGTCATCTGGAAAGAGGTCTCTGTCTGGATATCTGATAACGTATAGGATTCCTATCTCAAAACCTGGTCTCGAACCAATTATTTCGCCAACGTATGTAGCCGCTCGTTTGGCGTTTTCTGACGCATCAGCAGCTATGAGTATCCTTTTGGGATTCATGTCCACCTCCTTTTACCTTTTTATTTCCTGGAGACAAGGCTCCAGATCATTCAAGAATTCGTCAACGGTTTCATAAAAGACCTCTGCTCCATTTGAAAAATGCATGAGTATGAAATTCAAACGTTCTGGTATATAGGGAAAGAGTTTTCTGAGGTTTACGATCCGGTTCTTGTAGAGCAAGGAAAAGTCCTCTTGTTCGATGGTGGAGGCAATCTCCTGGCCAAATCCCTGAGAGGCTAGGTTGGACATGGTATAAATCTGTTTCCCCACAAGATAAATCAATAGGCTACCGAGTCCAAAGATATCCAATCCAAAGGGGTTTTCTTCGAATTCATAGGCATAGTCAAAGTCGATCCACCTGTATTGCCCCGTGCCGTATTCCACCCAAAGATGGTCCCTACGGATATCTCCATGTATTTCCCCGTGATCGTGGAGGAATTTTATAGCCCTGCAAGATTCGATGAATTTTTCCAATATGGGTGGCAGGTGCTCGTAGAAATAGTCCCTATGGGAGGCTTCGATTTCAAAGACGGCATGGTCGAGCCTTTTGCCGCCTATTATCTCGATTATTCGTACCACGTTGCCCTTTTTGTCAAATCTGGACAAGCCCTGCATGAATCTCACGTCTCCACGCACAAGATCCAGTATCCTTGCCTCCTTTTCCGGGCTCCTGAAGCATGGGATAGACAATGTGCCAAGTTTCAGCATGAATTTTTCGTGAAAAACCAGCTTGAGAATCCTTCGCTCTCCAGTTTCAAGGTGGATGCATCTTTTCACCCAATATTTTGGGTCTTCAATCCCAAAGCTTCGCTCTACCTCGTCACGAAGTACAAGGTAGTGCTGATTGTCTATCTCAATTACATCGCCATACGAGATTTCCATATAGGCAGTGGTGTCAGTATATATCCTTCCATATTCGGCTAGGGAAAGACTTGGCCTCAGCCTTTTTACAAGCTCCTGGACTTCCTTCGACATGGTTTTCTCCAGTTTGTTGGTGGAATCGAGATCCAGTCTATCTATCTCTAAATTATATGCATTCCCTTCGGCTTGGGAAACGGTTTGTGGGCGAATTCAACAAGAAATTGATTCTGGTTGCCGATAATAGGAAAAAGTATTTCAAAAGGGATCGAAATTACAATCGTTTCAGTTCAATTTTTGTCAGGATAGCATGGTGAATTCCACTTGTTTTTTTTCTATATCAGTCCTTTTGCTCGTGTGGATAGCCACAATCATAGCCTTTCTTTTTTATTTGCGAAGACAAAGGCACAATGTCAGGGACTTACAGTTTGGCGAGAGTTCTGATGTCTTGTTGGGTCTTTTTTCCCAAAAGGCAAGAGAGGCGAGGGTAGCTGCAGAAAGGCTCAGCAAGGTGGCAGATGAACTAGGCATAGGCATAATTGAAAAGATGCCCGGCCAGGGTCTCAGTGCCAACGAATGGGCCAAAAGGTTCTTGCCAAGGGAAGCAACCAATGAGGAATCATTTGAGAAGCTCATGGAGCAAGAGGCATTCCCTTGTACTGTGCAGAAGGGAGAAAGGATCATAGAGATCCGTAAGCTTGAGGCGGCGAGCCGCCTGATCCTTCTTCTTCAGGATGTCACAGAAGGGTATAAGCTAGCCCGCGAGCTCAAGCAGAAGGAAAGGCTTGCTCTTCTCGGACAGATGAGCGCCCAAGTGGCCCATCAAATAAAGACCCCGCTGTCTGTGTTGGCCGGAAGGGCGCAGATGCTTGCAAGGCGTTTATCCCCAAATTCTCGGGAAAGGAACCAGGCCGAAGCCCTGTTCTTGGAGGCAAGGGAATTGGCAGGGCAGGTTACCCAGATAGTCAATTTCTACAAGGAGATGGAGCCGGAATATTCCAGTGTCTTTGTGAACGATGTGCTGGAAGACACTGCAAGAAGGCTCGGTTCCATGATGGCAAGCTGTAAAATTGTTGTTGATTGCCCTTCAAGGATAGAATTGAGGACTGACAGGCGTCTTTTGTCAGATGCCCTGTTTCTTGTGGCCCAGAATTCCCTTTCTTCGGAGAGTCAAGCAGATCTTATCGAGCTGAAGGCCAGAAAAGGGGAAGGAATTGTGAAGATTATCCTGACAGACAATGGCAAAGGGTTTGAGATAGAGGATCTCGATAAGATCTTTGAACCATTTTTTACCACCAGGGAGGAAGGCCTGGGCCTTGGGCTATTCATGGCAAGGGATATCCTTTCAAGGATTGATTGCAAGATCAAGGCCCTGAAGGGGGAAAAACAGGGAGCAAAATTTGAGATCCTTATCCCAGTAGGTAAAGAGGAAGGGCCACGTCTTGAGGACAAGCCTTGATATTGTGTCTCAAACGATGGATGCGTTTCTCCAGGCCTCAAGAAGCACTCTTGGTTCTTGGATGCAAATAGCGGTGGCCAACAACACTTGTGACTCTCTAATGAGGCACTGCAGAACGGACATCTATACTGTAGACATTCCCATCAGTATCCCTTAAGAGAGCCGATGAGTCTTCAGGAGGCCGTGGGGAGGTCATGCCAAAAAAGTAGGTGCTGTCACCTCCGCCAGGATGGCTGCCTACACATACAGGGGATTCAAACTCAAAGGTTATCTGGTTCCGGTTTTTTTGGGCCGAGGCAATACCAATATTGCCTATCCCGCCTTGCGTTATGACAAATACTTGTTCAGGGGAGCCATCCTGGTCATAGTCCAGGCTGGTATGCAATGGTTCAAAGGTCAAGGTCATAGACCTTATGCATGGAATATGTGTGATGCCCATGCCATTTCGAAGATCTATTCTGTAAAGATAGGCGTAGAGTCCTTCGGCCTGGGTGCCTGTCTTACCCTTAAAGGTTCTGCTTTGAAGAAACATGGTGCCAGATGCAGGCAAGCTGATGGGTGAACTGGTATCAGTTACAACAACTTTGCACGATGGATCAAATAGGCAGTTTATGTCTGGGGCACGCACCTTTGCAATCTTGAGATCACAACCTGTTAAAAGAAGGACAACGAGAGCCAGACTGGCAATATACAGTTTCTTCATGATATTCCTCCCTCTGTTGAAAAAGCTTCCACGTTTAGAAATGAGGATCTCAGACGGCCAAGCTTTAAAAGCTCTCACTATCTATTTTTATCACAAAATCCAAGGAAATCATACAGGAAGTTTTTTCAAAGGATTTGCGGCACCTTTCTAAGAGTGTCACTGAAAGGTTTACCTAACCACAAAAAGGAGACGATACATAAGATAACAATAATATTTCGCAAACACCCTTGGATGAGATGGAAAATTCGTCAAAGATCTTCATTGGCCGTCAGCCAATACTCGATAGGGGCAAACATACATTTGCCTATGAACTCCTGTACCGAGCTGGTCATGAAAACATCTATCCGGAAATTCCTGGTGCCCAGGCCACTATCAAGCTGCTGGAAAACTCTTTTTGCAATTTGGGCATAGACAGGATCACAGGGGGGAAACGGGCGTTTATAAATTTTTCCAGATCCCTACTTCTTACAGATCTGACCTTCCTTTCCCCTCCCAGGGTAGTGATAGAGGTACTTGAGACTGTAACCGTTGATAGAGACCTACTTGAGACCGTATCACGTCTTAAAGAAAATGGTTTTCTGATAGCCCTGGACGACTTTGTGTGGCAGGATGATTTCGAACCCTTGCTTCCCCTTGCAGATTTCATAAAGGTGGATTGGCTCGCCAGTTCTACCGGAGAGATCGAAAGGATCTGCCGCGCGTTTGGAGATTCCCCGATAAGGCTCATTGCCGAAAAGATAGAAACCTATGATCAATTCAAGGAGGCATACGATCTGGGCTTTGATTATTTTCAAGGTTACTTTTTTGCCCGTCCCAGCATCTTGAAGGCCGAAGATGTAAAGCCTGCACGTAAGACAAGGCTAAAAATGATGGCAGCGGTCAACCGCCCTGACATGGACATCGAAAAGATCTACACTCTTCTGGTGCGGGATCCAGCCCTAGTGATAAAGGTTTTAAGGCTTGTAAACTCCGCATCTTACGGGTTGTCGGAAAAGATTTCCTCTGTTAAACAGGCTGTCACCCTCCTTGGAGAAAGGAAGTTAAAGCAGTGGCTATCCATCATCTTTTTGTCCAGTGTATCCAAGGGGGCTCCAGAGGCCTTGTTTAGCGCAGCAGTCATAAGGGCCTGTTTCAGTGAAAAGATTGCCGCACATGTGGGATGTCCAGAGCTGGGGCCTTCGGCTTTTATGGCCGGGCTTCTTTCTTTGGTTGAGGCACTTTTCAATATTGCTGCCAAAAATGTATTAAGGGGCCTGCACCTGGGTCAGGAAATCGTGGAGGCTGTGATCTTTAAGAAAGGTCCCGTGTATCCCTTCGTAGCCCTTGCCGAAGCGTGTGAGCAGGTGAATATGGACCAAATTAAAGAATTTTCTCTAAGAACTGGTATTGGGACATCCACTATCAGTACCTGCTGGATGGATGCAGTTAGGTGGGCAAATGACAGCGCCGAAGGCCTCCGCGAATTATAAAATCTGACAAGTAGCCGTGTCTTCACAAGCCCTTGGATTAACAATGGGTTCAGGGGTTTTTCATTGACAATCTCACAGATTCATTGTAATCACCTTTTTTGGCGTTTTTGCGTGTAGCGAGGCGATACTGGGCGCATCCATCTGAAGCCTTCGGAAAAGAACGTGCAGGTCAATGGGGAAGTAATCCGCAGCCTCCTGATAGACTTTTTGGATTATTCCCACTGCCATATTCCTTAATGAAACATGCCCTGAAGACCAGCTGGATGACCAGTTAAACCTGTTTATTTACAGGCTGCTTACTGCTTCATAGGCTCTTGCTCTGGGCAGTTCAGCCTGTATTAATCTTTTTGACCAGTTATAAGGAGTATTGTTATGTGCCGCTTAGCATTGAAAACCTCCAACGAGCCCTTTTCGCCGTATGAGGTGTTCGAGGCCATGGAGGCCATGCAGGAGGGTTATGACGGCAGCGGGCTGGGCCTCATAATGCGGGGTGTCCAATTTACGGACTATAGCTACAATTCCAAGGACCCGATTCTCTCCGGTATAGCTCATACTGAAGAGGCTCTGCACCGTCTGAATACCTTTATGCAAGATCGTGGATTTGCGCTCAAGTACGATCACGAATTTCACGTTGATATGACACATATAGAGGCCAAGGACCGGCATAAGTATATTCTCAGGGTCTACAAGATGCCAAAGTCATGGGAAGGCCTGAGCCAAGAAGAGGTAGAAGAGAAGATGATGATGACCCGTCTTGCCCTTAGAAAGGATGGCGAGGCTCACGATGGAGACCTTACCTCTTTTGCCTTTTGGCCAGATGTCATCATGATAAAAGAAGTAGGCTGGCCCCTGGAGGTCGGCAAGGCGCTGGGCCTCGATGAAAACCGTATAACCGCAAGGGTTTGCATGGCCCAGGGAAGGCAGAATACCAACTGGGGTATTAATCTTTACGCGTGCCATCCCTTTTTCATTCAGGGCATAGCCACCATGACCAATGGTGAAAATACGGCATTTATCCCCATCAAGGATTGGCTCACAGGAAAGGGGTTTCCTGGATATATCGGTTATCAGTCAGACAGTGAGGTATTTACACACATACTTCATTATGTGATCAAGCAGCTCAAGTTGCCTCTTGAGGCTTACAAGCATGTGATAACCCCCCTCAAGACAGAGGAGCTTGAAAAGCATCCTCAGGGTGATTTCCTCTTGGGTCTTAGAAATGCCTGTAGAAGGCTGATTATCGATGGCCCAAATGCGGTTATGGGTACGCTTCCTGATGAGACTTGCCTTCTCGTAATGGATGCCAAGAAGCTTCGCCCTGCAACCGTAGGTGGGAAGCCTGGTACATGGGCAATGGCCTCTGAGATTTGCGGAGTGGACGCCATGATACCCGACAGGGATAGGTCTTTTGATTTTCAGCCAATGCGTCCCCATACTGTAATAGTTCCCCCAGATAGACAGGAGTATAAGATATGGTCCCAATTCGATCCGTTCCCTCTACCCCAAGCAGCTTAGCAGCCAACGATTTTCCCTGGATAATCGAACATAGGGAGGACCGCTGTACCCTGTGTGGAAGATGCACGGCTGTTTGTCCTGTTAATGCGATAAAGCTTTCTTATATGCGTCAGCGCATGCCTAAGCTTGTGCTCAATGCAGCTGAAAGAAAGACCTCCTACCGCACCTTTGTTGGCATCAGGCAAAAGACCGATGTATCGAAGAGATGTGTGGGCTGTGGTCTTTGTGCCATGGTCTGCCCAAACCAGGCAATAAAGCCCATACCGAACCCTACCAGGGACAGGGTGCGTTTTCAGAATACCCAACACGGAGAGGCATGGAAGCGGGGAGGGCGCAGAAACGAGCCAGGCGCCAACCTCCTGGATAAGATCATCTTCACAAGGATATCCATGCTTACAGATCCTGCCCTGGATGCCGGACGGCATGAATTTTTCATGAATACCTTACTGGGCAGGGTGCTTTCTCCTGAAGAATATCTCAAGAGGAAGATGCAAGGCGAATGGATACCGCCAGTTAGGGAGATATTTCCATTCATCATCGGCTCCATGTCCTTTGGCGCCTTGTCGCCAAACATGTGGCTGGGACTGTTGCAGGGAGTAGCCTATCTCAACGAGGTCTACAAAATGCCCGTTGTTATGGCTACAGGCGAAGGCGGCTGTCCACCATGGGTCCTAAAGAGCAAGTTCTTGAAATACATCATTCTACAGATAGCTTCTGGTTATTTTGGGTGGGATGAAATAATCAGGGCAATACCTGAAATGCAGTGTGATCCTGCTGCCATTGAGATCAAGTATGGGCAAGGTGCAAAGCCAGGCGACGGTGGCCTTCTCATGTGGTTCAAGGTCAGCAAGCTCATTGCGCGCCTCAGAGGCGTGCCAGAAGGTGTTGACCTGCCTTCACCTCCAGTTCATCAGACACTTTATTCAATAGAAGAGTCTGTGATGAAGATGATACAATCGTTGTCCATGGCTTGGGGTTTCAGGGTGCCTGTTTATCCCAAGATATCCGGATCCAATTCGGCTAAAGCGGTGCTTAACAATCTAGTGAGGAATCCATACGCAGCGGGTCTACTCATTGATGGCGTGGATGGAGGCACTGGCGCTGCTTACAACGTGAGCATGGATTTCATGGGGCATCCAATAGCATCAAATCTCAGGGAATGCTATCTGGACCTCTGCGCTCAGGGCAAACAAAACGAAATACCACTTTTTGCCGCAGGTGGTGTTGGAAAGAATGGAAACGTCACACAAAACGGCATGGCCCTTATCATGTTAGGGGCGAGTGGCGTGCATCTTGGAAAATATATTATGCAAGCAGCTGCAGGTTGCCTTGGAGCAGAGGATCACAACCGCTGCAATATCTGCAACATAGGGTTGTGTCCCAAGGGGATCACAAGCCAAAATCCAAAAATTTACAGGAGGCTCGATCCAGACAAGGTGGCAGAACGGGTTGTGGATACCTTTCTGGCCATCAGGACAGAGATGAAAAAGATCATGGCGCCCCTTGGAAGGTCTCAAAGCCTGCCAATAGGGATGTCCGATGCACTTGGTATAGCTGACAAGGCGGCAGCTGAAAGACTCCAAATCAAGTACGTATGTTAAAGAGGTCTGAAAAGTGAGCGAAGCAATAACCATAAAAGGTATTGATGAAAATGGCCGCAGGATCAGCTCAAAGGCCTTTGAGGAGATGGTCCAGAAGGCGGCTGAAAAATATGATCACCTTATCCTTGAAACATTTGGCCAGCACAATGTGGGCGGTCGCCTAAAAACCAATGGCAAAAGGATAGATATAGAGGTCAAAGGGCCATGTGGGCAGAGGCTCGGGTGCATGGCCATGCCTGGCACACGCATTGTTTGTCATGGGCCAGCCTCTGACGATGTTGGTTATCTCAATATCGGTGCTGAGATTACAGTGCTTGGAGATGCCACAAATGGCGTTTGTAATGCCATGGCCGAGGGGAAGGTATACGTCAAGGGCTCCATTGGGGCGCGCGGTCTCACCATGACCAAATGGAACCCGGACTACAATAGACCTGAGCTTTGGGTGCTGGGGTCGGTGGGAGACACCTTTGCAGAATTCAACTGCGGCGGCATTGGCGTTGTATGCGGCTTTGAGCCTTACACACCTGAAAATGTCCTTGGTTATAGGCCATGTGTCGGAATGGTGGGCGGTTGGATCTACTATAGGGGCCAGACAGACAAGACCTATGCCAGAACCAATGTCAAGGCCGTGCTCCCAGACGATGAGCAATGGAGGTGGTTGATCGAGCGCATGCCAATCTTCCTGGAAAAGATTGGCAGAAAGGATCTCCTGGATGAGTTGACCAAGAGGGAAGAATGGAAGATGCTCGTTGCCCTTCCACCCCAGGAGATCACCTTAATGTACTCTTCGGACCGTATCCCCATGATAGATTTTAGAAGGAACGTATGGGATAAGGAGTTTGGGGGAGATCCCTTGAGGGATCTCGCTCCTGGTCTCGACCGTTCTCCTATTGGTCTCATAGAAACTGGCGAGCTGCGCCGTCGCAGGCCTTTCTGGGCCAATAGGGAGTCGGCAGCACCTTGTGCTTACTATTGCCCAGTACACATACCCACCATTGACAGGTTAAGGCTCATCCGCGAGGGAAAGATTCAAGAGGCTTATGAACTGGTATTGAATTACACCCCATTTCCTGCATCTGTATGTGGCTCTATTTGTCCAAACTTGTGCATGCAGCAGTGCTCTCGCCAGATGGTGGATGAAAGTATTGACATTGCCTATCTGGGTAGGGCAGAAAAGGATGTTCCGCCCCCACCGGCAGACCCCCCTCTGGGCAAGAAGGTCGCCATAATAGGCGGCGGACCTGGTGGTATGAATGCAGCCTGGCAGCTGGCACTCAGGGGAGTAGAGGCCCATATTTTCGAAAAGGACGACAAACTTGGAGGAAAACTCGCCCAAGTGATTCCTTGGGATAGATTGCCAAGGGCCATCTGGGATGCCGAAGTCGCCCGCTTCATGAAGACACCCAATATCCACGTACATTTCAATGAAAACATTACCAAGGAAAGGTTCAAGGAACTCTACGACGAGTTTGACTATGTTGTAGTGGCAGTAGGTACACACGAACCAAGGACCATTCCATTTCCTGGCCACGAAAAGGTGATTCCAGCCCTTACCTTCCTGCGCCAGGTGAAGGAGGGTAATCCACCTCCAGTTGGTAAGCAAGTTGTGATAATAGGGGCTGGAAACGTGGGCTGTGATGTGGCTGTGGAATGCTTCAAGCTGGGAGCCCAAGAGGTCACGCTTGTGGATATCCAAAAGCCCCTTGCATTTGGCAAGGAAAGAAAGGCCGCAGAGGCACTTGGAGCCAAATTCAAATGGCCTGTTTATACCAAAGAAGTGACCGATGAGGGCCTTGTTGACGCTGCTGATGAGCTGATCCCGGCACAAACGGTCATCATCTCCATTGGAGACATACCTGCACTCAATTTTCTCCCTGACACCGTTGAGGTCGTTAAGGCAGGCGGTGCAGCATGGATCAAGACAGACGAGGCCAACAGGACGACAGATCCAAAGATCTTTGCAGTTGGAGACGTGGAAAGGCCTGGTCTGGCAACCAATGCTCTTGGTGCTGCCAGGAATGCAGCCCTGGCCATTGTCGCGGAGATCAAAGGTGAGGAATGGAAGCCCTTCAAGAAGCCAGTTATTTCCAAGGATCGGTTGAATCCGGCACTTTTCGAGCCTGAGACATGTCCTAATGAGCACACTGAAATGACAGAGGCAGACCGTTGCATGAGTTGCGGTACCTGCAGGGATTGCCACATGTGCGAGATGATGTGCCCTACAGGCGCCATCACCAGGGAAAAGTTGGAAGATGGTGAATATAGATATGTCTCTGACGACGAAAAATGTATTGCCTGCGGATTCTGTGCTGATACATGTCCGTGTGGTATCTGGATAATGAGGCCTTATTGAGGTCGGTTAGAAGAACACTGTTAAAAAAGGCTGCGTTAGCAGCCTTTTTTTGTTAGAGATGATGTGATATTATGAACATGATACAGTTAATCTTGACATAATTTAAACTTATGATACTCTAAATTTTAATAATGTTTAAGGTTATGCTCTACATTATTTGCCTTAATTCAATTGTACCATATTATTTGCCTTGAGGTCTTTTTTAACAAAATCATCGTATGTTACTTAACTAAAAGAGTCGGTTGATGATTTAAACAGATGTTGACTGGTTGAAATTCTGGAAGGAGGTAAGAGTATTTATCTGATATTCAGAGAAAGACAACATCATTTCGTTAAACTATGTTATAATCAAAAACATAATATAGAGGAGGAACATTTATGATGAAGAGGTTGCTAATTATTTGTCTGGCCCTGTTTTTTTGTTCTGTATCGTTAACTTACGCACAAAAGCAGAATAACGATTCCCTGGGCGTCTGCTACAAGGGCGAATGCTGGCAGGAAGAGGGGTTGACACGTCTTGCAGGGAAGGGATGTCCAACTCCTACACTTTTTGTGAAAACAAGTTTGTGGGAACTCAAATCATATGTTCAGGGCGCAAAAAAGTTTGGACTCACCCCTGATCAGGTAAAGAAATTGAACGATATTTATGAACATGCAAATATGGTCGTCGTAAAGGAGAGGGGAAATCTGGAGAGCACCACCATACTATTGATTTCGGAGATGACCAAGGAACTGCCAGATCAAAAAAAGATAGACAAGCTCATTGATGAAATAGAAAATTACTGCTGGGGAGCAGTTCAAGAGCTGGCAAAAGACGTTCATGCAGCACGTTCAATTGTTAAATAAGGCAACTGTCAAGGAGGTAAAAATGACCAAAAAGACTGTAAAAAGTTTCTTATATTGTTTTTGTTTCGTAATCTTGGCTGCAGGCTTGCTGGTACCTGAGACCTTCGCAGCTCCTGAGCACCCAATCATGAAGCGGACATGCCTCATGGGCCATTGCTGGAAGCGTATAGATGTAAATAAGCTTGGAGAAATAGGCTGCCCAGCCCCTATGCTTATCATAAACAACGTATTGAGGGAGTTGAACGGATACCTTGCTGCGCGTCAGAAACTTAAGCTCAGCGAAAGCCAGGTGAAACAGCTCAGAATCATAAAATACCGCTGCCACAACACCTTGATGAAGAAAAGGGCAGAACTCAATTTGCTCTCTATCGACCTCCTGGACAATATGTCTTCGGATCAGTTCGAGCTATCTCAGGTGACAGATCTTACTGGTAAGCTCAAAAACACATGCCATAGCCTGCTTTCTGGTGTGATCAAAGAGGTTATTGCAGCACGAAATGTTTTGACTCCAGAACAGAGGAAGATTGCTAAGGAGTTGGCATTGTGAGCCCTTCCTATGGTGAGCTTCAATGCTGAAACCACATGGTTTTAGAAAAGAAGGCCATTTAGCCTTCTTTCTGATAATTATATTAGTTTCCTGTAGTATATTATTTACAGGACCAACCTGTGCAGATCAGCCCCAGGCATCTGTCAGCGGCATGATCAATATAGACAAACTTTGCTGGAGTCTTGAAGATGTGAAAGGCAAGATAGGCTGCTCTGCACAGGATTTTATCATCAAGGCATCCATTTGCGAAATCGAGGCTATTATAGATAGCCAAGATGATTTAGGCCTCGATCTCGATCAAAGACACGAGATCGCCAAGAGATACCGGAAGTTCAAAAGAAGCATGAGGCTTTGCCAAGCTAAGCTGAACATGGCAACAGTGCAGCTAAGTGAGATACTTCAGGAAGAGCATGTGGATCTTTCTGAAGTGAAGGAAAAGATCAAGACCACAAAGGATCTTTGTTCAAAGTTGACAGATAGGGCCGTATCTGCCCTCATCGACATGAAAAACATCCTTACCCCAAAGCAACGGGAAAAGGAAAAGAAGCTGCTTTTCCCAGAAAGTCGAAAAAGTGAAGGCCAATATATCGTAAATCCTTGTGGCCAGTGATTCCTTTTTCATTTGGCCAAATGGATCAATCTTCCTGCTTGCTAGTATCATCCTCTGAAATTAGGGGCAATACGATCTTCACAGTGGTGCCCTGTCCCTTTGCTGTCTCTATACTTATATCTCCCTTGTGATCCTTGATTATTCCATAGCTTACAGACAGCCCCAGGCCTGTACCGTCTTTTTTTGTTGTATAGAAGGGCTCCAGCACATGTTGGAGCACCTCCTTGGGCATGCCAGGGCCATTGTCCTTTATATAGATTATGGCCTCGTTTCTGTCTGGGTCTGTTTCAAGCCGAATCTCCAATTCTCCACCGCGGCCCATGGCCTGAACGGCATTCAAGATGATATTTACAAGCACCTGTTGAAGCTGGTTGCGGTTTCCAGAAACCACAGCAACTCCCTTTTGTATTTGGGTTTTGAGCTTGGTGTTGGCAATTTTGAGCTCATTTCTGAGGAAGTTCAAGGTAGTTTCCAGTATCTCTGCAAGATCTACCTTTTCTTTTGTGGTAGTCTTCTTTCTCGAAAAGCTTAGCAGATGATGGACAATATCTCTGGCCCTTTCCACCTGGACCAGGATATCTTTCAATAGTTCTTCCTTTTCCTCTCGGCTCATCTCGTCCATGTCGTCAAGGAGCACTTCTGCGGTCAAGTTGATGTTGTTGAGAGGATTGTTGATTTCATGGGCAATACCAGCAGTCACCTTGCCTATTGCCGCAAGTTTTTCAGACTGCACGAGTTGTTCTTGCTTGCATTCTATGGTGTCGAGCATAAGGTTTATTGAGCGTATTAGCTTATCACATTCAACACACTTGTTGGCGATGGGTTCTATGGGGATGGCCTTTAGCTTTCCGCTCATGATTTCCCCTGCCTTTCTCCTCACATAGCCCAGGGGTTCTAGTATCCAATCCGCCAGGCAGATGCAAAACAACAGCCCAACTGGCATTGCTATCCATAGTAAAAGTATGGATAGTTCCTTGTAGAGCGTAACCTCTGCATCCACCTGATTTTTGAGGCTACGGCTGTTTTTAAGCATGGTTTCCATGAAGTCGTGCCCTCGGTTCCTCAAGGTCATCTTCAGGATTACAGAAGTGCCTGGCCTTATCCTGCCTCGGATGAACTTGTCCATTGCTGCACGATACCGTTTTATTCTGCCTGGCATGTTCTGAAAGTACTTGCCAGCTTCTGGGTCGAGTTTGCTTATCTTTTTCTCGATCTCTTCAAGCTCCTTTTTTGCCTCCTCAAGTTCCTTGATGTTGTCATAGAGAAGAAAGTTTTTTTCCTTTTGTCTTATGAGAAGGATTTCCATGGTTATGGCATCCAGCTTTTCCACAAGCTCCATCTTGTCTTGAACCTTTGAAATGGAATAGATGGCGGTAATGGACGAAAAGGCCGTGATGGCAAACAGGATTGCAAAACTATAGAGCAATTTGGCCTTTAGAGATCGGGCAGAAAAGATCATGGCGACCTTTTCCTTGTAGGAGCTTATATTTTCGTTCAACATGGTATAATCTCTCCAGTTTTTTCTATATTAGCATAGCCAGGGTGTGGCATTAAAATTATAAATGAATTTATTTTAATATAATAAGATGTTGGTGAAAAAAATAGCTATATGCATTATTTCTTTAAAAGGTTTTTTCGTTTGGTCCATATAGAGTATCATTACGAATCGTCCCCTTATCCAATGGCCTTGGTGTGCTCAAGAAATAATCCTCAAAATATCAGGAACACGGTTATTTCTTCATGCACCTTGGCCTTACAATAAGATTCCGAATTTTTTAAAGGCTGCCATTTGTAACCCAACAGATTAGGGATTATAAATGACGGATCAAAATCCTTTTCTCCAACAACATCAATAGGGAGGATTATGTCTGACAAAAAAAGGGCCATTTGTCTTGTGAGCGGCGGACTCGATAGCTGTGTTTGCGCTGCAATTGCCAGACAAGAATGCGAAGATCTGGCCTTTCTCCACGTCAACTACGGTCAACGGACCCAGGAAAGGGAACTGAAGGCGTTTTTGGATATAGCAGATTATTACACCATTGAAAAAAGGCTTATTGCAGATATCAGCTACTTGGCACAGATCGGTGGTTCTGCCCTCACTGATAAAGATCTTGTTGTTCCTGAAAATGAATTGTCCCTTGGAGCCATTCCAATAACTTATGTGCCCTTCAGAAACACTCATATCATAGCTATAGCGGTTTCATGGGCCGAAGTCATTGGTGCAGGCAAGATCTACATAGGTGCGACAGAGGTGGACAGCTCCGGGTATCCAGACTGCAGAAAGAGCTACTTTGTGCAGTATAACAGGTTGATTCAAGAGGGCACAAAGCCTGAGACACGAATTACTGTTGAGACCCCCCTCATAGAAATGAGTAAAAAGCAAGTGGTGGAGAAGGGTTCTGCCCTTGGAGTACCTTTTCATCTGACATGGTCATGCTATAAAAACCAGGAGGTCGCATGTGGCGTGTGTGATTCTTGCCTTCTTCGCCTGAAGGGTTTTAGGGAGGCTGGCGTAGTGGATCCCATCCCATATGACCAAGAAAAGGATGAGGCGGTATGAAATCCATGCAAGAGAATGAGGCTATATTTGAGTGCAAATGCTGTGGCCATTGCTGTCATGGCGAGGCAACGGTTTCCGTATCCCAAGAGGAGCAGAGGGCCATTGCCGAATTTTTGGGGCTGAGTCTCAAAGAGCTCGAGATGCGGTATTTAAAGGTGAAGAAGCACTGTACGGAAATGCAGATAAAGGACGGCCACTGCATATTTTACGGTGATGACGGTCTTTGCTCAATTCATCCGGTAAAGCCCTTTCACTGTAAGAGGTGGCCGCTTCACCCAAGCATCTTGAGCGATGAGGCTGCCTGGAAGGCCATTAAGTCGGACTGTCCCGGTTTCAGGGAAGATGCGACATATGAACAGGTCTGTGCCTTTGTAGAGGAACGTATAAATGGAGTTAAATGAAACAAAAAGGCGCATCTTTGTCAGCTGCCCTTTTGACTTGTTAAAGGAAAAATATCTGTCAAGGCTCATCCAGGAAAGGATCAATCCTGAAATCGGGCTGAACGGAACCATTCTTGATCGCTACATCCTCAAGGATTTTTTAGAAGTGAATGTAGCATTAAGGGCCGAAGAAATCCGCTGCACAGTGCATGCCCCTTTTACAGACGTATCTCTTGGGGCCGTGGACAAAAAGGTCAGGCAGATTTCAATAGATAGGATAAAGTCTGGGATAGATATTGCAGCCTTATTGGGAGCCAGGGCCTTGGTCTTTCATACTGGATGGGAGAGGAAGATCTATGCAGACGCAGAGGAGTTGTGGCTAGACAATTTTTCTTCCTCACTGGAGGAATGCATAATGCATGCGGACAGATCCAGTGTTTCCATCGCACTTGAAAATGTCTTTGAATTAGACACAAATTTGCACAGGCAAATTTTTAAAAGATTTCCTCAGGATATCTTGGGCTTTTGTCTAGATACTGGCCATGTGTACGCCTTTTCAAAGACACCCTTGTCCCAATGGATAGATGATCTGGGGGAAAGGATTTCTCACCTTCATCTCCACGACAATCATGGAGCAGAAGATGAACATCTTGCGCCTGGTGCTGGTATTGTAGATTTCGATGTGCTTTTTTCATGGCTCAAAAGCCATGGCAAGAAACCTGTGATGACCTTTGAGGCGCACGATGAGGAAACAGTTGTGCCAGGGCTTTTGGCTATTGGCAGACTGCTGGACAAATATCCCTTTTAGATCTTGAAGTCTGCCAGAAGAAACGTATGATCCGATGGTTTTTCCATCTTCCTTGGCTCGATATCTATAAAACAATTTTGTATATTGGCACAAAGTGGTTTAGTGGCCAGGATATGATCTATCCTCCAGCCTAATCCTCTCTCAACTGCCTTTGGTATCCTGTAATCGTAAAAGGTGTATTGGTTGGGCTCGCCAGGATGGAGCAGTCTGAAGCAATCGGCAAGGCCCCAATGAACGCATTTTTTGAACGCATTTCTCACTGATTCGTGGAAGCATACATGATTGGCCTTTTTTTCAGGAGCGTATACGTCAATGGATTCTGGTGCCACATTCATGTCTCCACACCATATTAGCATATCTTCTTTATGGTATCTTTTATTGAAAAGGGCCTCGAGTCTTTCGAACCATAAGAGTTTTTTTTGAAAATCAGGATGGTCCACTGCCTTACCCTGAGGCACATAGGTATTAACGATATGGACGCCTTGTATTTTGCAACTTATGCATCTAGCAGCGTCGTCAACTTCATGTGGTTGGTCATCAAAGCCGATTCTGATATCTTCTATGTCATGGGGGCTAACTATTGCTACTCCATTGTATGCCTTTTGACCTTTGAAGGCCAAATGCATTCCAAGATCATGGAATGGCTCAACAGGGAAATCTCTGTCCTGCACCTTTGTCTCCTGGATACAAAGACAGTCGATGTTGTTCTCGGATAACCAAGGTAAGATTATGTGAAGCCTTGCCCTGATTCCATTAGTATTAAAGGTTGCCAAGCGGAGTTTATCCATCTCTCGCGGTCTTCCTTTCAGAGAATATGTTTGAAGATGTTGTAAGTTGTTTCCAACACTGACAAAAAATGCCATATTGACATTTGATTTTCCACAGGTATTTTTACCAACTAATTTCATTTTTAAATGGGAGGTAAAAATGGAGAAGAATTTAAAAGAATATTGGAGTAAGAACGTGACATTCATGTCGGTTCTTTTAGTCATTTGGGCCGTGGTTTCTTATGGCTGTGGTATCTTGTTTGTAGATTCGTTGAACGCCATAAAGATAAGCGGATTTCCTTTAGGCTTCTGGTTTGCTCAACAGGGCTCTATCTATGTCTTCGTTTGTCTGATCTTCGTATACTATGTCTATATGCAGAAATTAGACAAAGAATATGATGTCCATGAATAGATAGTTTCTTAAAATTTATTACACTTTTTTTAGCTTTCTCAATTATTCTGCTTCGCATCAGTAATTATCTACTGCCTACTGTTTATTTTTGTCTTTTTTTAAAAACGAATTTTTGGAGAGGAGTTAACCAATGTCTATATTAACTTGGACTTATATCATGGTGGGTATCACCTTTGGTCTTTATATATTTATTGCCTGGATATCCAGGGTGCGGGATACGAAGGGCTTTTACGTGGCTGGCGGAGGCGTGCCTCCTTTGGCCAATGGGATGGCAACAGCTGCAGACTGGATGAGCGCGGCCTCTTTCATCTCCATGGCCGGACTCATTTCCTTCTTGGGATACACTGGCTCTATCTACTTGATGGGATGGACAGGCGGTTACGTGCTCCTGGCACTTCTTCTGGCTCCATATCTGAGAAAGTTTGGTAAGTATACGGTACCTGACTTTGTTGGCGACCGTTATTATTCCGATATCGCCAGGGTGGTTGCCCTGATCTGTGCCATTTTCGTGTCCCTTACCTATGTGTGCGGCCAGATGAGGGGCGTGGGAATAGTGTTTAGCCGTTTTCTGGAGGTTCCAGTAAATACTGGTGTCCTTATTGGAATGGCCATAGTCTTTTTCTATGCCGGCCTTGGAGGCATGAAAGGGATCACATGGACACAGGTTGCCCAGTATACAGTGTTAATCATTGCCTATATCATCCCTGCTGTCTTCATATCTATGAAGATCACTGGTACACCGATTCCTCAGATAGGTTTTGGCAGCCATATCCAGCAGGGCCAATACGCCGGCCAGTTCCTTTTGGACACCTTGGATAAATTGAATCACGATCTTGGCTTCACTGCCTACACCCAGCCAGGGGCAAAATCCATGCTGGACGTCTTCTGCATCACTTTTGCGCTCATGGTTGGAACTGCTGGCCTGCCACACGTGATTATTCGTTTCTACACGGTTCCAAGTGTTAGGGCAGCAAGGCTCAGTGCAGGATATGCACTCTTGTTCATTGCAATCCTGTATACGACTGCACCTGCTGTTGCTGCATTCGCACGCTACAACATGATAGATACCATCAACAACAAGCCTTATGCCGAGGCACCTTCATGGTTCAAGAACTGGGAAAAGACAGGCCTTATTGCATGGGTGGATAAGAACAACGATGGCATAATCCAGTATAGGGCAGGAAAGCCCTTTAAGGGAAAACCAAAATTCACTGGTGAGACAGGACCATTGGGCCAGAAATTGGTAAAGAATCCTATTACCAATAATCCCAATGAGCTGTATGTGGATAGGGACATCATGGTCTTGGCAAATCCGGAGATTGCGAATCTCCCTGCGTGGGTTATCGCACTAGTGGCAGCAGGAGGATTGGCAGCAGCACTTTCTACCGCCTCGGGTCTGCTTCTTGTCATTGCTTCTTCTATTGCCCACGATCTGTATTACAGAATGATCAACAGAAAGGCCACAGAGAAACAGCGCCTCTTGGTTGGCCGTATCATGATTGGCCTGGCGGTATGTATTGCAGGATACTTTGGTATAAATCCTCCAGGATTTGTGGCACAGGTGGTTGCCTTTGCCTTTGGTCTTGCTGCCTCTTCCTTCTTCCCAATTATCGTGCTTGGCATCTTTTCGGCGCGAACCAATAGAGAAGGGGCAATTTGTGGCATGCTGGTAGGAATAGTCTTTACGGCAGCCTATATTATTAATATAAAGTTTCTTGGTGGTAAGGCTTGGTTTATGGGAATCAGTGCTGAGGGGATTGGCACAGTGGGAATGCTGCTCAATTTCATCGTGACCATAGTGGTCTCCTCCTTTACCAAGGCCCCACCCAAGGAAATACAGGAACTGGTTCAATCCATACGTACTCCAAGGGGAGCAGGTGCTGCTGTAGATCATTAACATCCTACAGGCTTTAACAGTGTTTCAAAGGCGCCAGGTTGCTATCCCCTGGCGCTTTTTTATTGCACATTTTCCAAAGATTGGGAAAAAGACAATAAAAAAGGAGATTATCTCTATATGAATCTTATTTTAACAGAGGCCTCCAGGTCCTGTATAATGGTGATCGACCCACAGGAAAGGCTTATGAAGGTGGTTCAACAACCTGAAACCGTTGTCAAAAACACGGCCATCCTTCTCCAATGTGCCCAAGTCTTGAAGATTCCAGTCATAGCAAGCACCCAATACAAAAAGGGCCTTGGCCCTATAGTGGAAGAGCTATCCAGTTTGTTAACAAAGGCCTTCTGTTTTGACAAAATGGAATTCAATTGTTTCCTCAATCCCTTGTTCAGGGCCATTTTGGCCAAGCTGCCAGCATCCGTGGACACGTTGGTCTTGACTGGTGTGGAAGCGCACATTTGCGTATTTCAGACTGCAGTGGCGGCGATGAATCATGGATTCAAGGTATGGGTTGCATCAGATGCCGTATCTTCCAGAGTGGAGCAGAACAAGACAGAGGCGCTTTCTTTGTTGCAGTCAGGGGGAGCATGTTGTGCCGGTACGGAGACAATAACGTATCAATTGCTCAAGCGGGCCGACACCTCCCAGTTCAAATCCATGTTGAAGTATCTGAAGTGAAGATCTTGTCTCCTGGATTTGTAATGACTCATCTTTTGCCCTGGACCTTGACCATTGTAAGCATTATAGCGGCAATCTTGAACATTAAGAAGAAAAGGTCTAGTTTTGCAATCTACACTGTTGCAAATATAGGTTGGATTGCCGTAAACATCTATCATGGCATTTATGCCCAGGCTGCACTCTTTGTTGTTTTCACAGGTCTTTCCACATGGGGCTGGATAGAATGGGGGAGGCGGGGATGGGAGAACTGAAGACCAAGTGGGAGACATTCGACCACGTTGCTGATATTGGTATTAGAGGGTTTGGCCATAGTGTGGAAGAGGCATTTGAAAACGCAGCCAAGGCCTTGTTTTCCATAATGGTAGAGGATATTTCCAAGATAATCCCAGCAGAAGAAGTGAGGATTTCTTGCACATCATCTGACTTGGTTGGTCTATTTGTTGCTTGGATCAATGAACTGGTGGCCCAGGCAGATATTATGCAGATGGTTTTTAGTGAATTTACTGTGAATATAAATAATGTTAATCTTAATGGTACTGCCAAGGGGCAAAAGTGGCCAGATATCCTGGAAGGAAGAGGCACAGAGGTAAAGGGTGCCACCTTTACAGAGGCTAGGGTGGAGAAGCGAAATGGGCTCTGGGTGGCCCAGTGTGTCGTGGACGTTTAGATCACCTATGGACGCAGCAAGACTGAGACAAATAGAGGATTGCATGTGGGAGATCCCCCAAAGAGGCTCCATGCGTGTGCCTGGTTATATATTTGCCGACAGGGAGCTTTTGCGCCACATGGATGACAAGGTTCATGAGCAGTTGAGCAATGTGGCTGCCTTGCCAGGAATCGTTAAGGCTGCCCTTGCCATGCCGGATGCCCACTGGGGTTATGGTTTTCCAATAGGGGGAGTTGCCGCTTTTGATCCAGAAAAAGGAGGTATCATATCCGTTGGTGGAGTGGGCTATGATATTTCTTGCGGTGTCAGGGCTATTAGCCTTGGTCTTGAAAGAAGAGAGCTTCTTCCACGTCTTTCTCAACTGATGGATGAGCTTTTCAGGGAGATACCAGCTGGTGTCGGGTCCACTGGGAGGCTGAAGTTGTCCATGAAGGAACTGGATGAAGTGCTGCAAGGCGGCGCAGAGTGGGCTGTTGAAAGGGGCTATGGAGAGAAGTCAGACCTTGCCTTCATAGAAGAGCATGGGAGATTGGAGGGGGCAGATCCGTCAAAGGTGTCTACCAAGGCAAAGCAGAGGCAGCTCAAACAAATAGGGACCCTTGGCTCAGGGAATCACTATCTTGAGATCCAGTATGTGGAGGAGATCTTCGACCCCATAGCAGCTGGGGCCTTTGGCCTGGAACAGGATCATGTACTCATTTCCATACATTGTGGCTCTCGGGCACTGGGGCATCAGATAGGGACCGACTATATTCAACTCCTGTCAAAGGCCGCCCAGAAATACAGGATTCCAATCAGGGAGCGTGAGCTGGTATGTGCTCCCATCGATTCCCCAGAGGGGCAAGATTATTACAAGGCCATGGCCTGTGGTGTGAATTGTGCCCTGGCCAACAGGCAGGTACTCACCCACTTAGTCCGAAATGTTTTGAGGCGTGTGATCCCTGAAGCCAAATGCCAACTTATATATGATGTCAGCCATAATACGTGCAAGAAGGAGAAACACCAAGTAAATGGCAGGCCGAGATTGTTGTATGTGCATCGGAAAGGGGCGACCAGGGCCTTTGGGCCGAGCCACGAAGAGCTGCCCTCGAGATATAGGGCCGTGGGTCAGCCTTTATTCATAGGGGGCACAATGGGTACCTGTTCATTTGTTCTTGCTGGAACCAATAGTAGCGAGGATCTGGCATGGGGCAGTGCCTGTCACGGCGCTGGCAGGACCATGAGCAGAAGGGCGGCACTCAAGAAATGGAAGGGTAAAAAGGTCATAAGTTCATTGAAGGCTCAGGGAATTATAGTCAAGGCGGCCAGTGCGAGGGGAGCCGCAGAGGAAGCCCCTGATGCCTACAAGGACGTTATCAGAGTGGTGGAGGTGACTCACAGGGCAGGACTTGCCAGAAAGGTGGCCCTTGTGAGGCCAATGGCAGTGATAAAGGGGTAGAAAATTGGATGTTAAGGATGCCATACAGGATATTGGCGGTGTAGCCATTGCTTTTTTGTTGATCTGGTCAATATTTACTGGTTGCTCTCTGGCGGATTTTTCAGGAAATTCCACTTCTGGGCCAAATAGGGCCCTTGTTGATGCCAATGAGACTATCATCATCAAGAGGCCTGATACAGATTTTCATTGGTATCAGCACAGGGACATATTGCCCAAGGAATATGCAGAGGTGGTGCAGCAGCCTTCCTATGTCTTTTCCAGTCCCAGTGCCGACCTTGAAGGTAAGAGGCCTGTCAGGGTGCTGGGTGGAGGATTTATCTGGGTATCTCTTGAAACACCTGCCATTTTGCGTATGGGAAACTACAGGTGGTACTACATCAATCCAGGGGAATACGTTTTGGCTGATAATCTCGTTAAGAGACCTGTGTCTACCTTCAAGGGGATCGATCTCAATGAAACCCCCATCCAAGGCACTTGTGGGTGGGTGGTGTTAGACACTGTGACATCTGAAGTTCCTGGTAAACAGGAATACATCGATGGCCAGTATCTGGATAAGCACGTGCTGGTGCGAGTTCTCGAAGCCAAAATGGTGGAAGGTAAGAAATGGCTCAAACTCGCAAACAAAAAATGGGTGGATGGAAGCAGGATAGCACTCATAACCAGCCCAAAAAGGCCTGATGGCATTCCCCCAGGAGTGAAATGGATAGATATAAACCTTTACGAGCAGGTCCTTGAGGCCTTTGACGGCGACCGACTCGTCTATGCCACCCTTGTTTCGTCTGGCTTGCCCCAATTTGAAACCCCTACCGGGTTATTCAGGATTTGGGGCAAGGTGAAGCTGGCCAAGATGGGGGGAGGAGTCAAAGGCAAGGACTACTATTTTTTAGAGGATGTCCCGTATCACATGTATTTCAGCCAAGGCTTTGCCATTCATGGCGCCTATTGGCACGATAATTTTGGCATAAAGCAGTCCCATGGATGCGTAAATATAGCACCACGAGATGCCTATTGGCTTTTCAACTGGACAAGCCCCAAGGTTGAGGGTTCAAAGTGGGTCAAATCAAAGCCCGCTAATCCAGGGACCTATGTCTACGTCCATAACTGATACTTGTGAGCATGGAGTTGTCCTTGGATTTACCTTTCTCAGACAGCCCGCTTATAATCACTACTGGGGTTCCAACTGAGACGACCTGAAAGAGTTCGTTAACATCTTCATTTCTGAGGGCAATACAACCCCTGGTCCAATCCCATCCTATGCCGCCACCATGAATGCATACAGCGCCTCCAAGCCTGGTAAACCAAGGTGGTTTCTGCCCATGGTCAATGGCAGAGACTATTGCCTGATACTGGGCCTTAGTGATCAGTCCCTGTTTCAGGCCCCTCAAGGCATCCTCTCTCGATGGATAGCTTATTCCCAGGGCCTTGTAGTATTTGCTCTTGGGATTTTTGTTGCAGACAAAGAATCGACCCTCTGGCGTGCGTCCATCTCCTTGTTTTATCTTGTCCCGTAACGGGTCTGGACCCAGATTGACAGGGTATATACGCATGAGAGTCTCGCCAGAAAAGAGATAGAGAATGCGTTTTTTCTTGTTTATTACTATCTTGGCATCCTTCAAGGGTTTGGGAAGAGGTTGGTAGAGATATTTAAGATCGTTTTCCCATTCGAAATTGGAATAAGACCTGGATAGATCAAATGGTGGTATTGTCTTTAAAGAATAATGGGGGAGCTTTCTTTCCTTGTCTCCACAGCCTGGAATAAGAAGAAACAGAACAAGCAAACCTAATGCAAAGCATCCGCTCCCTGATATTTTGTTCATCGCTTCTCCCTCCAAGCTTGAACATTTTAAAAACTATAGCAAAGATTTTAGAAAAAACAAGGAGTTGCAAAAAGTAATTATCAATCAATCTGAAGTCTCATTAACTTACCCTCAAATGTTTGAAATATCAGATTATCCTTTTCAACCTTTTTTAGGTGGGAAGGCATAAGCCTTGCTTTGCCCAATCCTCCGGGAAGGTCCACTACGTAGTTGGGTATGCACATCCCTCCAGTGTGTCCCCACATTTTTTCGATTATTTCAATACCACAACTTATGCTGGTCCTAAAATGATCTGTCCCTTCTACAAAGTCGCAATGGAAGAGATAATAGGGCCTGACCATGATCTTTTGGAGGTCATAGCATAGGCTCTTCATGGTATTAAGATCATCATTTACCCCCTTCAAGAGTACGCTTTGGTTAGAGACGGGGATGCCTGAAAGTTGCAGCCTTTCACAGGCTTTCTGGGCCTCAAGAGTGATTTCCTGCGGATGGTTGAATTGGGTGTTGAGCCACAAGGGCCTGAATGCCTTTAGTGTTTTACAAAGTTCTTTGGTAACGGCCATGGGAAGAACAACAGGTATCCTGGTGCCTATTCTCAGCACCTCTACGTTTGGGACATCTTTCAAAGATTTCAGGATGTGTTTAAGCCGTTTGAGGGATAAAAAGAGTGGGTCTCCTCCAGAGATGAGCACTTCCCTTATCTCTGGGTGGGTTTTGATATAGTTCAAGACGTGGTTTAAGGCATCGTTCGTGGCAGGAAGGGATTCAGGCTTTCTCCAGGTGCGTTTTCTGTTGCAGTGCCTGCAATATGACGCACATCTGTTTGATACCAGGATAACAACCCTGTCCCTGTATCTGTGTATGAGTCCTGGTACTGGGCTATATTTGTGTTCAGACAGAGGATCCGGGCAGGACAGAGGGGTTTGAACCCTGGTCTCCTCTTGGCTTGGCAATACCTGAAGAGCAATGGGATCGCTAGAGTAAGGCCCCTTTATCAAAGACACATAGTAAGGGGTAGAGGCCCATTTATATTTTGATAGTAATCTCAAATAGGGTTCAGGGCTGAGGCCTTCAAGTCTCAAAAGCCTTTCCAATCCCTTTGCGCCTTTCAGCCTGTTGGCAATCTGCCATCTATGGTCAGACCACTTTTCTTCAGGAACTTTTGGCCAGAGCCTTTCCCTCAGGTTCACAGCCCGGTGTGTTTGCACCTACTTTTCGAACGGGTTCCTGAGCAGAATGGTTTCATCCCTGTCGGGTCCTACTGAAACGATGGAAACAGGAGTAGCAGCAGTTTCTTCGATGGTGCGGATATAGTCTTTGGCCTCTTGGGGCAGATCATCCAAGGCCCTAGCCTTTGTAATGTCACCGTTCCATCCTTTGACCTGCCTGTAAACTGGCTTTGCCTTTTCCACTTTTCTTATGTTGGCAGGCATGGATCTGAATGTTGTGCCTTCAACGTCATAGGACTCGCATATGCTGAGAGGATCTATATCACTCATGACGTCCAGTTTGGTAATGGCAAGTCCATTTAGGCCATTTAGCCTTACGGCGTCTTTTAACACGACGCCATCCAGCCAACCGCAACGTCTGCGCCTGCCTGTTGTGGCGCCGAATTCAGCACCTTTCCTCTGTATCAGATCTCCTGTTTCATCGAAGAGCTCAGTGGGAAACGGGCCAGAACCAACCCTGGTGGTGTACGCCTTGCAGATGCCTATTACGCAATCTATCCTGCTGGGTCCAATGCCTGCGCCGCAACATGCGCCTCCAGCAACAGTATTCGATGATGTGACAAAGGGATAGGTGCCATGATCAATATCAAGCTGAGTGCCCTGTGCCCCTTCAAAAAGCACGTTTCCTCTTGCCTTCACTGTGTCATCCACTATTACAGACACATTGCCTGCAAATGGAGCCAATACCTCGGCATATTTCATGTATTGTTCGTAGATAGCCTTGGAATCTACTGGTTCAGCATTTAGCATCTTGGTCAAGAGAAAATTCTTTTCTGAGACGTTGTTTTCCAGTTTTTCCTTGAACAGTTGTGAATCCAGGAGATCCGTGACCTTTATACCGTTTCTGACGATCTTGTCTTCGTAGCATGGACCTATTCCCCTGCCAGTGGTGCCAATCTTTTTGCCATCTGACTTGGCAGCCTCTCTGGCATGATCCAGTGCTTTGTGGTAGGGCATGATAAGATGGGTGTTTTCACTTATCATCAACCGTTCAGGTGTAACCTGCATGCCCTTTGCTTCAAGCCCCTGGAGTTCTTCCAGAAATACAGCAGGATCCAGGACCACGCCATTTCCAATGGCACACCTCTTATTCTCATAAAGGATGCCAGATGGGATGAGGTGGAAAATGAATTTTTCTCCATCCACCACCAAGGTGTGTCCCGCATTGTTCCCACCCTGAAATCTCACTATAAGATCTGCATATTCGGTGAGAAGGTCGACAATTTTGCCTTTTCCTTCGTCTCCCCACTGGGTTCCAACAACCACAACTGTAGACATATTTTTTGCTCTCCCTTTACTTTTCCAACCCGGCAGGATACTTAAACTGATATGAAAAGTCAAACAGCTCATGGACGGCCCTGGCATCTGATTGAGGGTCTTTCATAAGGGCAGAGGGCGGCATCCATGGACCGGAAAGCAGAATCTCCAATTTACCTGATAGACGGAAGTTCCTACTTGTACAGGGCTTTTTTTTCAACCCCACGGGAATTCACCAGCTCTAAAGGCGTTCCCACCAGGGCTGTTTACGTGCTTACCAACATGCTTTTGAAGATACTGAAGGAAAAGTCTCCAGAATTTGTTGCTGTTACTTGGGACGCAAAGGGCCCCACCTTCAGGCACGAGTTATATGAGGACTACAAGGCAAACCGACCTCCAATGCCTGAGGATCTGTCAGCACAGGTGCCATACGTAAGGAGGTTGGTGGATGCTTTGGGGCTCAAGCAACTTGAGGTACAGGGTTATGAAGCGGATGACATAATTGCTACCCTGGCAAGACACTTTGGCCAGGCCTTGGGCAGAAAGGTCATCATAGTCTCTGGAGACAAGGACCTTTTGCAACTGGTGTCAGAGAATGTGGTCTTGTGGGACCCCATGAAGGATGAGACCGTGGACCTTGAGCTTTTTAATGAGCGTTACGGAATCAGGCCAGACAAGTTCAACGATGTATTGAGCCTGGCAGGTGATTCCTCTGACAACATACCAGGGGTGCCTGGGGTGGGCCCCAAGACAGCCATAAAGCTCATTTCCCAGTATGGATCAGTGGAAGAAGTGCTAAAGGGATTAGATGGCCTTAAGAAGGGAAAGCTCAAGGAGATGCTAAAAAAGGCAAAAGCCGATCTCCCTCTCTGGAAGAAACTTACTTCCCTCGATTCAAACGTGCCTGTGGATCTTGAGCCCGATTCTTACAGGCGTAAGCCCTTTGATGAAAAAAGACTCCTAGAGCTTTTTCGGGAGCTTGATTTTGAGAGCCTGATCCCCCTGGTATCGAATCAAAAGGTCCTTTCCTACGACAGCTACCTGCTGATCCAGAATGAAAAGCAGCTTGCCACATGGATAGAAAAGAATAGGGGCTACTCGCAGTTGGTCGTGGATACCGAAACCACGAGTCAGAGGCCAATGGAGGCACGCCTTGTTGGTCTGAGTTTGTGTTTCAATCCTCCGGAGGCGGTCTATCTTCCCATAGCCCATGAATCAGATGCACCCCAATTGAGCTTGAAGGAAGTTGCCAAAAATCTTCTTCCCCTTTTTAAGGATGAAGACATAGGCAAGACAGGCCAAAATATCAAATATGACCTTATAGTCTTAAAACGCCACGGGTTCGAGCTTGCCAATATAGAAGGGGATACCATGTTGGCCTCCTATCTTTTGGACCCTACGCGGAGAAGGCACAACCTCGACGAGATTGCTAGGGATACCCTGGGCCACAAGATGATCTCCTACAAGGAAGTGACAAAGGGGCTTACAAGAAGCCAGAATTTTTCTCACGTGCCCTTGAAAAAGGCCATGGAATATGCATGTGAAGACGTGCATGTGACCTGTGTTGTTAAGGAAAAGTTTCATGAAGAGTTAAAGGCAAAGGGCCTTTGGAGGCTGTATGCAGAAGTAGAAGTTCCGCTCATCCCTGTATTGGCCCAGATGGAAATAAACGGTATCTTGATAGATAAGGACAGGCTCTTGGAACTCAAGGAGGAATTTGGCGCGCGCCTATCGGATCTCAAAAGGCAGATATTCGATCTTGCTGGCCATGAGTTCAATATCAATTCTCCAAAGCAGCTTGCAGAGGTCCTTTTTGAGGAACTGAATCTGCCACAGCTGAAGAAGACCAAGAAGAAGACAGGTTATTCCACGGATGTGGAGGTCCTGAAGAGCCTTTCCAAGATACATCCCCTGCCTGAAAGGCTTCTTGAATACAGAAATCTATCAAAGCTCAAATCCACTTATGTGGATGGTCTTGAAAAGGAGATCAACCAAGAAACCGGCAGGATTCATACCTCATTCAATCAAACTGTTACGGCAACTGGCAGACTGTCGTCCAGTGAGCCCAATCTCCAGAATATTCCAGTAAGGACAGAGGAAGGCAGGAGGATAAGGGCGCTTTTTATTGCATCTCCAGGCAATCTTCTGGTGGCTGCAGACTATTCCCAGATAGACCTCAGGGTACTGGCGCACTATTCCAGGGATGAAAACCTAATAAGGGCCTTTAGGAGTGGGGAGGACATACATCGGCGTACGGCAGCACAAATCTTTGATGTTGAGCCAGAGTTCGTGACCCTGGAGATGCGTCGCGTGGCAAAGACCGTAAATTTCGGCATCATATATGGCATGAGTGCCTATGGCCTTGCCAAGGAGTTGGGTATTGGGAGGAAAGAGGCAAAAAAGTTCATCGATACCTATTTTGAAAGGTATCCTGGTGTAAAGAAATTCATGGCCCAGATAATGGAAAAGGCCAGGCAGCAGGGCTTCGTCGAAACGATTCTTGGCAGAAGACGTTATATAAAGGAGATAAAAAGCCGAAACAGAATAATAAGGCAGTTTGCGGAGAGAACTGCAATAAATACCCCCATACAGGGCAGTGCTGCGGATATAATAAAACTTGCCATGCTCAAGGTGGCGGAAAGATTCGAAGAGCAGGAGCCCCACGCCAAACTCTTGCTCCAGGTTCATGACGAGCTTGTGGTCGAGTGCCCTGAAGATAGAAGCAGCGAAGTTGCCCTGCTGCTGAAACAGATCATGGAGAGCGTGGTGGATCTTTTGGTGCCCCTCAAGGTGGCAGTGGGCTGGGGGAAAAACTGGGATGAGATAAAATGAGATTGATGGAATTGGCTGAACTCAAGCCTAATGAGGCAACCGACAGGTCCTGGGTGTTCAAGGGGGACAAATACAAGTATACCTCAAATAGCGAGATAATAGATCAGGAGCTAGAGGATATTAAGAAGAATAGGGCAATTGTGGAAGTGCTTTCAAAGGGTTATAAATCCACGCCTTCCATGATTATGAGTTATAGCAAAGAGTATCTTGAAATAGACCGGCCTGTTAATTGGCCTGGCCTTGAGGGAGATTTCTTCATTCAATACAGGTTTCCTGGCTATCCATATTCCTATTTGGTGACCAGCTTTCTGAGAGAGGACGCCTCCAGCGTATACGTATCCTATCCATCGTTGCTCGTGGTAAACGAGAGGAGGCAGTTTTTTAGGATACCAGTTCCATCAGGGTGCTTGCTCGTGGTGCCCAAAAGGATACAAGGCAAGTCACCAAAGGCCAAGAAGGGCAGGGTGCCTGTGAGATATGCTGGCACCATAAAGGACGTAAGCCTTGGAGGAGTGTGCTTCTACATGGAGCCGAAACGCTTCCCCATTCCGCCGCCACTGAGGTCCAGGATAGGGCCTCTCAGGTTGGTATTGAAGGTTAATAGTCAGAAGATATGGGATGAGTTCGAGATCTCAGAGGGTGAGGTGGTCAGGTCCAAGGAGACCTCCATTGACAACAAAAGATGGTATGAAGTGGCCTTGAAGTTCATACTAAGGGGCACAGAAGAGAAAAAGCTCTATGAATATGTGAGGCTCAGAGAGATTGAACTTTCCAAGGTAGCCAGTTAACCCTTTCCCAAGCATTTCCCATATCCAAATTGGCCATATTTAATGGCATGAATAGGCCCTAACGCCCATTCGCTCCGTTCACATTGTTTTCAAATTCGGGCCTAAAGGCTGGGTATCCCAAGATGTCATTTATTAGTCTTGCGGTATCTGGATTGTTGTTGGTGTTATATTCTTCTGGCAGGCTCAGATGCACTGTGCCCTTTCCCTTGACGACGATTTGCAGAGAGACAGGGTAGTCGCCCCTGCTTCTTTTGAGGGCCTTTTTAAGTTCAGGTAGCATAGAAACCCCAACAAGGTCATCTTTCAGTTCTATGTTTACTCCAATGGTCTTCCTCTTTCGAGCCTCCTCAAGTAATTCTATCCTTTCAGCCACCATCTTGCAGTTGATGTTGCCGGATTCAAGGTCACCCTCCTTTTTTAAAAGCCCCTCTATCCAAAGTGGCTCATCACTGTCTATTACAGAAGCAGCCTTTGCATATATCTCGGAAAAGCAAAGGATCTCAATGGAGCCAAAGAGGTCTTCTAAGACCAGAAAGGCCATTTTGTCTCCACGTCTGGTTAACTTCTCCTTTTTGCTCCTTATTATTCCAGCAAGCCCTATCCTGGAGCCGTCTGGAGCACTGGATAGGTTTTCAGTGTTCAGCGTGGAAAGCCTTTCTATATCCTCCTTGAATTGATCCAGTGGATGGCCACTGATGTAAAACCCCAGAGCAGCCTTTTCCATGGCCAATCTCTCCATTTCTGGCCATTCCTCCACTTCTGGGATCTTGAATGATATCGCCCCGGCGGCATCCTTTTGGGGCATCATGTCAAAGAGGCTCTTTTGCCCCATGCTTTTGTCCTTTTGCCTGGCGTGGCCAAAATCTATGGCATCATCCAGCGCTTCCATCATCTGAGCGCGGTAGAGGCCAAACGAATCCATGGCACCACATTTTATGAGACTTTCCATAACCCGCCGGTTCACCTTCTTGAGGTCAACACGGGTGACGAAATCTTCCAGGTCCTTGAAGGGGCCATTGTCTTGTCTCTCTGTTGTGATTACCTCAATGGCACTGGCGCCTACGTTCTTGATGGCCGCAAGACCAAAGCGAATGGCATCTCCTTCTATGGTGAAATCTATGTGGCTATAATTTATGTCAGGTGGAAGTACCTTGATCCCGCTTGAGCGGCATTCCGACAGAAACTTCACCACCCCATCTGTGCTGCCTAGCTCATTGGATAGCAGAGAAGCCATAAAGGGTATGCGGTAATGGGTCTTGAGCCATGCCGTCTGGTAAGAAATCATTGCATAGGCTGCAGAATGGCTCTTGTTGAATCCATATCCAGCAAATTTTGCCATGAGATCAAAGATGGTTTGGGCCTTGTCTTCTGGTATGCCCTTTTCCAGGGCGCCTTTCATGAATCTCTCCCTTTGGGCATCCATCACCTCAGGGATCTTCTTGCCCATGGCCCTTCTCAGCAGATCACCCTCTCCAAGGCTGTATCCTGCCAGGACCTGGGCGATCTTCATCACTTGTTCTTGGTAGACGATCACGCCATAGGTTTCCTCGAGAATAGGCTCAAGTTCCGGCAGGAGGTACTCCACCTCTACCTCCCCATGTTTCCGTTTGACAAAATCATCCACCATTCCGCTTTCCAGAGGGCCAGGCCTGTAAAGTGCTACGAGCGCGATCAGGTCTGAAAAGCTGGAAGGCTTCATCCTGCGTATCAGGTCTTTCATCCCAGAGCTTTCAAGCTGGAAGACCCCTGTAGTATCACCATCGGACAAGAGTTTGAATGTGGCCTTATCGTCCAGACTGATCTTTGAAAGATCTATCTTTTGGCCATGATGTTTCTCTATGAGTTTAAGGGCCGTATCTATTACAGTAAGGGTCTTGAGGCCGAGGAAGTCAAATTTTATCAGGCCGACCTTTTCCACATCCTTCATGTCGAACTGGGTGACGGTTTCATCTTCTTGGCCTTTGGTGAGGGGAAGGTATTCCACCATTGGCTTATCCGAGATGACAACTCCTGCCGCATGTGTGGATGAATGGCGTGGCAGGCCTTCGAGTGCCTTGGCAATGGTGAGAAGCCGGGCCACTTTCTGGTCCTTTTTCTCAAGCTCCTTCAGTTTGGGCTCCATCTTCAGGGCGGATTCAAGGCTTATGTTAAGGCGGTCTGGGACCAGTTTTGCTATCCTGTCAACCTCCTGATACGGCATCCCAAGACCCCTTCCAACATCCCTTATAACTGCCTTTGCCTTCATCTGGCCAAAAGTAATTATCTGGGCGACATGGTCCTCTCCACCATATCGTTCTGTGACATATCTGATCACCTCGTCCCGCCTGGACATGCAAAAGTCCACGTCTATATCAGGCAGAGAGAGCCTTTCTGCATTGAGAAACCTTTCGAAGAAGAGGCCATACTTTACAGGATCAATGTCTGTGATCCTCATGGAATAGGCCACGAGAGAGCCTGCGGCAGAGCCTCTCCCTGGGCCCACTGGTATCCCTTGGCCCTTGGCCCAGTTGATAAAGTCTGCCACAATGAGGAAATAGGAGGCAAAGCCCTTGTCTTTTATGATGTCTATCTCTTCCTGGAACCTCTTTCTGTATATTTCCTGCTTGTCATCTGCTATGCCGTCATCTGAAAGCCTCTCTTCGAGGCCGAGTCTTGCCCGCCTTTCAAATTCTTCTTCATAGGTCAGGCTGGAATCCATCTTGAATACAGGAAAGTGGTGGACCCCTGTTTCTATTTCCACATTGCACTTGTTGGCTATCTCAACGCTATTTTGAATCGCCTCCGGGCACCATGAGAAACGCCTTATCATCTCGTCCTGATCTGCGAAGAAGAGGCTATCTGTGGAAAATTTCATGCGGCCAGGGTCATCCACTGTCCTACCTGTCTGAATGCAAAGAAGCACGTCATGGGCGTCTGCGTCTTCCCTGTTGAGGTAGTGGCAATCGTTGGTAGCAACTACAGGCAATCCAAGTTTGTGAGAAAGGCTGAACAATGCCTGGTTCACTTCCTTTTGTTCAGGTATGCCGTTTTCCTGAAGCTCAAGATAGAATCTGTCTTTGAAGATGCTGGCATACGTTTCTGCAAGGGCTGTTGCCCCTTTTTCATCACCTCGCAGGCAGGCATGGGAGATCTCGCCGTGAAGGCATGCCGAAAGTGCGATTAGGCCCTGGTTGAGTTCTGCCAGGAGTTCTTTGTCCACACGGGGTTTGTAGTAAAAGCCTTCAAAATTGGCCAGGGTGACAAGTTTCAGGAGGTTCTTGTAACCAGTGTTGTCCATGGCCAGAAGCACGAGGTGGAATGCCGCTTCACTTTGGCTCCTGGCGCTCCTGTCCCTTCTATGTTTGGGTGCAACATAGAGTTCACAACCTATTATTGGCCTCAAGCCTGCTTTTGTCGCCTGCTGGTAAAACTTGAGGGCGCCAAACATGTTCCCATGGTCTGTTATGGTAATTGTGTCGTATCCATACTCCTTAGCCTTGGGAAAGAGGTCTTTAAGCCTAATGGCCCCGTCGAGCAGACTATATTCTGTATGAAGGTGAAGATGGACAAAACGTGCCATTTACTACTCCCATTCTATGGTTGCAGGTGGCTTGGAGCTTATGTCATAGCAGACCCTGTTTACCCCCTTCACCTCGTTTATTATGCGGTTGGACATCTTGCCAAGAAGGTCATAGGGGAGCTTGGACCAGTCTGCTGTCATTGCATCAAGGCTATCGACCACCCGGATGGCCACCACATGGTCATATGTGCGCTCATCACCCATCACACCAACTGTGCGTATTGGAAGAAGAACAGCAAAGGCCTGCCATACCTTCCAGTACCAGTTTGAAGTCTTCATCTCTTCGAGCACAATGGCATCTGCCTCTCTCAATATGGAAAGGCGCAGCCTGGTCACTTCACCAAGAACCCTGATGGCAAGGCCAGGGCCAGGAAACGGATGCCTGTTCACCAATTCGTAGGGCATGCCCAGCTCTTCTGCCACCTTCCGCACCTCATCCTTGAAGAGTTCCCTCAAGGGTTCTATGAGTTCGAGCTTCATGACATCTGGAAGCCCTCCCACATTGTGGTGGCTTTTGATGGTTGCAGATGGCCCTTTGAATGATACGCTTTCAATCACATCGGGATAGAGGGTGCCCTGGGCCAGAAAATCGACATGTCCGATGCTTGCTGCCTCTTCCTCAAATACCTCGATGAACTGCCTTCCTATGATTTTTCTTTTCTTTTCTGGGTCTTCAACCCCTTTGAGCTTGGAAAGAAACCTTTCTTCCGCATCCACGAAATGGACATTGAGGTCGAATTGTTTAAGAAATGCCAAGACGACCTTGGCCTCGTTTTTTCTCAACAGGCCGTTGTTCACGAAGATGCAAGTGAGGTTGTGGCCTATGGCCTTGTTGATGAGAAGGGCTGTGACAGTGGAGTCCACACCCCCAGAAAGGGCGCATATCACTTTTCCTTTTCCAACCCTTGATTTGATGTCTTCTATTGTAGAAGTCACAAAAGAGCGCATATTCCAGTCTGGGGAACAGGAGCAAACCCTGAACAGAAAGTTAGACAGCACGTCTTTTCCGATTTCCGTATGGACAACCTCTGGATGGAACTGGACCCCGTAAATGGGCCTGGTCTCGTGCGCCATGGCAGCTATGGGGCAGGATTCGCTGTGGGCAATCACCTTGAAGCCTTCAGGGAGTTCTTCAACCCGGTCTCCGTGGCTCATCCATACCTGGTGCCCCACAGCCTTGTCGGCGAGGCCAAAAAAGAGTTCGTTTGGCTCGTCGATCAAGAGTTTTGCATGGCCATATTCTCTGTGATCGCTCTTCTGCACTTTGCCTCCCAAGAGCAGAGTGGTGAGCTGCATGCCATAGCAAATGCCAAGTATGGGGATGCCAATGTGGAACAGCTCCTTGGATACTCTGGGCGCCTCGGGGTCGTAAACGCTTGATGGCCCGCCTGAAAGGATAATGCCCTTGGGGGACATTGCCTTTATGTCTTCGATACTTATATTATATGGGTGGATTTCACAGTATACCTGGGCCTCCCTGACCCTCCTTGCTATGAGCTGGGTGGTCTGGGAGCCAAAATCCAGGACGAGAACGTTTTGCATCTTATACGTGCTGGTCATTTGTACCCCTTTTGCTTATGATTTTGACGATTAATTTGGCAAAATTTTTGCAGTGTTGGAACTATTTTGCATAAAACAGATCCGGGAGTATGGTACTGGAAAACCGGAAAAATAAAAAGTCCATAAAGTTGAGAAGAAATTAGGGCTGTGTTAAATTTAGAACTATGAATAAAAAAGGAGAATATCCACACGAGCTGGATTCTCAGGAAAAAAAGCAAGAAGAAAGGGACAAGGATCTCAAGGGCAAGAACCAAGCAGATGTCCCTTCAGGAAAAGAAGAAATCTTCATGGGGACCGGAGGGGATGATTCAGAGAAACATCCCTTCCCCTCGCAGAAAAACCTGGAAAAGGAAATCAGCGATTACCTTACGAAGAAGTATGGCGGAAAGGTAAAGGTCATTTCCCAGATGGTTTTTCCAAAGCAGGTCCGGCCAGATGAATCAGATCGTACCGAAGAGGGGCCAAAGGGCAAGGATAACGGTCTGCGCTTCGACATAATGCCAGAGGAGCTTGAGGCATACCTCAATGAGTATGTGGTTAAACAAGATGCCGCCAAGGCTGTCCTCGCCACTAAGATATGCACACACTTCAAAAAGATAGCATATCTGGAGAAAAAGGGGAGACATAGGCTGCCTGTTGGCAACATAAAAAATAACATCATACTCATTGGCCCAACTGGTGTAGGTAAGACCTATCTCATAAAGCTTATAGCCGCAAAGCTTGGAGTGCCCTTTGTGAAGGGTGACGCCACAAAATTCAGTGAAACCGGATATGTTGGTGGAGATGTGGAGGACCTGGTACGGGATCTTGTCAAGGAGGCTGATGGAGATATAGAAAAGGCCCAGTATGGCATCATCTACATAGATGAGATCGACAAGATCGCTTCCACTCAAGGCCTTAGGGGGCCTGATGTCTCAAGGGCTGGAGTCCAGAGGGCCCTATTGAAACCCCTTGAAGAAACAGAGGTTGACCTTAAAACCCCCCATGATCCCATTTCTCAGCTCGAGGCCATAGAACATTTCCGCAAGACTGGAAAGAGGATGCAAAAGACCATCAATACAAAAAACATCCTCTTCATTGTGAGCGGTGCATTTTCAGGCCTGGCTGAAATAATCAGAAAGAGGCTTTCTGCACAGGGCATAGGTTTTGGGGCAGACCTGGATGTAAAGGAAGACAGGGAATGGCTTAGGGAGGTCAAACCCCAGGATCTGGTTGAATTTGGTTTTGAGAACGAATTCATAGGGAGGCTTCCTGTAATAGCAGTCCTTGAAGAGCTGACAGAAAATGACCTCTTCCAGATCCTGAAGAATCCCAAAAGCCCTGTAATAGTTAGCAAGAAGCAGGATTTTAGGGCGTATGGCATAGATCTTAAGTTCGAAGAGGACGCCCTGAGATTGCTTGCCCATAAAGCCTATCAGGAAAAGACAGGTGCCCGCGCCCTTGTGAGCGTTCTCGAACGGGCACTGATGCCCTTTGAAAAGAAACTACCCTCCGCTGGTATAGATTATCTTGTGGTCACTAGGCAAATCATAGAAGACCCGGAAGGAGAGCTAGTGCGGTTGCTCGAGGCACCAGATTTGCCAAAGAGGAAGAACCATTATGAGGCCTTTGTCAGCCTGGAAAAGCAACAGATCATGGCTGGTTTGACCCCTAGCCTGCTTCCAGAGTGGCAGGAGCAGGGCATGGTTCTGAATGATCTGCGAAAGGAACTCATTGCTCATCTCTGTCTCAGGGATGACCTCAGTGTGGAGGAAGCAGCAGCGAATGTGCTTTTCTGGATTCAGCAGATAAAGAGTTACGAGACCTCGTTTTACAATCGCTGTGAGATAGAGATAACCTTTGACGATAGTGCCATAGATCGGATACTTGAAGCCTGCCGATTGGATCCATCAAGTCTGTATGTCCACTGTGAACGCCTGTCGAGTATTCTCGAATACGGCCTTACTCTCATCAGAGAAAAGACAGGCCAGGAGCAGTTCAATGTGCCGTCTGAGGCAGTGGATAACCCGGAACTGTTCATAAACCGCCTTATCCGTATCTGCTACGAGTCGGAAAATTAGGAGAAAACCCATGAATTCAAGACCCGTGGTATTACTGGTTGACCACAGACCAGAGAGCAGACCGATATTCCAGGAGGTGGCCGAGAAGTTCCCTTTCGAGCTTCTCGTGGCGGAAGATGGCCAGGCGGGCTTCGACTTAGCCATGGAAGCTGTGCCAGACCTGATAGTTATCCGACAGAATATACCCATCTTGAATGCACAATCTGTCAGCGTGCTTTTGAAACAGTCTCCAGATACCGACAAGATCCCCATTATGGTCATCTGTTCCCATTTGTCTGAAGAGGAGAGGGAAAAGTTTCAGGACGCAGGATGCAACGACTGCATCAAGGAACCCATGGATGTTGATGCCATCATCTCAAAGATAAAGGAGTGGCTGCCCCTATGATGTTTCCAGAATACAGGCCCAGACGACTTAGAAGGACTGAAGCCTTTCGCTCAATGGTGCGGGAGAGCAGTATCTCCAAACAACATCTCATTTATCCCCTTTTTGTGGCTCCAGGCAAAGGCCTGAAACAGCCGATTTCTTCTATGCCAGGTGTTGCACAAATGTCAGTGGATGTGGCGGTAGAAGAGGCAAAAGAGGCATTTGACCTTGGCCTGCCAGCTGTCCTTCTTTTTGGCCTTCCAGAAAAGAAGGATGCCAAGGGCTCCCACGCCTGGATCAAGTCTGGCATTGTTCAAAAGGCTATCTCTTCCATCAAGAAGGCGGTTCCAGAGCTCATGGTAATAACCGATGTATGCCTTTGTGAGTATACATCCCATGGACACTGCGGTTTGTTGGTAAAGGACAAGGCCAAGGGGGGCGACTCTGTCATGGTGGATAATGACGCCACCTTAGAGCTTCTTCAAAAGGTTGCCCTTTCCCACGTGCGGGCAGGCGCTGACATGGTGGCGCCATCCGACATGATGGATGGGCGGGTGGGGGCCATACGTGAGGCCCTTGACGACAATGGCTATGAACACGTCCCTATAATGTCCTATGCAGTGAAATATTCATCCAGCTTTTATGGCCCCTTCAGGGATGCGGCAGAGTGCGCGCCCCAGTTTGGAGACAGGAGTTCATACCAGATGGATGTGGCAAACAGCCGTGAGGCATTGAGGGAGGCCACTTTGGACATGGAAGAGGGGGCAGACATCCTCATGGTTAAGCCTGGCATGCCCTATCTCGACATCATAGCCCTTTTGCGCCAGGAGTTCGCCCTGCCCATTGCTGCATATCAGGTCAGCGGGGAATACGCCATGATAAAGGCAGCAGCAGAAAACGGCTGGCTCGATGAAAAAAGGGTGGTGTATGAATCCCTTCTTTGTTTCAGGCGCGCTGGAGCCGACATTATCATAACCTATTTTGCCAAGGATTTTGCAAAGGCCTTCTAAGGGGCCTTCCTGGCCCCAGGGGCTTTCCAGCCTGAGTCACGATGGTTACAGGATATTTCTCCTGGGCCAATCTGTAGCCCTTTTAGGAACTTGGGTGCAGGGCCCGGCCCAAAGATGGCTGGTCCTTGAGCTTACAGGTTCTACGTTTTACGTGGGGCTTTTGGGCATGGTTATCGGCCTGCCCATACTGCTATTTGCAGTAGTAGGTGGCATGTTGGCAGACAGGGTTCCTAAGATATCCTTTCTCATGCTGGTCCATTCCTTGATTCTTCTTCAGGCCTTGATATTTGGCCTTCTCGTGGAAAATGGTGCCATCACCTTCCCTCTGATTCTGCTCCTTGCCTCTGTCCTTGGGGCAGGAATGGCATTTGAGGTACCTGCAAGACAGTCCCTGGTGTTCGATCTGGTGGGCAGGAAGGATATCACCAATGGTATAGCCATTCATTCGGCAGCCTTCAATCTTGCCCGATTCGGGGGCCCTGCTATTGCCGGAGTCCTCATGAGCGAAGGGTTGATGGCACACTGTTTTTTCTTCAAGGCATTGTCGTCTCTGTGCATAATTGGCTCCCTCATATATGTGAAGAAGAGGTATGGCCAGTTCAACAAGCCCATAAAAAGCAAGGAGCTGTCACCCCTGGAATCCATTAGACAGGCCTTTACATTCGTCTTTACCCACAAACTCTTGGCCAGGGTCCTTTTGGCCATAATGTGTTTTGGCGTGCTCCTTCTTCCCTATTCCATCCTTTTGCCTTCCTTGGGCAGGGACATTCTTGGTCTTGGCGCCAGGGAATATGGTTTCATGTGTGCGTCAAATGGTCTTGGCGCCTTGGCTGGCGCCGTATTTGTGGCAGTTTTTGGCCACAGAGGGAAAAGGGAAAACTGGTGGTGGATTGGCTCCTTTCTTTTCCCAGCATCCATAATCGCTGTTGCGGCTTCCAACAATTATTACGAGATATCCTTCTTTTTGTTTCTGAGTGGATTTGTGATGGTGATGACATCTACGAGTGCCCTCAGCATCCTTCAGATCGAGTCTTCCAATGAGCTTCGAGGCAGGGTGATGGGCCTATTTTCAACATGCTTCATGGGTCTTTTCCCCTTTGGCAGCCTTTTTCAGGGCCTGGCCGCCCAGCATGTAGGCATACGTCCCACCATGGCCGCCACAGCTGGTGCTGCATTGGTTGTGAGTGCATTACTTTTCATCTCTAGGATCAGAGAGTAGAACAGTGATGAAACAGTATAACAAGACAGGCGAATTGGTTGGTTTTACGGAGGTGATTAGAGATGGCGACGGTCTTTGATATCCTAAAGGAGACCAAAAAGGACAACTGCGGAAGATGTGGCTTTCCCACATGCCTGGCCTTTTCGGCAGCAGTCCATTCTGGTGCTGTGGCCAAGTCTGCCTGTCCGTTCATGGAGGCAGATGACAATGAAGAGCCAAAGGTGGGCCAAAGGGTTGATCCTGAGACCGCACTTGCAAGACAGCTTCGTTCAAAGGTCAAGGAGCTGGATCTTTCGAAGCGCGCACCAGGTCTTGGGGGGAAGGTCGTCAGCAGGGATGGCGCGCCTGTTATGCAGCTTCACTATCTTGGAAGAAAGGTGTTTGTAAGCAGTGAATATGTTTCCTCTGAACAAGGAGAGGAACTTGAAACCAGGGATCAAATACTCCTTTACAATTACCTCTTTTTTGGCGGGCATGGGCCTCTTTCAGGCAGGTGGGTAGGGCTTGAATCCTTTCCAAATTCCATTTCCAAGGTGGTCACACTCAAGAAATACACAGAAGACAAGATAGCAGATGCATACAAATCCCGGATTCAAGATCTGGTTGCCGATTGCAAAGTACTTGGAGGGGAGGAGATAAGCCCCTGTTATGCAGATGTGTGTATCGTCGTGCCTGTCCTTCCAAAGGTGCCCGTCCAGGTCCATTTCTGGGACGAAGACCAGGAAGATGGCTTTCCTCCAAAGGTAAAGGTCCTCTTCGATGAGAGGGCCTTGGACTTTTTGGATATCGAATCCTTAATATTTGCGGCAGAAAGGATGGCAGAGACCCTTATTGGAAGGTAAGTCTTGCAAAGGCCTGGCGCATGGCCTTTGGGAAGCGGCATAAAAGCCGAAAGTCTTCCATAAGGAGGCCTGCTCCAAGGATGTGGCCACTGGTCTTGATGATCACATAGCCTGGTGGATTGATTGGAGCGCTTCCCAGTGCCGACTGATTGAGGTCGATTTGACCTTTGTTGCAGAATTCATACACCTGTTCCTTTTCCATGGAGAGGATATTTTTTGTTGCGAGGCCGCCAAACCTCTGGAGAAATACCGTGGTAGGCTTCAAGTAACCTGCTACTATACGCATGAACGGGAGCCCGCACCGCACAAATGAGCCAGGAAACTCTATCTCTTCTGCCTGACGTCTGAACAAAAAGGCTTGTCTTTTGTAGGCGAAAATGGCGTAAAGATCAAAGCTGGCAGGGGGCATGCCAAAACGTTCATCAATAAAGTGCAACAACCGCTTTCTGTCTTCAGGGTTTAACAATCCTGGCAAGGAAGAATCCCACCGAGTGGATCTGATGGGGGTAAAATCTCCTTGCCATTCCAACCTCTTCGTCATATTCTCTTTCCTTGAATCTCGTGATTCCTGGGGACCATGGCACAGGGGGGGCCCAAGGTGTCAGCTTGGCCTTCCTCTTTTGAAGAAGGTAGTGGACGACACCTTCATTTTCCTCAACATTCAGGGTGCATGTGGAATAGACCAGGACCCCGCCAGGCCTGAGCAAGTCAAACCCCTTTGTGATGAGTGCCTTCTGTATTGCAGGAAGATCTGTTTTGCCCTTTTTCATATGGCGTATGCGTCCGCTTTCATCCATCCTGTATTTTCCAATGCCACTGCACGGTGCATCTACCAAAACCTTGTGGAAACCCAAATCCCACGAATAATGTTCACCTCTAGACTGTGTAACTATGGTGTTTGTTATGCCGAGGCGTTTTATGTTTGCCATGAGTGCTGTTAAGCGTCCTAGTTTCCTGTCGTTTGCCACCACAAGCCCGTTGTCTTCCATCACTTGGGATATGTGGGTGGCCTTGCCTCCAGGAGCTGCACAAAGATCGAGCACCTTTTCATTGTTTTCAGGCGCAAGTGCCATTACAGGCAGGCACGACGAAAGGGCCTGAGGGTAGATGTAGCCGAGATAATAGCTAAGCCGTGGGGCTGGGGGCTCGCTGTTCTTTATCAACAGGAGTTCTCTGAAGCAGGTATCTTCATAGAGCACACCTTCTTCTGTAAGGAGGCTTTTGGCCTGGGATATACCTATCTTGATCGTATTGACCCTGAAATATATTGGAGCGGGTCTTCTAAGTTCATGGAGATACCCGTCGAAATCAGGGATGATTTCCTTGTAGTCGTTTAAAAAGGATGAAAAGAAATCCATTGGACCTTGTGCTGCTCGAAGAGTGTTGCTGGTCAGATAGCTCAGGGCTTTTGAGTTATAGCGGGATCAGGTACCACGGCCCTTTTTTCTGGTGGTCTTTTTCTTTGGAGGTTCTGGCTTTTGGGGCTCCTCAAGTATGCCATTTAAAAAATATTGGCTGATTTGCCTGGCAGCTGTCCTGACGCTGTATTTCTTCTTGGAAGACAAGACCCAAAATCTCGACATTTCATCGAGGGCGCCAAAAAATGCCCTTTTGAATATGCCCGGCCTTATGTCTTGGCGGAAGATTCCCCTTTTCTGACCCTCTCTTACTATCTGGGAGATGATATGGAGATATTCAGCAAACTTCCTGTTTCTGTATTCCTTGATGAATTTGCTGCTTTGTCTGAGCTCCACCTGGATGAGTTCGGCCAGTTCCTTGTCTTTTTCTACGAGGCTCAGATGAAGAAGGGCAAAATGGTGTAACTTGTCTCGCGGGTCATCGAATTTGGCGATTTCCTGCTTGACCCTGGCGATGATCTTCCCCATCTCTTCTTCGAAGATGGTGATGAGGATGTCATACTTGTTGTTGAAGTAGAGATAGATGGTTCCATCAGCCACATTGGCCTCTTTGGCAATCTCGGCTATACGAGAATTGAAAAAGCCATTTCTGGCAAAGACCCTTATGGCCGCCTGGATGATTCTTCCGTGTTTATCAGCTACTTTCATCAAATATGTTTATATCAGATCCGGGGACAGAAGTGAATAAGTATTCATTCAGATATTATATTTTGTCACCGTTTGTCAAGAGAAAATAGTCACAGAATAAGGGCCTCCTGGATAACTACTTGTTATGAAGGTAAAAATAGTTTTGGTTCCCATGGTGAAAATTTATGAATAGTCAATCAGTAATAAATTGACAAAAATTGGCCATCACTTGGCTACAAGGTAGGCATGAGACATTAAAAGGCTTGCTCATATCCAGTACGGAATCAAAGGCCTTACCTCTGCGATTTCACCCTGGCAGATCTTGGATGTGCCTTCTGGGAGCACTATTACACAGTTTGCCCCACTGATCCTTTTGAGCCTGCTTGTTTCTGTCACAGTAGAGGCTACCAAGGCAAGTCCTCTGTTCCAGAGCCTTCCCAATATGAGCTGGGTCCAGTCTGCCCTACCTTTGAGTTCATCAAGCACGGTGGCACGTAAGACTGGAGGGAAGAGGTCTTTTCTTCCCATCAGTCTAAGTATTGCAGGAAGCGCTATAAAGATAAAGGCAACGAAGTTGGATGGAGGGCCTCCTGGAAGGTTAAAAAGGCTTTTGCCATGTTTTCTGCCCATACAGACTCCTTTTCCAGGTCCCATGCGGCATCTCTTAAAGAGAAAATTTATCCCTATCCGCTCCATTACCTTGATCACGAGGTCCCGTTCCCCATCCAGAACACCTCCACTGGTGATAACAGCATCGCTCTTTTCAAAAAGGAGCTCCAAGAGGTATTCAAGTTGTTTTTCATCATCACCACAGAGGGCGGTGTGGCATTCTATGCCAAAAAGCCGCAGCCAGGAGACAATGGTAGCCCGGTTACTGGGAAATATCTTCCCCTGAAAAGAGCCTGAGCCCTCCTCGGCAAGCTCGCTCCCAGTGGCAAGGACCGAGACCACCGGCCTCTTGTAGGCCCATACATGGTTGTTGCCAGAGGCAGATATGAGTCCAAGATGGGCAGGGGTAAGAAGCGTATCCCTTTCAAGTATGATCTCCCCCAATCTCAAGTCGGCCCCTTGTTCTAGAATATTTCTTCCCCTGTTGGTAGGAGCCAAAGCAGTGACATGGGTGTCGTCTGTGGCATCTGTAAGTTCTTGAGGAAGAATCGCCGTTGCCCCAGGAGGGACAGGGGCTCCTGTCATCACCTTTACTGCCTGGCCCCTACTAACCTCCAGGTCCGATTCATCTCCGGCAGTTATGGTACCTCTTACATCAAGGGTCACAGGATTTTGGGGGCCTGCATCAAGGATATCGTCTGCGATAAGGGCGTATCCGTCTTTTAGGGAAGAGGTGACTGCAGGCGCATCTGTTTTTGCAATCACAGGGCGGCTAAGCACCCTGAAAAGGCCATCTTCCGGCCGGATCTTTTCATCTTCCAAGGGGCTGACAGATTCTACGAGACTTATCGCCTCGCTGAATGAGATCATGGCTGGTTCCTTTATAAACAGACAAAAAAGTTACGTTGCCACCATTAAACAAAATCTAGGAACGGACGATAAAGATAATGTTCAATGATAAAATTTTCAAATCAAAACGGGAGGCTATTGATGAAATTTTCATTAAACAGTATCCAGGGCAAGATAGGAGCTGTGCTCGCAGTGCTTCTTCTGGTGAATATTGTCACCATTGCTGCAACATTCATGACACTTGCCCGCCAGGAAAAGGACAGTCTTTATGTAGATGTGGCAGGTCGGCAGAGGATGCTGTCACAAAAGCTGACCAAGGAAGTGCTACTCTATACAGAGACAAAGGACAGAAATTGGCAAAACAAGTTGGCAGCCACAAAGGAACTTTTTGAAAAGAGCCTTTTGGCCCTTCGCGACGGGAATCCATCCATGGGCTTGGAGCCCACAAGGGATTCGAAAGTGCTCGTAGAGCTCGATAAGCTCATGTCTTTGTGGCAGACATACAAGACCAATCTTGAGACCGTTCTCACAGCAGGAGTGGATAGCCCTGAGGTGAAGCACGCTGTAAATTATCTGAAAAACAACAACATGGCCCTTTTGAAACAGGCAAATGTAGTAACCCAGGCCTATAAGAAGAAGGCCATTGGCAGCATAACTCAGCTCAAGACCCTTCAGCTCGTGATGCTCTTTCTTTCCTTTGTTGTCTTTGTCTTTTCAGCCTGGTTGATTCATACTCAGGTCCTGAGGCCCCTCAACAAGCTTTTGCCAGTGATAGACCGGATTTCCAAGGGAGATCTCAAGGCCAGGGCAAAACTCAAGGTCAAAGGCGAATTGAGGAATCTTGCTGACGCAATAAATGGTATGGCAGAAGGACTCCAGAAAATGATCAATGACATAAAGGAGGACTCAACCGAGATAAAGGATTCGTGCCAGGAGCTCGATGGAGTTAGTGCCAAGGTCTTTGATGGCACGTCCAGGATGCATAGGATAGTGGGTGAGGTGGCGGATGCGGCTGAAAATGTGGATGACAGGATCATGTCGGTGACTAGGGCCTCCCAGGAACTTACCGAAGCCACGACAGAGATCGCCCAAAGTGTTGCCCATACCGCAAGCATAACCAATGACGCCCAAGACAAGGCCTCAAACGCCAATAGCGTGATAAAAAAGCTTGGGGAGAGCTCAGACAAGATAGGAAGCATCATACAGGTCATCAATACCATTGCCGAACAGACAAACCTTCTTGCACTCAATGCAACCATAGAGGCTGCAAGGGCTGGTGAGGCTGGAAAGGGTTTTGCCGTTGTTGCAAACGAGATCAAGGAGCTTGCAAGGCAGACAGGTGAGGCCACAGAGGAGATCACCAACATGATACAGACCATTCAGGCAGAAACTGGAGTTGCCGTGGAGTCTGTTGAGGAGATCACCAGTATAGTGGCACAGATAAATGACCTTGCCAATACCATTGCCTCTGCCGCAGAGGAGCAAACTGCCACTGTCTCAGAAATCAGTGTCAATATGGAGGACGCTTCCCATGAGGTCAAGGGTGTGAAGGATAGGAGTATGGAAGCGGCAGAATTGGCAAAATCTGTTTCTGGCATAGCTCAGGAGACGGCAGACTGTTCCAAAAAGCTTGGGGACCTGGCAGACGAATTGGAAGAGATGACAAGGCAGTTTTCTACTGTTTGATTATAAGGTCTGAATCAACAAATAGGTAACCGGGAGGCCGGGGTGCTGCATGTGAAAGTGCCCCGGCCTCTTTTGTGTTGTTTCATATGTTTCAATTGAAAGGCCATGGTCATTATGGAATAATTCGTTGAAATCCATTTTGTGAGTCCCAATGAAAGGCAGAAAAATGGCAAGAGAACAGTGGAATAGCCAGTTGGGTTTTATACTTGCGGCCGTGGGTTCGGCCATAGGCCTAGGAAATATTTGGCGCTTCAGTTACATGGCTTACGAACATGGGGGAGGTGCCTTTCTCATCCCCTATGTGCTGGCCCTCATAACAGCAGGTATCCCCTTGTTGCTGCTTGAATTTGCAATAGGGCATGAAAGAAGTGGCTCAGCCCCTATGGCATTTGCCAAGATAGATAGGAAATTCGAATGGGTGGGCTGGTGGGCCGTTACCTTTGTCATGTTTGGCATTGTGCTCTACTACTCAGTAATCATTGCTTGGTGTCTCAATTACTGTATCTATTCCGTGAATCTGGCATGGGGCCATGACCCCAATGCCTTCTTCTTTAAAGAATTTCTGAGACTTAGTTCCAGCCCCTTGGATATAGGCTCTATAGATATGCCAATATTTATTTCGACTGGTGTGATATGGTTCTTGAACTGGTTTATAGTGTACAGAGGAGTCGGTAGCGGTATAGAACTTGCCAACAAGATATTCATGCCAATGCTCTTTTTCATAACCATTGGCCTGGTTTTGTGGGCCATGACCCTTGACGGGGCAGCCCAGGGAGTAATAGCGTATCTTAGGCCTGATTTTGCCAAGATTTCAAGAGTGGATGTGTGGATAGACGCCTACAGCCAGATCTTTTTCACATTGAGCCTTGGCTTTGGAATAATGGTGGCATACGCAAGCTATCTGCCTCGGAAGTCTGATCTCAGCAGAAATGCGTTCATAACAGCCATCATGGATAGTGCATTTGCCCTTGTAGCCGGCCTAGGGGTTTTTGCAGTCTTGGGATTCATGGCCAAGGCAAGGGGCCTTGCCATTTCCGACGTCGTTTCCGAAAGCATAGGTCTGGCCTTTGTGGTTTATCCAAAGGCACTGAGCATCATGCCAGGAGGCGCTGTCTTTGGTTTTATTTTTTTCCTGAGCCTTGTGGTGGCTGGCCTTTCCTCATCCATCTCCATAATAGAGGCCTTTGCTTCTGCCATCATAGACAAGTTTGCCCTGAACAGGCGTTTCGTGGTGACAGTGCTTTGTGTAACAGGTTTTTTGGGCTCCATAATCTTTACTACAAGGGCAGGGCTTTTGTGGCTCGACATAGTAGATCATGTGCTCACACACTACGGCCTCGTAACCGTTGGATTAATAGAATGCATTATGGGGGCATGGATCTTCGATGTCGGGAGGCTCAGAAGGCATATCAACAAGGTTTCCTCAATAAAGATGCCGAGGCTCTGGGAGCAATTGATCCGGTTTTTTATTCCGGGCATACTGGCACTCATGCTCCTTGGGGATATATTTGCCGAGATCAAGGCGCCCTATGGGAACTATTCTTGGTTTGCAATAGTCATGATTGGCTTCAACTGGGTGATGTTCACCCTGATTGGGGCTGCAATTCTTACCAGAAGGCCCTGGCATTACGATTACACGCTTCATACTACAGATGAGGAAGAATGAAACACATCCCCCTTGCCGAAAGACTGAGGCCAAGGACTCTGGAAGAATTTGTGGGCCAGGATCACCTTCTCGGTCCCAACAAGATCTTAAACACCCTGCTTTCAAGGGGCACACTTCCTTCTATGATACTGTGGGGTCCTCCAGGCTGTGGCAAGACCACACTTGCCCGCATACTGGCAAGGCTTGTCGACGCTAACTTCGTAAGTTTTTCAGCAGTTCTATCTGGCATAGGAGAGCTTAGGGCCATCATTCAGGAAGCAAGGCAGGTAGTCAAAGACGGCGGTCCCAGGACAGTGCTCTTTGTGGATGAAATACACCGTTTCAACAAGGCCCAACAAGATGCCTTTCTGCCTCATGTGGAATCGGGGCTCATAACACTCATAGGTGCAACCACTGAGAATCCCTCTTTTGAGATCATCTCTCCACTCCTTTCAAGATGCCAGGTGCTCACCCTCAATCCCCTCGACAAGAAGGCCCTTTCCTGCCTCGTGGACAGGGCCTTAAATGACACGAAGCGAGGTCTGGGAAATCTCGAGATAACCATGGATCAGGACGCCAAAGAGCTGATTGTGGAAAGAGCAGATGGAGATGCAAGGACGCTTTTGAATTATCTGGAACTGGCCTCTGAACTCGCACTCTCTGGCAGGCCTGGAGGGCGTGGGGCCGTTATAAATCTCGAATTGGTGGAGGAGGCAATCCAGCAGAAGGCACTTCGTTACGACAAGGATGGCGAGGAACACTACAATCTTATCTCCGCCTTCCACAAAAGTCTCAGGGGAAGTGACCCCGATGCCGCGCTGTACTGGCTGGCCCGTATGCTGGCGTCTGGCGAAGATCCCCACTACGTTGCAAGAAGGATGGTGCGCTTTGCAAGTGAAGATGTGGGAAATGCAGACCCCCAAGCCCTTACAGTGGCCTTGAATGCCCTTACTGCCTTTGATTTTCTCGGCAAGCCCGAAGGGGAGCTTGCCCTCGCCCAGGCAGCCCTCTACCTCGCTACAGCACCCAAGAGCAATGCTGTCTACAAGGCGCTTGGGCAGGTGCAGGCAGACGTAAAGAAATTCGGTAGCTTGCCAGTTCCTCTTCACATAAGAAATGCTCCCACAAGGCTCATGAAGGAGCTTGGCTATGGCAAGGGCTATAAATATGCTCACGACCACCCAGAAGCAGTGGTGGAGCAGGAATATCTGCCCTCGGAGCTCAGAAACAGGATCTATTATCACCCAACTACAAGGGGATATGAGCGAACCGTCAAAGACAGGCTTGACAAATGGCGCAAGATACTGGCTCAACGCAGGGGGATGGGAAGAAAATAGTCTGAACCAGTCTGTATGTCTTGTCTTTTTTAATCTGCCCTTTTCTTACTCCTTGTCATGGCAAGGTCGATGAGTCTGTCGAGGAGGGTGCTGAAACTGAGCCCTGCGGCGGCAGCTGCCTGGGGAAAGAGGCTTGTTGGGGTCATGCCAGGAATGGTATTGGTTTCAATGACAAAGATCCGATCCGCTTCGTCTATTATCATGTCGGTCCTGCTATAACCTGAAAGCCTGAGGGCCCTGTGGGCCCTGATGGCCAGTTCTTGTGCCCTTTGGGTCAGGTGGTCTGAAAGCTCTGCCGGACAGACCTCCCTTGAAGCGCCAGGTTTGTATTTGGCCTCGAAATCGAAAAATTCATATTTGGTCACATCAGGGATGATCTCCACTATGGGCAGCGCTTGAAGCTCATCCAGCCCTATTACCCCACCAGTGACCTCTCGTCCCGGGATGTATTTTTCAACAATGATATTGCCATCCCACTGGAATGCCTCTTCGATTCCAGGAAGCAGTTCATCTTTCTTCCTGATTATCCTGATGCCAACGCTTGAGCCTTGCTTACATGGTTTGACAATGAGAGGTAGGCCTATGGTTTCGAATATCTCCTTGGGAGCCGGTATTAACGACTCCCTTTGGAGCCTGATCCAGGCAGGAGTCTGTATGTTTGCTTCCCTGTAGAGGATCTTGGAAAGGTGTTTGTCCATTGCAAGGGCGCTACCCAAGACATCCGAACCCTGATAAGGTATGTTTAGAAGCTCCAGGAGGCCTTGTACAGTGCCATCTTCTCCATACTTGCCGTGTAAGAGAATGAAGACACAGTCGAGCCATCCAGAGTCACCGACGAGCTTTTCTATGTCTGTTGCCGCATCGTATCGTCTGATCTCATACCTGTTTTTGTCCAGGGCCTTTTCCACTTCCTTGGCACCTTTTATGGAAACCTCTCTTTCAGCAGATCTGCCTCCAAAGAGCAGTCCGAGTCTGATCATGTTGCGTCTCCTAAAAAAAACTTTAACTGCCCACTGCTTCCTGGTACAGCTTTTATGTAGCATGACAGAAAGAAATAAAAAAGCATTAATAGAAAACGAATATCCCTCTGTGCCAAGGCCAGCAGTAGGCGTGGTTGTAATAGACCGTAATAACAGGGTTCTTATGGTAAAAAGGGGCAAGCCACCTGCCCAAGGGTTATGGTCTGTGCCTGGTGGGAGCATAGAGCTTGGTGAGACAATCTTTCAATGTGCGAAGAGGGAGGTGCTTGAGGAAACAGGCATAAGGTGCAGCCCCCTCAGGGTGTGTAATGCCATAGATGCCATTTACAGGGATGAAAAGGGGAAGGTCAGGTTTCACTATGTCATCATCTATGTGGTTGCACACGATGGTGGGGGAAATCTGCATGCACACGATGACGCTCTCGAGGCTGCCTGGTACAGCCTTGAAGAAATAGAGGCCCTTGAGACCCCTGGCAGGACCGTTGAGCTTCTTGGACAGATAGAAGAGCTTATTAAGGGTTAGGTTGTATCTATTCCCCGAAAAAACAATTCATATTTGTGGGTACCTCTCAAAATAGTTCAGAAAAAAAGACAGCCTACATGCTCTATGCCAATCTTTGGCATTTAGGGATAAATGGCTACAGGGAGCATATCCAGAGGAAAGGCCTGTTCAGTTATTCCCGTCTTCTTAAAACTCTCTGAAACCTTGGTGCCTTGCTCAGCTTGCTGAAGGGCAAAGGCAATCTGTTGCTCTGTAAACTTGGATCGTTTCGTATTTTTCCTCCTCGCTTAAGTTTAACATTTTCTAACATCTTGAACGGTACAGTTTTTTTGGGGGAAAAGAGCATACAAAAATTGGGAATCACTTCAGATGTCGAGTGGGTGTTTAGAAGAGAAACAGGTGTTACAACTAAAAAATCCTTTTATATTAAAGAGTTATAGCAGCTTGTTTCTGAATGAAACAAGCTCATTGTTATTTTTTGCACAGAGTTCTGGCTATATACTGC
>CAZOMT010000022.1:0-245587 GCA_964581255.1 uncultured Thermodesulfatator sp.
ATTTTCGTTTTTTTATTAATTTGCTAATCTTTACCCAGAATAACATCTGTCATTGTTAGCTGTGTTTGGCAAAATAGTTTTTTAACCCTTTCTCTAAATTCTTCAGGAGCTATATGTTCTTCATGGGTGCCAATTATTATTTTAATATTGGGAAATGCTTTCTCCAATGCCTTTTTGTAACTTTCTTTGAATGGGCATAGAGACTTAATACAGTATGAGAAATGTATGGAGTTTACACTAAACTCTGTCAATGCCCTTATTCTCTTCAATAATTTGTCTGAACCTGTCAGGGTGGGACAGCCTGGACAATTTATAATGCCAACCAATGTAAGCTTTTCATCTTGCGGATATTGTGCGAAGGTTCCTTTTCGTTTTCTAAAATCAGCAAGACAACTGACAGAAGAACACCCTAAATCCTGTGTTGCGTTTGAGCATGTTAAAATGCCAATTCTAGCCATAATGCATATTCCTTGGTAAAGATAGTGGAGTAGAGCATCCGTGCGGAGACTGGAACAGGTGTGTGTTAACCGTCGCAAGTGGCGGGTTCCCTGTCGGTCTCTTTCCTTTTGCCCCCTCGTCGAACCGGACGTCGGGTTTTCCCCGGTACGGCTCTCCGACGATCTTCCCCATGTGTTTATCAGTTACGAAGCACATATTTATCCGAACTGGTACAGGCCCAGCTCAACAAGTACATTGTTGCGGAGTCTTCGACTACCCCTCGTAGAAATATTATGCTTCCGCTTCAGAAATATTCGGAGCCTTTCGCGGACAAAACCATTCAGTTTGCGTAACCGCTTACGCCCTGATGACGGTATCCTCGTATGAGGGCAATTGATATGATATCCTGCTTCCATGTTATTAGATTACGAGCTCGAAACCTCGTACGATACGGGTCAGTTGCCGCCAAGGAGCCAAGCGAAGCGCTGGCGGATTGGCGGTCAGCTTGAGCGGGTCGTTAACCTCTTTTTTCTCTGCTTTCTCTTATAATTTCAACAAGTTCAGATGTAGAGATACCCAAGTCAACGCCAGTTACATCTAAAGGAGAGCTTTTTTCCAAGACAGGCTTTATGACAAACATTTGTCCGTCTTTTCTCCGGACCAATACTTCACCTTCGACTGCGGCTTGCTCCAAAAGTTTGGCAAATTTTGCCTAGCCTCAGAATATGTATATAGCATAGCCATGTCATTCTACCGTTATTATTTCTATTGATAATGCTTTTGCTGTATTTAATAATTTCTTGTCCAAGGTTATAAGAGGAGCATTGTACCTTTGAGAACATCTTAGTAAGTAACATGGTGCCCACGTTCAAAAGTCCGGTCAGTCTTACCTCACTACCCCTGGAAGGTCTTGATTGGAAAGGGATAGAAAGGTGTTTTCGGCCCATGCATGTTTACCTCTCCAACAATTTGCAAGATAATAGCATTAAATGGCCATTTTTTCAATAAAATCAACATTCGGCCCGCGTTTTTTGAAAAATATAGCCAATATATTGTTATTGTTAAAAATCTTAAAACATGCCCAACAAGGACAAATGCTGTCAAAATACAGTCGAATTGACTGAAATCATTATTATTTTCAAAAATCGCTCACTAAAGGTCTTCCTGGTTTATTTTAGCTATCGCAGACTAAATTATTCATCTTGGGTTCCAAGAACGATCATTTTGTAAAGAAACGATTTTGGCTAATGTGAAAGAAAATTGCAATTTTTGGACACAATGGCTTTGTTGGGCACATGCCTATTTCTTCCATCATCCTTGAACAAAATTTTGATAGGTGCCCTTAAACCCTTATTTTCAAAGCCATCAAAATCTTTACGGTTTTTTTTGTAAGAACCCCCGGTGTAACGATATTTCAGGAAATCCATTTTGAACAAATCCGCTTCAAATCCGCTTTGCCAGGAGGGCTTGGGAGGGTTTTGGAAACGATTGGAAGTAGCCCGTTACAGATTCTTAGGCGAAGCGGAGCGCCCGAAACCTCCATTTAGCGAGCATAAGCGAGCGACTTTGGAGCGTTTCAGCAAAGCAAGCCTTAGAAGCTGTTAGGGCGGATTCCTGTTTCCAAGGCCCTCCCAAGCCCTCCTCCTTAAAACCACCTCTAACAAAAAGAATCGTTTTTTTACGAAATGACCAAACGGCAAGATGGCTTGGCTTTTTTGCATTCAAGAAATAATACTTGAAATATCAGGAAAATGTCGGCGGTTATTTTATTTCTTTCATGCGCCTTGCCCGTGAACAAAATTTCTATTTTTTGAGGCACTCTTTAATCCCTGAAAGATCCTTTCTGTTCAAAGGTAAATAAATGCCATAGGCCGTGAAATTACCAATGGCAAAACTGACAAAAATAGCACTATTGACAAAACAGGCAAAGCTGACAAAACCCTCAAAGATTGCAATAGATGCCAAAATAAGTGCCAATATCAAAAGAATTTATTCCTGGGCTGTGTTATTATTCCCTTCGCCATGAAACACTACAATTGGGATATATTTCATATACCTCAAAAGGCCATACCGCGCCTCAGGCAACTGGTACAGGCCACCTATTTGATATTTTGCCTGTGGACTGGCTGGAGATTTTTCCTCTTTTTCAAGTGGGCCACAGGCCAGAGCAGCCAATTTATACCTAGGCCACCTGCCGTTGAGGCGTTCCTGCCCATAAGCGCCCTGGTGGGCCTGAAGCAGTTTGTACTTACTGGCAGATACGATGCCATTCATCCGGCAGGCCTAACGGTATTCATGGCGGCTGTCGCCACTTCATTCCTATGGCGCAAGGGTTTTTGTGGCTGGATATGCCCAGTCGGCACCATCTCCAACCTCATTGAAAAGGCAGGCCGGAAAATTGGTGTAACCATAAGATTGCCAGCCTGGATAGACCTGCCACTTCTGGGCCTAAAATACCTCCTTTTGGGCTTTTTCCTCTATTTTGTCTTGTGGAAGATGGACATGAGCAGCATAGAAGCCTTTATAAGGTCGCCCTACAATATGGCAGCCGATGCGAAGATGCTCCAATTCTTTTTGTCTCCTTCCGAAACGGTTCTTGGAACTATTGCTGGCCTGATGTTGGTATCCCTTTTCATAAAAAATTTCTGGTGCCGGTATCTTTGCCCTTATGGAGCGCTTCTTGGAATTTTGGCCATTTTAGGGCCGACCCAGATAAGAAGGGACACCGACTTGTGCACAGGGTGTAAAAGATGCGAAAATGCATGCCCTTCTTCCATCAGGATCATGAAAAAGAGCACTATCCGCACAGCAGAATGCATAGGTTGCATGGAGTGTGTTTCCACTTGTCCAGTAAATGGTTGCTTGGAGCCTTCAACCTCTTTTTGGAAAAGGACGCCCCTTCTTGTCATACCCCTTGGGACCATATGTACATTACTCATTTTCTGGCTTACGGCTAAAGGAACTGGCCATTGGAACACCACGATTTCCCCTTATCTTTTCAAGAAAATCTACCAGATTCAACAAATCATGCACTAAAGAGCCTCAAACTAGGCCGGATCAATCTCAGCTGCCAAAAGGCAAATATGGTTTTTTATTTCGGGCTGCAATGCTAACCTATGGATGCCTGGAATTAACAGCCATATCCCTACCATGATACGTGCCAGTTGGGCGTTATACATGAAGTTTGCAATGCGTGGTATGGTATGGTGTAAAGGAGAATATGATGGCCTACAAAAGTCTCATGGAATGCATCCGGGACCTTGAAAAGCACGGACATGTCATCAGGGTAAAAGAAGAGGTCTCCCCCCATCTCGAAATGGCAGAAATCCAACGACGTGCCTATGCAGCCAAGGCCCCAGCCATCTTCTTTGAAAGGGTGAAGGGCTGTTCCTTTCCTGCTGTCTCCAATCTTTTTGGCACCAAGCATCGGTGCGACTTTATATTCAGGCACACACTGAAAAGGGTAAAAAGACTCATGCGCCTAAAGGCAGACCCCTTTTCTGCAATAAAGGGCTCAAAAGGCATACTTGGTCTATGCACTTTGCCTGGAATTGGCCTTAGCGCCTTTCCCCAAAGAGTGAAAAAAGGGCCGGTACTGGAACACAACACCACACTTTCTAAACTGCCCCAGATAAAGAGTTGGCCCCAAGACGGGGGTGCGTTTATAACACTTCCGCAAGTATATTCCGAAGATCCTGAAAGACCTGGCGTCATGCATTCAAATCTTGGCATGTACAGGATACAAATTTCTGGCAACGAATACATCAAAGACTTGGAGGCAGGCCTCCACTATCAGCTACACAGGGGCATTGGCGTTCATCACGCCAAGGCCATTGAAAAAGGTGTTGCGTTAAAGGTTAGCATCTTTGTGGGCGGGCCTCCAGCCCATACAGTGGCAGCAGTCATGCCGCTTCCTGAAGGCATTTCAGAGCTGATGTTTGCTGGAATGCTCTCAGGGAGAAGATTCAGATACACATACAAAGACGGCTTTTGTATTTCCACTGATGCAGACTTTTGTATAACAGGCACAATAGAGCCTAAAGAGACAAAACCTGAAGGCCCTTTTGGAGATCATCTGGGATATTACAGTCTGGTACACGAGTTTCCTTATCTGAAAATCGACAAGGTATATCACAGAAAAGACGCTGTATGGCCATTCACAGTAGTGGGACGTCCCCCTCAAGAAGACACCACCTTTGGTAAACTGATCCATGAAATTACAGCTCCTGTGGTTCCCAGCGCAATCCCAGGTCTTCATGCCTTGCATGCTGTGGATGAAGCAGGGGTTCATCCACTACTCCTTGCCATTGGCAGTGAAAGATACGTGCCTTACAGGAGCCGGGAGCCAATGGAACTACTCACCATAGCCAGCGCGCTTCTCGGTTTTGGCCAGTGCTCCCTGGCAAAATACCTCCTCATCGCAGCAAAGGAAGACAACTCGAGCCTCGATATAAACAAAGTGGATGAATTTTTCTGTCATATACTAGAAAGGGTGGACTGGTCAAGGGATCTACACTTTCATACAAGGACCACCATCGACACCCTGGACTATACAGGCACAAGCTTGAACCATGGATCAAAGGTGGTAATAGCTGCTGCAGGCCAGATACGCAGGGCACTTGCCACAACACTACCACGCGGCCTCAGTTTACCCGACGGCTTCGTGGAGCCTGAAATGGCACTTCGTGGAATCATGGTGGTATCTGGGCCTGCCTTCACCTCTTATCAAGAAGAAAAAGAGAAGATGAAAGCCCTTACAGATCACCTTGAAAACACCATCTCAGATGATTCCGTGCCCCTTGTGGTCCTTGTGGATGACTCAAAATTTACAGCTCGAAACCTCTCCAATTTCTTGTGGGTGACCTTTACCAGGTCAAACCCTTCTCACGACATATATGGAACGGGAAGTTTCATGGATTTCAAGCATTGGGGCTGCACCAAGACCCTTGTAATCGATGCAAGGCTGAAGCCCCATCATGCTCCAGCCCTTGTAGAAGATCCGCAAATCACAAAGCGTGTTAACGAGCTTGCTTCAAGGGGAAAATCCCTATATGGAATAATCTGATCTGCCTGCGTTGTCCTTTGGACCAAGAAATGCTGGATTTTTCATCTGCGGGTTGATCCGGCCCGCCAAAGAAACAGCTCAAGGCCTCTGGGCTTTGATGCCCTAAACAATTTCAACACCTTCTTCTGCCTCACCACCTTGGCCAACTATCCATTCGAGTTCCACTTCGAGGCTCCTCTTGGTCTTACCCTTTTTGTCCTCTTCCTCCACCTTGACTTCCAGGACAAGGCTAGAGGGAAGTGCAAGATCGACCTCTTTGGCCCCTGATTTGAGGATGATCTTTCCCGATTCTATCTTGTCTGCCAGCTGCCTCAAAAAGGCTGCAATGTCACTTGCGCTTTTTCTTTCCTCTGTTTCAAAAAGAATGACCTCGCGTCCCATAATGTACACCTCCTTCTTAAAGGATTTTGTCTTGTCCTTGTGCTTTAAATACGATTTTCTCCTGGCCTTAAAGGCACTTTTACATCTCAAAAGGCAAAAAAGGGCCACCTGGCAGATACCAGGAATACGCCTGTTGCCAAGCTCCCAATCCTGGTAAGTCCTGTAAGGTGTATCAAGAAGCTGGCTCATCTCCTTGACACTGAGTCCAAGGCTTTTCCTTATGCTCCTAAGCTCCCTTGCCTTCATAACTAATTATACGCATTGCGTATAAAATGTCAAGCTGTGAGTTTTGTGAAAAGATTTTCAGATGGAATAAAATATTGTGATTTGCGGCAGTCAGATACGATAATCAATCATTCGCAGCTTTAAAAATTGGTTGAATGAACAGGGCTGTCTGAAACCTGTCTCATCTTATGCCCTCTGCCTTCTTTGGGGTTTCTACCATGTCGAACATGGTCAGCATGCGGCTTATCATGGCCCTCAATTTCTTTATGGTGCCCATGTAATCGAATTCTTTCTCCTGTCTCGCATTAAGTTCCATTTCAAATGCCAGTCTGGAAAGATCTGGTAGATCGAGATTTGCCAAGACCCCCTTTAGGGCATGAGTTGCAGTCAACAGTACCTCATAATCAGAGTCCCTGGCTGCCTGTTCTGCGCGGCTCAGATTTGTGTCGAGGGATTGGATGGCTGCAACCAATATCTCACCAATCTTCTCCTGTGGTAGATTATAAATATTCAAAAGGTGCCTTTTTACCCTTTCGATATCTATCGTCTCCATAGAGCTTGCCTCACCATTTCCAGATGGAAACTCTTTGTTAGGACCCCTTTCATCCACTGATATCAGGGTATTGTCACTATTTGCAGAGGCCGTCTTGAAAGATCCTGCCACCTTTGCATCCCCTTGTGACAAATGGATGTCCAATACCTCCATTATTTCATCTATCTTAAAAGGCTTTGATATATATCCATCCATGCCAGCCTGAAAACACCTGTCCCTGTCTTCTGAAAAGGCATGGGCTGTCATGGCCACGACCGGGATGTGTCTTCCTGTAAGCCTTTCGCGAAGGGCTATAACGAGGCTTGCATCAAGGGCCACGTGAAGCCCCTTGCCCTTTTCAATGGCACGTATGACTCGAGTTGCAGTGAGCCCGTCCATACCTGGCATCTGGATATCCATAAGAACCAAGTCAAATTCCTCTGTTGCCAAGAGATTCAAGGCCTCCAAACCGTCTGCTGCAATGGACATCTTGTGGCCTATCCTGTCTATTATGCCCTGGACCAATACCTGATTCATTACCGTATCCTCTACCAGGAGAATCTTCGCAGGGGCCATCTTTATGGGCATTTTGGGATGAGCCTTGCTGACAGGAACGTGAGAAAATTCTGGCTCTTTGCCTTTGAGTACATAAAGCAGCTTTTCGTAAAGGCCCTTTCTGAGAACTGGCAGGCTCATGGAAAAGGTCCTGGATGTTTCTCTGTGTTTAGAGTCGTTCTTATCCACTGGAGACCGGCTAAGTAATATGACCTTCACATTCCCAGGACGGTCTCCTTGCGAAAACTTTTCCAAAATCTCCTCAATCTGACTATCCATCATGGCCTCATGGATAATAAGAAGGAGTTGTCCATCCTCTTTGTGCATGTTCAACAGGATAGAAAGCTTTCTTTGTGTCTGGGCCTCCAGGACTTTAAAACCCAGGGGCTTTAACAGATTCGCTATCACCCTTCTGCCCCATTGATTAGGGTCTGCCGAAATCACTAAGGTGTCTTTTGAAATGGCCATAAGCTGCTCCTGGACCGCCTCCTTGGGACATTCTTTTGACGTGGAGCCAAAGGTAAGCTCGAACGAGAAGCTGCTTCCCTGGCCAGGTAAGCTCTCCACGTGTATCTTTCCGCCCATGAACTCCACGAGCCTGCTGGATATACTGAGGCCCAGGCCTGTGCCTCCATATTTTCTCGTCATGGAACTGTCTGCCTGTGAAAATGCATCAAAGATGCTGGCCACTTGTTCCTCGCTCATACCGATACCCGTATCTATGACGCGAAAACGCAAGGTAACATCATCCTGGCCAGTCTCTGCCCCTTGAGGCCGATCTTGTACAGGGCAACAGTCAAGCACCACCCAACCAGATTCTGTAAATTTTGCAGCGTTTCCAAGAAGGTTCAGGAGTACCTGTCGCAATTTGTGGGAATCCCCATCTACCAACTCAGGAACCGAAAAATCCACGTGGCAGATGATATCGATATTCTTGTCTGGCACTGTCTGGGCGACAATCGCCGCAACCTCCTCACAAAGGCTCTTTATATTAAACGTATGAATATCTAGTTTGAGCTCCCCTGACTCTATCTTTGAAAAATCGAGAATGTCATTAATCAGTGCAAGGAGTGTATTTCCAGCCTCGTGGACTCCTCTGATATACCTGGCTTGTTCTGGCGTAAGGACAGAATCAAGGGCCAGCTGGGCCATGCCTATCACTGCATTGAGGGGGGTTCTTAATTCATGGCTCATATTGGCAAGGAACTGGCTCTTGGCAACGTTTGCCTTTTCTGCCTCACGAGCCAGTGAATAGGCCTTTTCCACAGCCTCCGAAAGTGCCTTTGTCCGCTGGTTGACCAGTTCCTCCAGATGGGTGTCCCTAGCCTCCACCTCCTTTAGCATGGTGTTAAAACTTTCGGCCAGCATGCCTACTTCATCATCGCTGTATTTTTCAACCCTCTGGGTATAATCCCTGTCCTTGGAAACCCTTCTCATGACGGCTGCCATATTCTTTATGGGTACAGAAATGATCTTCTGCATGAATTCCGACAACACCAGGGCAAGGATGAAAGCAAAGGTCACAGCGATCCCCACTGCCACCAGAACATGATTGAGGGTCCTTCTCAATTTTGCCAGGCTGATTGCCAACTGAATGGTACCAATGGGCTTTTGTTCCATTAATATAGGCTGAAGTACTGACAAATTGTCCTCACCAAATTCATACCCTTGTTCCTTCAGCGACTTTGACGGCTTGATACCCCACTTCTTTTCCGGACTATTTACAACCCCATTGGAAAAGAAGGCAAAGATCTGCCCTTTGTTATCGTAGACGGCTGCCCGCATGATTTCAGGATTTGTTCTAAGGGAAGCGAGCACCTCGTCCATGCCTTTTCGGTCCTTGAATATCAATGCCGCCTTGCAGTTGTATGCCACCATGCCTGCCAAGGCCCTGGCGTCATCAAGCATCTGGCGCTTGACTATCTGGTTTGTGACTAGCCAAGTGGCAACGGCAAGTGAGACAATGGTTACAATATTGACTGTGATTATGATGAGGTTCAATTTCGCCCTGATCGATCTGATTCCCTTGGGTAAGAATTTCATTTCCCTATCACCTTGTCTGCGAGCTTGAGGAGCTGAAAATTCATTTCAAGTCCTGCTTTTCTGACCGCCTCGAGATTGATTATGAAATGTATGGAGCCATCATGTTCTGTGAACTCGATCATCCCTCCATGAAGTGCAAATCCCTTGATATCACTCACAGTAAGGACAGGGCTCCTCTTGAGGGATTTCAATATCTTCCTTATATGCCCTTTCATCGATCTACTGATGAACAACACATGCAGGTCTCCATCCTTCCCTTTCCAGTTTGCCAAGTATTTGACCACCGCCTTGTGGCCTTTGAAACTCTGCTCTCTCACCGGCTCCAATGCAGTATCGAATGGATTTTCTCCCACAACCTCAAACACCAAGGGAGTGGCCTTGTTGTCCCATGGCCAAGTCACAAAACGGGCAAAATTGGGAAGAAATGCCGCTTTGACCTGATATTCTTCAGACACATCTCCAGTGGCAGTAGAGATAAAAAGCCAAGAGATCAGGACCAAGGACATGAAAAACAACACAACAGTTCTCCTGATTGAGTCGATGGTGCATCTCCTCTGGGACATCCGGACAATACCGAGCAGGAAATTGATATTCACAAGAGCCACCCGCCCACTTGCTAAAATTTGAAGGTGATCTTGGCATAGAAACTTCTGGGTACTTCTGTTGGGACTATGCCTTCAAAATATCCGCCAAATTCTGGATGCTGGTTGTCCAAAAGGTTTTCCAGCATAAGGCTTGCTTCAACCCCTCTGTAAGGCCTCCATCCAAAACGGAGGTCGAGCCTGGTGTAAGAAGGTACGGCATAGCCATCGAGGCCGTCTGAATAGTACAAAAAGGAATCGAATTCCAGACCAAATGGCATATCGAGGTAACTTCTGACAGAAAACTGCTGCCTAGGACTCAACTCGGATGGACTTATCCATACATTTTCCACGCCCGAGTCGTAATCCAGGTCGTAGTTCATCCAGGAATAGGTTGAGGTGATCTTCCAAAACTTCCTGACCTTCCATGTTGCCACAACCTCTATGCCATAAGTGGTTCCAAATTGATGGTTTTGGATCTTGTAATCCTGCAAGACCTGCATGGTTGCCGGATCGAACCTGGGAGCACCATAGGGCTCAACGGTACGCAATCTGTTGTAGTCGTTGAAAAAGGTGGCTATATCCACCGAGATGGTAGGAGTGACCAAAGATCTATAGCCTAGTTCATACGCGGTAACCGTTTCAGAATCATAATCTTCATCTCCCAAAAAATGCGCCCTTATGCCAAAATTGCCTGGCAGATCAAATTCATCTCCTCGTCCTGCTGGCACGTCCCATGCAGTAACATCCACACTCGTGTCAGCTCTGGACGGCGTACGCACTGCCCTGGAAACGGCAGCCCAAATCGCCTGATTTGAAGTGGGCTTCCAGATGATTCTTGCGCTAGGTTGAAACTCAAAACCCGTATATTCGTTGTTCTCGAATTTGGAGCCAAAGATGAAACGCAGTTTGTTTGGCACAAGGGCTATCTCATCCTGAATGAAACCGCTTATCCAGTGAAGTGCCTTGTCGCGTGGATCGAGCCTGAATGGGGAGGTTGTCTCTATGCGGTCGGTACTATACCTGTAGGCAAAGCCGGAGATGACCTTCTGTCTCCAGGGTAAGGGGAAGGTCTGTTGGATATCGAAATCAAAGGTGTCCCTCTCTACGTCATAACCATACTGGTCATGCCCTATCCTGTCATAATAAAGCTGCAAGGAGAGTTCTGAACCTGGATCAAAGCTGTGCTTCCATCTGGCAATGATATTGCCTCCAAAAAAGTCTGCCTTGTGATCCAATATCCCGACATACTGATTGAACCTGTAATCCACAGTCGTGTTATCGTATCCGGTATAAATATCTCCTTGAAATGTAAGATGATTTCTTTCATCCATATCCCAATCTGTTCGAAATCCGGCCCTGCCGGAAGCCCACTGGTCAGATGCGTCTTCACCCTTTCTCAAAAGGCCGAGGGAATCTTCCTGCGCAAGTTGCCCATAGGGATAGCTGGCCCTGTAGAATCCCTTGCTGTAAATCCTGTAGGAAAGATTCCCCAAACGCCCACCATAGCGTACCTGGCCAAAGCCGCGTTCCTGATTTCCAGCCCCGCCAGCAATCAGCAGCCCCTGACTCGATTTGGCACTCTTGGTAATCACGTTGATGACTCCATTGACTGCATTGGCCCCCCACAGTGTGGCACCTGGCCCCCGGATCACCTCTATCCTGTCGATATCTTCGAGCATGGTATCCTGCACATCCCAATAAACACCTGAATAGAGGGGGGTATACACGGTCCTGCCATCGATCAGGACCAGAAGTTTGTTGGCGTACATGCCATTAAAACCCCGTGAAGTGATCGCCCATTTGTTGGCATCAATTTGAGCCACCTGGATTCCAGGAGCCAGGCGAAGGACTTCAGGAATGGAAGTTGCGCCAGAATGTCTTATATCTTCTTGAGTGATCACATAAACCGCAGCAGCAGCATCTGAAAGTGATTCCTCCTTCTTGGAAACAGAGGTAATCTTGATATTCATGAGTTCACGAATACTCATGGACATATACTTGTTAAGGACAGATGCCACAGCCTTACTATCAGCTAAAAGACAAGTCCCGCATAACAATGCAAGACACAACGAAACATACCGCTTCATCATCTTTGTCTCCCTATCCCCAACCATGAATTGACCAGCAGCAAAGAACGCATCCAAAGCTATTGTAGCCCATGGCCTGAACAAACAGGTGCCCAAAATCAACAGAGCGTCGTTTAGGCGCAAAGAGGCATTGCAGTCCTACTTTCCTTCATGGGAAGGTTATATGTATGACTTACCTGTTAATGGAGTTGGAAACCCATCTAGACACCTCCACATCTGTAATTAATTATATCTTATATGTCTTATAAATGCCAACAACATTTCCACCTTTTGTGAAAAAAAACCTATTGAATTATCCTACCCTTTTAACTAGGAAACGAGACGAAAAAGCTCACCTTGAGTCCATTACCCATAAATACTCATCGGCTTGTTTAAAAAAATCCTGAAGCCAAAGAAATAGACATGACGGCCCATAAACCTTCAAGGCCTGAGCGCGCTATCAATAGGTATGTGGCCTCAACTCAACAAAGCCTTTTTGCTTTAGTTCCTGAATCAAATCTTGCGCGCCTGGCTGATCCATCCGGACACCCACCCATACCTGGGAAAGGCGGTCATAGAGATATTTGTCAGCCCCTGTGGGAACATCTATTTCCTCACCTGTGTCAGGCTCGTCATACCTGTCCTCACCACCCAAGGCGTAAAAGGCATCCCAGAATATTTCCATGTTCTGATTCTCCTGGCTTTCCCACTCCTTCATCCCAGATTCCATGCGTCTTTCTGCGTTTTCATGGATCATCCTTGACATTTTCCTGAAATGTCTCAGGCTCTGTTGAGCATCTCTCATAGCCATCTGATTATGTCGAGCAAGCCAGGCATCACTTGGTTGCCAGCTTTCGGCCATCTGTAGAAAGATAGGGTGCCAGCGGTTCAAAAGGCCCTGCCTGGCTGTCTCTACAAACAAGGGACCCGGCCCCCACGAATAGCTGTATCCTGCTCCCATTAGAGGCATCTTGGTGTATTGAAGCACGCCCGTGATAGCCACGTCAAAGAGCTGACCATTTTGCGTGCAGCTGCCACTTCCCTTTACGGCTTCATATCTCACACTGGCAGAAACAGCAACCCTCCTTGCAAGGCGTTCTGCCTCACTGGTGAGCCTTTGTGAAAGCTCTCTATCTTCGTCGAGCTTACTAAGCTTCAAATTATCAAAGACGATCCCATATCTCTGGGCAAGCTGTCCAAAAAACATATCCTTCACGTATGAAACTCCATCAACAGGTGGCATACCGGCAGTGCCATAAACAGTTTGGGAAAATTGATAGAATGGACAATAACAACCAAGAAACGATGCCTCGCCGTCTGGAGAATCTGCCTTGACCATACGAACGTATCCGTTTCGCCCCAAATCTGCCGTACCCCCCTGAACCTTCCAGCCCTCAGGCACCAATATTGAATAACTGCTGTCGGCAGGAGACCACCTCCTGAGAGCTACGTGCAATCCAGGTTTAGGCGCTTGGGATGGTCCAGTCCTCCTGAGTGACGAAATTGCTATGGAAAGGGCCTTGAATGTAGACATATCATCTGCTTGTACACACGTGAGCAACCTTGATGGAGTGCCCTTAGTGACGATTTCCATGAACTTGTGCCTGGCACCAGGCCCACAGAGGAAAAACCAGGTCTGCCTCTGCTGCAATATGGTTCTTGGCCTGCATTCTTCTTCCAGATAAGTAAAAAGATCCCGGCCTTGCTCAAGTGCCACCATCTGGGCCTTTGCGTCCCGAAACGAAATGGTCACACCGTTATTTTCCTGCTGAACCTGTGCCTTTTCAGGGACATAGAGTTCCAGCCCTCCCTTTCTCACTATACGCCACTTCTGTGGGAAATCGCTCCGATCATGCTGTGCAACTCGTGTTGGTGCCGCCCTAACAATCTGGCCGTTCTCCAAACCATTTTGGCAATCATCCAACAAAAAAACACCCTTTTTCCCCCACCTGATACGGCAATTATCCACAATGACCGCCCTCGACGGGCTCATGTCGCCTACATCGCTTGACTGGGGCTTGAATTGGATGAAGTTCCCACGGACCTCATATGAACCAAACTGCAATTCAACGATATCATCGCCCTTTTCTATCCAATGGTCATAATCCCCTTCAGCCAAATCCAACTTCATGTCTGGATTTGAAAGGCTATGGTATAAACCATTGGAAAGGCCGAAACATATTGATGCATCCATGAATAAAGAAATCGACAAGAAATGAAGCAGGAGAAAAAAGCAGGTGCCAAATATGACCCTATACATGGCGATACCTCCTTTCATTAATTATTTAAATTCATTACAGTGCAAAATCAAGATATCGGGCGCTGCCATGCATAGATGACAAGACGCCGTCTGGCATCTTGTGTTTTATCTTTAATTTCCAGAGAAAGGGATGATTGAGGCTCAAGGCTGCCAACAAAGCCTCGACATAGGTCTGCTTTTATAACAACCTGGGAAAAACAGTGGGATGAAAAATGGGTAGAATCTCATTTGTGCCAAGGGGCGCGCCACCACTTCACGTACAGATTGTCCTGTCCTTAGTAACTGCAGTCTTCTGCGGCCTTTTCCTTGGCTCAGACGTCAAGATTGCAGGAATTGCCCTGACATCCATCTACCACTTTATTGGCACTGCCTTTCTCAATGCCCTCAAGATGCTCATAGTCCCCTTAATACTTTCTTCAATCATCACAGGTGTAACCGGGATGAAAAGTGGCCGGGAACTTGGCCGATTAGGCACTCTGACCATTGTCTACTACATCCTGACAAGCCTCCTGGCCATCCTTACAGGGCTTGTCCTGGTTCACATATTGGAACCAGGCCTCAAAGGTGGCCTGCCAGTAGGGCCAAGCCTGGGCCTTGAAAAACTGCCGCAGGAGGTTGCAAACAAGATAAGTGCACATGGAGCAGGAGACATAGCTGAGGTCTTCCTGCGGATGATCCCCCCAAATATAGTAAAGGCAGCCTCTGAAGGACAAATGCTCGGTATCATCTTCTTTGGTATAGTTGCCGGACTTTCCATGACGCAGTTGAGGACGGAACCTGCGGTACGCACACTAATCCATTTCTGGGAGGGGCTTTTCAAGGTCATGATGTTGATGACCGAATGGGTACTGGCCTTGGCCCCCATAGGGATCTTTGGACTTGTTGCTGGGGTGACGGCTTCTACTGGTCTTTCTGCCTTTTACCCCCTTATGTGGTTCTTTGTTTCTGTGTTTTCAGCCCTGTTGATACATGGCTCCATCACCCTTCCTCTTCTTCTGAGAATAGCTGGTATCAAACCATTGAGGCATATAAGGGCGGTGCTTCCAGCCCTCCTGACAGCCTTTTCCACGGCCTCGTCATCCGCAACCCTTCCAGTCACTCTGGAGTGCCTAGAAAAAAGGGCCAAGATCCCAAACCGCATTACTTCATTTGTGCTTCCCCTTGGAGCAACCGTCAATATGGACGGAACAGCCCTCTATGAATGTGTTGCAGCAATGTTTCTTGCTCAGGCATACGGACTAAAGCTTTCATTTGTCCAGCAATTTACAGTGGTGTTGATAGCCCTTCTCACATCAATAGGTGTGGCAGGGATACCAGCTGCAAGCCTTGTTGCCATTACCGTGATTCTGGCTGCAATTGGCCTGCCCCCGAACGCCATTGCTCCCTTGCTACTGGTGGACAGGATTTTGGACATGTGCAGGACCAGTGTCAACGTATTTAGTGACTCCTGTGGAGCCGCCTTGATCCATAGCCTGGAAAAACGTACTGAAAACCCAGGAATGGGATAGGATCAAACCACCAGATCCAACTGCTGAACAGTTCCCACCGAACCATCTTCCCCTATGAAAAGGCCTGTCGATCTAATCTGGCCTTCCAGATTGTTGGCTTGATCCCGCAAATCAAATGAAGACGTCGCATTCCCGAGAAATATGGCACCTATGCCAAGCTTGCCAAGTGCCAGGAGGCGGTCTGTACCATCTTCGCCTCTTTCCCATACGAGCAGGTGCTTGAACACAGGGTCGTTTCCATCAATGAACTTATTGCCATCGGCATCGAACTGGCCTAGTTCTGCAAAACCGTCACCCGTACGTGCTCCAAACAGTTCACTGCCATCATTTATCTTTCCATCTCCATTTCTGTCCAGTGCCAGAAGACCTGAGCCAGGCCTCAGGAAGGATATCTGTTCGGAAGTGCCGTCCAGATCGATATCAAAAGAAAACTTGGAATTGGTAAGCTGGGCTGCAGTGCCGGAAAAATTTATTGAAAGTGGATCCTTTAGCGCTTGCCCAGCCCTCAGTTCCAAATGGTGTTCGGTGTAAAATTCCCTGGTCATGGTAAGATCCACCTCAAACTCCATTTCCCTGCCATCTGAGGTAGATATGGTGCCCTTGGCCCAAAATCTCATTTCCTGACGCTCATAATGGCTCTCCTGTAACTCATAAATCAGCCCAAAACCCTCTACTTGAGAATCTGCCTCTTGAGGGCCTACAATCTCATCTAGTGATGCGATCTTTATCTTTTTCCCTGTAAGCTTTTCGATCATGAGTTTAAGGATATTGAGCTTCAGGTCATCGGTACTAGCTGGCTTTTCTGATTTAACGTCCTGGGCCTGTAAGGCAGAACTCATCCTTGCAGCCTCCCTGGAAATAGAAACCATCACTGATGGAGTCTGGATCGAGGGTTTACGCTCTCCCTGTGGCATCAGTATTGGCCGGACCTTGCCTCGATTCGGGAGGTGTTGGCCTTCTTTATTCCAAAGGACTAAGGATTCACGCCTTTCATTATGCTCTGTGGATGTCGTTTGGGCATTTAACTGGATGGATGAGCTGTCTATCTTCATATCTGGCCTTCCTTGGCATTTTAAAGATACTTCGACCGAAATGGCCTTCCTGGCCCTGGTCTGATTGAGTGCAGTGTATTTACACTACATTTTTCTTTTGAAATCGGCTCATAGACATGCCCAACTTGAATCTTGAACATCACTGCATCTCGCCAAGACGGCTTGATATTTTTTGAGGACAAACCTAAGCCCAATGTCATATGGCAAACAGGCAGGCCTGCTGGTAGGATGCATAAATAAACGAGGCATGTTGAGGAACATGAACACAAAATATCAAGCCATGGTATCCACTGACTGGAATGAATGTCTTTCCCCGATGGGGCCTTTTGACCCCATCATCTTTGCATATCCAGAGATTAAATCTGAGCTTGCGGAAATTTTCAGGAGCTATACCTCCAATAAGATCACCCTTGCGCATGCTGTGGAGCGGCTCCAGGAACTTATGCCAGCACCGCTTACAATGGAACAGATGGACAAATACCTCGATCATCATTTCTCAACGTATAGAGGAGTTCCAGAATTCATCAGATGGTGCAACGAAAACAACGTCTTTTTCATGATCAACACCACTGCTTCCATAGGCTTTTTTCAAAGGGTGCTCAATAGAGGACTTCTGCCTGGATTGCCAGCTTTGTCTGCCCATCCAGGAATCCGTTTCCCGCCTCTACAAAAAGACCCTGGGGAAATCTACGAACTCATGGAGATCACAGACAAATCCCTCAATACCGATCTTGCTGCAAGCCTCCATGGCATCCCTTACAAACGTATAATAATCATAGGAGACAGTGGCGGTGACGGTCCTCACTTTGAATGGGGTGCAAGAAAAGGGGCATTTCTCATAGGGAGCATGACCAAAAAATCCCTAGACAACTTCTGCAGCCAGAAGGGGATAACCATAGATCTATATCTTGGCCCTAGATACGAGAAAGGGGAGAAAAGGGACGAAGCAAGAGAGATGGCTGTTGATTTCATGGACCTGACTCAAATCGTGAAGAAGGTCCTTGCCCAGTAAAGGGCTTCTGCCTATCTCCCTTTTACGCCTTTTCTAAACCTCCTGAGCGAGACCAGCACTTTTTGACCCATAGTACATGTCACAGGAAAGAGCCGCCAAACATTCAAAAAAGAAGGGCAAGCCAAGCCATTTCATGCCGCAAGAGCCCAGGAAACCTGAACTCCTTGCGCCAGCTGGCGACCAAGAGGCCTTTTATGCTGCCATGGACAGCGGGGCTGACGCAGTTTACGTAAGCCCTCGCATCCTGAACGCCAGGGCCTATGGAAAAAATTTCACCTTGCCTGAAATAGGCAACCTGCTGGAAACTGCCCACAAAAAGAGAAGAAAGCTTTTTGTGGCCATAAATGCACTCATGAAAGAGAAGGAGATGGCCCAGGCCATTAGGCTGATGGCAGCTTTGGATGAAATGGGTGTAGACGCGGTGATCATCCAGGACCTCGGTATCTGGCGCATCGCCAGGAGATACTTTCCTGGCCTTAGGCTCCATGCCAGCACCCTTATGGCCATACACAACAGTCTGGGAGTTGAAATGGCCAAAGAGATGGGTTTCTCTAGGGTGGTGCTTGCCAGGGAGCTCACCCTTAAAGAGATATCCGCCATATCCAAAACATCACGGATCCAGTTGGAGATATTTGTCCACGGCGCCATGTGTTTCACAATCTCAGGGCTATGTCTATTCAGTAGCTATTTCGGAGGCCGTTCCAGCACCAGAGGCAAGTGTGTTCAGCCTTGCAGGCGTAGATATACATGGAAAGGGGGGCCTGGTACCTATTTTTCAATGGACGACCTTTGCGGACTTGAAATGGTGCCTGAGCTTTACAGGCTGGGCATATCTTCCTTGAAGATAGAAGGGCGCCTCAAGCCGGCCCGCTACGTGGCTTCTGTGACAAAGGCTTACCGATTGGTGCTCGATGAAGGGCCAAGGTGCAGCAAAGAAGTCCTGGAACGCGCAAGGACAATATTGAACGGTGCCCTCGGAAGACCGGTCTCATCTGGTTTTTTCCTTTCTTCCAATCCCAAAGGCGCCGTTTCTCCTACACGGACAGCCAATACAGGGCTTTATCTTGGCAAGGTAAAAGCCATCATTGATGGCTGGCTCCATCTATCTGGCCCCCACGCCCCAAAACCTGGAGACAGGTTGAGGCTTGTCGTCCCAAGGAATGAACTGCAATTTTCTGTAAGGTGTGTCGAGGCCAAAAAGACTTCAAAGACCAGCATTGTCAAACTCGACAAGTTGCCACAAAAACTTCCTGAAAACCTTTCTGGTACCTTGCTTTTTAAGATAGATGCAGGAGGGAAGACCCAGGCAGAGCCTGCAATTAAGATAACAGGCGAAAAAGACCCACTCCACTGCAAGGCAATGCTCGACCTTGCAGCAAAGAGGGCAAAGGATATACTGAAAAAAATCGAAAATTCCTCAAAGGTATCCAAGATTGCTTCCAAGAAAAAGCACGGTAAGGCTTCACTCTACCTGAAACTAGCTCGGCCCTCAGATATAAAAATTGCGGGAAGGCTTGACATAAAGGGCGTCCTTCTTGAAATCAATTCGCATAATATTCAGGCAATCACCAAAGGACTGCCCAAAGGCCTTTCCAAAGACAAGATCATATGGTCCTTGCCTCCTGTAATCTTTCAAGATAAGCTCGCCACCTTGAAGAAACAAACGGAATTACTTGCAAGGCTTGGCTTCAAGAATTTCCAGGTATCAAATCTTTCTCATCTTGCCCTCTTAAAAGGGCGAAAACATATCAAGAGACTCAATATATGCTCTTCTTATCAGTTGAATATCTTGAACTCCCAAGCCATCAAGGCGGCTTCGGATCTGGGAATTTTTTGCTGCCACTTTAGCATAGAGACCGATCTGAAAAACATGACCCAGGCGCTTTCCAAGATCAATGAAGAGGTCATGTTCACTGTCTTTTGTTTCGTTCCCTTATTCACTTCGAGATTGAGGCATAGGCTTTACCATACCAAAAAGCCTGTTGTTAGCACCAGGGGTGAACAATACCATTGGCAAAGGGCAGGAGATGTTGGAAGGCTCTTTCCCAAAACACCTTTTAGTGCACTTGATTGCCAGAAATTGCTGTTAGGGGCAGGTATAAGAAACTGGATCATTGATCTTGAAGCAATACCCAGAACGTGGCATCTGCCAAGGAGACTGCCACAGAATGTGCAGGCCCTGGCCTCGAAATTGAGAGGCAGGAGTTTTAATCTCCTAAAGAATCTGGAATAAAAAAAGCCGCATCATATCGAATGAAGCGGCTTTCAAATTCGTGACAAAGGCCCCGGCCTATTGTGACCGAGACCTTTTCCCATCTGTTTTTATTCGGCCTTTTTCTTTGACTTAGAGGCCTTTCCTCCAGATGCGCCCTTGGCACCCCTGGGGCCTCTTGGGCCTCTTTCACCCTTTGGTCCCGGTGGGCCTTGTGGGCCTTCCGGACCTGGTGGGCCTTGCGGACCTGGCTCACCCTGGTCACCCTTGTCTCCCTTGGGTCCTGGAGGTCCTTCTGGGCCTGGAGGTCCCTGTGGTCCTGGTTCGCCCTGCTCTCCCTTTTCTCCCTTGGGTCCTGGAGGTCCCGGTGGTCCCTGTGGGCCTGGAGGTCCTTCTGGACCTGGAGGTCCCTGTGGTCCTGGTTCGCCCTTTTCACCCTTTGGTCCCGGTGGGCCTTGTGGGCCTTCCGGACCCGGTGGGCCTTGCGGACCTGGCTCACCCTGGTCACCCTTGTCTCCCTTGGGTCCTGGAGGTCCTTCTGGGCCTGGAGGTCCCTGTGGTCCTGGTTCGCCCTGCTCTCCCTTTTCTCCCCTAGGACCAGGAGGCCCCTGCCTTCCTGGAGGCCCTGGCTCCCCTCTCGGACCTTTGAGTTTTCCAGATGCAATAGCATCCTTGATCTCACGTACTTCTTTACGAAGAGATACAATCTGTTGATAAGCCAATACGCCAAACAGACTGAGCCCTATCGCCACAAGTGCAATAATGATCGCCATTTTCCCTCCTTCAGTTCAATAATCGAAATGGATGATAAAATTGCCCTATCTTCATCAAAGGAGATGAGAAATTCCACCCTCTTCTCCCCTTTTCAGCCAAAAATTGAAGTTAGACCAGCATATTATCTGTGTCAATAACAAAAATTTAAGATGGCCTAATAACATGTCCCACTAAATTGCCTGTTGAGGCCATTCCATCTCTATCAATGGAGCGGATGAAATCCCTTATATGCCCTTTCTGCCATGTTTTTTCTTTTCATTTGGCGCACCTGTTCCCAAAAAGACCGCTTTACATCGGCTGGTGCCCTGGATAAAAAACGTTCCACATCTGTTGGTATCCACCAATCAGAATAGTAGTTCTTGCTGAGAAGTTCTATCACGCCGTCATCCCAGTGGTCTGGTGCCGGATTCAAAAAACTCATATATCTGGGGCCCCATTGGAAGACCTCGTCTGAACCAGGGGCAGGGATGTAATAAAAGTAGGCCATCACCAATCCCTTGCCCCAGGAATCGAATGAACCTGACTGATAATTTATCACAGGAACGTAGGTGCCTTTCCTCACAACAGGTTTGGCCCTGTAGAATTCCAGGTCCAGGTGAGAGACATAGGAATCCAAGGAAAAATAGCCATTTGGAGAGATATGACCTGTCCACGGTGCGTAGACTCCGTCTGGCTCTATCACATAGAGATCCAAGTCGGCTCCAGATGGCCCCAAGGTCAAGCCATTCCAGAACACGCCAAAGACAAACCCTCCTTCTGCTGCCTGGGCGTCTGGAATGAGACCTGTTGCTTCTGCGAATTTCTTCATGAAACCGTACCATTCTGGAGCTTCTGTAGCTGCCAAGGTATTCCCATACTGTTCCAGCTCACCAGGCAGTAACTCTTCTCCCGTGGGGAGAAAGATGCTTATGCCTTTTGAGCCAGAAAGGTCGGCAGAACCAGCTAGGACAGACGTGAACCTGGCATTATGGAATCCGCTCTTGACTACCACCCCCTCAAGTATGAGGTTTTTGAGATAATCAGCCTCCGAAGCTATATCTTCATCTGGTGAGCCTTGAAGCTTCTCCAGGAAATCCACCAGGTCTATGCTGCCTGGAAGCTCCATATAGGCCTGGCTCCCCTGTCTTGCTGCAACCAAGAAGTCTTTTGTCTGGGTAAAGGAGGAATCAAGAAGGGCTGCCAAATGGTCTATTCCAGCAGACAGCTCTGGCACCCGGGACGCGTCCACAGCCGACTTGGTGACACTTACATCCATTATGAATCCCTTCTGGTAATATGCCAGATAGTCGTCGACTATAACTTCTGAAAGTTGCCTCCCATCCATCTGGGGATTGGCACTCAAATCAGAAAAGATATCGTCATAGGGATTTCCCGTTGCAGGCTCTGTGGCCTGGGAGAAACTCAAATAAGAAGCCCAGTCCCTCACGGCTGCCGCAACTTCCCACATGCCCATGAGGCACGCATCGAATTCGATGAGATCAAACCTGGTTCCTGCTGAGGAAAGAGCCTGGTTCAACTCAGACAAGGACATGAAGGAATTGGAACCAGCATCCTCAAGAATGCCCCGTACAGAAGCAGCTTCACTGCCCCCCAATGCACTGTTTTCCTCTCCCCCTATCCATCCAAGTCCATGATCCCAGAGTATGAGGCAATAACGCTTGGCTGGAAAATTGGAAACAGTCCAGGAAATAAATGAAGAAAGTTCGTCAGGTGATGCCATATCGGCGTTGTATCCCATTGGAAAATCTTGCAGCGAGCCTTTGTTCACCTTGAACCTATGGGTATAACCATCACCTGAAGAAAAGGAGCCTGCTGAACCTGTATCTGCCTGCACTATGATGTTCAATGCATCAGACGAGCCCACACTCTTCATCTCTTGGAGATCGCTGAAAAGGCTTTCAGACAGATTGTTCTCACCTGCCATGTAGACCATGACCGTCCATTCTGCCTCTTGGGCACTACAGAGGGAAGAAACCATAGGCATGAAGAGAACCAGGAGGCATGAAAAGAATATGGAATTCCAGTTAAACTTTTTCATTTTTTTTATTCCTTTATCGGCACTGTTTCACCAAAACTCCTGGAAACAACAACAAAAATCTGAATAGGGCCCCAGAAACAGCCATAAAAGTACCTGCCCTGAAAGGGGTTGAGTCGTACTTGACATAAAGCCTTGCAGCGCTCTTATGAAAATGAAAATGGGACAAGAGCCTGGCCTTCTTACTGGAACCTCCCGCCATGTGTTTGACTGGCCCAAGCCCAGGATGGTAGACCACTTTCCACCCGTTGTTCCTGAACCTCGTGCACCAATCGCAATCTTCCCAGTACATGAAAAAACCTTCATCCAGAGGGCCTGTATCGGCTATAGCCTTGGCCCTGACCATGAGGCAGGCCCCTGATACCCAATCCACCTCTACAGGGCTGTCTTGAATGGCAGAGGCCAACAGATTTCTCTGTGTTACCGAATTTGAAGGAAAGAGCCTGGACAGGAGGGACGATCTGCCAAAAAAGGCTGTGCTCAGGGTAGGAAAGCCTCTGGCAGACGCTTGAACCTTGCCATCATGATCAAGTATCCTCGGACCTAGAACTGCCACATCTTCGTGTTCCTGTAGCCACTTCATGCCCTTTGCCAAAAAACACTCCATCATTATGGTGTCTGGATTGAGAAGCAGGATGAAATCGGCCCTCGATTTGGAGATTATACGGTTACACGCCTTTGCAAAACCTAAATTTTCCTTACTCTTTTCCCACTGTACCTGGGGAAATCTTTCTTTGAGGGCCCTGGGAATGGCCTTCTTGCTATTTTCTATGACAAATATCCCCCCCATTGCATCCTTTTCTTTGAGTAAGATGCTCTCGATACACTTTTCCAGTTCAGGAAAGCAGTCAAAACTTACGATACCAATATCGCAGTTCAATCTATCCCCCATCTTTTGAGCTTGTGCCTAAGGGTCTTTCTGTCAATGCCAAGAATTCTCGATGCCTCGCTCCTGTTCCAGTTGGTCTTTTCAAGCACTTGGAGTATGTGTCTCTTTTCCACCTCGCTAAGGCTCAAATCCTCTGCCAAGGTATTTGCAGAGACAGCTGTTGGAGGATTCTGCCTTTTGAGCCTCTCGCCTATTCTCACTCCTGCAAGGGGAAGATCGTCCACGTCAATGATGCTGCTTCCTGCGAAAATAACCAACCGTTCCATTATATTTTCGAGTTCCCTCACATTGCCTGGCCACCTGTATTCCTCAAAAAGGGCGAGTACCGCCGGTGTTACAGTAAGCCTCGGCCTGTTGTACTTCTTGCCAAATACCTCCAGAAAATAGCGCACCAGTTCAGGGATGTCCCCCTTTCTCTCCCTGAGAGGAGGGGTCCGTAGGGCCACCACATTCAACCTGAAGAAGAGATCCTGCCTGAAACTTCCCTTTTCCACTGCCCTCCTCAGATTCCTATTGGTGGCGGCGATTATCCTCACATCCACCTTTGTTATCCTATGGCTGCCTACCCTGCATATCTCCTTTTCCTCAACAGCCTTCAACAACTTAGCCTGGAGTTCAAGGTTGACATTGCCAATCTCATCCAAAAAAAGGGTCCCGCCGCTTGCAAGCTCAAACTTGCCTATCTTGTTGCTTTCAGCTCCTGTAAATGCACCCTTTACATGCCCAAAGAGCTCGCTTTCAAAAAGTGTGGAAACCAGTGTGGAACAGTCAACAGATACAAAGGGATAATCACGCCTCCTGCTGTGCTCATGAATATATTTTGCCAATAGGCCCTTGCCTGTACCGCTTTCACCTGTAATGAGAATGGTGCTATCTGTGGGAGCAACCCTTTTGATTTGCTCAAACAGGGCCTCCATGACCTGACTTCTCCCTATTATCCGATTTTCGCCCTCCTTTCTCCTGAGTTCCTCCTTCAGATAGAGGTTTTCAAGGGCCAAGCGATGTGTTGCGAGATTTCTTCCCACGATGAGTCTCAATTCGTCTGGTTCAAAGGGCTTAGGCAGAAAATCATTGGCCCCAAGCCTCATGGCCTCGACTGCATTTTGTATAGTTCCATAACCTGTTATCACAACTATGGGCACGTTCTGGTCCCTGTCCCTGATCTTCTTGATGAGGTCCAAACCATGAAAATCCGGCAGTTTCAAATCCAAGAGCACCAGGTCGAATTCATATTTGTCCATCTTCTCCAGGCCATCGGCACCTGTAGGGCTTTCTGTAACCTCGCTGCCGCTCCTAGAAAGCACCTGGGCACAGCCATCCCTGATGGCAACATCGTCGTCTATTATGAGAATCCTGTCTTTCATCAATCCTTATCCAATAGCTGTGTCCAGGGGTAGATTCACCGTAAATATAGCTCCTCCGAGCCGGCTCGTGGCCACAAAGATCCTGCCACCATGCCTCTGGACGATTCCATGAGTGATGGAAAGTCCCAGTCCAGTGCCCCTGCCTGAACGTTTGGTAGTATAAAAGGGCTCGAAAATCTTCACCCGAGCGTTTTCGGCAATGCCTGGCCCAGAATCCTCCACGGTAAGTTGAATGCTATCCGGATTCCTCATGCTCCTTGTGGTAATCACCAACCTCCCCTTTCCATCCATTGCCTCTGCTGCATTTATCATCAGGTTCAACACCGCTTGTTCCAGCTGCCCCCGGTCACCCACGAGATGAGGAAGGCCTTCTTCGAGCTCAAGCTTTGTATCCACTTCCGAAAAGAGCTTATGGTCCTCTATTAGCGAGAACATCTCCTTTATCACATGATTGAGATCCACGGGATCATAACCTCTAGAGGAAGAACGGCCAAAATTCAATAGACCTTTGGCTATGATCCTGCACTTTGTGGCAAGTTTTATGATCTTTTGCAGATTCTTTTCGGCCTCATGCCCTGGAGAGAGATCCTCCTTGATCAGGTTGGCATAGAGAAGAATGCCCCCAAGGGGATTGTTTATCTCATGGGCTATCTCCCCAGAAAGCTTTCCCATTGCCGTAAGCCTTTCTGATTGGAGCATCTTGTCTTCCCATGACTTCATCCTTGAAATATCCTTTATGATCGTCTGGTATACAAGCTCTTGATCTACAGTGCACAGAGGGCAGGAAATTACCTCTGCATCAAAGCTCGAACCATCAAATCTCCTTCCAAGGGCCTGTCTCACACCAAGCCGGAGATGATAGGAAGACCAGGGCGAAATAAACTCCGCCATGAAACGATCCTCCACGCGGCTTTGCCTCAAAAGGCCAAAAAGCTCCAGAAAAGGGTCGTTAACCATAAGACATCTGTCAACCGTGTGGATGACAGACGGCTGTTGTATCTCCTTCCAACTTTCGAGAAGTGTATCTGATATCTTCGGTTCTGCCACTGGTGCCATGCTTACAGTCTAACAGATTTTGTTCGATAATTATAACAAAGTGATATGGAAATAATGACCTGAACCTGGCCACAGACTCAGCATCTTATGAGATAACATGAAAAATAATCTTACCCTGAACAGCTCAAAAATTTGAAAAAAGCACTCCTTAACAAGAATAGTAAAATCCTCGACGGCATTCCCCTGCTTTCCAGTTCCCTGAACCGGCTCATTGACATAGATGAGGACAATGGCCTTTCAGTGCATGAACTTTCAGCAATTATTTTAGATGATTATGGTCTCATAAACAAGGTACTCCAAACTGTGAATGCCTTTTATTACAACAGGCTTGGGAAGGAAATAAATACCGTGACCCAGGCAGTGGTCCTTCTGGGGTTCAACACCATCAAGAAGATCGCCATGTCCATGGCAGTGCTGGAACTAATAACAGACAACAGTAGTGAAATAGTCATAAGAGAGATAGGCAAGGCATTTGTCGCCGCCCATCTCGCAAAGGAAATCGGTTCTCAACAAAAAGGCATTGAACCAGAGGAGATATTCATCTCCACGCTCTTCCGCCACCTGGCAAGAATCGCCCTGGCCATCGGAAACCCTGAGCTGTTGAACGATGTCAAAAGACTTGAGGCAAGCCCTGACAGGGCTGAAAGGCTAAAGGCCAAAAGGATTCTGAGAACAGTGGGATATAAGCTTTCAGAATACTGGAAGCTGCCAAAATCCTTGGCCGGTTATATAGAAGGATGCAATTCAGCGCCCGGTGGCCAAGGATCGACCCACGCAACTCTTGCCAGAGACGTATCCATCTTCATCAACATGTGGGAGGAGGGAGGAACACACCCTGATTTTCTTGAGACAAGATCAAGGTTGTTGAAAAACAACATGGATTCCGAGTCCCTTGAGGTGAAACTTCAAAGGGCAATGGAACACACAAGTAACACCCTTCCCATCTTCAAGTTCCCCGTGGACAAGCAGAGTATAAGTATAGTAACCGGGCCTGTAGCCGGCCAGGACCAAGACTTCCCAAACAGAGGGGAATTACAGCAGATCCAATCCCACCTGGAAAAAGAGATGCTTTTTACCGGACTGATCCAAAACCTCATGGCCACTGTCAACGATATGGATGCCGGCCTCGAACAGATATATCTTCTTGCCATAGAGATCCTTAGGAGGGTAATAAAAATTGCCAACATCATCTTCTGTAAGATCTGTCCTGAAAAAAACATCTTTTCAGCTAGTTTTGGCATGGGGGATCAGGCTGGACTCATAAAAAGGGAACTTTTATTTGAGCTGGAAAAGGCCCCTAAGGAATTGCAAAATGGTTTTCTCATGGAAATGGAAACCATGCTGTACTGGAAGGATCTTTTGGAGCAGCATGGCCACATCCCAGAAAAACTACTTTCACGGCCTATTCTTATCGCCCCTCTCGCCGTGGACAGAAAAAACATCGGCTGTCTCATACTTGACAAACACACTGGAAACAAGTTTGAGCCTGACGAAATTCAAAAAACCTCCATAGTACGCCAACTTGTTGTCACAGCCACTACTTTGAGGGCAAGGAGGGCCTGAAAGAATCCGCCCTGACAGCTTAAGGCTCGATTTTGCTGAAACGACCCAAAGCCGCTCACTTGTGCCCGCAAAAAAGTTGAAAAATAGAGGTCTTATTTCAGGCGTAAGGCTACCCTTAAAAATCAGAACTCTTGCCCAAGGACGAAACACATGAAAGAAACAACCGTGTTCCTGATATTCGAGGATTCATCATTAAATGCAAAGCTCCGAAAACCATTCCTTGACCCTTACTTTTGGCTGCCTCAAAAACCATTGAAACAAGATACTTACGGTTATTGTCCTCTTGGGCCTCGTGACGGAAGACCCATAACTTTTTGAGCAGCTCTTCCACACTAATCAGCCAGGAAAGAGATTGCTTATGATCCTGTAACCTCCAAGCCATGTGCCAACCATGCTGCCGACACCTGGGAGCAAAAAGGCCAAAAAGACCTTGAGCAGATTGTTTCTCCACCAGCCCTTGATACTTCCTATGTCTTTGGAAGCATTCTGAATCTCTCTCACTAAAGGAGGCTGCATCACCGCCTGGACAAAAGCGGTAACGTAACCTGCGCCTATAACAGGGGTAAGGCTCGTTATTGGTGCTGCTGCAAAGGCTGTGGCAATGGTGGCAGGATGGGCAAGGGCTGCCATGGCGCCTATGGCACAAGCAATGCCATTTGCAAGTATCCAATAGACTATGTTGTCCCCAGCCACCTGCGCGCCTCTATTCCATCCAATAATAATGATTGAGCCAATAATCAGAGCCGGGATTATCCAGCCTGCGGCCTTCCATGCTGGCGACAGGGGAGGGATAGACGATATGTCCTTAATTTGCCTTTTTCTGTCTTCAGAAAGCGCCTTTTTTATCCCTTTTAGATGCCCCTTTCCTATCACTGCCACTATCTTCCTTCCAGGGGCCTGTTTGATCTTTTCGGACAAGAAGGTATCCCTTTCGTCTATGAGAACCTTCTTGAGTTCTGGCATTGCACTGCCTAGTTCTGCCATCAGCTCTGATATCACATCTGATTTTTTGAGTTGTTGGAGCTTTTCTTCCGTGATATCAGTATCATCGAAAAGACTCATGACTAGGCTTGCCATGAGCTTTCCCTTTTTCCAAAGTGGAGTCATCCTCCAGGCCCGTAGCAGTGTTACCCTCACATCCCTGTCGCAAAGCTCCAAGGCAATCCCTTCTTCCTCTGCAACCTTTGCGGCTTCTATCAATTCTGTTCCAGGTAACACGCCCATCTTCTCACCCAACTTTTTTTGGTATGATGAGAGGATAAGGTTTGCCATGAGGGTGGTAAGCTGTTTTTTCCTTATGACATTTTTGATGTCAAGCTGCTCAAAACGGTCCTTTTGCGAAATTGCCTTGTAACGCCTTTCATCGAGCTCCACACATACACAATCTGGTTTTTCTTCTCTTATGGTCCTGGTCACAAGCTCGACGGACTCTTTCGAGATATGCGCGGTGCCCACCAGGATTATCTCTCTGCCATCCAGGAAGACCCTGGCTATATCTTCATGCCTATCTTTCATGAGATTTCAATCTTTGGTCGATTTGCCTACGATGGTGACGGCAATCTTTCTCTGTCTGGCCTTGTTGTCATGGTTTATCACAACCACCTGCTGCCAAGTGCCCAACTGTAGCCTGCCATCGTGTACACATAGACTCAGGCTTGGCCCCATTAGGGCTGCCTGAACGTGACTATGGCCATTCCCATCGTGCCAGGCAAGTTCGTGTTTGTACTCTATCCCCTTTGGAGCCATCCTTTCGATTGCATCTTTTAGGTCCTGCACCACTCCTGGTTCGTATTCTATAGTTGTTAGTGAACCAGTCGAACCAATCACGTTCAGATGGATCACACCCTCAATAATCTTGCTCTTTTGGACTACTTCTGAAATCTGGCCTGAAATATCCTGGATGTCAGGCCCTATTTTCATCTCCTTTTCCACTGTAAACGTCACAACTGTAAAGCCCATTTTTCTCCTCTAAAAAAACAGATAAAATTTATCTTTTTTATTGACAATACTTTTTCTATCAGTTAAAAATAATAATCATTATCAAATAGGAAACCAAACCAATATGAGAATGACTAGCCAAAGAGAGATCATACTCGAAGAACTCAAAAAACTCAAAACCCATCCCACGGCAGATGAACTGTACGTGGTTGTGAGAAAGAGGCTTCCGAGGATAAGCATTGCCACCGTCTACAGGAATTTGGAGCAGATGTCAGAGGCGGGCATAATCAAGAAGCTCGAGTATAGCGGCAGGCAAAAGAGATTTGACGGTGCCACCCATCCCCACAACCACATCCACTGCATAAAATGTGGGAAGGTGGCTGACGTAAAAACCCGTTTCGACACCGATATCCACGAGATGTTGACGGATACCGCTGGATTTCAGGTGATAGATGATCAAGTTGAATTTACAGGGATCTGTCCCGACTGCCAAGTATCTGAAAAGAATTGAATAGAGAGAAAATTTTGCAATAAGACAGGAGGATAAAGAAATGGCTTGTAAGACTAAGAGCAAAGGCGACAATGGTGCGATTAAGCTTACTCAAGAGCAGGAAACTATCCTGAAAGCCATTGCAGCCAAAGATGAACCAATTACCACCAAAGAGATTTCCGAAGTCACAGGGCTGGCGCCAAAGTCCGTGAGCTGCAGAATCCAAAGCCTTAAGAAAAAAGGGCTGATAGAAAGCCCGGTTCGCTGCAAATATGAAGTCACCGACGACGGCCGCAAGATAGCAACTCAGTGACAGCACAAGTAAAAAGACATACTCAACACAGATAACAGATCAAGGAGAAAAAACATGGCTTCACTCAAAGGAACCAAGACAGAAAAGAATCTACTCACTGCCTTTGCAGGAGAATCTCAGGCAAGAAACAGATATACCTATTTTGCAAGCCAAGCAAAAAAAGAGGGTTATGTTCAAATAGCAGCGGTCTTTGAAGAGACAGCAAACCAGGAAAAGGAACATGCCAAGCGTCTGTTCAAGTTTCTTGAAGGTGGAGAAGTAGAAATTACTGGCGCTTTTCCGGCTGGAACCATTGGCAACACCCTGGAAAACCTGAAGGCCTCGGCTGCAGGTGAAAACTATGAGCATACCCAGATGTATCCAGAGTTTGCAAAGACTGCCAGGGAAGAAGGATTCAATGAGATAGCCTGTGTACTCGAGGCCATAGCAGTAGCTGAGAAATACCATGAAGATCGATACAACGCTTTGGCCAAAAACATAGAAGAGGGCAAGGTGTTCAAAAAGGAAGCCCCTGTCAAGTGGAGATGCAGAAACTGTGGGTATACCCATGAAGGCGCTGAACCACCAGAAAAATGCCCAGCATGCGCCCATCCCAAGGGATATTTCGAGGTGCTAGTTGAAACCTATTAAATCAGTTCATATATATTTGATGATAAGCATATAATACGACCAAAAAAAATTATAAAGGAGGAAAAGACTATGTGCACAATGGTTACAAAAGAAGCCCCGGACTTCACAGCTCAGGCGGTCATGCCTGACGACTCCATCCAGGACGTAACACTTTCATCCTACAGGGGAAAGTATGTACTCCTATTCTTCTATCCCTTGGATTTCACCTTTGTTTGACCAACAGAGATAATTGCCTTGGACAAGGCAATCGACAGATTCAAGGAAAAGAATTGCGAGGTACTGGGCATATCCGTGGACTCCCCATACAGCCATTATGCGTGGAGGCAGACACCGGTAGAAAAAGGTGGAATCGGCCGCATAAAGTATCCTTTGGTTTCCGACCTCAACAAGAAGATTTCCCTTTCCTACGGGGTGCTGCTTGAAGATGCTGGTATAGCCTTGAGAGGACTCTTCCTCATAGACAAGGAGGGCATCATAAGGCACAACCTGGTCAATGATCTACCCCTTGGAAGGAACTTTGACGAGGCCCTCAGGATCCTAGAGGCCCTCCAGTACCATGAATCTGTAGGAGAAGTATGTCCAGCCAACTGGAAGCCAGGCGAAGAGGCCATGAAGCCAACAGCTGAAGGCGTTGCCGAATACCTTTCCAAGCATGCAAAATAAAAGAATGAAGTAGTTATACCAAAACCATGGGTTATCGGATGAACTACCCACAACAAAATCAGGACACGGAGGAAGGAAAATGAGAGGAATACTCACCATTGTGCTCGGGCTCTTTCTGGCCCTACCGGCTATTGCCTTTGGTGCCAAAATGGGCACTTACAAATATAACGACTTCAAAAAGCCCAATAACTGCGGCATGTGTCATAGGGACATATACAAGCAGTGGAAGGATACGCTCATGTCCAAGAGCTACACTCATGAATGGGATCAGGTGGAATACTTCAAGCTGGCCCTGCCCCATTCCAAGAAGCTTGAAAAAGTGGCTGGAGTAAAGGCGGGCTGTATAGCATGTCATAGCCCTCTGGCGTTCCTTTCAGGTGACATACCCCCAAAAACGGCAGACCAGAATACAAGGGCAAACGAAGGTGTTTCCTGTGAAGTATGCCATAATATCACTGGCACATCAGAAAAGGTCCCATTCAACTTCAGCTTCGACATAGAACCTGGCAAGGTGAAGCGTGGGCCAAGAAAGGACGCTGTCTCCCCATTTCACAAGACGGCATACAGTGAGTTTCACAAGAGCGCAGAGATGTGTGCTACCTGCCATGACGAGCAGAGCCCCTATGGCGCATGGGTCAAGGCTACCTACAGGGAATGGAAAGAAGGCCCCTATGCCAAAGAAGGCAAGGTGTGCCAAGACTGCCATATGCCTAAGGCTCCTGGAAAATCCGCAAGCGGTGGTAAGGAGAGAAAGGATATCGCACAGCACATATTCCAAGGTTCCCATTCTGTCGCACAGCTGACAGGTGCAGTTGACGTAACACTCAAAACTGCTCAGAAGGCGGTCAAACCGGGCAGCGCACTCAAGTTCCAGGCAAAGCTCTTTAATGGCAAGGTGGGGCACCCAATTCCTTCTGGTTCCACAGAAGAACGCATGTTGTGGCTCGAAGTCTGGGCCACCGATGCTAATGGCAAGAAATACCCTATTCCCGTAAGCAAGAAGGGGTTCAAGGGCGAAGAATACACCATAGCAGATTCCAGCGCCATGACTTATCAGGCCATTGGAGAGATCATGGAGATCAAGGATTTCAAGGGCCTCAAAAGGGATGGCGATGTGCCAGATGGTGCCAGGATATTCAGGCATCCATTCTTCGATCCCAAGGGGCGCATGACAATATGCCAGTGGTATACCAAGGACAATACCCTTGTTGACTATAGGATCAAACCCAGGGAGACCAAAGTGGAAGACTATGCCTGGAACATCCCAACAGATCTACCCAAGGGGAAACTTACCATAAAGGCAAGCCTCTATTACAGCCAGATCCCTAGCTCTGTGGGCAAATTCTTCAAGCTTCCAGAGTCCGAATACAAACCTCTGCTAGTAGACAGTGCCGAAATGGCAGTAGAGATAAAATAAAAAAGAGGTATCAACCATGAACAGGCGGGAATTCATAAAGAATACAGCTATCGCAGGTGCTGCCTTGTCGTCGGCATCATTCTTGACAACGGATGTCGTTCATGCAGATGAGCCAGTACACAGGCTGGAGAATCCGGCGAATCCATCGACCCTGGAAAAAAAGCACGTGCCCCTGGTGGAAGTTCCAGGATCAGTGAAAAAGGGGCAATGGTTCGATGTCAAGGTCAAGGTGGGCTTTATGCTCCCTCACCCCTCCACCCCAGGGCACTGGATCGAGGAAATAAAACTCCTTGTTAACGGCAAGGAGGTGAGCAAGATCGAAAACGAGGCCGGAGGCACTACCTCTTCAGATGGATGTTTCAGGATTAGACTGGATTCCCCTGCTGTTCTTGAATCAGTTGCCCATTGCAACCTGCATGGCACCTGGATTAGCAAGCCCGTCAAAGTAGCTGTTAAGTAATTGCCAGAATGCCTGTGGGGTGGCCCAGCCACCCTGCAGGTGGTCTCAATAACTGTATTGCAGGTAATGGCAACGATCCTCAAAACCTGCAACGGTTGTCAATTAAACCAAAAAGCACAAGGAGAAGCAACATGACACAAAAGATGGAAGTCTATAAGTGCGAGGTCTGCGGCAATATGGTGGAGATGGTTCACGAAGGTGGTGGAACCCTCGTCTGCTGCGGTCAAAACATGACCTTGATCACAGAAAATACCACAGATGCATCCCAGGAAAAACATGTCCCGGTCATAGAAAAGACAAACGATGGCTATAAGGTCAAGGTTGGCAGTGCAGCCCATCCCATGGAGGATAAACATTATATAGAATGGATAGAGCTTGTAGCCGGGGATGTTTCCCAGCGTGTATTCCTCAAACCAGGAGATGCGCCTGAAGCAACCTTCTGTACAGATGCAACAGATGTAGCTGCAAGGGCCTATTGCAACCTCCACGGATTATGGAAGGGTTAAAAAGCCATGTTGAGTAAAAACATAGAAAAGGCCTTGAACCAGCAGATCAATGCAGAGATGTATTCAGCATATCTGTATCTGTCCATGGCATCTTATTTTGAGAGTGTGGACCTGGAAGGCTGTGCCAAATGGATGAAGGCACAAACCCAGGAAGAGATGATCCATGCCATGAAGATCTACGATTTTGTGATAGAGCGGGGCGGCAGGGTGCTGCTGGACGCCATCAAGGCACCGCAACAGGAATGGGATTCCGCCCTGGCCGTATTCGAGCATGCCTATGAGCATGAAAAGTATGTCACCAGCCTTATAAATGACCTCATGAACCTCGCCATAGAGGAAAAGGATCATGCCACCCAGATCTTCCTCCAGTGGTTTGTGAGCGAACAGGTGGAAGAAGAGGCATCTGCGAATGGCGTTGTACAAAAACTGAAGCTTGCAGGGGCCTCAAAGGGTGGTGGACTCTTCATGGTCGATAGGGAGCTGGGCCAAAGGCCCCTTCCAATACCCGTGCCGACAGCAGGCTAGAGAGCGAACTGGCTGAAACGGCCTGCGTCCCCTAAAGAACCGTTCATTGCCGCCTCACTGTCCAAGGCTCCTGGGGAACCTGCGATGGGTGGGGGCTTTGGATCAAAATAAGGAGCAAAAAGATGGCAAAGCCTGAAGAAATGTACCAGTGTCAGACCATGAACTGTGGCTATATATATGACCCCGACAAGGGTGACAGAAAGGGGAAAATCCCCAAGGGCACCAAGTTCGAGGATCTTCCTGACGATTGGACCTGTCCTGTTTGCGGTGCCTCAAAGGCCATGTTCAAGCCCCTGGCAGGCCCAGGCTCAGTGGCAGAAGAAAACGCTGAAAAAAAGGCCACGGCCTGAAACATTTTTCGATGAAGGAGGCTAGGCCCAGTATCTAGCCTCATCCAAGCTTCCATGAAGCATCAACAACCGAAAGCGAGGACTTAAGACAATGAAGAAATATAGATGCTCTGTATGTGGGTATGTTTATGATCCTGAAAATGGAGACCCAGACAATGGCGTTGAGCCAGGAACAGACTTTGATAAGGTCCCAGAGGATTGGACATGCCCCATCTGTGGTGCCTCGAAGGACGAGTTCGAACCTGCGGATTGATCTGCAGTTTAATCAGGATCGGAAACATAGATCTTGAATTGGCTGAAGGAGAAACGAACATGCAAGTTTATGAGATAAAAAAGGATGTATTTTGGGTTGGCGCCGTGGACTGGCTTGTCCGCGACTTCCACGGCTATTCCACCTACAAGGGGTCCACCTATAATGCCTATCTTATGTTAGACGAGAAGAATGTCCTTTTCGACACCGTAAAGCACAACCTGTGCTCGGATCTCGTGCACAGGATTAGGACTGTGATGGACCCTGAGAAGATCGACTACATCGTTGTCAACCATGTTGAGATGGACCACACAGGTTCCCTGCCGAAAATCGTTGAGATGGTAAAGCCTGAAAAGATCATATGCTCTAAAATGGGCCACAAGAATCTTCTGTCACATTTTCACAGGCCAGACTGGCCCTACCATATAATCGAAAATAATGAGTCGATCTCTGTTGGCAAACGCACCATCCAGTTCATGGAAACCAGGATGCTACACTGGCCTGACAGCATGTTTTCCTATATCCCAGAAGAGAAATTACTCATTTCCCAAGATGCCTTTGGACAACATCTTGGCACAAGTGAGCGCTTCGACGATGAAGTGGACCTGTCAGAACTCATGTACCAGGCCAAAAAATACTATGCCAATATCATCTACCTCTACGCCCCCCAGGTGAGAAAACTCCTGGAGCATGTGGCTGAGATAAATCTGGATGTGGACATGATAGCGCCAGATCACGGTGTCATCTGGAGAACCCATATCGACAAGATCCTGAAGGCATACCAGGATTGGTCAAATCACAAGGCAACCAACAAGGCCATTGTGGTTTACGATACCATGTGGCATTCCACAGAGATGATGGCCAAGGCCATTGCCGACGGCATAGAATCCACTGGCACCAGTATGCAGTTACTGGATTTGAGCGTAAACCACAGAAGTGACGTCATCGCCGAACTTCTTGACGCAAAGGGGATATGCCTGGGATGCCCAACCCTTAACAATGGGCTTCTGCCGCGCATGGCAGGTTATCTCATGTACATGAAAGGCTTGAGACCAGCCAAGAAATTCGGGGCTGCCTTTGGATCATTCGGTTGGAGTGGAGAGTCAGTCAAGCACATGAACAAGGCAATGGAAGAGATGAAGTTCGAACTCATACACGATGGTCTCAAGGTCAAGTATGTGCCTACTCACGATGATCTTAAAAAGTGCTGGGAACTAGGCAGGCTCATGGGCGAAAAGGTCCAGGAGGCGGTTGACAAACAGTAAACGAAGGAGCCAGAAGGATATATGAAGATAGAAGTTGACAGAAACGTTGTGGAATTTACACCAGAATCTACCCAGGAAGCCGCTTCCCTCGAAGTGCTCTGGAAGGTGGTTGTGGACTGTTATGGCGACAACAAAAAGATCGTTCCCATGGGGAATTACATTCCAGGCCACGACACCGTTGCAAGATTCCACATCGAAGGGATAAAGGGTGGCACGACCACCTATTCCCCTGACAAGACCGTTGAATCAGAATGCACATATTATTGTGCAGTATGCAACAAATATATGAACTGTGAGGCTGGCCAGCCGGTCCCCTTCTGCTGTGGCAAGGAAATGGAACCCCTGGATTAGCTCACCTTTGACTTATCATTTCTTATGAGTAGAAAAATCAGGCAGGAGGTCAAGGCCATCCTCAGGGAAGGCGACCTCCTGGCCCTTCAAAAATTTATTGCATCAGTACCTCCGAAAAAGGTAATAAAGCCTCTCATTCAGGCATTCTACAACACCGACTCCCTTGAACGATGGCATGCGATTACAGCCTTTGGACAGGCGGTTGCGGAAATAGCCCAGAATGAAATGGAGGATGCCAGAATCATCATGAGACGTCTCATGTGGAGCCTCAATGACGAATCTGGCGGAATAGGCTGGGGCGCTCCAGAAGCAATGGCAGAGGCCATGGCCAGAAATCAGACCCTTTCTGAGGAATACAGCCGGATACTTCTTTCATACATTTGGGAAGAAGGCAACTATCTCGAATACCTGCCCTTGAGGCGTGGTGCCCTCTGGGGTCTTATGCGCCTTGCCCAAAGCCATCCTGAGGTTTTTATTGAGATAGAAGCCGCCCGCCTGGTAAAAAATTACCTCCACGACCAAGATGCAGAGTCAGCAGCACTTGCTGCCTTGGCTCTAGGCTTTGCCGGCAAAAGGAAATTTTGCAATCAAATCAAAAAGATGCTTTCTGACAAGCGACAATTCAAACTATATCTGAATAGCGAGCTGAAAGAGACCTCGGTTTCAGACGCAGCCACCCTGGCCATTAAAGCGCTCAAATGTTAAACTGTTTGTAGCATTTGCTGAAGCTTGCAAGGGCGTCTATCTAAAAAAATTTTTCTTCACCCTTTTTATTATACTGTTTCTTACAGCCATCTTCATATTGATCTGTAGTAGTTGCATGAATGGCAGGGGTCTTGTCACAACCCTAACCCTCCCCTTTCTGACAGCCCTGACCACAGCCTCTGGTGTTACTTCATCGACATCCACCAGGGAATAGGTGGTGTTGAACTGAATCTTCTGATGGGCATCAGACGTCCCCACCACAGGCAGCCCAGCCGCCTTTGCAAGCCGTTCCATCCTGATGTTGAAATTTATCTTCCTGCAAAAAAAATGTGACCACTCTGCTGCATCGAAAAGTTCCATGTACTTGGTAAATTTTCCCCTAAGCGCCACCATACTGGGATAAAAGGGATGGGGCGCGATGATCAAGGCATCATCCGTCCTGATCTTGTAAAGATCCTTGAAAGTGGAGGCCGATACCCTTTCGAAGTCAAAATTTATGAGAAGCACATGGCGCCCTTCGATGGTAGCTTCCATGCCAGGAAGCAGGCATATTCCCCGTTCCTTTGCATAGTCTCTGAGATATTCCGACCAGGTGCATAGATCGTGGTTGGTAATAGCTAGGCAGGAAAACCCCCTATCTCGTGCCATATCGATGAGTTCAGTGGCACTGTAATGCACCAGATCCTTCCTGTCTTCAGAGGTGTGAATATGAAAGTCTGCTTTGACAAGGGCCATGACAATCTCGTTCCATCAATAAGGGTGCCTCCTGAAACCCAGACGGTAAAATATTGGGGAAAGTATTATCTCCAGAATTGTAAATACTATGGTCATGCCGAAACATTCTGTCCAGGTGAGCCCCAACCGATCTTTCAGGATAGCCAGCGGAAGAAAGGCCTCGATAGACTGGTCAAGGCCTGTTGCCTTGGCTCCGCTTTTGAGCTTTCGCCTTCTCTTTATGAAACTGGACAACAGATCCCCTGCCATGGAATAAAACGCCAACCACATGCCAAGGATAGTGCCTATGCCAAAAAGCCAGGCCAAAAGGGCCGTACCCGAAAGGCTTGCAACTATGCCACGCCATGTCTTGTGAGGGCCAAATATGGGATGGCCGTCAAAAAAAGGCCTATTAAAATCCACAGGCGTTTCAAACCGGTGTTTAAACACCACCCTGGCCACTATAGGCATGGTGTTTGCCACCCCTAAGAGGATAAGAAGTTGAAGGTCCCTTGTTATGAATGCGGGTTCTGGGGCCATTTCCTAAACCTCAACCACCTTGATGGCTCCTATACAGATCCTGATAAAGACTTGATCTTTCCATCAGTTCTTGATGGGTGCCAGATTCCTTTATCCTGCCCTGATCCATCACAACGATGATATCGGCATTCTGGATCGTGGAAAGCCTATGGGCAACGACTATGGTTGTCCTCTCTTTTACCACATTTTTCAATGCCCTTTGGACCGCCTTCTCTGAAACCGTATCGAGAGAACTGGTCGCTTCATCTAGTATCAAGACCGGGGCGTCTTTGAGTATCGCCCTGGCAAAGGCTATCCTCTGCCTCTGGCCACCTGACAAGTTCAGCCCCCTCTCATCCAAGACCGTATCGTAGCCATCTGGAAGCTCTTTTATGAATTCATGGGCGTGTGCCAGCCTGGCTGCCTCCACGATCTGTTCAAACGTGGCATCAGGCTTCCCCGCTGCAATATTTTCCCGTATGGTATCTGAAAAAAGCACTATGTCCTGGCTCACTACTGCTATCTGTTTCCTGAGAGACTTTAGCTCCAATTCCTGCAGATCTATTCCGTCCCACAGAATGTGGCCAGAAGTAGGCGAAATAAAACGGGGAATCAAATCCACCATCGTGGACTTACCAGCACCGCTCGGCCCAACAAGAGCCACCACAGACCCACAAGGAATGGACAGGTCTATCTCCTTCAATATCTCATTTCTCCCATCGTATGAAAAGGAACATCTTTCAAACAGGATTTCCCTCTTTAGCAGTGGCGCTTCTACATCGCCACCTTTTTCAGGCTCTAGCTCCAAGAACCTGTCCACTCTCTCCAAGACCCCGACAGATTCCTGGAGGGTGCTATAGGCGCCACCGAGCTTCTTGAGAGGAGTAAAGGCCATGACAATGGCTGTGAGCACAGAGAAGAAATCACCAGAAGTCATCTCACCCTTGACCACAAGGGTTGCTCCATATCCAAGGATAATCGCCACTGAAAGGCCAGAGCACAGGTCTATGAGGAACTTCGTGCCTTCCTTGAGTTTCACCACCCTTGAAAACTGCCTGTAAGCATTATGATTTTCCTTGATGAACTGTGCTATTTTCCTGTCTTCCATCCCAAAAACCTTGACGACCTTTATCCCAGAAGCAGTCTCGCTCATCCTATGGGTCAGCTTTGCCAGATATCTCTGAACCTTTTTCCTTCTCTTTCTCACATACTTGCTCAGGACCCTGGTCCCATACGTGATAAAGGGCAAGAGGACAAAACTCAAAACGGCCAGATCCCATTTCCTGTAGAGAGCCACACCAATAAGGACTATTATGGAGGGAATCTGGACAAGAAAGGTGCGGAAGCTGTCTGATAAGATAGCACTCAATATGCCTATATCGTTCATGAGCCTGGAGACCATATCTCCACTGGTCTGTCTCGTGATAGCGGTTACAGGCAAATAGACCATTTTGGAAAAAAAACTATTCCTGAGATCCCGTACCAACCTGAACCCAGCGGTTCTCATGAGATAAGACTGTATGAAGCTTGCTCCCCCTCTGCAAATATAGAGCAAAAGGAGTCCCACTGGCAGATAGATTATATATTCATAGCGTTTTTCTACGAAGATATAATCCATTGCTGGTTTCACGAGCCAAGCAATGGCCCCATTCAGGCCGGAAACCATGAGGCTGAATACAACAGCCACCATTACCCTGGGGGCATAGGGGCGGATCAATTCCATTATCCGGTTCTTCAGGTGGTAATCCTTTTTGCTCAAATCTGTTTCCTTATCTTAAGAGTCTTTTGAACGATGCCGGGCACTTTAGGCTGAGCCTCAGTCTTTGTCAAAGTTTATGAAATCTCAATAAAAATACGGTCTCCCTAAAGGTTTAACTTTGCCTTGACGATTAAAATGATGAGGCAAGACCATTTCACTGCACCAACAATGCAAGGGCAACCTCTTGTGCAAAAAAATCTATGTGGGAGCAAATGTCATGACAAAAACATTCGTCAAAGGATTTACAATCATGCTTTCGGCATTTCTGATCTACTCCATTTCTGCCTGGCCTGCATTCAGCGCCCCCATCCAGAAAAAGGATGCCGAACAGATCGGCGAATACACAGCGGCCATGATAGTTGCTGGACGAGGTGTAGTCGCCAAAAGCCAGGACATCATAAATGACCCCTCCAAGGGTGATAAGGGCTTTACCCCTGAATTTGTAGAAACGCAAATGTTGAAGGATTTCAAGAAGCTCACAGGCAAAGACGTCTCCGAGCTGCCTCCTTCAGTCCAGAGCGTTTTAAAACAGGTTATAGACGCCGCACGGATGAGTGTCCAGATGAATCAGCAGAGGATAAACAAGAAGGGAGTGGGATTCAAGATGTATATACCCGCAGTCTTTGGCAGAGAGACCGGACAAATCCTGAAGGCGCGAACCGATATCAACATTAAGCAGACCACCTTCAAATACAGAAATGCCTATAACCAGCCAGACCCATTTGAGAAGGGGGTCTTGAAAAGATTTGAATCCCCTGAATACCCAAAAGGAAAAGGCTATGGAGAGTTCGTAAACGACCATTACAGGTATATGAAACCAATATATATAAAGAAGGCCTGCCTCAAGTGCCACGGCTCCCCAAAAGGTGAAAAGGACATATCAGGCCATGTCAAAGAGGGATATAAGGTGGGAGATCTCAGGGGCGCCATAAGTGTCTCTTTTCCTGTGCATTAAATTGGGGTGAGGCACTTTCTCATGTCGAAAATAATGACCATCAAAGACGCTCCTGTCAGGATGAAGATCCTTCTTCCCGTACTCACGTTGCTCACGATCTTTGCCGCATCGATGGCCTTCATTCTGAACCGGACCCTTTCCCAGGCTGAGGAACAGAGACTCGTACAGGAACTCTCCGTGGTGAGCAACAGGCTACCTGTAGAATTTTCCGATGCCGAATCCTCATGCCAGCTGCTTGCTGACAGTCTCACAGGCATGAACGATGTGCAATTTGCAGTAGCTCTCAAGGACGCTGGAATATTGAAAAAATTCGTCCAGCCTCTCCTCTTGACAGTATCGAAATCAAGGTCCCTATCTGGATTCTTCACCTTTTACGATACCAATGGAGCCATTATCTTCAGCACCAATCCCAAGATGACCAAGGGTACAAAGTTAGCATCACTCAGGCCCATGCTCAGGGACGTAATCCAAATGAAGAAAAAAGAGTCTGGGCTTGAAGAAGGCCCCGATGGATTGTTTATACGGAGCATCTCACCGGTGATCTACAATGGCATGTTCTCTGGCATGATCGAATTCAACATTTCAATAATGAATGTGTTCAATAAGCTGAAAGGAACGGCTGACACACTAGACTTGGCATGGTTCTTACCAGAGGCAAGTCACAGTAGGTTTGTGCTAGGGGATGCCACAAAAGACTCTATATTCAAAGGTAAGGCCCTTGAAAGGCTGTTGCTCAAGGGAATTAAAGACAAGGAATTTTCCATCTACAAAAACAGGGCCTTTGCAGCTTTGCCTCTTCCCCTCTATTCAGGAGACAAAGAGGGTGTCATAGCCCTTTCCATAGACAATACCCAGGGCTGGCATGCCCTCTATTCGGCCATTTATAAACTTCTCGGAGGCTTTGTATGCATGGCCCTTCTCTTTGCACTCGTCATTGTCTATGTCTCCGGGCGCATCACAAGTCCCATCAAAGGTCTGCTCAAGTTCATGGAGCAGCTATCCAAAGGGGAGTTTACGTCAGCCTCCAAATACGATGCCAGGGATGAAATCGGCTTGCTCCACCGCATGGCAAATGCACTGATGAACAGTACCGGAAATCTTTGCAGGCTCATTCAAAATGATGCCAGAAAGTTGGCTAACGAGGCCCAAAACCTGGAAAAGGCTGGCCAATCCCTCACTGATGAATCTGGCACCCTGGATCACTATGCCAAGGAAGTATCTGAAAACGTCAGCCAGGCCCATGAAGCCCTTTCTTCCATAGAGAAGGCTGCAGGCCTGCTCGAGGCTGCTTCACAAGAGATAGCAGAAAACATTTCAGAGACTGCAAACATATCGAATCTCGCCCATGAAAAGGCTGCCTCAACGGTGGAGGTCATTCACAGGCTGGCAGAAAGTTCTGAGAAGATCAACAATATCATCATGGTGATAAAGGGCATTTCGGAACAAACCAACCTTTTGGCGCTAAATGCCACAATTGAAGCGGCAAGGGCGGGAGAGGCCGGAAAGGGTTTTGCCGTAGTGGCCAATGAGGTGAAGGAGCTTGCCAAACAGACAGGAAAGGCCTCTGATGAAATAACCACCATGATAGAAGACATCCAGGCCGACACCCGTACTTCAGTGGAGGCAGTGGAGCAAATCGCCCAGATAATTGCAAAGGGTAATGAACTTTCTGGGAATGTATCTGACGCCACTGAACAACAAAACATCACATTCAATGAAATGACCAGCAACATGGAAACAGCCAGTAACACCATGTCTGGCCTTAAGGCGAGGGCAGACCAACTCTACGAGCACGCAAAGATGCTGTCAGACGTCGCCTCTGAAATCATAAATGCACAAGATGCCATAGTCACATCGGCCAATGAGCTTCACCGGTTCATGAAAAGATACAAGGTGGATGAAAAGGCCCTGCAAGAGGCGGCCGAACACAGCTGATTCTATCTTCCTAAAAAGGGCCTTCGGGCCCTTTTTTTTGCCCTCACCCCAAAAGCAGAAAAAAGGTTGTTCGGGCATATGAGTACCTCAAGGCTACCTCTAAAAATTGTTGTACTTTCACTCTGAAAGGCACTGGTGTGCCTGAAGAACAAAAAAATTTCCCATTCCAGCACGCCAGCCCTTGACGCCTGCTCTCTTATACGATATATAGTGGTACATGGTCGATCGATATCCAAGATGATGTACAAAGAGATTTTTTGAGGTTTTTGGACTTTTTCCCCAAAAAGATGAGAAGGAGGGCATAGATGACTACCACTCCGGAGATGGCTGGTACTGGCAATTCTCCCCTGTTTTTTGACAAGATCATAAAGAGGGATGGCCGCATAGTCCCCTTTGCGAGCTCAAAGATCACGAATGCCATCCTCAAGGCAGGTAGAGCCACAGGCGAATTTGGAGAAGTCGAGGCAAGAAGACTTACTATAAGGGTGCTGACCTTGGCCCAAACCGTCTTTGAGCAGTCGCTTCCAAGCGTTGAGGAGATACAAGACCTTGTAGAGGAAGTCCTCTTGGCTTCCCCCTTCAAACGTACAGCCAAGGCATACATCCTTTACAGAGACCAACATGCCAGGATCAGGGAGATGATCCAGAAGGCTGACGTTGATCTTATTGAAAAATACCTTGAGAGGCTGGACTGGAAGGTCAAGGAAAATAGCAACATGGCTTATTCCCTCCAGGGGCTTAACAACTATGTATCAAGCGAGATAACAAAGACTTACTGGCTCAACAAGATTTACACCCCAGAGGTAAGGCAAGCACACCTTGCCGGTGACCTTCATATCCACGACTTGGGGCTCCTTTCTGTTTATTGCGTGGGCTGGGACCTTCAGGACCTCCTTCTTTCAGGCTTTCGGGGGGCTCCAGGCAAGGCGGAAAGCAGCCCGGCCAGACATTTCAGAAGCGCCCTTGGACAGATAGTAAACTTCTTTTACACACTTCAGGGAGAGGCAGCAGGCGCCCAGGCATTTGCCAATTTTGACACCCTCCTCGCCCCATTCATCCGTTATGACAACCTATCTTACAAAGAGGTGAAACAGGCCCTCCAGGAATTCGTGTTCAATATCAATGTGCCTACAAGGGTGGGTTTCCAGACGCCTTTCACCAACCTTACAATGGATCTTGAGCCTCCAGCCACCCTGAAGGATCAGAATGTGGTGATTGGTGGAGAGCACCAGAAAGAGACTTATGGAGAATTCCAGGAGGAAATGAATGTATTCAATCAGGCATTCCTGGAGGTGATGTCAGAGGGGGACGCCAGGGGACGGGTTTTCACATTTCCCATTCCCACCTACAATATTACGGCGGATTTTGACTGGAGCAACCCTGGCGTATCCAGGCTTTGGGAAGTCACTGCCAAATATGGCATTCCCTACTTTGCCAACTTTGTAAATTCAGACATGTCACCTGATGACGCCCGCTCCATGTGTTGCCGCCTCAGACTCGATGTCCGCAGCCTGGAGAGGCGTGGTGGAGGCCTGTTCGGTGCAAACCCCCTCACTGGATCCATTGGTGTGGTAACACTTAATATGGCCGCAATAGGCTACAGGGCTGAGAGTGAAACAGAATTTCTGGAACAGGTTGAGCGGCTCATGGAAATTGCCAGGACAAGCCTTGAAAGCAAAAGAAAGGTGTTGGAACAATTTGCTAGCCAGGGCTTGTATCCATACACAAAATTCTACTTGAGAAACGTCAAAAGGCGCTTTGACAAATATTGGAGCAACCATTTTTCAACCATAGGCCTCATTGGCATGAATGAAGGATGTCTGAACCTCCTTGGCAAGGACCTTTCTGATCCTGAATCAGTCCAGTTCACCCAGAGGGTACTGGATTTTATCAGAAATCGCCTGGTGGTTTTCCAAGAAGAGACAGGCAATCTCTACAATCTCGAAGCAACCCCAGGAGAGGGAACGGCGTACAGGCTGGCACGGCTTGACCAAAAAAGGTTCCCGGACATAAAGGTAAGAAACATGGAAGAGACGGGTACGGCCTTTTACACCAATTCCACACAGCTGCCTGTCAATTTTTCAGACGATATCATAAAGGTATTGGATCTTCAGGAACCCCTGCAATCAAAATACACAGGAGGTACTGTGCTCCATGTATTCCTCGGAGAAGCAGCTCCTGACCCAGAAAGCGTCCGCGAATTCGTAAAGATGGTGTGCCACAACTATTCCCTGCCCTACTTTACAATCACCCCCTCTTTCTCCATCTGTCCGCAGCACGGATATCTCAAGGGAGAAGTCCAGATCTGCCCTGACTGCGGACAGAACACCGAGGTCTATTCGAGGGTCGTTGGTTATCTGAGACCAGTGAACCAATGGAACGATGGAAAACAGGCAGAATTTTCCATCAGAAAGAGATTCATGGTCTAGGGCAGGTTAAAATTGCGTCTAGGTGGTTTCACACCTTTCACCCTGACGGATTTCCCAGGAGAGATTGCGGCCATCTGCTTTACACAGGGCTGCAATTTCTCCTGTCCATTTTGTCACAACAAATTGCTGATCCCAGCATGCCCCGGTGATAACAACTTGCCAAACCAGAAAGAGGCGCAAAAGGTCATTGATTTTTTGGCCCTGAGAAAAGGCAGGCTGCACGGCCTGGTAGTCAGTGGTGGGGAGCCAACACTTCAGGAAAACCTGACGGAATTTTTATCTGAAGTAAGGGCATTGGGCTACAAAATAAAGCTCGACACCAATGGCAGCAGGCCTCAAGTCCTTGAACTTCTATTACAAAAGGGCCTTTTGGACATGGTGGCAATGGATATAAAGGCACCTTGGGACAAATATGCCCTTTTGGCAGGCAAAAGATTGGATACGGACAAGCTCAAGAGTTCCTTGAGGCTGATTCTGGAATCAAAAGTAGACCATATATTCAGGACCACCTTTGTTCCACATCTTCTCACCAAGGAAGACATAGAGGCCATACGCCAATCCCTGCCCCCAGATGTCAAATATGTGGTCCAGCCGTATGTGGAACAAGGCTTGGCTGCCTGATGCGCCAGAAAATTCATATATTCTCAAAGGGCTGGATGAAGGCCCATCTGGTAATAGATCTCCTTTCGGATATCTGCCATAGGCCCAGTTGACAGATCCCTGGGATGAGGAAAGTCGAGTTTGAGGTCTGCCTTTATCTTTGAGGGCCTGTCGCTCAACACGATCACCTGATCGCCAAGCTGTAGTGCCTCATCTATGTCATGGGTAATAAAGAGAATGGTCATGTCGAACATGGTATGGACATTGACCATTTCCTCCCTCATCTGAAGCCTTGTCACAAAATCAAGGGCCCCGAAGGGCTCGTCCATAAATAGGATGTCTGGCTCCACAATGAGTGCCCGTGCCACTTCTGCCCGCCTCTTCATTCCGCCTGATAACTCGTGGGGATAATGCTCTTCAAAACCAGCAAGGCCAACAAGATCCAGATGCTCCTCTATTTCGTGCCTCCTCCTTTCAGGATCCTCGATATGCCTCGCCCCTATTGCCACGTTTTGCCTGGCGGTCAACCAGGGGAAGAGGCCGTCTTCCTGAAATATGAATACATGGCGCTCGCTGGGGGCGCTAAGTTCCTTGCCATCGATGAGCACCTTGCCCTTGGTTGCAGGCTCAAAACCAGCAATTATCTTTAAGAGGGTGGATTTCCCACAGCCTGAAGGGCCCACGAAGCATGTAAAACATCCCTGTTGTATGGAAAAATTCAGGTCGTTGAGCACAAGGCAATCCTCCCTGTGCTTGCACTGGCCTGGAAATCTCTTCCTGGTGCGTCTTTCCAGAAATTTCTTCTTGAGTCCTATCACCTGGATCTTATTCATCGTCTCATTCGGCTCCATTCCAACCAGGGCAGGCGCTCAAGAAGCCTTATGAGATAGTCGAGAATAAGGCCAATAGCGCCTATCACCACCATTCCGGCCACCACCTTGTCCATCCTGAGGGAATTTCTGGCATCGATTATCAGGTAACCCAGTCCTGATTTCACTGCTATCATTTCGGCAGCAACGATAACGAGCCATGCAGTGCCCAGGGTTATGCGCAAACCCACGATGATTTCAGGAAGCGCTGCAGGAAGTATGACCTTCATGTAAAGGTGCCTGCCTCTGAGGCCAAAGTTTTCGGCAACCCGCAAAAATGTCTCCTTGATCCCTGCCACTCCGCTGACAGTAAAGACCACCATAGGAAAAAAGGCGGACAGGTATATGAGAAAAATCGCCGGCTTGTCTCCGATACCAAACCACATCAAGGCCATTGGTATCCACGCCAGTGGAGAAATTGGCCGAAGAAACTGTATGATGGGATTCAAGACCTGCCTGAATCTTGCGACACGGCCCATAAATAGCCCTATAGGCACAGCTGTGACTACAGCCAGATAAAAGCCCCACGTCACCCTGAAGAGGCTTGCCACGGCACTCTTGAAAAGCTGCCCGGTCTTGGTCAGCTCTAAAAGGGCTTGCACCACCTCTAGGGGGCTTGGCAGCATATAAGAGGGCACGTCAAAGGCCTTCTTGGCGCCATACCAGATGGCCAATATCATCACAAAGCCCCAGATGGATTTCAGTCTGCACTTTGCCATTTCGAATATATCCTGCATGGAGGTTTTCGAGGCACCAAGCCGTATTTGACCATGAGATCACCCACTTTCTCGAGTGCCTTGCGCTCTGGAAGGAGCTTTTCGTAGCTGACCCGAACCACCTTATCTGTCAGGACGCGGAGCAACAGGGCATTTGGAAGGCCAAAAAACTTGGCGCCCATCCTTGCGGCCTCTGCCCTGTGGCCCTCTATCCATCTGCCCTGTGCATAAAGTGTCCTAATGATTCTATCTGCGTCCGCCTCCTGGTTGTTGAGCAAGTCGTCTCTCACTATGAGTAGACTTGATATGAAATCTGGCCATAACTCTTGTATGCGATGGAGAATTCTGCCAGAGTCAGCCATCTCGGCCTGTGCTGCATAGGGCTCGCCTACTATGTATGCATCGATTCCACCTGAAGCCAGGGCCGATGGCATATCTGGTGGCGGCAGCTCCACAAGATTCACTTCCGAAGATGTCACACCGTTTTCAGACAAGAATTCCTGAAGCGCTAGATTCTGGGTGCTGAACCTGATGGGAATGGCGATGGTCCTGCCCCTTAGGTCCAGGGCATCGCTTATTGCTTCCCTTTTCGACACCACCAGCCCAGTACCGTTCCTGTGGCCCAAAATGGCTATCTTTACTGGAACTCCCTGATCCATAAGGGAAAGGGCAATGGGTGCCAGGATGAAAGCTGCATCCAGCTCTCCTCCCTTGATGGATTCTATCATATCTGGCCACGAGGAGTATTTCACAGCCTCCACCTTCCCCCTGAACCACTTGTCCCTGTCTATAGCCACAGGCAGCAAGAGGTGGCAGGTTATGGGCAAGAAGCCTATCTTGATCCTTTTTCCAGGAGCATCTCTGGATATCACCACAAGATGAAGGCACGTTATGAACAGTAGCCAGGCTAAGGCAGCGGCGACAGCTCTGACTTCCATCGGCATCTTATGTAGTTTCAGAATAGGATTCACATAATACTTATCGGCTTCCCTAGCCTGAGAGCTAAGCCAATACCCTGAGAATTCACGCCATTTTGACACAGATGGAGATCAGCCGCTGCCAGACTTAAACACTACGGTAATTGATATGTTTGCAATTAATCGTCTAAAAAACGTTAACACTCAAAGGGTTGCCTGCATGTTTTTAAATGTTTAGAGTATCATGATTCTGGGATAATGCGCATGGAGCCATTGGCCTGCACAACCGGCCTTACTTCAAGATCATAAATTGCAATCCATGAAATCTATAATCCGGGGCAGATCCGGTCACTGGAGTCTGGAATGAAAAAGACACTAAACGTTGGTCTTCTTGGTTTTGGAACAGTCGGAAGCGGCACAGCAAAAATATTGCTCAGTCAGAAAGATCTCTTAGAGGAACGGGCAGGCTGCCCGGTGAATCTCAAATGGATCTGTGACAAGGATCTCACTACAGACAGGGGCATAACAGTGCCACATGATATTCTCGTAGACGATGTGGACAAATTGTTTCAAGACCCCGACCTCGACATCTTCATAGAACTTATCGGGGGGCTCGAGCCGGCCAGGACCTTTGTCTTAAAGGCCATAGAAAATGGCAAACATGTAGTGACAGCCAACAAGGCCCTACTTGCCACCCACGGCTTTGAAATCTTCGAGGCAGCGTCAAAGGCAAAGGTGGAGATAGGCTTTGAGGCAAGTGTTGGAGGAGGCATCCCTTGTATAAAGGCCTTGAAAGAAGGACTGGTGGCCAACAAAGTCACAACGGTTCTCGGCATCATGAATGGAACTGCCAACTATATCCTCACAAGCATGACTGACCAGGGGCTCGCCTTTGACCATGCACTCAATGAAGCTCAAAGGCTCGGATATGCCGAGGCAGACCCTACTTATGATATCGAAGGGGTAGATACTGCTCACAAACTTGCAATCATGGCAACCTTGGCCTTTGGCCAAAGGGTCGAGCTTTCGGATATTTACACAGAGGGTATCTCCAGGCTGACACCTCTCGACATCAGCTTTGCCGGCGAACTCGGTTATAGTATCAAACTACTGGCAATAGGCCGCCAGGAAAACGGCATAGTGGATTTGAGGATTCATCCAACCATGATCCCTAATGAACATCTCCTATCCCAGGTAAGAGGGGCATACAACGCCTTTTATTTTATTGGCGACAGTGTCGGCAAGGTGATGCTCTACGGTATGGGAGCTGGACAGATGCCCACTGGAAGCGCCATTGTCGCAGATGTCATCGACATAGCAAGAAATCTGGGCAAGGGCTGCCCTGGCAGAGTGCCCTCGCTATCCATCCCCTTTGACAATATATCACCTGCCAGAATTCGGCCCATTGAGGAAGTAAAAGGCAAATACTATTTCAGGTTCACGGTAAAGGACCAGCCAGGCGTGCTGTCAAAGATTTCGGGGATACTTGGGGATCAACAGATAAGCATTGCATCTGTGGTTCAAAAAGGCCGGGGCCGGGAATCATCCGTGCCCATCGTGATGGTCACACACGAAGCTGTCGAAGGCCGGGTAAAGGCTGCCCTGGAACAGATTGACGGCCTGGAATTTGTATTGGACAAGACCATGATAATAAGGATTGAAGATCTCAAGGCTCTGGAGGACTCGCAGGATGGATGAAGAAAGAGAAAACCTTCTTAGGCAGGAAACAGATCCAGAAGATGCCATGGAAAGAATACCTCACCCTGTAGAAAAATATATCATACTTCTTGGAGATGGCATGGGGGATCTGCCAGTTGAAGAACTCGGCGGGAAAACCGCCCTCGAGGCTGCACGGACCCCATTTATGGACCTCATAACCAGGATGGGAGAGTTTGGCCTTGTAAAGACCATACCAGATGATCTCGAGCCAGGAAGCGACGTAGCCAACATGTCTCTTCTTGGTTACGACCCGAAACAGTACTACACAGGCAGGGGCCCCCTTGAAGCTGCTGCCATGGGCGTGAAGATGAACCCAGAAGACGTGGCCTTCAGGTGCAATCTTGTCACCCTGAGATTCAGGGAGGGCCGTGTATTCATGGAGGACTACAGTGCCGGCCATATCTCCACGGATGAAGCAAGGGCCCTTATTTGCGATCTGGCAGAACTGGTCAAGAGCCGCTCCTTTGAACTATTTCCTGGGGTCAGTTACCGCCACCTGCTTTTGTGGAGAGGAGGGCCTGAAGGCATTGCCACTGTTCCACCCCATGACTACACAGGCCACGACGTCACTGAGGCATGGCGGGTTTACGAAGACGAACCTCTCCTGTATGAAGTCTTGAAAAAGGCCATAAACTTCTTTCACAGACATCCTATCAATGAAAAACGCCAGAAGGAGGGAAAGTTGCCTGCCAACGCCCTTTGGCCCTGGGGACAGGGCAGAAGGCCAGTGGTTGCCACTATTCCGCAACAATACGACCTTGAAGGAACAGTGATTGCGGCAGTGGATCTCATAAAGGGTCTTGGCATCTGGGCTGGCCTGGATGCACCTATGGTCAAGGGCGCAACAGGTTTCCTCGACACAGACTATGGCGCCAAGGCAAGGGCAGCACTCAAGGCGTTGACAGAAAAGGATTTTGTCTTCCTGCATGTGGAGGCCCCAGACGAGGCTGGCCATCTTGGGGATATTCAGGAAAAGATCAAGGCAATAGAACGTTTTGACAAAGAGGTGGTGGGGCCAGTTTTTGACGGGCTGAAAAACATGGGATGTTCCTTCAGGATGATGATCGTAACGGACCACTACACTCCAGTAAGCATCAAAACACATGCCAGGGGGCCGGTGCCATTTGTGATCTACGACAGCCTGGAACTGAAAAACAACCCTGATGCCTCATTTACAGAAGCGTCGGCCAAGGAGACTGGAATCATCTACGAGGAAGGCTTCAGGCTGCTTCCCCATTTCATAGGTGCAGAACCAAGATATGTGGAACTAGATCCTAAGAAAAAGAAATGATTCCAAACAGTAGCCGCAATGGTGGCAAAAAGGACCACGGACGGCCATTTTCCATATCCTACAGGGTGATCTATGGAGATACAGACAGGGCGGGAGTCGTATATTATGCCACCTACCTGCGGCTCTTCGAAATGGGCCGGACAGAATATATGAGACATGTATTGGACAGGCCTTACAGAAGCCTTGAAGAGCAGGGCCACCTGTTTCCCGTGGTGGAGGCATATTTACGCTACAAGTCACCTGCGACTTATGACGACCTTCTGGACATCGAAACCGAATTAAAGGGCTTTTCTCCGTACTCCATAACTTTTTCCTATAGAATCAGTTGCTTACAGAAGACAATAGTACAAGGATATACTAAACACGCATCCACGGACAGGACGGGAAAATTGACAAAACTCCCACAAGGGCTTATAGAAGCCTTTGGCTGAACCAAGTTATAATGACCTTTACCGGCCTTTAGGCCGCCAGAGCCTGGAGGGAAACTGGGTTCCCATGGGTTACATACCTGAGGATATCATTCAGCAGATCAGAGATGCTGCTGACATCAGACAGGTGGTCCAGGAATATGTTCCTCTAAAAAAGAGGGGCAAGAACTGGGTAGGCCGCTGCCCTTTCCATCCGGATAAGGATCCGTCTTTTTCGGTAAACGAAGAAAAACAGATCTTTTATTGTTTTGGCTGTGGTGAAGGTGGCAACGTCTTCAAATTCCTCATGAAGATCCAGGGGCTTTCCTTTGTGGAAGCCGTTCAGAATCTTGCTGGAAGACTCAGTATTGAGATACCCAAAAGACCTGTTTCGAAAACCCAGCAAAAGGCCTTCAAAGAAAGAGATGCTATCCTTGAGATAAACCAGCTTGCTTCAGACTTCTTCTCAGATCTGCTGCTCAGTTCTGCCTCTGGCCTTCAGGCCAGAAACTATCTAGAGGAAAGGGGGCTTTCTGAACAGGCGATCAAGATCTTTTCTTTGGGCTGGGCAGAGGATTCATGGGACAGCCTGGCCAAGTTTCTCGAAGGGCAAGGCAAAGAACTTCCCTTGGCAGAAAAGTGCGGCCTTGTAATAAAGCGCACCAGCGCACCAGGATATTACGACCGATTCAGGGGCCGGATAATCTTTCCCATAAGGGATCATAGAGGCCAAATAGTGGCCTTTGGCGGCCGGACAATAACATCCGACACCAAAAGGGAGCAGCCCAAATACATCAACTCTCCTGAATCCCCGGTATATCACAAGGGCAAAACCCTCTATGGGCTGTTCCAGAACAAATCTGCCATCAGGAAGGCAGGCATGGGGATAATAGTCGAAGGCTACATGGATGTGGTCAGTCTCTGGCAATTCGGCGTCAATGAGGCAGTTGGAACCCTTGGAACCGCGCTCACAGAAGATCATGCCAGAAGGCTTAAGGGAATCACAAAGGACTGGGTTCTTCTGTTCGATGCTGACGAGGCCGGATTAAAGGCCGCTTCAAGGGCACTGCCCATATGTTACAGGCTCAACCTGCGTCCAAAGGTGCTTTGCCTTCCAGATGGAGAAGATCCTGACAGCTTTGTGAGAAAGGAAGGACCAGCGAGCTTGCGAAGCCTCATGGAAAAGGCACCTACTGGCATCGACTTTTTGCTGGATCTTGGAAGAAAGCGGTTTGGAACCAGCACCGAAGCCAAAACACAATTAATAGACAATGTGCTCGAATCGGTCTCCCAGGTCTCAGATCCGGTGCGCAAGTCCCTGCTCATTGGCCACATAGCACAGAAAGTGGGTGTCAGGGAGGAGAGCCTTTGGCAACGGCTCCAAATGGAAGAGAAGAGCAGGCATCGTCTTCCAAGCGACCATACCGGCAAGAATGAAGATTCCCGAGGACAAAGGGCTATCAAGAAGGTTTTTAAGATTTCCAACAAGGCCGAGGAGAAGCTACTAGGGTTTCTCTTAAGTTACCCCCAATTCATTGGGAACTTCCTGGATGAAGGCCTGGATATTTGGCTTTCAGACAAGGGCTTACTGGAACTATGGGAATCAATGGTTAATCTTTATAGTATAGAGGGTAAATGTGATCTTTCGTCTCTTTGCGACAGGCTGGAGGCAACCCCGGGTTTAAAGGGCCTGGCCATGCGCCTGTCTGCAGAATGTCCTCCCTGTGAAGACAGAGGAGAAATGGCGGCAAGCCTAAAGGCTTATTGCGTTGCCAGAAAAAAGAAGGCACTTAGGACACACCTTCTCGAAGAAATGAGGACGGAAGAGGTGGCTGAACAGGAAAGGGATATCCTCCAGAAACTTCAGGGTCTCAGGTAGGAATCAAGGAGAGGGCCCTTTCTGTCAGCCCTCAATTGGGAGCGGGGAGAATAGAGATGGCGAAGAAAGTTACCACTGGTTCACAGGATGCCAGATTGGAGGTCATGGGCACTGCAACAACCAACCCATTGACAGGGGTTGATGAAGATGAAAAGACCTTGGAGGTATCGGTATTAAATGACCTTGTCACAGATGAGGAACGAGACGGCATTGTTCCCATTGAAGGGGACCCTCTGAAGCCTAGGCCAGAAACCACCGGCTCAAAGTCGGCAAGGCTCGATCCTGTACGGCTATATCTCAAAGAGATGAGCTGTGACGATATACTCGGCAGGGAAGAAGAGGCAGCAATCGCCAAGAGTCTTGAAGAGAGCGAAAAGAATTATGTATTCTGCGCCCTCCATATCCCACAGGTTGTCAAACTCATCCTGGAAAATCTTAGCTCATCTCCTTCCTCCATATCCAAAGACAGGCAGCAAGAGACCCAGGGGGCCTTCTTGGCTCCTTTGAGCCCTATATTCAAGACTGTAAAAAAGATCTCCCTTATTGAAAAAAGACGCCAGAAACTCATTGAGGCCATAAATCACGCCCAAGACAAGGAAGAAGAAGCCAGATTAAAGAAGGAACTGCTACTCATTCCCCAAAAGATGCTCTCACTCCTTGGAACAGGGCGACTTGAAAAAAATTTCCTCCACACCGTAAGGCTCGCATTTGACCAGTTTATGCACGAATCCGGCACTGCCAGCATGGAGGAGCTCTTTGAAACCACTGGTCTGACGGAACAATCCCTGCACGAAATAGTAAGGGGTTATTACAATGGACTTCAACAGGCCAGACAGGCAAAGGAACAGCTCATAAAGGCCAATCTTCGCCTGGTAGTAAGCATTGCAAAAAGGCATGTCAACAAGGGGCTGCACCTTTCAGACCTGATCCAAGAGGGCAATATCGGCCTCATAAAGGCAGTGGAAAAATTCGAGTACAGAAAAGGCTACAAGTTCAGCACGTATGCCACCTGGTGGATCAGGCAGGCCATAACCAGAGCGATTGCTGACCAGTCCAGAACCATCCGGATACCGGTTCACATGGTCGAGACCCTCAACAGACTATGCAAGGCTGCCAAGGAATTCGTGCAGGAAAACGGCAAGGAACCAACGCCTGAACAACTTGCAGAACTCCTGGATATTCCAGTGAAAAAGGTACTAAACATCCTGAAATTGCTTAGCCAGCCGCTTTCCCTCGAAACTCCCATTGGAGACGACGAAGGGTGTGAGCTTGTGGACTTTATCGAAGACAAAAAGACCCCGCAGCCCGATGAGCAGGCGATACTCACAAGCCTGACCCACCAAGTCCGCCTGGCCCTGTCAAGCCTGACTCCAAGGGAGGAGAAGATACTCAGGCTCAGATTTGGCATAGGAGAGGAATCGAACAAGACCTTGGAGGAGGTTGGCCGGGACTTCGATGTCACCAGGGAAAGGATACGACAGATAGAGGCCAAAGCCCTCAAAAAGTTGAGGCATCCAAGCAAAAGCAAGCTCTTGAAGAGCTTCATAAAGAACTGAACTTCTTTGGGACAAGAACATTGCCCATCAGTATGTGACCCTGACGATCTCCTCCATGGTTGTGATGCCAGACAGCATCTTCATGCAAGCGTCGTACTTGAGGCTTTTCATGCCCTCTTTGACGGCCTGATCCCGGACGGCGCTCTCAGACTCGCCAGCGTGTATCATCTTCTTGATCTTTGGAGAGACCGATAGCACCTCATAAATACCAATTCTTCCCCGGTATCCTGTGCTTCTGCACATACTGCATCCCTTCCCTTCCCAACTCCTTGCCTGTTCACCCTTGATCCTGCAACCAAATGCCCTGAGTTCCTCGGCTGAAATGGTCTTTTCCTGTTTGCAATTCTTGCAGATAACGCGGACAAGGCGCTGGGCCACCACTCCTATCAGGGTAGAGGCTATGAGATAGGATTCAAGGCCCAGATCCATAAGCCTTGTGACCGCTCCTGCGGCATCGTTGGTATGAAGAGTGGAGAAAACCAGATGACCTGTGAGGGATGCCTGAACTGCGTATCGGGCCGTTTCTGGGTCCCTTATCTCACCGATCATCACGATATCTGGATCTTGTCTCAAGATGTTTCTCAATATGCTTGAAAATGTGACATCTATCCCTGGCTGTACCGCAATCTGGTTGAATTCCTCATAAACCATCTCTATGGGATCTTCCACGGTCACTATGTTCACATCTGGGGAACTTAGATATCTCAGTGTGGAATAGAGTGTTGTGGATTTGCCGCTTCCAGTAGGGCCTGTCATGAGGATCATGCCATAGGTATTTTGCAGGAAAGACTTGTAGACCTGAAAATCCCTGTCTGAAAAACCCAATTCGTCGAGATCGCTCATGAGAATCTCTGCACTCTGAAGCCTAAGCACCACCTTTTCCCCAAAGGCCACAGGAACAGTCGAGACCCTGACCTCTGCGTCCTCACCCTTCCACGAAACCTTTATCCTGCCATCCTGTGGGCGTCTCTTTTCGGCTATATCAAGCCTTGAAAGGGCCTTTATCCTGGTGCACAGTGCTTCATGCACCACCCTGGGCAGCCTGTGGATAGTATGGAGCACCCCATCTATCCTGAATCTGACCACCGACTCATTTCGTTTTGGTTCGATGTGTATATCACTTGCCCGCTCGTTCAGTGCATATTGAAAAAGATAATCCACCGCCTTGTTAATATGCCTGTCACTGGCAGCTCCTCCTTCCTTGGAGGAAAGCTTCACATATTGCTCCAGATTGCTTATGTCCACCTCTGGGGCGCTCAGCACATCCTGAGCTGCTGCAATGGATCTTCTGAAATCGAAAAATTCGGAGATAACTCGCTCTATGTCCCCCTTTGGGGCTATGGAAAATTCGATTTGAGCCTGGCAAGCCCTTTGGATGTCCTCCTTTAACTCTCCATCATCTGGATAGTAACAGCAGACTTCCAAGATATTTCCATGCCACTCCAAGGGCAATACCAGCCTGGTCTTTGCAAAAGATGAAGGTAAAGTCCTTGTAACCACGTTGATATCGAGCTTCAAGGGATCGAGGCGCCTGAACCTCCAACCCTTTTCCTTGCATATTGCCCTAAGGATCTGAGCTTCTGACAGGGGTTCGTCCCTTGAACCATTTCTTGATATCTCCTGGGATACTATCCACTGGACAAGATCCATACCCTTGCGTTTGGCAATATGCGCCTTTTGGCGCAATTGTTGAATCTTTTCACCCGATAATAGGTTATGCCTTGCGAGAAGCGGGAAGATGAAATCAGGCTGGTCATAAATCGTATTCATATCTTGTAGGCCCATGTCAATCTGTTATCATGCATGCATATTAAAATCTTCAATGGGTGGCCTTGCCATCCTGCATACTGACTACTGAGATTATCGGCACTTAAAGGCCCAATGATAAGACAACCAAGCCCCAAGGGGCATAGAAAATATTGGATTGAACTCCAGGTGGAGACGACAGAGGAGTTGTCCGAACCAGTAATAGATTTTCTGGTATCTGAGCTGCACCGCGGGGTGATCGTGGAAGAGCTGAAGACGGAAGACGGGCCCTTGCACAGAAACCTCCTCATAAAGGCCTATCTGAACGAGGAAGATATAGAATCCGGCGCCCTCAAAGGCATTGAGACATATTTTATGGAGCTTTTGGAGCTCCATTCGGATTATCCCCAGATAAGATGGAACATGCAGAATATCGTTGAGGAGGAGTGGGCCCAGGGGTGGAAAAGGTATTTCAAGCCTGTAAAGGTCGGGCAAAACCTGGTGGTAAAGCCCAGTTGGGAAACTTATATCCCTGAAGAAAACGAAACTGTAATAGAAATAGATCCAGGCCAAGCCTTTGGCGTAGGCACCCACGCCTCAACGAGAATCATGTTGGAGACATTGGAGCAGATGCACCAAAGGGGGCTGGTAAAAGGATCAACCGTCTTGGATATAGGCACCGGCACTGGCATACTTGCTATCACTGCTGCCAAACTGGGGGCCAAAGAGGTATCTGCCATAGACATAGATCAGGATGCCGTTGAAGCTGCAAGACGAAACGTGCATCTCAACAATGTCCATGATGCAGTCTCGGTAAGCAATACCCCTGTTTGGGAAGTGGAAGGTCCATTTGACATTGTGCTTGCAAACCTTGACAGGGACACGCTCCTTTTTTTATCAAGAGAGATCTGTCGGCTCGTAGGCCCAGAGGGTGTGCTTCTCGCCTCTGGCATAGTCCAGGGTCAGGAGCACGACATAATAAGGTCCTTTTCTGAAAAGGGCATGTCATTTTTGTCCAAAGGGGCAGACAAGATAGAACCTGAATGGCTGGTTATCCAGTTTCAAAAAAAGAAGTGAAGGCGCCAGCATTCATCGTTTCACCTCAAAGCCTCAAGGATGACAAGATCATCCGAATCAAATCCAGTGAACACTATCACATGACCAGGGTCAGAAGGCTTGGGCCAGGAAGCCCTGTAAGGCTCGTGGATGGCCTTGGCAACCTGGCACATGCCTTGATAAGAGAGGTGAGAGAGCAGGAAGTAATCCTTGAAAAGAACGGTCCGGTGGAATCCCGGGATGACCTTTTACCACTTGAAGTTTTCCTTTCGATAATCAAGGGAGAAAGGATGGATCTTGCCATATCGAAGTTGTCGGAGATAGGTATTAGCCAGATCCAGCCAGTAATCGCAAGCCGGACGGTTACCCGCCTTTCTGGGACAAAGTTGGAAAAGAAATGGCAAAGATGGCAGTCCCTGAGCCTTCACAGCCTGAAACAATGCCGTGGCATAAAGGCTACGAAGATACTAAGGCCCCTGGACCTAAAAGAGGTGCTTTCAGGCTCCATAGAATGCGCGTCCAAGGTGGTGCTTCTTGAAGATTCCAGCCAGGACAACCTCCTCAAGGTGTTGAAACGTAAAAAAAGGCCCTTCCCCCTGGCAATCGCCATAGGGCCAGAGGGGGGATTCAGCCCTGAAGAAAAACGACTTTTCATAAAAAGTGGATTCCAGAGCGCAGGCCTGGGATGCCGCATACTCAGAAGTGAGACCGCTGCAATATTCAGCGCCTCGGTCGCTGCTGAACTTTTTAGATCTGGAGAATACATATGAAAGAAAACCTCCATGCCCTCATCCTTGCAGGTGGAATAGGCACCAGGCTCTGGCCAAAGAGCCGAAGGCACCGGCCCAAGCAGTTCTTAAAGATCCAAAGCGAGGTGACACTCCTTGTCCGCACAGTGGAGCGGGCGGAAGCCATCTTTGACACAAAAAACATCTGGATACTGTGCAAGTCTTACCACCTTCAGGAAGTCGCAAGCCAGCTTCCTGACATACCCAGGGAGAACATCATAGTGGAGCCTTCCCCGAAAGGCACTGCTGCAGCTGTGATTTATGGATGCCTTCTCATAGAGGAGAAATCTCCAGGATCCACTGTCACGGTCTTCCCTTCAGACCACATCATAAGGCCACTGGATGAATTCAAGAAAACTATCGAGGCCGGCATGAGCTGGGCCTCGAAAAACCCGGCAGTGGTCATCTACGGCATAAAGCCCAAAAGGCCAGAGACCTCTTATGGCTACATAGAGGCAGGAAGCACCATTGACCAGTGCCGCGGGCACCAGTGCATGGACGTTACGGCATTCCATGAAAAACCCGACAGGAAAACGGCACTTGCCTATACCGCCTCCAAACGCTTCCTGTGGAATAGCGGCATGCTCTCCTTTTCCACCTGGATATTCAAGAAGGCACTTGAGATGGATGCCTTTTCCATATGGCAGCCACTCCTGGACCTGGCAGGCAAAAAAGACTTCATGGCCAAAGAGGAGCTCACCACAGAGATCTATTCACATCTTCCAGAAGACCCGTTTGACACAGCCGTTCTGGAAAAGATGGCCCGCTGCCAGCCTCCCCAGGGCATGGAGGCGCCACTTAAACTTGTTGTCTTTCCATGTTCCTTCGATTGGCACGACATGGGTGTATGGGAGAGTTATTACGAGCTGTCCCAAAAGGATCAGCATGGAAATGCCCTTGTGGGAACCACGTTTGAGATGGATTGCACAGGGATGCTCATGATGTCGGAGGGGCCAAATCTCGTGGCAGCTGTTGGTCTATCCGATATAGTAATAGTATTAGAAGGGGATGCGGTGCTTGTCTGCCCCAGAGACCAGCTCGACCGGGTTCGGGACCTGGTGGAACAGCTCAAGGCCAAAGGTTATGAAAAATATACTTGATATCCCTGCACAAATCCCTTTCCACCATGTTTGGACCACAAGGATCGACAAATGATAGTAGGTTTTGACACGACTGTTTTCCCAAAACTCGATTACAAACAGCCCAACAAGTTCTGGAAAACTATCGGGTTTCTTCAGGACTTCTTTTCTGTGCACCGGCACAGGCTGGATCTTGTCTTCGAAAAGGCGCAAGCCATGAAGCAATGCTATGACGACTTCGATCCATTTATCCAACACTATACTTCAAAGGTATGCCCTTACTGCGGCACAGTTTGCTGTGCCAACAAATTCGGATTCCCAGAATTCGCAGACATAGTTTCCTTTCTTTCTTTGGACCTTTCCATCCCAGAATATGACCTCGATGTTGACGAAGAGGCGATTTGCCAGTTTATTGGGGAAAAAGGCTGCATTCTTCCCAGAATTCAGAGGCCTTACAGGTGCACCTGGTATTTTTGTGACCCTCTAATGCTGCAAATAGACATTGGCCCTGCTAAACAGTACAGAAAATTCATTCAGGATGTTCAGGACTTGAGCCGGACAAGGGGCGACCTTATGAGGGCTTTCTTCCCCATCTGGGAAGAGCTTGGCGGAGTAATTGAATGAAAATCAATGCGAACCAGATCACTGCCCTTAGAATAGTGCTGCTTCCGCTTCCTCTATTCCTTATATACGGGGGAACCACTTCGCGGTTTACCGCCCTTGTCATCCTGATATTTCTCGGTCTCACAGACTATCTCGACGGCCTCATGGCCAGAAAATACGGTGTCACCACCCTTGGAAAGCTCCTTGATCCCATAGCTGACAAGATATTCGTGGCTGTTACCCTAGTCCCTCTGGCCGATCTCAACATACTGCCCATGTGGATAGTGTGGCCCATATTCCTCAGGGAATTTCTCGTTACTGAGATGAGGCGTTTCATGACACCTGGCACCAAGGAACTCAAGGTCACAGAGCTTGCAAAGATCAAAACCACCTTGCAAATGGTTGGTGTTGGGTTGATCCTGCTCACAGCAACCTTTCCAGACAAGCTCATTACCATCTCCTTTCTCTCTGGTCTCTTTGTGGCCACCCTGTTCCTGGGTGTGGCCATATATTTCAAGACAGGCCAGCTCAGCAGCAGATTGAAGACCGCCCTGTTTTTTGAAACCATCGGATTGACAATCGCCATAACATTCTCATCTTCAACCATAAATCTTCTCTATGGCATAATAGTCTTGGGGATCACACTGGCCTCTGGCCTACAATACATCAGGGCATGCCTTCCATCCGCCCTTAAAGCCGGCTGGAAGGCATTCTTTCACTTGGTCTCTTCCCTGGTTCTCCCCCTCTTTGTTCTTGGTCTCCTGCCCGTAGCCCCCAAGAACACGCATCTTCTCGTAGTGCTCATCTTGGCAGTGGAATTTGCGGTACAGGGGATAGATATGTGGGCTGCTCAAGAAAAAAGACGCGATATATCAGGTATCAAGAAGAGGTACCTGTTTCCAGTATTGGCCTTGGTATCGATTATCCTTCTGCTTTCCGGCGTGGAAACGGTAAGGGTTGTCCTATGTTTTCTCGCCCTTGCCTCTGTGGCGTCCTTGTTTTATCTCGCTGCAGACATATGGCTCCACAGGGAACTGTTCTCCAATGGACAATTTTTTTAAAATGGCCTGGGCCTTCGCTTGCTTAGCGCATTTGTACCAGTTATAACAAGATAACCATGTATATTGACTCAGGGCTAAAGAAAAAAGTAGAGGCGCTTACAGTCAGGGAGGAGATCGAACTTAGAGAAAGGGAGATGTTGAGCCCCCACGCCTGCCTGAGTAGTGAAACCAAAGGAAGACGCTTCAAATCCACCTCTTGCAACATCCGGACGGCTTTTCAACGGGACCGTGACCGGATAGTCTATTGCAAGGCGTTCAGGCGGCTCAAACACAAGACACAAGTATTCCTTTCTCCCATGGGGGACCACTACCGCACAAGACTCACCCATACCCTGGAAGTCGCTGAAATCGCAAGGACTATAGCCCGCGCCCTAAAACTCAATGAGGATCTCACAGAGGCCATAGCATTGGGCCACGACCTGGGGCATACCCCCTTTGGCCATGCGGGTGAGACCATCTTGAACGAGATCGTTCCAGGTGGCTTCAGCCATTGCAGGCACAGCTTGAGAGTGGTGGATGTGCTTGAAAACGGAGGCAGGGGCCTAAATCTCACCTATGAGGTCAGGGACGGCATCCTCAAACATTCCAAGGGATTTGGTAACATAATCCCCAAGATGCCTGGAGAATGCGCCCAAACCGTGGAAGGGCGCGTCGTGAGGATAGCTGATGTAATAGCGTATCTGAGCCACGATCTCGACGACGCCATAAGAAGTGGCGTCATCAAGGCGTCCCTCGTGCCAGAGGATGTGACCAAAGTTCTGGGAGATACCCATGGCAACAGGATCTCAGCCATGATAAAAGACGTCATAGCCAGCACTGTGGTGACGGATCAGGCCATGGAACTCAAAATAAGCCCCCTCATGCTAGACACAATGCTTGAACTCAGGGCCTTTCTTTACGATAATGTCTACCGGGCACCCCAGGTGCACAACGAGTTTGAGAAGGCCAGAAAGATACTCCTTGAACTTTACGAATATTTTCTCAAGAACAAGGATGCATTTATCAGGGAGCGTTCCAGACTTTTTGAGGAAGAAAGGTGTATCAAAGAGAGTAATACTCCTTACGAAAGGGATGTGTGTGACTTTATCGCCGGCATGACAGACCGATATGCCCAAAACCTCTACAACAAGATCTTTATGCCATCTTCCGTAGTGTGACAATGTCTCTGTACAGGCCTGCACCAAATCCCTGCCCTGCCTTCGTCCTCCTGCTCACGCTCCTTCTTTTCTTACTCGCTAATGCCCTGCCCTGCCTTGCCACCAACAATGCAAAGCAGCCCTGGGACATAAAGGCGGACCGGATAATATTCTTCCATCAGTCCAAGGTATTCATGGCCCAAGGCCGGGTACAAATCATAAAGGACAGGCTCCGGGTCTATGCCGACCATGTGCTCTATGACAGCGTAGGCGAAAAGATAGAGGCATGGGGTAACGTGGTCATCCACATGGACCAGGATATGCTGAAAGGATCGAAGGGGGAGATAGACCTCAAGACATCCACTGGCAGGATGGACAGCGCTTTTCTCTACCTCAAGAGAAACAATATCCATCTCATGGCAAAAAGGCTCGAAAAGGTGGGGCCAGAGGAATACCATGCCACAGACGCCACCATCAGCACCTGTCCTTTGCCGAAACAGGCCTGGAAATTCAAATGCAAAGACCTTTCCCTCACGGTAAACGGAGAGGCCAAGGCCAGAAACAGCACCTTTGAAATCAGGGACGTACCTGTCTTTTTCACCCCTTGGCTCTATGTGCCCATCAACCGCTACAGGAAGACAGGCTTTCTCATTCCTGAATACACATCCTCCAAGAGAAATGGCGTGGGAATAAACATCCCATTTTTCCTTGCACTGAACGACAGCATGGACCTGACTTTCTACCAACATCCCATGTTCAGTAGGGGCTGGATGGAAGGGATAGAATACAGACATGTCTTTTCCCCCACGGACAAGGCGGTGATCCGCTACAATTTCCTTAACGACAAAAAGGACGACTCCGATTTCAATGGAGATGGCCAGACCAGGGGAAACGATTTCAGATGGTGGATAAGGGGCAAGCTCAACCAGCAACTTCCCATGGATTTCACGGCAAAACTTGACGTGGATCTTATGAGTGATATGGACTATCTCCAGGAATTTGACAGTGGATTCATGGGCTTTGATGCCAGTAACGACGTCTTTAAAAAGTATTTCCACCGATCCTTGGCAGACGACGCAGATGAAATAAGACCTTCCACCGCCCAAATCACCAGGGAGTCGGAAGACACCTTTTTGGCCCTCCACGGCAGATACAACGACAACCATTACTTTGGAGAAAGGGCCTACACGGTCCAGACACTGCCAAGCGTATTCTTGCACGCCTTCAAGACCAGATTATTGCACACCCCAGTGTATTACGAGATGAACTTTGATTACACAGACTATTGGCGGGAACAGGGCACAAAGGAACACAGGATAAAATTGGCTCCTGGACTGAGCATGCCTGCCAACTTGTTCAACTGGGCAGATCTAGTCTTTACTGGCAACATAGAAGATACCATTTACGTTGCTTATGGAGAGGAGACCACAGGCGACAGGCCAAAGGATACCGCCAGTAAGTTTCGCTACCGGCTGCAGGCAGACCTGAGTAAGACATTTGGTCGGGAGTACAAGTTCTCAGGCCATAGCCTTTGGCGCCACTCTCTTATACCACGTATCCAATATCTATATACTCCCCATAAAAAAGACGATGATATTCCACAGATTGATCGGGAAGACTATTATGACAAGATCAATAGGCTGAGATTCTCTCTCTTGACCTTTCTTAGCAACAAGGGAGACCTGGGCCATGGACATTTTTCCTACTCCGACCTTATCCGGCTCAAGTTGCAACAAGACTACAATTTCAAGGAAGTCCCCACCTTAAGTATCACACATGATTTGCCTAAAAGGCACCTTTCAGACCTTTACGGCGAAATAGAGATACGCCCCTTTGTAGATTTTTATATGAGATACGATACCACCTACAACTTCTATGGTGACGGCTTCAGGACCCATAACGTCAGATGGCATTACAAGGGGTATCGCGGAAGCACCCTCGACCTCGATTACAGATATCACAAGGTGACAGCAGTCAACGAACTCAATTTTGACCTAAAAGCTGTTCTTACAAGGGCCTGGTCCTTCATGTTTCATATCAAGCAAAACTTCAAGGAAAACCGCCAGATTGAATCCCGTTACGCACTTAGATATCAGTCCAGCTGTTGGGCCATTGAAGGCAAGATCAAGACAGACTCTGATGATACGGCGTTCCTGGTGAACGTAGAGCTTCTGGGCATTGGAGGCTGGGGAACAGGCGGCTTCAAATAGCCATCCCCCCCTTAAACCGGCATACAATCAATTTGTTATCCTGACACCTACTGAAGCGTGGAAAAACCTCTTTCCCAGGGCACAGTAAAGACGGGAACCATTTTCCAGCCCTGTGCAATGGGAGGCGCCAAGACGCTTGATCTCAAATTCGTCCAACGCCTTCAAGGTCTTCTCAAATTGCTCCTCTTGCGCAAAACCCAGATGTGTACCCCCAATAACTGTGTGAAAAGGCCTTCCTGGCAAATTTTGGGCACACCATTTCAGGATGTTTATGAGCCCTGCATGAGCACAACCTAGAATCACAACCAGGCCAGACGGAGCATCTATGACCATCGACAGATCATCCCTGAGAGGATCTTGAACCATGTCACCAGTGGCACCACCAGGAATCGCCATATTTGGGTCTGGGGGTTCGAAATCGGTCACCCTTGGGACTTCACCAGTAACGTAAATTCCAGGAAATATCTCTGTAAACCCAGGGGTGAATTTGAATCTACAGCCCAGGGATTCCAAATAGGCCCTTGTGAAACGGATCCCTATGTGCCTCTTTACCTCTCCCCTCTGCCAATATCTTTCAAGAAACATATCGGGATGGCCAAAGACAGGCACCTCGCCCCTCAATTGCAAAACCTGGGGAAGGCCAGATGTGTGATCGTAGTGGCCGTGGCTCAACACGATCGAATCGATTTGTCTCAGATCTGTTCCGAGGATAAGGCTATTGCTCACTATGCCCTGACCCTGGCCTGTATCAAAGAGGATCTTCAAATCATCGGCTTCCACATAGGCGGCCCATCCGTGCTCTCCTGTCAAGCCAAAAGGCCCGGCCACACTGTTCTCACAAAGTACTGTAATCTTTAAATTCTCAACCATCTTTCCCACTTTCTGCTGTTATTTCAGGTTGTTCTTGAACCTTTACCTTTCTACTCCTCTTCTGTTCCTGTTCCAGAAAATGGATCAAACATGCCTGCCTGTGCTGACAAAAATCATTGGGATGCCTACACCCTTTACTTATATCAGTCTGGCGGTTATCTTTTTCGCAGTAATATTCCATTTCTTCGTGATAACACCCTCATACGCACATCGAATTATGAAAGCATATAGACATTAGTCAATAACCTTGTCAAGGAGAATCAAGTGAAACCAAAGGAACGAATGGCCATAAAGCGCCATAAACCAAAAGAACTGCCACCAGAAGTACGTATTCACAATTTTGATGAAATTGTCTCGGGTTATGATGCAGAAACCGCCAAAATGGAGGCTGAGCGATGTCTACAGTGCAAAAAACCTGGATGCCGCAAAGGCTGCCCCCTTCACAACGACATCCCTTCTTTCATAAGACTCCTCCGGGAAGGCGATATTGAAAAGGCATATTGGACCATCAGAGAAACAAGCTCCATGCCTGCCATATGTTCGAGGGTATGCCCCCATGAATTTCAGTGTGAAGGCCACTGTGTAAGGGCCAAAAAGGGTGAGGCCGTAGCCATTGGCATGCTGGAACGCTATATCGTAGATTGGATGGTGGAACATGGCAAGGATCTGATGGAGCCATGCGCGCTGCCCATTGGGAAAAAGGTGGCAATAGTGGGCTCAGGGCCTGCCGGAATGACTGTTGCCTATAACCTGGCTCACTATGGCGTAAAATGCACCATCTTCGATTCACTTCCAGTGCTTGGAGGTATGCTTACAGTTGGCATCCCGCCGTTCAGGCTGCCTAGGGCAATTATAAAATCAGAATTCGACGCTCTAAAAAGCTGCGGAGTGGAGATCCTCAGCAATGTCACCATCGGCAAAGACAAGGGAATCGAGGAGCTGAAGGAAGAGGGTTTTGAAGCTGTTTTTGTGGGTATTGGCGCACACCAGAGCAGGAAACTTGGTATTCCTGGTGAAGATCTCAAAGGTGTGATGCATGGCGTGGATTACCTCAGAGATGTAAATCTTGGTAAAAAGGTCGATCTAGGCCAGCGGGTGGTTGTGGTCGGCGGAGGGAATGTGGCAATCGACGTTGCCCGCACAGCCCTTCGCATGGGCTCAGAGGATGTCTTCATCCTTTACAGGCGCACCAAACAAGAAATGCCTGCCTCTCAGACGGAGATCCACCATATGGAAGAAGAGGGAGTCAGGATGGAGTTTCTGGCAGCACCAGTTGCCATACATGGCAATGATGGCAGGCTCGACAGCATAGAATGCATCCGCATGGAACTGGGAGAGCCTGATGAATCTGGAAGGCGCAGGCCTATTCCAATAGAGGGTTCAAACTTCACAATAGAGGCCGATAGTATCATTGCAGCCATAAGCCAGAACGTGGATCCAACGGCAGTCAAAGGGCTTGATATAAAAATGGCTCCTTGGGGGACATTTGAGGTGGATCAAGAAACTCTCCAGACCTCTGTTCCCTGGATATTTGCAGGAGGTGATGACGTCCTTGGCCCTCAAACCGTTGCCAAAGCAGCCTATCAGGGCAGAATCGCCTCTAAGTCCATAATGAGTTTCCTTGAGGGCAGGCTTTGATGCTCGACAAATAGGGCTTGTGTACATGGCTTACTATCAGCCTTCATGGGAACTCAACCATTTTTTTCCGGCAATTTTCGGATTATGGGAATAGCCAGAAGGCCTGTGGCAGCGCTTATAAAATAGGCAGTTTCAAGGCCAAGGTAATCTCCTATGAAGCCGATTATCACTACGACTGAAGAGCGCACTAGAAAGGCTATCATCATGTAGATCCCATTGGCAGCAGCAGGGCTTTTCTCCGCATGTTCCTGTACCATGGCGAGCATTACCGGGGTAGTGGAAAGAAGCGTAAACCCGGTGATGAGAAGTGCTGCTGCAGCCTGAATATGGGCAAAAATTCCAGCTCCCCCTGAAGATGCACTCAAAACAAATGCGAGCACTCCAGGTGGCGCAGCGGTCAAGCAGATCAAAAGCATCTTTCGCCTGCCAATCCTGTCGCTCAGCCAGCCTGATGTAAGGACACCTGCAACCCCTGCAGCTTCAAACATGGCAAGCCCTATTCCTCCGAGCCAAATGCTACCGCTCTTGTCGTTGATGAAAGTGGGCAAAAATGCCGTCATGGAAGCCTGCATAAAGCTTCTGGCAATAAGTATCAGGCCAAGGGGCAGCAAAACATGCCGCATGCGCCTAGCGGTCTTTCCAAGAGAAGTGCCTCCTTCATCCTGGTGAAAATCGATATCCGCACTCCTGAAGCGGAAATAAAGCATACAGGATGCGGCAATACCGGCTGCCATTACGGGCCAAAAGCCTTCAATGCCCATGACAGACACGGCGCCTACCGCAATAACCGGCCCCACAGTGCGGGCTAGCTCACCACCTGTCATAAAAAGACTCATGCCAGTACCAGTGCTCCCGCCTGAAAGACGCGCAATTATCACTGGAGAGGGCACATGAAACAGCGCAACACTGATACCAGTCGTAAGTAACAGCAAGACCAGCACACCATAGGAAGGGGCTAACCCAATAAGACTCATGGGCACTGCGGTGAGGGTGGGTGCAAGTATCACAAAGAGACGCAGGCTCATTCTGTCAGCCACCATGCCTATAAGGGGATTCAGCAGTGCCGGCAATTGCATCACAGCGGCAAGGCTTCCGGCCTGGGCGAGAGAAAGGGACAGCTTTTCTATCAGAAGAGGCAGGAGTGGGGATAGAAAGGACGAGTATATGTCGTGAACGAAATGGGCGAAGGACAAGGTGAGCACCTGGGCAGTCTTGAATGAAGAATCAGGCTTAATCATCTTTGCTGAAATGAGTTATCCCTCGCGGTTTGAATGGCTGCCATCTACATGGTATCTCCAAGATTCGAATCTTTTTAAGGTATCTGAATTTCTGTTCTAGGGCGAGGCACATGAAAAAAATAAACGCAAATATCTATATTACGCAATTACGAGGATCATAGAAGGCAAAAAGATCTCCTGGATTTTCCAGATCAAAAATGCCGTCACAAGTCTCCCTCTGGGCTGGGGCTCGGATTGAAACAAGGGTATTCTCCCACAACGAAACCATCAAAAGAGAAAAATCCGTTTCTAACTTCGGTGTATTTTATGCTAACTTTATATTAAAGATCGGTGGTTTTTGAGATGTTGGTTGTTCTTTGATGGCGAGGAAAAGGGGGAAAGCGGGGGAAATCATGTTTACATTCCAATTTAGTATAACGCTCCATGTGGTGGTTGTAGGAAAGGATCATAAATCTTTATATCCCCAGAATTGTAATCATAACACGATTGTTGCGCTCATAAATCGACTAAATAAGGTCATGTCTCATACTGTTTTCCATTTTGTTTTTGATCCTAAAAAAGACCTGGAAGAAATTTGTGATGTAGAGCTCAATACAGACAAGAAAACACATATGGAGCGAGAACGTCTATCCAGGAAGAATCCAGACAAGATAACGTTGATCTTTCGTGATGGTAACAACAGTTATTCAGGTGCAGGAAGCTATTATGTGGTCCTTTCCAAGAACATTATGAGGCATCCCACAAAACTTGCTCACGAACTTGGTCATTATTTTCACCTTTCTCACACCTTTCCCATAGAAGTTGTGGATGTTCAAGCACTAAGGGATAAGGGCCTATACAAGAAGGCAAAAAAGGCAAAAGAGGATATCAAAAAAGGCAAGCTATTAGATATTAAGCACTTACTAGAGCTGATACGTCATTATGTTGAAGTCGAGAAGCATCCTGTAGATGAGGGCCTAAAGGCCCTGGAAATTTTCATGGATGGAGATAAGGAAAAGGTACACGACACACCTTATGATTTGGGGGCAAAGATCTTTGATACATATCCAGGAGGCCCTTGTGCAAAGAAGCCCAGAGCTGAACTGAAAGTCAATTTTAGCAATGGCTCTCAAAAGACGTATTATTATGAGCCGAGGACGCGCTCAAATATAATGTCTTATTTCGATAGCTGTTTTGGTATTAAAAAATACCATTTCTCCGAAGATCAAAAGAAGGTCATGTACAGGGCATCGGATCATGGCAACCGTATTCGACTGTTCCGGGGCAAAGATTGGGACAGCTCAAACATGCAAGACTTCGTCTCCCCGGCAGCAGTTTCGCGAAAAAGCGATACAGTTGCTGTATTTGCCAATAACGAAGAAGGCGTCATGATGATGAAGTCATGGGACCCGTATACCCATTCATATAAGCCTTCTGAATCTGGAGGCTGGTTAAGCCTTGGGGGTGAGGGCCTCATATCGCCTGTTGCCATATCCCGGAATCCAGATGTCATTGATCTTTTTGCTAAAGACATAACAGGCTTGATCGCCAACAAGATCTTAAATGAAGCCTCGTCAACATACTGGCCAGGGCCACAGGCGTGGTCGAAAAAGCATTTTTCAGTCGGTGTGGAAAACAAACCCGCAGTAGTTTCGCCCAACCCATCGGCTCTCCAAATATTTTGCCGCATGCCTGACGGCACAATCGAAACAAAAAAATGGGACAAGGAATGGGGACAGTGGCAAAAACTTGGAGGAAAAGGGGTCGGTGCGCCAGCAGCTGTGTGCCCAAACTATGACACCATCAACCTTTTTGCGCGCTGGTCAGACGGAAGTATCCGTACCAAGACATGGGACGAACAGAAAAACCAATGGTCACCAATAAACGGTGAATGGACAAACCTTGGAGGCAAGGGCTATGACGCGCCGGCAGTAGTGGCAATGGGTTGCACCATTGGGGTTTTTATCAGGTGGGACGATGGAACCATCCGTTACAAGGTGGGTGGTTGCACAGATGGCCTATGGCTGCCAGGGAAAAAGGCATGGGCAAATCTAGGCGGAAAGGCTGTCAGCGAACCTGTTATAGTTTGCCGAAGTTCAAAAAGCGTGGATATTTTTACAAGGTGGACCGATGGCACAGTGAGGCTCAGGGTATGGCATATTCCTGAAAGTACCTGGTGGCCTGGAGACCATTGGTACAACCTCGGCGGAGACACAGTTGGCAGGCCTGCTGCCCTTGCCAGAAATGAGAACAGGGTAATAATTTATGCGCGCTGGCTTGATAACTCCATCCGCACCAAGGTATGGAATGGAGAATTTGGCCAGTGGTGGCCAGGAACTCTCACATGGCATCATCTGGGGACCCCGTAGGCTGCCATTTTTGATTCTCCCAGCAGAAATTGGCAGGGCAGAACCATATCATGATTCCTAGACTAACGGCCTGTACAGATCCTTTTTCTATTGGGAAATGAATTCCACGACTTCTTTCCACCAATGCAGTTTCGCATCAATTGGGAATTCATTATGTCTTGCATCCTTGAACACCCAGATGTTCTTCCTTGACGTTATAGAATCATACAGTCTTCTACCATGTCGGACAGGAATGACTTCGTCATTTTCCGCTAGTATTACCGCAACATTTCCTTCAAATCCCCGAAGGTTTTCCACATTGTCGTATTTGTCCAGAACCATCCAGCGTGCTGGCAGATACCAGTAGTGAGTCTGGGCCAGATCAGGCAATGAATCCCAGGGTAGGAGTAAAACCACCCCTTTTATAGGAACCTCGGCCTTACTGACAGCCCCGCACGCCACCCCTGCCCCCAGTGACTCGCCCCAAATGAACAAGGGCTGTCCATATTCCTTATAGGCAAGCCTTATGGTTTCAATGGCATCCTTTACCAACGCGTCTTCGCTAAGTTTTCCGGCTCTCCCTCCATAGCCAGGGTACTCAGCTAAAATTACACGCATCTTTTGACGAGTAAGCGCCTTGACATAGAAAATGCGGTGATAGGCAGCTCCTGCATTGCCGTGAAATACTATGACTGTACCCAGTGCCCCGGTAGGCTCCATATGACTGACAAAGCCTCTAAAATTTTCAAAAGAAGGCCAGTAAACCAGGCCCTCAGCCATTGCCTGCTCTTCAGGCAATCGAAATTTTTCCGGAAGATAGAGCAACTTCCGCTGGAAGATGAAAAGGGTGGCTAAAAAAATGAGATATCCGGCCAGGGCATACAACAATATTTTCGAGATCATCTGAATGCCATCTCCTTGTTTCGACAAACAGTACTTTTATCGGTTATTCCCGCATATGAGTACTAAGACCAAACACAAGTACCCGATTCAAAAAAGTTAGATCAGTCCTGCATCTGCCACCGCCTGACATGGCAATGTAATTTTTGTATGTATTATTACGCTAAATTGGCCTATTGTGTAATATAGATGTCGCAGCCGAAAAAGTAATCCTTGGAATATAAGCAACATCTCTTCGGTTATTTTTTCTTGTACGCCTTGTTTTTCAATCAAAATTCCTAACTTCCAGAGACAGCCCACAAAGGAACAAGCTTGATATCCAAAGATGGTTTATTGCCACCAGATACCAAAGGTCTTGACTTTCCCCTCTTGCTGTCGGGAGAAATACAAAGAGTTGGCCCTGATGAAGTGATCATGTACGAGCCCAGGTGGGATGACTTCTTTGAAAGCCCCCTTGAAAAGTCTTTGCGCAATCTGCAAATTAACACATTGGTCATAGCCGGATGCAATTTCCCAAACTGTCCAAGAGCCACCATTTATGAGGCCAGTGAAAGGGACTTCAAGGTCGTTGCTGCAAAGGGTTGCGTCTCTGGTCTCTACGATTTGGGCATGAAGGAACGGGGAAAAATTGGGGGTGAACTTTTGGGATATAGACTCCATTATCGAAAGGCTCTGACTTTCATTTCTCCTTGGGCAGACACCAAATGGATGCCTATATCTCTGAATCCATAGGCTGCCTTTAGTCAGATATGAACAAAGGAACAAAAAAGAATGAAAACTATCTTTGTTCAACGAGACAACAGGACTCCTGCCTCATACACCATGACCATTGGGAAAAAGAGAAGTACCTGGGAGAAGAGATCAGACGGCACCAAGACAGCCGAAAGGATAAATACTGCTATATAGGCTATCTTTCTGTGCCTTCTGAAATAATCCCTTGGAATGAGCCCTGCCCTCGAAATACCCGCCATCACAAATGGCACCTCAAAAATCATACCAAATACGAATATGCTTTTTAGGGTGAATACTAGATAATTCTGAAGCCTTGGAAGGGCCTCGAGGCTGTCGCTGGCATAACCTAGGCTTACGGAAAGGATCAAGGGGATAACCACCCAGTATCCAAATACACCACCGGCAATAAACAGCCCCCCTCCAAAAAAGATCACCTTTTTTAGCACCTTTTTCTCATTCTCGTAGAGGGCGGGCAATAAAAATTTCCAGGCCTGGTATATGACCACAGGAGCCGTCAACACGACTGCGGCCCAGAAAGCCACCTTGAGGTACGCCATGAAACCCTCCATGAGGGCCGTGAAAACCATTGTGCTACCAGAGGGAAGCGCCTGTTTGACAGGATAAAACAGAAAGGACACCATAGGGGCAGAAAAGGCGTAACAGACGGCAAAAGCCACCACAAAAAAGATCCCACAGCTTATGAGCCTCTTTCTGAGCTCCTCAAGGTGATCCTTGAGCGTGTATTTTTCCCCTTGCATTTGCAGACCCTGGGCTTACTGGGACTTTTCAGTAGCTTCTTCTTTTTGGCCATCGGGTTCAAGCGGGCCGTTGGCAGAATCCTCGGCCTTCTTGCCCCGCCCTTTTGCCTCGCGCCATTCAGGCCCAAGACCACCAGGGCCGGTATTTTCAATATCGCTTTTCAGAAAGTCAGGTTCAATTAGGTTCTTTTTCTGGACCAGGTCGGACAGATCTTCACCCAGTACCTTATCAAGCTTTATTGGCTTTCTGATGTCATCCAATTTGTCAAGTTCCAATTCTTTTTTGAACTCATCAGATGCCCGCTTTAGCTCATTGATAAATCGTGCAGCCTGGCGTGCGACCTGCGGAAGCTTTTCTGGACCCAGTACAATGAGGGCCAGAGCCAGTATGACTATCAGTTCGGGAAGTCCTATTCCAAACATTTCTTTTAAATGATCCTCTAAATTTGTAGCCAATAAATGCGTCTGATATACCAGACGGTAAGATCCAGCACGAAACTTCTCATCTCTGCCTTATCCCAATATAACCCTCTTGTTCAGCTTGCCAAGAAGACAAAGAAGCTCATAACTGATTGTACCAGCTTCCTGTGCCAACTCGCATGCACGTATCTCCTCTTGGCCGCTGCTGCCGAGGAGCACTACCTCCTGGCCTTCCCTTACATGCTCCAGATCAGTCACATCCACCAAAGAGGCCCTCATGCATATGTTTCCGACTATTCGACACCTTTTCCCGCCTATGAGCACAGATGCCTTGTTGGAAAGGGCTCTTGGATAACCATTGTCATACCCAACAGGTATAATGCCAATCCGGCTTTGCCTGCTACACGTAAAGGTATGACCATAGCTGAAGCTAGTGCCAGCAGCAAAGGTCTTCACTTGGCAGAGTCTGCTGTAAAAACCCATTACTGGCCTGAGTTGTGAGACATCAAGCCCTCTTGTGCATAAAGCACCGTATATGGCAATTCCCGGCCTTGCAAGATTGAACCTGGTTTCAGGCAGGTGAATAAGTGCTGCCGAGTTGGCCATGTGGATAAATTCAGGCCTCCATCCTTTATCCTGGACAGCGCTCAAAACACTATTGAACTCCGTTATTTGCCTCTTGTTGTGAGGATCGTGGGGCGTATCCGAAGACGACAAGTGTGTATAAAGGCCTTCGAAAAGGAGATTTGGCCATTTATGCCTCTTCCTTACAATCTCTATGAGTTCTTTTGGCTCCAGGCCAAAGCGAGCCATGCCAGTGTCCACCTTGAGATGAATTGGTAAACGTTTGCCATTTTCCCCGGCTATCTTATCGAGGAGTGAAAGTTCACCCTTTTTGACAACACCAACAGTGATAGAAAGCTCCAGGGCCTCATCTGGTGAGTCTTGCAAGAGCCCTGAAAGTAAAAATATCCTGTTTCTTATCCCTGCACGCCGCAAGGCCCTGGCTTCTGAGCATTCATAAACTCCAAAGCCCCACAGGGGCTTGTTTTCTAGCGCCTTCGCCACCCACTCCATTCCATGGCCATACGCGTCTGACTTTATCACAGGCATGAGGCTGCCCTTGCCTTGTTCCATAAAAGATGCGAGCGTGGAGAAATTACTGGATAAGACGGCAAGATCTATCTTTATTACACCTTTGTCACTTGGTAAAAAGGACACTTCTTGATCCAAACTCCTTCAAATCCGAAAGGATATAGGTTAGTTTGCTCTCCGGATGATATCATAAAGTGGAATAAAAAAGACCTTACAATAAAAAAAGACATGAGAACAGAAATAGTTTCCCGGCAGGCCCACGAACAGGTCCAAGGTTTTATGCAAGGCATCAAACTCCTCTTTTGTACGAATCTTCTACCCCTACTACTTGCAGCCTTGGTTTTGTCTTCTTGTGCAACAGTTCCTGTGACTGGAAGGAAACAACTCACCCTTGTACCAGAAAGTGAACTGCTTGCCATGAGTTCCCAGGAGTACAAGCAGTTTCTAAAGAAACACAAATTGTGCACCAATCCTGCCCAGGTAAACATGGTGCGACGTGTGGGCAACCGGATCAAGGCGGCTGTTGAACGCTTTATGTTTGAAACTGGCCAGGCTTCCCGCCTCAGGGGCTACCACTGGGAGTTCAACCTTATATGCGACAAACAGATCAACGCCTGGTGCATGCCAGGTGGCAAGGTTGTGGTGTATTCCGGCCTTCTTCCTGTTGCCAAGGATGACACTGGCCTTGCCGTGGTGCTTGGCCATGAGATTGCCCACGCAGTTGCAAATCATGGGGCAGAACGATTGAGCCAACAACTTCTCCTTCAAATGGGGGGAGAGGCCCTATCGGCATTTACTGGCAGCTACAGCCCCGCCACCAGAAGGCTCCTCTTTGAGCTCTACGGGCTTGGCGCAAATGTCGGCCTGCTCTTACCATATAGCAGGACACAAGAATACGAAGCAGACCACCTTGGCTTAATTTTCATGGCAATGGCTGGTTACGATCCCAGGGCTGCCCTGAACTTCTGGCAAAGGATGATGAAGGCTGCCCGTGGGAAGGCCAAGCCGCCGGAATTTCTGAGCACCCATCCTTCTGACCAGGCCAGACTCAGGCGGCTAGAGGCGCTTATGCCAGAAGCAATGAGATACTATCAGCGATACCTTTACGAACATTCACACCATCAGAACCAAAAGAAAGGAGCAGTTGAGCAATGGCATTATCCAGCAAGAAGTTATCGATAGTAGGGGCAGGAGCAGTGGGAACGGCTGCGGCCCAATGGGCTGTCAGCAGGAACGCAGCCGATGAAATCGTGCTCATCGATGTGATAGAAGGAATCCCCCAGGGTAAGGCCCTTGATCTCTCACAGGCAGCTCCCCTTTGCGGTTTCACTGGTACAGTCGTGGGCACCAATGAATATTCCGACACAAAGGATTCGGATGTAGTGATAATCACTGCTGGCCTTGCGAGAAAACCGGGAATGAGCAGGGACGATCTTTTGGCAAAAAACGTGGAAATAGTCAAGTCAGTCACGGAAAACGTGTGTAAACATTCCCCTAACGCAGTCATAGTGGTTGTGACCAACCCCATTGACGCCATGGTCTACACGGTATTCAAGGTCTCTGGCTTTCCCAAGAACCAGGTTGTGGGCATGGCAGGTGTACTGGATTCTGCAAGATACCGCACCTTCCTGGCCCAGGCCATAGGGGTGGCTCCCAAAGATGTGACAGCCTTGGTGATGGGCATTCATGGAGACAACATGCTTCCCCTTACTAGGCTTGCCAGTGTCGCAGGGGTGCCAGTGGAAGACCTCCTTTCCAAGGAGGAACTAGAAAGCATCGTAACACGCACCCAGCAAGGAGGCGGTGAGATAGTAAAACATTTGAAAACCGGAAGCGCCTTTTCAACCCCTGGTCTTGCGGCCATGGAGATGGCCCAGTCCGTCCTGGAAGACCAGAAACGCATTCTCCCCTGCGCAGCTTATCTGGAGGGTGAATTTGGTATAAGCGGTGTATTTCTCGGCGTGCCAGTAGTATTAGGCAGGCGAGGAGTTGAAAAGATCTTGGAGTTCCCCCTCACAAGCGAGGAAAAGGAGGCTCTTCTTTTGTCTGTAGAGGCAGTAAAGAAGCAGGTTGTCGCAACTGGTCTCTGATATAGACCGTGAAAATCAATTTGAGGCATCACCCCAAGACACTTTTGGCCTTGGTCTTCATTTTGGCAGGAGTGACGGCCACATGGTTTCTTTTTCGTGTATCCAAAAAGCCCAAGGCTCCTGTGTTAGTAAGGCTTTCATGGGATACAATAGACACTCCCATCACCCTTCAACGCAGAGACCTGGTCATCTCGGGACTGTCAAAGAGCATCCTATTACTGAAAGACTCCATAAAGGGGGATAAACTTACTGTCTCAGGCCTGCCTGTCTCGAGGCAGGCACTTTTATCGAGCCTGATGAGGCTAAAGGCCTTGATTGAAAACGCTTCTTCCCCTGACGCCTTGCTGCAAAGCCTCAAGAAGGAATTCATCCCTTATGAAATCCGAAACGGGCTGGAGGCTAACGACAAGCCCATACTTGTCACTGGCTATTTCCAACCCCGGTTTAAAGGCTCCTACAAAGCAACCAAAGATTATGCCTTCCCAGTCTATGGCTGGCCACCTGATCTCATAAAGGTAAATCTCAAGCGCTTCAGCCCATCGCTACCGCCCAAAAACCTGTGGGGCAGGATCTCCGGCCGCCAGCTCGTCCCGTACTATTCCAGGAAAGACATAGAGACAAAGAGGCCTTTACCCGAGAAGCTTGCCATCTGCTGGCTTTCGTCTCCAGTTGATGTGCTCGAACTTCAAATCCAAGGCTCAGCCATAATAGACATAGAAGGCGGCCCTTCACGCTACATACACTATGCGGCCAGCAATGGCCTGTGTTACAAAAGTATCGGAAAGGTGCTAATTCAACGGGGTCTTCTGCGTCCAGAAGGGCTCGACTGGCCTGTCATAAGGAAATGGGCAGAAAAGCATCCTGAAAGATTTCAGCAGGTGCTTTTTGAAAATCCTCGTTACATATTTTTCAAATGGGAGAAGAGAGGGCCTGTGGGTTGTTATGGCCAAGTGCTGGTGCCAGGGACCTCGGCAGCGCTTGATCCTTCTGTTTATCCGCCAGGTATTGCCGCCTTCCTGACGATCAAATGGCCTCGTATAGCCGATGGTCCAGAATGGTTCAAAAACCGTCCCAAAACACTTCTTGTCGTCAATCACGACAAGGGAAGCGCCATAAAAGGACCCTTCAGGCTTGACCTCTATTGCGGAAGCGGAGAAGCGGCTGGTTTTTTGGCTGGCCGACTCAAAAACAGGGCTAGGCTTATAATACTGCTCGAAAGGTCCATGAAACTGGAGAATTAGCCCTATTCGCCTAAGATATTCTCCAAGTGGATGTACGCAGCATGGCTCCAATAATGTACATTTGGAGCCCTGGAAAACTTGGTACAACTGTAGTAGTATCCACGCTGTCTCAGACATCAAGGCTATCTTGAAGACATTGCCCTTGGTGCCATAGACGCTTTTGCATGAAGGCGATAACGAATGAACCTTATGGGATCGTTTCTTTATTGTGCCTTACCCTTTGCCAAGATCGCACATTTTTTTAATCTTCATTAATAGAGACCTCCTAAGGAGACACGCAGACCTATGGGACTAAATGTTACTGAGAAGATAATCTCTGCACACCTTGTTGAAGGAGAAATGACAACCGGGCTACCAATTGCCCTTAGAATTGACCAGACTCTCACCCAGGATGCCACAGGCACCATGGCCTATCTCGAATTTGAAGCCATTGGCATAGACCGGGTGAAGACCGAACTGTCTGTCAGCTATGTGGATCACAATCTGCTGCAATCCGATTTCAGGAATGCAGACGATCACAGGTTTCTCCAGTCCATTGCCGCAAAATATGGGATATTTTTTTCCAGGCCAGGAAATGGCATATGCCACCAAGTCCACTTGGAACGGTTTGCCGTGCCTGGCAAAACCCTCCTTGGCTCAGACAGCCATACTCCTACTGCTGGAGGATGCGCCATGCTGGCAATGGGCGCTGGAGGGTTGGACGTGGCCATGGCGATGGCTGGCGAGCCCTTTCATCTGAACATGCCAGAGATAGTGGGCATTAAGCTCACTGGCAAGTTACAGCCGTGGGTCTCGGCAAAAGATGTCATTCTTGAGCTTTTAAGAAGGCTTTCAGTCAAGGGTGGCGTAGGCAAGGTAATGGAATATTTTGGCCCGGGGGTTTTGACCCTCTCTGTTACCGACAGGGGAGCCATAGCCAATCTTGGTACAGAACTTGGTGCCACAGGCACGGTTTTCCCATCGGATGAAGTTACGAAAAGGTTCCTTGATAGCCAGGAACGTGGCCAGATGTGGCAGCCCCTTGTGGCTGATGAAGACGCTTCCTATGCCCAAATAATAGAACTTGACCTTTCCACCCTGGAGCCAATGACAGCCTGCCCATCCTCACCAGACAATGTGGTCAAGGTGAGAGAAGTTGCTGGCAAACCAGTTGCCCAGGTCATAATCGGCTCCTGTGCCAACTCATCCTACCGCGACATAGTCCAGGCAGCCAAGGTGCTCGAAAACAGAAAGATAAGTAAAGATGTCAGCTTTGAGATAAACCCAGGAAGCAGACAGGTGCTTGAAAATGCAGATATCAATGGGGCCTTGAAAAACCTGATACACGCGGGTGCTCGGATACATCAGTGTGGCTGCCTGGGTTGCATTGGCATGGGCCAAGCTCCTGCCACCGACACCATTTCCATGAGGACCTTCACAAGGAATTTTCCAGGCAGAAGCGGGACGAAGAACGACCAAGTCTATCTCTGCAGTCCAGAAACAGCTGTGGCCTCAGCCATCACAGGGGTGATTACAGACCCAAGGGACCTTGGAGATGCACCTGAAATTCATCTTCCAGAAAAATACGTCATTAACGACAATGGGATCATTCCACCTCCTGAGGATTCCTCAAACATCGAGATCATAAGAGGTCCTAACATAAAGCCCTTGCCAGAGTTTGAGCCCCTGCCCGACGACTTGGAAGTCACCGTGGCCCTCAAGGTGGAAGACAACATCACCACAGATCACATAATGCCAGCAGGAAGCAAGATTTTACCCCTGAGAAGCAATGTGCCTGCCATAAGCCGGTATGTATTTTCAGCCATAGATCCTAACTTTCCTGAACGCGCCAAAAACCTTGCGCCAGTGATCATCGTGGGTGGCGAGAACTACGGACAAGGCTCCTCCCGCGAACATGCGGCCTTGGCGCCAAGATATCTTGGTGTCAGGGCGAAACTGGTGAAGAGCTTTGCCCGCATCCACAAGGCAAACCTAATAAACTTTGGCATCCTGCCCCTGACCTTTGAAAATCCGGATGATTACCACAAGATCTCCCAAGATGACAAGTTGACGATCCCTGGAATCAGGATGGCTCTTTTGTCCATGGCCGATTCAGTGACCATAAGAAACAGCTCTGGAGAAACCTTTCAGGCCCGTCTTGACTTGTCTCAACGAGACAGGTTTATCCTGGCTGCAGGAAGCCTCCTGAACTGGGTAAAGGCCAAGATCGCCGGAAAGGAGAGTTGAGCCTTGCGGATCAATGCGTCCACAAGCCTCTTTGGTATAATCGGAAGACCTGTAAACCATAGCCTGAGCCCGGCCATGCATAACGCAGCCTTTGAACACCAGGGGATCAATGCAGTATATCTTGCCTTTGAAACCGATCGTCCCGGCCCTGCCCTGGACGCAGTTAAGACCCTTGGAATAAAGGGCCTTTCTGTAACTGTCCCAAACAAGGAAGCAGTGATGGACTATTTGGACGAGACAGATGACACCGCATTGAGGATAGGAGCCGTAAACACAGTCAAGAATGTCGATGGGTATCTAATAGGCACCAATACAGACTGGATTGGCGCCATTAAGGCACTGAAAGAGGTAGTGGACATAAAAGGCCGAAAGGTTGTGGTGTTAGGTGCAGGAGGTTCTGCCAGGGCGGTGATATTCGGTCTCCTGAAACATGGCGCAAGGGTCCATATAGCGAACCGGACAAAGGACAAGGCCAGAAGGCTGGCTGAAGAATTCCATTGCTCCTTTTCTGGTCTTGAAGAGGTTTCCAAAATGGATGGACAGACACTTATAAACACCACTTCAGTGGGTATGGGAAAGCTTAAGGGGCTTTCTCCCATACCAGAGGAACAACTGGAAAGATTTTCCGTTGTCATGGATATTGTTTATGGCAAGGACAAGACCAAGCTCCTGCGCGATGCCGAAAGTAGGGGCTGTACTATCATCGCTGGCATTGAGATGCTTCTCCATCAGGCTGCGGCCCAATTTGAATTCTGGACTGGCCGCAAGGCTCCATTTAAAGTGATGAAAAAGGCACTCCTTGACGCACAGGCAAGCGGGTAAGATCATGACCATAGAAATCACGGTTCCTGGTTCAAAGAGCATTACACAACGCGCCCTAGTAACCGCAGCACTTGCCAAGGGAGAATCTTGCCTTTCTTCTGCCCTGGACAGCGAGGATACTAGGCTTCTGAGGAACGGCTTGAGACAGTTTGGAGTAGCCATCGATGACTCCTCTGATCCTTGGACGATACACGGGACAGCTGGTAGGCTCAAAGAACCCTCAAATGAAATTTTCATGGGCAACAATGGAACAGGGATCAGGTTTCTCATCTCAGTGGCTGCCCTAGTAAGGGGCACATCTATCCTTTCAGGAAGCAAACGAATGGAGGAAAGGCCTGCAGGCCCCCTCCTTGAGGCCTTGTCCCAGCTGGGAGTCGAGGCGGTGAGCATCAAAGGGACAGGATGTCCACCGGTAAAGATTACGTCAAATGGTCTTTCAGGTGGAAAGGTGCGTCTATCTGCCTCTATCAGCAGCCAGTTTCTTTCTTCGATACTTTTGGTTGCTCCCTGCGCTGCGGAACCACTATCTATAGTCCTCGATGGAAAGCTGGTGTCGAGGCCTTACGTGGACATCACCAAAAAGGTGATGAAGGACTTTGGCATTGAGGTAAGGGAATCTGGCGACACCTTCGTGGTGCCTAAATCCTTCTATCAGGGCCGTCCGTATCAGATAGAAGCGGACGCTTCAAGCGCCTCATACTTCCTTGCGGCTGCAGCTGTCACTGGCAGAGCAGTCAGAATCAAGAATCTACCACCTGATCCCATCCAAGGCGACGCGTACTTTGCAAACATCTTGGCCCAGATGGGTTGCAGGGTCCAACGAAACGAGAAGGGCACCTTGGTTCAGGGTCCTGAAAAGGGGCAACTGAAGGCCATCGAGATCGACATGGGCAAGTGGCCAGACGTTGTGCCAACACTTGCTGTAACAGCAGCCTTCGCCCAGGGCGAGACAAAAATAACAAATGTGGCTCATCTCAGGATAAAGGAAACAGACAGGATAAAGGCAGTAGTGACAGAACTAAACAGGATCGGTGTCGAGGCACGAGAGCTTGAAGATGGCCTCACAGTGAAGGGCCCATGCCGAGACATGAAAGCCGGACTGATCCACACATACGACGATCACAGGATTGCGATGTCTTTCGCGGTTCTAGGGCTTAGGGTCGAGAATCTGAAATTTGACGACAAAGCTGTAGTGGCAAAGTCTTTCCCTGATTTCTGGCAGCGTTGGGACAGGCTAACAAGTGCACTGAAACGGAATGGAAGCTGATGACGAAGAAACGAGGCAAGATATTTCTCATAGGTTATAGGGCCACGGGGAAAAGTTCAGTGGGACGAGAGCTTGCGAGAATGCTGGGTTGTGCGTTTGTAGACCTGGATGATCAGATAGAAGCGGCGGCTGGTGCCACCATATCCCAAATAGTTGAACAAAAAGGATGGGACGAGTTTAGAAAGATGGAACGCAAGGCCTTGGCAGAGGTGCTCAGCAGCCCCAAAAAAAACGTCATAGCCTGTGGAGGGGGCATAGTCCTCCACCCTGATTTGATGGAGCAGGCGACGGAGAGTTCGATAGTCATCTGGCTTACGGCCCCACTTGATGTCATGAAAAAGAGGATTGCCTCAGACAGCAGGAGCGCCACAAGAAGGCCCTCCCTTTCGGGAGACGACATAGAACAGGAAATCTCAAAGATCCTGAAGGAAAGAGAACCCTTGTACAGGAAATTTTCACATTTCGAAATCGATACCTTTGAGAAAGGGCCTTTTCAATTGGCCCAGGAAATAAGCGAGGCAATAAAATATGCCAGGTAACACCTTTGGCCAAATATTCAGGGTCACCACCTGGGGCGAATCACATGGGCCTGCCCTGGGAGCCGTGATAGACGGCTGCCCTCCCCGGCTTCCCCTATCGGAAGAAATAATCCAGGAAGCATTGGACAAAAGGAGGCCTGGAAAGGGAGGGGTCGCAGAGACCACCAGAAAAGAGCCTGATAAGGTCGAAATACTTTCTGGTGTATTCGAAGGCCTCACCACAGGCACGCCCATAAGCCTCATGATATGGAACAAGGATGCAAGGAGCAAATCCTATGACCACATCAAGGATCTGTTCAGGCCTGGACACGGCGATTACACGTATCTAAAGCGTTATGGAATAAGAGATTACAGAGGAGGAGGCAGATCTTCCGGCCGAGAGACTGCGGCAAGGGTCGCAGCCGGTGCAGTGGCACAGCTGGTCCTGGACCTTGCTGGCATTAATATTTACGCATATACCATCAGCTTGGGCGGTGTCGATGCTGAGACCAAAAACCTCAAAGACATCTTCAACAACAGGCTCTTCTGTGCAGACATGGCTGCGGCCGAAAAGATGGAAAAAGAGGTGCTTGCTGCCAAAAAGTCGGGGGATTCATTGGGTGGAATAGTGGAGGTAATGGCGACAGGTGTTCCAGCCGGCCTGGGAGACCCTGTGTTCGACAAGCTGGACGCTGAAATAGCAAAGGCGTTCATGTCTGTAGGGGCTGTAAAGGGTGTTGAGATAGGTTCTGGTTTCAAGGCTGCAAAAAGCACCGGCTCAAAAAACAACGATCCAATATCACCCGAGCGCTTCCTGACCAACAATGCTGGTGGCATACTGGCAGGCATATCAAATGGAGAGGAGATCGTTACAAGGGCAGCAATAAAACCCATTCCTTCCATCAGTATAGAACAAGACACCATTGACACCACAGGCAAACCAGTGAAACTTTCCGTAAAGGGAAGACACGACGTATCTGCCATCCCTAGGATCGTTCCTGTCATGAAGGCCATGATGCAACTGGTGCTGGCAGACCATCTCCTCAGGAGATTCAGCCTTGAAATCACAGACAACTTCGAAATCATAAGAGACAGGCAGAATGGACGCCTCATTTAGACCAAGGATTGGTATAGTCGGCGGCATGGGCAGAATGGGCCGCTGGTTTCAAAAATTCTTTAAAGATGCGGGCTTTGAGGTCCTTATATCCGACATAGACACAGAGCTGACGTCAAAAGATCTCGTGGCGAAATGTCCCATGATCATGCTTGCCGTGCCCATGGACTGCTTCAACGATGTGGTTCAAGAGGTTGCGCCATTGATCCCAGAGGAAAATTTCCTCACAGACATGTGCTCCCTCAAGGAACGCCAAGTGGAAACCATGCTAAAACACAGCAAATGCCAGGTGTGTGGAACTCATCCGCTTTTTGGCCCAGGAGAGAAGGACATCATTGGTAAAAGGGTGGCCCTTTGCCCTGCCAGGGGCAGAGAATGGTTCGACTGGTGGAAGGCGTTTCTCGATTCCACCGGCGCCCTTACTGCCATATTCACTCCCCAGGAACATGACAGAACAATGGCCTGGGTCCAGGCATTGAACCATTTTATCATACTGTGTCTAGGCAAATCTCTCGAAGAAGACGGTATAGACTTTAAACATGTGCTGGAACTTGCCACTCCGAGCTTTGAAAGGCAACTCAACATCGTCGCAAGACTCTGCCTCCAGGACCCAGAGCTATATGCCACTATCCAGTTGGGAAATCCATATACGAATTCCGCATTGGACACGTTTGGAAAATACAGCAAGCACCTCAGGAAAATCATCAAGGAAGGTGATAGAAAGGGATTCATAAAGATGTTTAAGGAGGTTCAGGAGCTCGGCCCCTCACTCCTGCAACACTGCAGAAAGACAAAACATTGAAATTGCCGTCATGTCTTCCAGTGCGCCATTTCTAAAAAGGACCAAGGATGGCACCCTCATCATGCTCCATGTGCAGCCCAGGGCCTCAAGAGATAAAATTTCTGGTATCCATGGCGACAGGCTCAAAATCCTCGTCCAGGCCCCGCCAGTGGACAGCAAGGCCAACAAAGCGTGCCAAGGGCTTCTTTCAAAACGCCTGAAGATTCCAAAATCAAGGCTCGTTCTCAAAACTGGGGCTTCATCCAGACAGAAGTCCTTTCTAGTCTTGGGCCTAAGGCCTGAAGAAATCCTGTCCAAATTGAAATATTAGCTTCTTCTTCAAGATTTTCTCCCCATTTCCGATAAACAAAGAGAGCAGTGGCTCGTTTTTTGCTGGCCACCTTGGTGTAACAGCAAAGATGTTGCTGTTTTTTCGAAAAGAGAGCGAAAAAAGCCATGTAAGGCGCGGTGTCATGCCAGAAGGCCAGCTTTAACTTTCCAGATAAACATTTGGTTATAAAGAATTTTATTCATAAAATAAAAAAATTCTAACGGGACAAAACGAGGAGTTAAAAAAAGATGCCTGTTTATGTCTGGGTTGGTACAGATGCTTCGGGGAAGAGTACAAAGGGAGAGATAGAGGCTCAGGACGAGCGTACAGCCCGCCTACTTCTTTCCAGAAAAAAGGTACGTCTTACCAAACTCAAACCGAAGCCCAAGGACCTACTCGAAAATATCAGTTTCCTTCAGCCCAAGGTAAAGACCAAGGATATCGTCATATTCACCCGGCAGCTTAGCACCATGATCGATGCTGGTCTGCCTCTGGTACAGGGCCTTGATATCCTGGGCAACCAGCAAGAGAATCCAACTTTCAAGAAGATGCTTCTCGACATCAAAAACGAGGTTGAAAGTGGTTCGACATTCGCCGATGCCTTGAAAAAATATCCAAAACATTTTGACAGGTTGTACCGGAACATGGTGGCAGCAGGAGAGATCGGCGGCATCCTGGACGAGGTGCTGAGGCGCCTTTCAGATTACATGGAAAAGGCCCAAGCCCTCAAGGCAAAGGTCAAAAGCGCAATGACCTATCCTGCCATTGTGCTTGCTATTTCAGGCGTGGTTCTCGGCATCATCCTCATCTTTGTCATTCCTGTATTTGCAAAGATGTTCGCCGAGTTTGGAGCAGCACTTCCGGCTCCTACTCAAATAGTCATCAATATCAGTAACTTTATCAAATCATACATACTCGCCATCCTGGGAGGAATGGCATTTGCCGTAGTATTGTTTAAAAAGTTTTACAGCACTCCCAAAGGACGATTGATAGTGGACAGGGCTGTGCTTCGTGCTCCTGTATTTGGCCCCCTCATTAAAAAGGTTGCTGTTGCAAAATTCACCAGGACCTTAGGAACCCTGATAAACAGTGGCGTTCCCATTATCGAAGCCTTGAATGTAGCTGCCGGAACTGCTGGCAACAAGATAGTTGAAAATGCCATACGGGCAGTGAAGGCCAGCATCAGCGAAGGCCGCTCAATAGCCCAGCCGCTTATGGAAAGCGGGGTTTTCCCCAGCATGGTTGTCCAGATGATCTCTGTGGGTGAAACCACAGGTGCACTGGATGCTATGCTCAACAAGATTGCAGACTTTTATGATCAGGAGGTCGATACAGCCGTGGACGGGCTTACGAGCATGATTGAGCCATTCATGATAGTATTCCTCGGCGGCACCATTGGCTCCATCATAATTGCCATGTACTTGCCTATTTTCAAGATGGCAAGCGTGGTGGGACAATAACAAAATTTTCAATGTTCAAAAAAGGTCCCTGATTTCAAGTAGAAACCAGGGACCAAACCTAGATTGTGCACCCTAACCCTTTCCCTATATAAAGCGCGTAATCCAGGTCAAAACATGAAAGGCACCCTCATGGCTTACATATTAACTATCTTTTCATAGGGCCAGGCCACTATACCACCGTCTAAGAGCCTGATCTTGTCTGGATCAAATCCTGCACCTTCAAGCATCCTTGCGGCCTCATACCCCCTCAGGGAAATCTTGCACATACATACTATCTCCTTGTCCTTGGGAAGTTCCGCAGCCTTTTTCCTCACCATGCCAAGGGGAATGTGCACTACATTGTCATAGGGCAGCTTCATCTGCTCGAGTTCCTTCGGGGTCCTCACATCCAGGATGATAAAATCCTCACCTTTGTCCAGCTTTTCCTTAACCTCCTTGGGACTGTAACTGTTTATAATGCCATCCATCTTGTTCTGGATGACATTTGCAGCGACAATAAGGTTGTCGATGGCTGGTGAAAATGGGGGGGCGTATGCCATATCTGTTTCAAATACATCATCTACCGTTCCCCTGGCCTTCAAGATGGCTGCTGCAGTATCAACTCTGCTCAACACTTCCCCTGGCCCAAGGACCTGGAGGCCCAGTAGCCTTCCTGTGTAGTTTTCAGCGATCATCTTCATGTGTATGAGCTTGCTTCCCTTCATGTAGTGGGGTTTATCCGGTGCTGGACACAAACTCGTAACTGTCTCGATGCCCTGGGCCTTTGCATCCCTTTCTGTGAGTCCAGTCCGCGCCACGTTGAAGCCCAAGATATTACAAACGCCTGTTCCACAAACGCCAGAGAAGGTGCTGTTCCAGCCAGCAAGATTGTTTCCTATTATACGGCCATGCTTGTTTGCGGTAGAGCCCATTGGGGCGTACATATAGCTACCTGAAACTATGTTGAAGGAGGCGACACAATCCCCTCCAGCGTAGATATCTGGATCAGAGGTCCTCATATGGGCATCTGTCACTATCCCCATACGCCCCACTTCCAGGCCGGCCTCTTGGGCGAGTTGGGTGTTGGGCCTAAATCCAATGGCGAGAAGCACCAAATCCGCCTCTATTTCTGTCTGTTCAGTAACAACCTTGGCCACCCTGCCCTGTCCATTATCCTTAAAGCTCGAAACCCCGTCTCCGCAATGGAGAACCACACCCTTGGAAGTGATATGCTTCATAAGAGGTACTGCCATTTCTTCATCCAGGAGGGCTGGGAGCACAAAGGGCAATTTTTCCACTACATGACAAGTAAAACCTGCTTTCAAAAGGGGCTCAAGGCACTCCATGCCAATAAGCCCGGCCCCCACTATCACAGCATTCTTTCCAGAAGCAGTCTCCATGGCCTGCTTCAGTCTTGAACCGTCCTCCATGGTCTTGAGGCAGTAAATGCCCTCGAGGTCTATTCCAGGAATAGGAGGCCTTACCGGGCTGCTGCCAGTTGCGATCACCAGATTATCATAGGCCAGCTCTTCCTCGGCTCCATCCTTGACGTTTTTGACCTTGACCTTTTTGTTCTTTCTGTCTATGGCCACTGCTTCCGTGTTCAGCAGAACATCCACACCCTTTACAGCCTTGAAAAAATTCACGTCTCTTGGAACCCCCACTGGGGTTGTGGTCAATTCCGTGAGGTCTTCCACCTGGCCCTCCAAGTAAAAAGGAAGGCCACAGGCACCGTAGGAGATCTCTTCCCCTTTTTCCACTATTGTCACTTCAACCGATGGATCAAGCCTTTTAACCCTGCAGGCTGCCTTGGGCCCGCAGGCCACTCCGCCGATTACAAGAATCTTTTTACCCATTTTCAGAACCTCCTAATTGGATTTTGCCCTGCTACTGTTCTTTTGTAGCACAATATGGGGAAAAAATGAATGGGTTGGACAAAAAATTTTAATCGTGTGCTCAAAAAAATTGTTGACATTAGCCTGGTTGCTACCTAACTTGTTTTGCGTAATTCCCAAAAGGCACGGCCTTTCCTCTTTTGAGGGGTGAAGGACCCTAATTTCCTGGACCTTTTTCAGTCATGGCCCGGGGTACAGCAACAGAAACCAAGCTGTACTAAGATCATTAAAAGATTGCAGGAGAAAAAGTATGAAGATTGCAGTCAGTTCCAGCGGAACAAACCTGAATTCCCAGGTTGACCCACGATTTGGCAGGGCCAGCTATTTTGTAATAGTCGATTCGGACTCCAAACAGGTGGTAAATGTGATAGACAACCGGCCTGCCCAGGAAGCAGCTCACGGCGCAGGGATAAATGCCGCAACCATGGTAGCAGGCTCTGGCGCACAGGTCGTCCTTACAGGCCGTGTAGGCCCCAAGGCCTTTGCCGTATTGCAGGCTGGCGGCGTGGAGGTGGTTTCTGGAGCTGATGGCACTGTCGAAAGTGTACTTGATGCCTTCCTGTCTGGCAGAATGAAATCGGCATCCGGGCCTGATGGATATGCCCACAGTGGCCAGCAGATGTTTCCAGGCGGCAGGAGCGGTGGTGGAGCAGGTGGCGGAAGAGGCCAGGGATGTGGTGGCCGCGGCATGGGCGGAAGAGGCCAAGGCCGCGGAGGATGCGGATGCAAGGCTTGAGCTTCGGCACATTGAATCGGCTGCCTAGCGTCAGACAAAGTGAATTACTAAAACGCCAGGGTTGACTAGAGAAGAAAAGATGAAAATCGCCATAGCAAGTGGCAAAGGCGGTACAGGCAAGACAACCATTTCCGTGAGTCTTGCCCTTGCATCCAGTAAGCCAGTCACCTTTGTGGACTGCGATGTGGAAGAGCCCAATGCCCATATATTTTTGAAGCCTGAAATCTCAGGCTCTGAAAGGTTCTACCTCACCGTGCCTGAGGTAGACGAAGAAAAGTGCAACTACTGCGGCAAGTGCAGAGACATTTGCCAGTTCAATGCCATAACAGTATTTGGCCACACAATAATGGCCTTCCCCGATATGTGCCATTCTTGTGGTGGTTGCTTTCTTGTCTGTGAAGAAAAGGCCTTAAAAGAGGCAAAAAGAGAGATAGGCAAGGTGGAATGGGGCATGAGCGGCCCCATAAAGGTATTTCAGGCAGCACTGAGGGTTGGAGAGGCCATGGCTTCCCCTCTTATAAAGGTTGTCAAGAAAAAGGCGGAAGACAGCGACCTCGTTATATTCGATGCCCCTCCAGGAACGTCTTGCCCTGTCATCAATACCGTCAGGGATGCGGACTATGTGCTTCTTGTAACAGAACCTACGCCATTTGGCCTCCACGACCTAAAGCTTGCAGCTGCGGTGATGAAAGAACTCAAATTGCCATATGGTGTCATACTCAACAAGGCGGGCATAGGCTTTGACAAGGTAAATGAGTGGTGCGAAGATAATAACATCCCCTTGCACATGGAGATCCCCTTTGACAGGAATCTAGCCAGTGCCTATTCCCGCGGAATCCCAATTTTGGAAGCAATGGATGGGCTGAAAGAGCAGTTTTCCGATCTGCTGAAGGAGCTTGAAAAGTGAAAGAACTTCTGGTCCTGAGCGGCAAGGGGGGAACAGGCAAGACCAGCATCACTGGCTCCTTTGCCACCCTATGTAAAAACGTGATGCTGGTAGATTGCGATGTGGATGCAAGTGATCTTCATCTGCTCCTTAGTCCAGAGATAAAAGAAAGGCATGACTTTGTGTCAGGCGTGACTGCTGAAATAGTGGCTGATGAATGTACTGGGTGCGGCACCTGTGTTGAACTTTGTCAGTACGATGCAATCAGCCTGGCTCAAGAAGGTCATGCCATGGTGGACCCTCTTGGCTGTGAAGGATGTGCTGTATGCGCCCACTTTTGCCCGGAGGATGCCATTGGCCTTGAGCCCAACCATTGTGGTTTCTGGTACTTCTCCCAGACCCAATATGGCCCCATGGTCCATGCAGAGTTAATGCCAGGTGAAGAAAACTCAGGTAAGCTGGTTTCCCTTGTGAAACAAAAGGCACGGGAGCGGGCCGAGAAATTGGGATGTGATTTCATGCTCGTGGATGGCCCTCCTGGCATAGGATGTCCAGTTATCGCATCTGTTTCCGGAGCCAATCTCATTCTAGTGGTAACTGAACCCACACAGTCTGGACTCCATGATCTAAAAAGGGTCCTTGGCCTTGCTGCACATTTCAAGGTAAGTGCCTGTGTCTGCATAAACAAATGGGAACTCAATGAAGAGATGAGTGGAGAAATCGAAAAATTTTGCTCCACACAATCGGTTCCAGTGGTTGGCAGGGTACCCTTTGACGAAACTGTTGTGGAAAGTCTGGTGCAAGGCGTGCCAGTAATTAAATATAAAGATTGCAACGCATCAAAAAGTATAGCAAATATCTGGAGCGCAGTTTCAAAAATGTTGAATCAGGAGGAATAAAAGTGGCAAAAGAGGCAAAAAAGCCGTCAAATCCGGTACTTGATGAACAAGACAAGAAGATAAAGGATAAACTGTCCCAGATTGAGCATAAAATCATGGTCATGAGCGGCAAGGGAGGTGTTGGAAAGAGCACTGTTTCCATCAATCTGGCAATAGGCCTTTCCCTTCAGAACTTTTATGTGGGCCTACTGGATGTGGATCTTCACGGCCCCAATGTGCCGAAGATGCTTGGCCTTGAAGGTGGTGAGTTGCAAAAGAGACCAGACGGTACGGTGGGTCCGGTATATTATTCGCCCAATCTCAAATTCATGTCTGTAGAGCCTCTGCTCCCGGACAAAGATTCGGCTGTCATGTGGCGAGGCCCAATGAAGATGTCTGCCATAAGACAGTTCATCTATGACATCGAGTGGGGGAAACTGGATTACCTGGTCATTGATGCCCCTCCAGGCACAGGTGATGAGCAAATGACTGTGGCACAAATCATTCCAGATGCCTATGCGGTGGTTGTTACGACTCCCCAGGAAGTAGCGCTTTTGGACGTGAGAAAATCCATCAGCTTTTGCAAGCACGTGGGCATGCCCATAATTGGAATCATAGAAAACATGAGCGGCATGATATGCCCCCATTGTGGCAAGGCAATTGATGTTTTCAAGAGGGGAGGAGGAGAAAAGCTTTCTGAAGAAACAGGCATCCCCTTTCTTGGAAAGATCCCTGTGGATCCACGAATAGTCACCACTGGTGACGCTGGTAAGCCAATTATGGCCATGTACCCAAATAGCCTTACCGCCGAGGCCTTTGAAAAGGTGGTTCAAAATGTCATCAACGTGACCCAAACCATGGTTCTTCGAAAAAAAGAAGAGAACCAGAAAAAGGAGGCTGAAAACAAATGATGAGAATAGCCATTCCTATAGAAAATGGAGTGCTTTGCAGCCATTTTGGCCATGCACCACAGTTTGGCCTAGTAGATGTACAGGATGGAAAGATCCTTGGAAGCAGGCTCGACAGCCCGCCTCCCCATGAACCTGGCTCCTTGCCTGCGTGGCTGAAGCAGCAGCAGGTCACCCATGTAATCTGCGGAGGTATTGGAGCACGTGCAGTTGAGCTTCTAAACCAGGCTGGTATAGAAGTGACCGCGGGGGTGCCTTCAGGGGATCCATCCCGAATCGTGGAGGAATTCCTGGCTGGAAACCTGAAGGGAGCTACTGGCCCAACCTGTTCAGGCCATGAACATGGCCAGGGTCATGGCGGCCAACACCACCATTGCGCCCATTAAGGCATATAATCTTCATGCCCTGCAGAGTGCTTCTTTCTGCAGGGCTCGGCTCATGATTCTCGAAAAACTCGGACAAAGGTGAAAAAGAGCAATGCCCATATATGAATACAGGTGCGAAGATTGTGGCAAGGTTAATGAGCTGTTGATATTTTCAACGACCTCTGAACCCGATTGCCCCAATTGTGGCAGTAAAAACCTGACAAAACTCATGTCGGCCACTTCAAGCCTTACAGGCCAGAACCCAAGGCGAATGCCAGGACCTTCTGACACTGCCTGTTGCGGTTCCAGGCCTGGCCAGGCCCCAGGATGTGCAGGCCCTGGTTCATGTTGTGGAAAGGGCTAAGCCCTCATAACTCCTCGAATAAAAAGGCCACATGCCTGATGGCAGACCACAAGACCCCAAAAGCCTGCTAAAGGGCCTGGAAAATCTATACCAAAGGTTCAATAGACGGAAGTTTATCCATCCCGACCCCCTTGAATTCCTTTTTCATTTTCCTGATCCCAGGGACAGGGAGATTGTAGGCCTCATTGCTGCAAGTCTCGCCTATGGCCGGGTCTGGCAGATTCTCGACAGCATCAACAAGTGTCTCGAAAAGATTGGTCCACACCCAAGAAGTTTTCTTGAACACACTACAGAACACGCCCTTATGAAGGCCTTTGAAAACTTTCAATACAGGTTCACCAAGGGAGCTGAGATGTCAAGATTCATGGTTGGCATCAAAAGGGCGTTGGAACGGCATGGAAGCATAGAAGCGCTTTTTTCAATAGGCGCCTCCTCTACGACAGGGCCAGAGGCCACTATCAAAAGGCTGAAAGCTGCCACAGACGAGCTCCTTTGCCTTTCAGAACTGCCAAGATCCCATCTTCTCCCTGATCCAGCCAAAAAGAGCGCTTGCAAGAGGCCGTTTCTCTTTCTCCGGTGGATGGTGCGCCAAGACCAAGTGGATCCAGGCGGATGGAAAACAATAAAAGCTCCAGACCTTGTCATCCCCCTTGATACCCACATGCATCACATAGCATTTGCATTGGGGTTTACTACGAAAAAGCGGCCTTCTCTGTCCGCGGCCCTTGAAATCACCAAGGCATTTTCAAGGCTCGCTCCTGAGGACCCTGTAAGATATGATTTCGTGCTCACTAGATTTGGAATAAGGGACGAGCTTTCCCGTGATGATGTGCAACGCCTACTTCTATAGTTCAATGGTTTTAACCCTTATGAATCTATTATAAAAAATCTGCCTGGCATTTCTCTCCCACTCTTTTCCTTATCATTTCTCTCCAGGATGCCGATATCCCTTAATAAGAAAAACGGTTCATTGACCATTAAACCCGGATTATGCAGCTGCCAGTTTGCCAAAGATGCAAGGCATCAAGGGCGCAGACATACTTGGGTATTTCAAGTCCTTGATGACCCAGCGGATTCGGTAAAATTGCCAGCCCCCTGAGGCTTCAAGTTCCTGAAATATGAAGCTGAAATAGACTTCACCTTTTGATGAATGAATTGTCTGCATGAATTGGAGCCAACCCATTTGGTTATTCAAACAAAATCCTTTTTTCAGGCATTTTAAGTGCATAATCCAGGTTAAAAAACTATCGGAGTAGAATAGATGTTAAAAAGATTATCCATCCGCTCAAAGATCTCCCTTGGCTTTGGCCTTCTGATCGCCACCTTCCTCGTTGCCTCGATTATCGCCATCTTCCAGGTAAGGACACTCAAAAGGAGTGATCTCGGGGTGCAGGAACGGTACAATCAAATGCTTGACATAAAGGATCTGGACTTTCACAGCATGATGATCACCCTGACAGGCATGGACATCATCATAGACAAGGACAGCGGATTATTGCCTGAATATAAGGACAAGATAAAGAACTTACGATCTTGGACAAATGCCCATAGGGAAGAGATCATGGCCATTGCTGATACACCCTTTGAAAGGAATGCCATAGGACAAATCTTATCCAACCTGCAAAAGGCCATCACCATCATAGAGAGCCAACTGATGCCTGCAGTGAATAAAAAGATTGGGGATGAGGATTTTTACGCCAAGATAGATGACAGACTGGATAAACTTGGAGATACAAACTCCCAGCTCATAAATGGCGTCATAAACAGCATCAAAAGTGAGGTGGATGAAAGCACCCAGGAAATGGCCGCTGCCGCCCAGCATGCCAACGTTTCACTTATAGCCATGCTCATAGCGGGGATTTTCATCTGCATTTCCATAACCTGGTGGATTACAAGGGATCTTATGAATTCACTCGGGGCAGAACCCGCCTATCTTGCCGATATAGCCCAGAAGATATCAAAGGGAGACTTCTCTGTGGATCTCAACGGACATAAGAATGACGCTGGCATTTATGGCGCAGTAAAGCTGATGGTCGCTTCCTTAAGAAAGCTTATCTCAGGGATAAAAACTGCTGGAGATGGTCTCGCCCTTGAATCGGAACGGCTGAACAATGAGTCAGAAGAACTTGCTTCTGCTGCGGCTCAAACAGACACCCACGCAAGGAACATGAATGAATATACGAAGGACGTTTCTGCAAATGTGGAAAATGTCGCAACGGCCATGGAAGAAATGACCAGTGCAGTAGCTGAGATCAGCCAGCACACCAATGACACCAAATATTCTGCCCAGGAGGCAAGTGGGGAAGCGGAACGTGCAAGAGAGGTCTTAAGACGCCTTCTCAATGCCTCGTCCAAGATAGGCGATGTGAGCAAGCTCATAGGTTCTATTGCAGAACAGACAAACCTTTTGGCCTTAAATGCCACCATTGAAGCGGCACGAGCAGGGGAAGCCGGAAAGGGTTTCGCAGTGGTGGCCAATGAGGTTAAGGAGCTTGCAAAGCAAACTTCTGACTCAGTGAACGAGATAGATGAAATCGTCAGGAACATACAAAACGGGGCCGATGAGGCCAATGAAGCAGTTGAAAAAATAGTAGAGACCATACAAAAGGTGGCTGATTTTTCCGATAGCGTTGCAGCAGCAGTTGAAGAACAGACTGCCACCACCAGTGAGGTGAGCAGTAGTCTACAGGAAGCAAGCCAGGAAGTCGGGGAACTGAAGGAAATGAGCAACAACTTGGTTGAGGCAGGTGATAAGACGGCCCTAAGCGCAGAAAAGGTGGAACGCTCTGCCGCAAACCTGCGCAAGCTCTCCCAGGACCTTCATCAGGAGATATCTGGATTCAAGCTTTGATATAACCAGTAGAGACAAAATTTTCCCATTTCTGACCCTTGTCTTCAAGGTCTGCACCCTAACTCCCACTTCTCGAAGCCGGTTGCTTGTCTGACATGAGTTCCTTATGTCAGACATGTTGGCCCAAATCCGAGGCAAATACTGACAACTCAAAAAATACCATTTATAATTTTCTATTTCCCTTGAATAATAAAAAAAGATGCATAAGTTTCATTTGAAAGGGTTTTGACATCAGACCGCAAGGGGAACCTCGGCTTAAATTCTTCTCCTCTCACAAGTAAAAAGCCCTCCCAAAAGGTTCCCCTTTTTTAGTCGTTCTTTGCAATCCTCTTTCTTACTTTGCCCCAAGAGGCTAGCACCAACAGGTGTTCCCGGTAGGTGCCAAACCTGGGACTAAGCCCTATGGATTCTATGTGCCTTAGATTTTTCTTGAAAAGGGTTTCTGCCTTTTCCGGGGTTAAGGGGCCTTTTGTATCGAAGACAAGAAGTCTGCTTTTGAAGGGCTGCACTTCAAGCCGTCTAACCTTTGTAATGCCAAATGACTCCGGATGGCAGGCAATTTCTGAGCCCTCCATCAACCTGAAAAGCCCCTTTGATAATGCATGAATGGAGGAGCTGTTCTTTTGGAGAAAAAATAGGGTTTTCAAAAACTCCTCCTCGCCTTCACCTGGAAACCCAAACATGATAAAGACCAGATTCTTTATTCCCTCCTCTGCTGAAGTCTTAATGACCTCTTCTACGTCTTTCACCATCGTGCCCTTGTTCATAAGATCAAGAACCCTCTGGCTGGCAGACTCCACTCCCCAAAGCATGAGGCCGCAACCTGAATCGTGAATGAGTCTCAAGGTGTCTCTGTCAAAGGCCTTAACAGGCTTGCCATAGGCAGAATAGCAAATCCCCAGGTCGTCTTTTATGATACGAGCCGCCATCTTTCTGAATCTTTTTGGTGGGATCATTTCGTCGTAGATATTGAAAAGGCGCACGTTGTGGGTTTCCATCAGATGTTTAAAATCCTCTATCACCATCTCCAGCGAACGCTGCCTGTATCTTTTATAAGAGTGATGATGTGTGCAAAATACACATTTGCCCCACGGACACCCCCTTGCTGTGAGAACAGGAAGTACCCTTTCAGGGCACATGTACCGTTCGAGTGGAAAATCTGAAAAATCCGGACATGGCAACTTATCCAGATCCTCCAAGACGGCCGGCTCATTTCGTATTATATGGCCATCCTTCTTGAAGGTTAGATTTGGGCTAGCTTCAAACTGGGAGCGTGTCTTTGACCTCAATATATGAAGTAACGCCACTTCCCCCTCGCCAGAAATGATTCCATCTATAAAATCACCTGCCAGCTCCTTGTATTCCTCACCCTTCACCCTTTGAACCACAGGCTCGGAAAAAAGCCTGCCATGGCTTGGCTCCACACCAAATTTTGCTCCCCCAAGTATTACTTTTGAGCCACGATGAGCCTTTACCTTTTTCGCCAGGAGAAGGGCTAGAGGCATTTGGAGATCGAACATGACAGATATACCAACAACATCGGCATGGCTGTCGACTACTCGGGCACAAAGGCTTTCCAAAAAGGCTTGCATGCCAGAAGGCACAGGTGCCTGAACCAGGCTCCTCAAGGCCATCTCGGCAATGAATGCATTGAATATGTTTTCAAAACTCAGAAAGACGGTAGACTGCTTGTGAAACTCTCCAATGTTTTCCGTGTGTGGTGGAACCGAACCAAGAAAATCAAAGGCCCGTTTAACCATTTCTGCGGTCTTTGCTTCATCCCACTGGTAAAGCTTCAGTTTGATGGCGCCTTTTTCAAGCCATTCCAGGGCCAAATAAAAATATTCGAGATTGAGATCAATACATCTAATGGTTACCTGGGGCATTTCCTGCTTCAGGAATGCCTTCAGAGACGCTGGCCCAAGGGGAGGACATGTGGGCCTCATGAATGGGGGACTGACTAAAAGAAGGCTTTGATTTGCCTTTTCAGGCCCTCTGTTCTGGCTCATCTTTTGATTCACCTTGTGGCCTTATCTGGCTATTTTTTGGAAGAGAACTTGAAGGTCTCCCCACTGGCTGTCTTTTTGGAAACATTCCATGAGCACCTTAAGCTGTTCCGGTTTCCTCGGGCCAGGAATCACGATATCTACCTCATCATGAGCCAATATCCAGTTGATGACTGCCATTACAGGGCTTATGCCCATTTGTGTGCATTGGTCAAAAAAATGCGTGAGGTATTCTTTTGTTTTCCTGTCGTGAAATAAGGGATTCCTCCTTCTTAAATCCTTCTTTCCAAGCCGCTTTTTGACAAGTATAGCAGATGCTAGCAGGCCTTGCTCAAGGGGTGAAATGACGCAGTTTATGCACCTTGATGACTCCCTGCCTGCCTTTAAGACCTGGATTCCAGATTGGTAAATGGGGTTGAAATGGACCTGATGAGGCACCAGGCGTCCTGCCTTCAAATACTTGATGACCTGGTTGGAAGAAAGATTCCCTACTCCCCAATACCTTATGAGCCCTTCTTGCCTAAATTCCCTCAAGGCCCCTATGGACTCATCCAAGGGGACCTTTGGATCTGGCCAATGGAGTTGAAAAAGATCGAGATAATCTGTTCGAAGACGCTTCAGGCTTGCAACAAGTGCCCTTCTGAGCGCATCAGGCCTTGCATTGTGCCAGACCTTGCGCCCCTGCCTTTCCAGCCCTCCTTTACTCGATATGAAAACCTTGGATCTCGCGCCAGAGAAGGCCTTTGCCAAAAGGGATTCTGATCTACCTTGGGCATAAAGGCCAGCCGTGTCGAAGTGTCTTATCCCATGATAAAAGGCGGCCTTGAGGGTCTTGAGTGAAAGGGCCATATCGTGTGGACCAAAACCCTCCCCTCCCATGCTCCAGGTCCCAATCCAGAGCCTTGGCAAACTGCTTCCTTCTGGATCAACGGGAAGCGGTAACGGCCGCTCACAACAAGTATCAGCGCCTTGTACTATTGCTATCTTTTTTAATGATGTCATAGATCTCTGGAGAGGTAAGACCTGCAGAGGATGCTATCTCCTTCATTGTCTGGTTGGCACTTGCCTCTATACCTGCCTTTTTCAGCCTTTGAAGGAGCACCTCCTGGCTAACATGATAGGTGCGCGCAACATCGGCCAATGTCATCCTCCCTGTTCCAGGAGGCGGCATCTCGGGCAAATGCGGGGTTCCTTCCCTCCCAGCCTCACGAAGGCCCTGCATGACCATGTCAAACAGCCTGGCTGGACTCATGCCCGTAGCCTTTCCTATATCTTTAAGGCTTTGTTTTCCAGATTCCACCTTGATTCCAGCCTTTCTCAATGCATTGATAAAATCATGGCTGTCTATTCCGAGAAATCGTGCAAGCTTGGAAATTGGGACTAGCTCTGCATGACCAAAGGGTGGATTACCATATCTTTTGGTATGAGCCTCCTTTATGGCCTGATTCAATTGAAGGAACTGCTTCATGGGTGGGATATTGAAATATGTCCCAATGGTGATAAAGGATACGAGCAAGATAGATCCCCAAACCACTGGTGCCTTGGAGGCACCCTGGACCTTTCTTGTGAGGTAGGCGGTAATGAGTGGCCAATTGAGATAAATATGGATCAAGGAGGCCACCAGAAACAGTGTGCCAGAACAGATGTGGAGATCGTCCCAGTTGGTCTTTGTGAGACCGAGAAAGCGCCAATCAGCCCAGTAGGCAACTCTTCCGTGGGGCTCGATAAATAGGACGATACTCGACATGAAAAGTATTATGGCAGACCAGAACAAGGTGAGAGACACAAAACGCTTAAACATGAAAAATCCCCTTTTTTAAAAAATTATTGGTCCTGCCCCTCACAACGAAAAAAGACTTTTGAAAAAATGGACACGTTTAACAAGGCATCAATTCCGTTTTTCATAGAGAGGCTCTGCTGCCTTGAGATATGCCTCAAGTGAGGGCTTGGGAAAGTCGAGCTTGGGAAATCGTCTATACATACTATGGGCAAACATAAAATCCAATTCTCCTATGCTCTTTGGCGGTTGGTTGAAAAGGGCCTTCCATACATTTGGCCTCTCCATGCAAAGATATAAAAGGCACCCGTCAGCTCCAACTTCAGTAAGACAATTCAGTAAATGCCTATACATCCTTACGCGCACGTGCCTCACATAGCGAAACTTGTTGTCATCTCCAAGCACCATCTCCTGCGAAGTGATCCTGGACCTTGGATAGTTTGTCTCGATCTTTTTCTTCATTTCCGGATTGAAACGAAGACTTCCTATGGAAATCCAACAGACCTCTGATGGCTTCAAGGCTGCAAATATCTGGTGTACCAAGTCCTTGTAACCGTTTTCCCATCCCTCAAAAAGCAGCATGGGATCAAAATGGAGGCCTATTAGAAAACCTGCCTGTGCAGCCTTTTTCATAGCCGATATTCGTTTCTGGACACTTGCCGTACCTATCTCCTCCCTAACCACAACCTCTTGAGGATTTACACTCCAGGAGATCACGGTCCTTCCCTTATGTTCCACATTAAGGAGAGGTTCCACCAAGGCCCCCTTGGTCCTAAGCTTGAGAAGGGCATTTGGAAAATTGGAAAACCCCTCTATCAGCTCGATGGCGCTTTTGCATATAAGCGCATTTCCAAGGCTGTCTCCAAGTTCCCACGTGCCAATACGAAACAGGCGCCACGGCTCCTTGGCAATCTGGCTACGAATCTCTCGAAGTATTGCATCCGTATCAGCTACAAGGGTAAGAGTGGTGTCTGTGAGATAATTTTGGAGAAAGCAATAGGTGCATTCGAAGGGGCAGTTGCTAACATGAGCTGTAACATGGGTACTGCAGCAGATGTATTTAGGGTCAAGGGATGCGCATAAATGGAAAAGGTTTCCCCTTTTGATATCCAAATGGAGATGACGCTTACCCTTACGGTAATCCTTCAGCTTGGGAGAAGGAGCCTCTTCCAATTTCTTGGCCCACAAGGAGGCATCCTTGAGCCTTTGAACTAGGCCAGGCTCTATGGTTATGCACCTTAAAGCCTGCAAGTTATTCACACCCTTGTTCTTACTCCTAGCCACGCCCCTATGCCCTCAACCTCTCCAACATTGTCTCTATGGCCTCAAGGCTGGCACTTTCTTCAAGCTTTTCCAAGGTTTCCTGAAGCTGTGACAGGCTAGTTACAGTGAGATTCAAGTTTATATGGTCATGTTCCAGGCTGTGATCCCATGATATGCCTAACCCCTGGCACCTGCGCTCAAGCTTTCGCCTCCAATCTTCAAGCTCCTCATTTATTCCAGTAAGGGTGGGCTGCCTTATGTGTCTCAGTGCCGCCCGAAACCTCGTGGTCTTTTGGTTTGGAGACAGGGTATGATCGGAGAGGACTTCCAGGAGCTCCTCTTTCTCGAGAACCTCTTCGAACGACAACTTTTCCCGTTTCATTATGTCGTTCATCGCATCGAGGATCTCTTCACAGACAGATGCAGTAAGATGTAAATACTCCTTCATGCCCATGAGCCAGGCAAGGAGATGGGGATCGTAGTATGAAAGGTTGATGCACCTTTTAATAGAAAAGGCCTTCTGGTGACAGAAAGCAAGGACATCATCTGCAAGCCTTGAAACCAAGAGATATTTATCGAGGATGGACTTATGCGGTGCAAGACCTACTGCTGGCAGTATGGTTTCTACCATATCCGACAATTCAAGACTCAAGCCCTGTGCGAAAGAGATAAAAAGTGCCTTGGCCGCCACAGTTTCACCAATCACATGAAAATGCTCTTGGGCAAGAAAGAGTCCCACCTGGACATCTGGAAAATCTGCTGGGAGCACCTCTATTGCCACCTCTGACAGACCTTTTTTTCTGGCCCATTCATAACGTTTGAAACCGTCTATCAATTGAACCTCTTCACCTTGGCGGGGCTGGGCTTTGGCAAGAAGCGGATTCAGTATGCCACTTTGATCCAAGCTCTCAAAAAGGCCAGGAGACATATGCCCTTGTATAGAGCAAAGCCTCTTTGAAAATGCGTAACTCGAATCTTTTGCACAAATCAGTTCGATGGGAATCCTTTTTGTCATGTCATAATGAAGGTTTTGAACGAATTGGATGCCATTATGGCCTGGATCTTCCACAACGGCACTGGCACCCACAGATAATACCATGTAAGAGATATGGTGTAATCAATGAGTTTATGTCTATTGCCACGTCTTGAAAAAATAAGTCGTGGACAGACAGATGAGAATCAAGGGTGATGGCCTGAGAGGCCTTTAAAAAATAAAAAGGCAGGCCTTAAAACCAAGGCCTGCCGCTAACTACATTTTCGTCCAAATTATGCGCTTTAAAAGCTGCCCAACTTGGGTCTAATGTCTAATATAGCCGTTTCCTTATCCCTTGTTGAAAACAATGTGGTTGTTTTCATCAAGGTCGACAACGATCTTGTCACCCTCCATGAAGACGCCTTCAAGGATCTGGAGTGCAAGTGGGTCTTCCACATAGCGCTGAATGGCCCTTTTCAAGGGTCTGGCCCCATAGTTCGGATCGTAGCCAACCTCAGCCAGCCATGCCTTTGCCTTATCCGTCACTTCGAGTTCAAAGTGGTTATCTTTGAGCCTTTCAGCAAGGTATCCAAGCTGGATATCCACGATCTTGGTCAGCTGCTCCTTGGTAAGGGAGTGGAATATGATTATATCGTCCACCCTGTTCAGGAACTCTGGCTTAAAGCTGGCCCTTAGGCTATCCATGACCCTTCGCTCCATCTCCTCTGGATCGGAGGCCTCTTGAATTAGAGAGCTACCGACATTAGAGGTCATTATTATGATGGTGTTCCTGAAATCCACGGTTCGGCCCTTACCATCTGTAAGGCGTCCATCATCCAGGATCTGTAGCAAGATGTTGAACACATCTGGATGGGCCTTTTCGATCTCGTCGAAAAGCACTACCGAATAGGGCTTTCTCCTCACAGCCTCTGTGAGATAACCCCCTTCTTCATAGCCCACATATCCAGGAGGGGCACCTATGAGCCTTGCAACCGCATGTTTTTCCATGAACTCGCTCATGTCTATGCGGATCATGGCATGTTCGGTATCAAACAGAAATTCTGCCAAGGCCTTGGCAAGCTCGGTCTTTCCCACACCAGTGGGCCCCAGGAATATGAAGGAACCTATGGGCCTGTTTGGTGCCTGAAGACCTGCCCTTGCCCTCCTGACTGCATTAGATACGGCAATAATGGCCTTTTCCTGACCAATGACACGCTTTCCAAGCTCTTCTTCGAGGTGTATCAGTTTTTCCTTTTCACCCTGCATGAGCTTGCTGACTGGAATCCCTGTCCACTTGGAGATGATGGCAGCAATATCTTCTGCATCCACCTCCTCTTTCAGCATGCTTTTTCCATCCTTCTGGAACTCATCCAGTCTCTTTTGCTGCTCTTCAAGCTCCTTTTCAAGCTTGGGGATCTCGCCGTATAATATTTCGGCCACCTTGTTGAGGTCCCCAAGGCGCTGCTTTTGCTCTGCCTCCACCTTGAGTTTGTCTATCTGCTCCTTTATGTCCCTGATTCGCTGGATCATGCCCTTTTCTTCTTTCCAGCGGGCCTTAAGAGCGTCACTTTCCTCACGGAGATTTGCAAGCTCTTCCTCGATCTTTGCAAGACGCTCCTGAGAAGCAGGATCACTTTCCTTCTTGAGGGCCTCTTTTTCGATTTCGAGCTGCATGATTTTGCGCTCGATCTCATCTATCTCAGTGGGCAAGGAGTCGATTTCTATACGTAGTTTTGCCGCCGCCTCGTCAATGAGGTCAATGGCCTTGTCAGGCAAGAAACGGTCTGTAATGTAGCGGTGCGAAAGAGTTGCAGCCGCCACCAGTGCCGAATCCTTTATCCGCACACCGTGATGCACCTCGTATTTCTCCTTGAGGCCTCGGAGAATTGCTATGGTGTCCTCCACTGTTGGCTCTTCCACCAGTACAGGCTGAAAACGCCTTTCAAGGGCGGCATCCTTTTCAATATATTTCCTGTATTCATCAATGGTTGTTGCCCCAATACAGTGTAACTCACCCCTTGCGAGGGCGGGCTTTAACATATTGGAGGCATCCATTGCCCCTTCACTGGCACCGGCTCCAACCAGGGTATGAATTTCATCTATAAACAAGATCACTTCGCCCTGCTTTTCCGCCACTTCCTTGAGCACTGCCTTGAGTCTTTCCTCGAATTCGCCCCTGTATTTGGCTCCAGCTATAAGGGCGCCCATGTCAAGAGCTGCTATTCTCCTATTTTTCAATGTCTCTGGCACATCACCTGAAACTATCCGTTGTGCAAGCCCTTCAACAATGGCAGTCTTTCCAACGCCTGGCTCACCAATGAGGACCGGATTATTCTTGGTGCGCCTTGAAAGCACCTGCATTACACGCCTGATCTCCTCATCCCTTCCAATGACAGGGTCAAGCTTTCCAGAACGGGCAAGATCTGTAAGGTCTCGTGCATACTTTTCAAGGGCCTGGTACTTTTCCTCAGGGTTCTGGTCGGTTATTCGCTCAGTACCCCTTATGGTAACAAGGGCCTTCAAGAAGGCATCCTTCGTAACGCCATGAGCCACAAGGGACTGGGCTGCCTTTGAGCCCCCAACCTCTATCATTGCCAGAACCAGATGTTCCTGGCTCACATACTCATCTTTCATGTCAGAGGCCACGCTAAAGGCCTTTTGAAGCACTTCGTTCAGGGCAGGAGAAAGATATATCTGCCCTCCTGCTCCGGTAACCTTGGGCAAACCCTTTATGGCCTCGTCCATCTCGGCTTCAACGGCCTTTACAGCCACGCCCATCTTTTTCAAGACAGCGGGAATGATGCCGTCTTCCTGGGTCAGAAGCACCTTCAAGAGGTGTTCAACCTCTATCTGCTGATGATTTTGGCTCTGAGCAAGCCTCTGTGCCTCCTGCAGGGCCTCCTGTGATTTCATTGTAAATTTATCGTATTGCATGGGATTATCTCCTCTCTGATGTTCATCGTTTTTTATTGAAACACGTCATCCCTTGAAGAATTCAATCCTCCTCTTTGTCAAGGATGATCTCAAGGCGACCTCTATTTGCCTTGAAATCAGCGTATTAACTCTGGCTTAACGTCAAAGAAATCTCTTTCCAGGGAATATTGTTAACGTGTTGATTTTCTTTATGGAAGCTAAGAACAGCCCAGAAGGGTGTCAAGGCTGGTGGAAAAATTTTAGGTTATTCCAGCACATGAAGTACCTGAGGCCAATCCCAAATACGTGGCCAAATAAATAGGGTGGAGAATTATCTGTCGTCCAGCACCCTCCTCACAGCTTCGGCCAATGTCTCTATGGAAAATGGCTTGGATATAAAATTTTTCTCCCTTTCGATATGGATCAAGTCTGGTGCATAGCCTGACATGTAAAGGACCTTGAGACCTGAAAAGTGATCTTTCAATTTGTCATAGATCTCTTTGCCATTCATCTCAGGCATGATCACATCTGTCAAGAGAAGATCCACATGCCCACCTATATCCTTTTCCAAGGCCTCTCGGGGGCTAGAAGCCTTGACCACCTTGTAGCCACACTCCTTGAGCATATGAAAGACAAATTCCCGCACGTTTTCATCATCCTCTATCAGCAATACGGTCTCGTCTCCTTTAAGGATTTTGGGCCTTGAGGAAGACATCTGCCGTGACACAGACCTGCCATTTCCCACTGGAAGATATATCTTGAAGGTGGTTCCCACCCCTGGCTCGCTGCATACCCAAATATTTCCCCCGTGCTGCTTTACTATTCCGTAAACAGTAGCAAGGCCAAGGCCTGTACCCTTGTCCTTGGATTTGGTGGTGAAGAATGGTTCAAATATCTGTTTCAAGGTGTCTTTGTCCATTCCTTCACCGTTATCAGTAAGGCTCAGCATTACGTATTGACCTGGCCTGATTGGCTCATGGGTGCCTTTAAAATCTTCATCCAATTCTACCTGAGAGGTCCTTATAGTGATCTTTCCACCCCTTGGCATGGCATCCTGGGCATTTACCGCCAGATTCAATATCACCTGATCTATCTGGCTGTTGTCCGCTTCTATGACCGGGATGTCCGGTTCCAGCTCGAGCACGATCTCTATGTCCTCTCTAAGGGTACGCCGCAGAAACCTTTCAAAGCCCCTGATCTCATCATTCAAATCAATGGGATTCTTTTCGATGATCTGCTTGCGGCTGAATGCCAAAAGCTGCCTTACTATGTCCTTGGCCCGCTCTCCAGCCTCTATAATAGGCTCAACATAGCCCCTGACCTTATCCTTTGGTTCAGTGATATTTAACAACAATTCGCTGTAACCAAGGATAGGGACAAGAATGTTGTTGAAATCGTGGGCAATGCCTCCTGCAAGCCGTCCGATGGATTCTATCCTCTGGGCCTGCTGAAGCTGGGCCTGAAGCCTCTGCTTTTCCTCCTCGCCCTTCTTCCTGTCGGAGATATCCAACACAGAACCCTCGACATTAATAACCATGCCGTTTTCGTCTCGTATTGCCCTGGCAGAAATTGAGGCCCAAAAGACATGTCCATCCCGTCTCATGAGCTGGACTTCCCTGTCTCTTACAATTCCCCCCTTCTGTAGTTCTTCTGCGCAGCACTTTCTGTTCCGAGCATTGAAACAAAACCTTGCCACATCTTGTCCTACGAGATCACTGCTCGATTCGTAGCCCAACATCCTGGCAAGGGCCTTGTTGACCATGATGAATTTGCCCTGGGGGCCAGGGGTCCTTCGATAAAGTCCCACTGGCAGGCCTTCAACAAGCTCTTTATATCTCTTTTCACTAGCCTGAAGGCGCCTTACCATCTCCTTTCTCTTCAAGACATTGGAATATATCTCAGAGATCATCCTGATTAGTGAGATGTGGTCTTCGCTCCATCTGGTTTCCGATCTCACTGAATCAAAGCCCACAAAACCAAGGCAAAGCCCTTCATACATCAGAGGGACTGTGATGAGTGATTTTATAGCCTGCATCTCAAGGGCATCCTTCAATGGGCCCTCTGGAAGCTGTCTGACAGAAGGGATCTGTATCACCTCTCCTTTCAAATGGGTGTTTGTCCAGTCTGGAAAGAGATCCATTGGGATGTTTTTAAGATCCGCTATGTGTGGTCTTATTCCATGGGCACACCATTCGTGGGTGTTGCTCATTGTCCGAGCCTCGTGGTCGTATTCAAACAAATAGGCCCTGTCCATGGAGAGGAATGAGCCAGCAAGGCCCAAGGTCTTTTCTATGTGCTCGTCAAGGTTGTCTTCGGGTATGTTTATAAAGCCAGTGGCGAGCTCAAGGACCAGATCCTTCAATCTGGAAATCCTTTCGAGGGTTTCCTGGTTTTGCTTTTCTTCAGTAATGTCCCTGCCCACAACCACCAGGCCTTCTCTGTCACCGTCATTGTCGTAAACAGGCACCTTTATCATGTCAAAGATCCTGACACGGCCATCGGGCAAGGCAATAACCGCCTCTTCCCGCACTGCTTTCCTGCTGGCCCAGGCCATTTCATCTGTCCTGTCACAATTTTTAAAGACCTCCTTGTGGGATGGCACGTATTTGACCAGATCCATCCCTGTCTTTCCTTTAAAATCCACATGTTGAAGGCCAAAGGCCTCCAGTAAGGCCCTATTAGCTGCAAGCCACTTGCCTTCCTCATCCTTGAAACATACCAAATCTGGAAGGGCTTCCATCAAAATGTGCCGTTTTCTTATATCCTTCAGCCACTTCAAACGATTACGCCTCGATATCTCAGCTCCTACAAACAGGGTGAGCAAGCCTACGAGCAAAATCAGCCCATGAATTATGGAAAAAGTCTTGATCTGCTGATTGATGATGGATTCAAAACTAGCAAATGGGATTGAGATACTTATGCCACCCCTCACATCCCCCACCCTATAGCCTTGTGATGCGTGGCACTTGAGACACAATGGACTGATTTTCAAGGCCTTTATGGCCCTCAAATATTTCTCACCGTTTATCGTCTCTATCGAGATCAGTTGGCTCTTGCCCTGCTCAAAGCTCTCAAGGGCCTTCCTCTCCCATTCATCTGGCGCATTGTCGGGATTTAAAGGTTTGAGGCTTGTTATATGGCCCACTGTTCCATAGAGCTTCCTGTTCACTTCGTAGGCCATTCTTGTCAGGTACGCGGGATTTATGAGGACAAGACGTTTGCCAGTTGTGGTCAAAACCTCGGCCCCCTTCTGGCCAGAAAGATATTTACTAGACGGGGCCTTGGAGGCGTCAATATAGACGCCTCCCACGTTATTAACCCAGTAGCGATAACAGGAATCCTTGTTGAGCCTGGCCATTACCTCTCGCTCAGCCAGCCCCCTGATGTCTCGAGTTATCCCCTTGATATGCCACAAAAAGGACCCTACAATCAACAAAAACCACACTACCGCCAGCATGATTACAAGATTGCGCTCAAAGGGTGGACCAAACTCATGTGGTACCTGTTGCTGAATGTTGGAATCTACGTTCATCTTCTATCTTACTTTCTGATATAGATATAAATCGTCTATAAGGACTACTTTGATTAATATATTAATACCGTCAATATAATGGCTTTTCTGCCGATATAGTAATAGGACTGGAAAGGTATAAAATATCTTTGAGGAGTTTATGGTTGGAATTGCTTCTTACTGGCACTATCACAAAAGCATATAAGATTGTTTATTTTGGAAGTGAAATGATAGTTCTATATCATTTCTGAGTCAAGATTATTTGAAATAGATTAAGTCGATAGATTGGTATTTTATCCCGCAAATAGATAGCCAAATTATTTTATAATATTTATACTATAAATATCCTATGAAAAAGTGATAAAAATTAACTATTCATTTTTGAAAAGATAGAAACATAGTATCTTTGTACTTTTTTTAACGATTATTCTTTTTAAATCTCACTGAATCGTCATCCCATATGAGATCTGTATGATTCCTTGTTACTTTCCATTGAGTGTAACTTTAGTTACACGATATAAATAAACAATAAGTTTCATTATTTCACAATAAATTTTTTATTACACTTAAATTGTTACTAAAATGGAACAGTTATGGTCGTCCTTTTGGTTAATGGTTCGATTGGACTGTTGGTTAAAAGGAACGAAACAAAGGTGTCATATTCATAATTAGTTGTATTTTCAGCAAAAAATAGCAACAACCTTATTTCCAGTCGGCTTCATCTAAGAATCAGAACAAAATTTAAGTTTTGAAAAGCAAGCTGCCGAATAGGAGACTTTAACCGACCAGTCAAAGAGACTGGTTCGAACATGAAAAAATCTTGGGTCTTACCCATCGTTGAGCCATGACTGCTTGAACAAAACACTTTTGCGAAAGGAAACCCTTATTGTGAAACCACCTGAAGAACTCGCTGCCTCTCCCCATAGTGCTTACTACGAGACGCCTAAAACTGTTCTATTTCCTTTGAAAGAGGTGTGAAATGGCTGGTACTAACGAATTGCTGGAACAGTTCATCTCTGACGCAGAAGACCTGATAGATTCCTCAGATGAAGCCCTTATCCATTTGGAACTAAGGGAGGGAAATCCCGAAGATATCATGGCAAGCCTCATGAGAGCGCTTCATACCCTAAAAGGCACAGCCGCCTTCTTTGAACTCCCACTGCTTAGTTCCTTTGCCCATTACCTTGAAGACATGATCCAGCCCTTCAGGGGACAAGACGAATTCCCAGATGCAGATACTGTGGTGAACATGTTTTCTGGAATAACTATCTTACGGCAAATTTTCGAGGGTTTGAAAGAAGGCAGGAACGAAAAGGAGTTCCAAAAAGAAATGGAGGAACTTAAGAGGCAGTGCCAAGGGAAAAGTGGACATGAAGAAATGGCTACGAGGCCTGTGGGCACCAAGGAAACCAAGCCTTCGAATCTGGGAGATGCCCATTCCATAACCTGTGAAAAGGAATCAGTAAGGGGGCAAGACCCCCTAACAAGCAAACCCGATAATTCAAACAACAAAGAACACCCCCCTCTGTGCAGGAATGCTCCTAAAGAGCCTAAAAGACCTAACGTAAAACGAACCAGCGATCCCTTCTTGAAGGTCAGATCCCAAAAGGTGGACGAACTCATGGACCTCGTGGCTGAATTCGGCGTAGCTGTGGCAGAAGTACTGAATCATCATGAATTGAAGGGCCGCGAGATCGAGGGTCTCGAAGAAAAGCAGCACCATGTGGAAGTTCTTCTGAGACAGCTTCAGGACATTGCCGCAAGCATGAGACTCGTACCCGTTTCTACTCTATTCAGGCCCATGCTGCGGCTTGTGAGGGATCTTTCACGGACGACTGGTAAAAAATTGCGTCTCAGGACCCAAGGAGATGAAACCGAACTCGACAAGGTGGTTGTAGAATCCCTTCATGACCCCTTGGTCCATATGATCAGAAATGCGGGTGATCACGGCATAGGAACTCCTGAAGAAAGGAGACGGTCGGGCAAATCGGAAGAAGGCACGATACTGCTCAAGGCCTCCCAACGAGGCGGAGAGGTGGTAATAGAGGTGATCGACGATGGAAAAGGGCTCAATAGGGAGGCAATCCTGAAAAAGGCCAAGCAGCAAAACCTCATTCATCACGATGAAATCCCTCCAGACAATGAACTTTGGCAATATATCTTCCATCCAGGCTTTTCCACTGCGGAAAAGGTTACCAGCGTTTCAGGCAGGGGAGTAGGCATGGATGTGGTGAATGCCGCAGTGAAAGAAGTACGGGGAAGAATTGAAATAGAGAGCACGCCAGGCCAGGGCACACGTGTGGCCATATGCATACCACTTACCTTGGCCTTCCTAGACAGCATGGTGGTTGAACGGCAAGACATCCGATATGCGATCCCTACGGAAAATGTGCTTGAAATCCTCAGTCCACAGCCAGACTGGATAGTCAAGACTTCAGCAGACAACAGTGAAATCGTTAAGGTGAGGGAAGAATTGATACCAATACTCAGGCTAGAGCAATTTTACCAACAAGAAGACCAACATGACCCCAGAGAAGAGCAACTGCTCGTGATCGTACGCAGTGAGCGACGCCCAGTCGCCATACCAGTGGACGAAGTCCTTGGTCAGCAACAAGTAACCATAAAGCCACTCCAGGGCCATGCGACAGACATAAAGGCAGGAGCAGGTTGGGCACTTCTTGGTTCTGGAGAAACAGCCCTTGTCCTGGATTGTATCAGGCTCGACCAATCAGCGGCGTAGAGCTTATGCTTCCTGTTTCAAGTGGTGAAGAGTATACGGTCCTGCGCTCTATTGCCCAGTGGTTGCAAGAAAGGACAGGCATATATTACCCGGACAATAAACTCGAAACCTTGAAGCATAAGCTCTTCAAGGTGTGTCTCGACCACAGGCTCACGCTTTCCCAGCTCAGCATTGAGTTGCAAAATGCCAACGGCAAGACAGGGCCCCTGTGTCTTCAGGTAGTTGCAGCAGCAAGCACTAATCACACTGCCTTTTTCCGGGAAGATATATGGGACTGGTTTAGAGACGACATACTTTCAGATGTAGTAATGAAAAATGGCCAGATTCGGCTTTGGAGTGCTGCTGCATCTTCAGGGGAAGAGGCCTATACGGCAGCAATGGTAAGTGCTGAAACCCTGGGTATTCATGAATTCAAGAAGAGGTTTGCCATTCTTGGAACCGATATAAGCTTCCAGATACTCCGCCAGGCAGAGGACGGGATATATCCTGTTGAACGTCTTTCCAATATTCCTGACAATTACAGGAATAGATACTTTGTCAACCATGAAGACGGTTCCTGTACCAGGATCCATGAAGATCTGAAATCTGTCTGTCTTTTCAGAAGGATGAACTTAAAAAAGCGTCCTTACCCGTTCAAAAGGCGTTTTCATATCATCTTTTGCAGAAATGTCCTCTATTACTTCACTCCATCTGAGCGCGAGAACATCGTTAATGCCATTTATGATTCTGCAGAACCTGGAGGCTGGTTAATCGTTAGTGTGACCGAATCCCTGAACAATATGAAAACACCATGGAAAAGGATAGCTGGGAAAACGGGAATTTATAGAAAGGAGTGAAAACAAGAAGCAGTCATGAAAAAGGTTAAGGTATTAATAGTAGATGATTCAGCCCTTGTCAGAAAGATCCTCAAGGACGGCCTTTCAACCGATCCCGAAATAGAGGTTATTGGCGCTGCTAGAGACCCTTATCAGGCAAGGGATGTTCTGGTGCTCAAAAGGCCCGATGTGATCACCCTGGATGTGGAGATGCCCAAAATGGATGGGGTGAGTTTTCTCAGAAAATTTATGCCAGTTTATCCCACCCCCACTATCATGGTCAGTTCTCTTACCGAAAGGGGGAAAAAGATTACCATAGAGGCCCTGGAAGCAGGTGCCGTTGATATTGTCACCAAGCCGAGAACAGGTATAAGCGACGATCTGCCCCGGATGCTCGAGGAGATTCGCCAAAAGGTAAAGGCAGCCGCCAAGGTCAATGTCTCTGCCTTTGCAAGGCAGAGAAAGGCGGCTCCAGTCAGGGCCATCAGGGCGCCTGGTGCCCTGGACGAATCCACAGACAAGGTCATAGCCATTGGTGCCTCCACAGGTGGAACAGAAGCACTTGCCAGGATTCTTCCAGCTTTTCCCCGTACTTCTCCAGGAATAGTCATGGTCCAACATATGCCTGAGGGCTTCACGAGGTCCTTTGCTGAACGTCTTGATGGACTTTGTGAGATGAAGGTTAAAGAGGCCCAGGACAATGACAGGGTGCTTCCTGGCCTTTGCCTTCTCGCACCTGGTGGAAGCAGACACATGAGACTCCAGCGCTCCGGAGGGCAGTACAGGATTAGATTGACAGAAGGAGAAAAGGTATCAGGCCACAGGCCCTCTGTCGATGCACTTTTTACTTCTGTGGCCCTCAATGCAGGCAAAAATTCCGCAGCAGCCCTTCTAACAGGCATGGGCAAGGATGGTGCCCAAGGATTACTCGAGATAAGGCGTGCAGGAGGCCGAACAGTTGCGCAGGATGAGGAAAGCTGCATTGTATTTGGCATGCCCAAGGCTGGATGGGAAAACGGTGGTGCCGAAGAGCTAGTGCCACTACACCAGGTCCCAGGCATCTTATTGGGATTTATCTCAAAAAATTAGGCCAAGCTTTTAGGGCATCCCTGAAGATATCGCAAAACATAAATCTGCCCCTTGTGGCAAAAACCATCGAAAGCATGGGAGGTTTCGAATATGTCTGAAAAGGAAATGGATTTGACATCAGAGGCCATGCCTGAAGAAAACATAGAAAATATGTTTCTCACCTTCAAGGTGGCCAATGAAGACTATGCCGTTGGCATAAAATATGTGACAGAGATCGTTGGCATACAGGACTTCAAAAAGGTTCCGGATGTGCCAGAGTTCATAAAGGGCGTTATCAATCTCAGGGGCAAGGTCATCCCTATCATGGATGTGAGGACGAGATTCGGCCTCAAGCCCCAAGAATATACTGATCGCACATGCATTATCGTACTTGAGGTGGAAGGTGTACCCACAGGCGTCGTAGTGGATGAGGTGAGTGATGTACGTGAAATGGTTCCAGAAGATATCTCTCCTCCGCCTAGCTGGAAAAAGGATGAAGGCAAGAGCGTGATCTCGGGCCTTGGCAAGCTAGGAGACATGGTATGCACCATTCTCGACGTGGAAAAATTTCTGTTTTCAAAAGACGTTGATTTGCCTGAAGGCGATAACTCACAACCCGACAGTGCCGACCTCGAAAAGGCTGCATAAAAGAGGCAAGCGACATGACTCCAAAAGGAAAACAAAAGACTAGGAAAAAAGATGTACCAAACTGGATGGACACATCTCTTAGCACAGAAGATCAAGAAGATTTGACAGATAAAAAGGAGATTACGATGACCCAGAAGAGACAGTCAAAAACAACGAATTCTTTTGATTCTCATCAAGTACTCAGTGGAGTACCAACGCCTGTCATGGCAGTTGACAAAGAAATGACCATTACCCTGATAAATAGGGCAGGAGCCTCTATCGTTGACAAGACACCAGAAGAATGCATTGGGAAAAAGTGTTACGAACTCTTCAGAACACCCCATTGCAACAGCCCCGAATGCTGCACCAAGAGGGCAATGATGGAAAAAAGGGAATACACGGCGGAAAGTACTGTTGATCCGTCAGGCAGAAACATCCCCATACGCTATACAGGTTCACCCCTCATGGACCATCAGGGGAACATCATAGGGGGTGTGGAATATTTCCTCAACATCCAGAGTGAAAAGGACGCACTGTCGGAAATCGACCGGCTCATACAGGCCAGCCATCAGGGAGATCTCGGTGTCAGGGCAGATACTGACCAATTTTCTGGACATTGGAAGGCAATAGTTGGCGGCATAAACACTATCCTCGACGAGGCTGTAGGACCTGTGAATGCAACAGTTAATTGCCTTGCCAAGATGGCCGACGGTGATCTATCTGCAAGAATCACCGAAGAGTTCAAGGGTGATCATAACAAGGCCAAAGAGGCACTGCACAAATTTGCAGACATTACCCAGTCTACTGTGGATGAACTGGTTTATGCCCTTGAAACCATGGCAGAAGGAGACCTCACAGCGAAGATCGATAGGGAGTTTCTAGGAGACTTTTCAAAGGCCAAGGAGGCCTTCAACAGTTCCATGGATTCATTGAACGAACGCCTCCACAATATCAAGGATGCCATGGACCAATCGGCAGTTGCCAGTAGCCAGGTGGAATCATCGAGCCAAAGCCTTTCATCAGTGGCACAACAGCAGGCAGCGGCCGTACAACAGATATCAAGCAGTGTGGAACAGACAGACAGCCAGGTAAAACTTAATGCAGAAAACGCACAGGTTGCGAACAACCTTGCCAGCGAAGCGGCAAAGACCAGTCAGCAAGGCAAGGAACAGATGGATCAGATGGTTGAGGCCATGGACGGGATATCCGAAGCTGCACAAAACGTGGCCAAAATAATCAAGGTGATAGACGAAATCGCATTTCAGACCAACCTCCTGGCACTCAATGCCGCAGTGGAGGCAGCAAGAGCAGGACAACACGGCAAGGGCTTCGCCGTGGTAGCCCAGGAAGTGAGAAATCTTGCTGGCAGAAGCGCCAAGGCGGCAAAAGAGACGGCAGATCTTATAGAAAATGCCATAAAACAAGTCAATACAGGTGTCGACCTCACCAGGGATACTGCAAAGATCCTGGATGACATACAACAAAATGCCATAAAGACTAAGGACCTGGTCGCAGAGATCGACACCAGCACCCAGGAACAAGCGACTGGCATGGAACAGATCACAAAGGCCGTTGGTGAGATCAGCTCAGGTGTGCAAGCTGCAGCCCAGCAAAGCCAGGAACTGGCATCAGCTGCAGAGGAGTTGCAGGCACAGGTAAAATCCGTCATCGAAGATGTGGAAAGATTTACACTCAACCAAAAGGAGTCGATGGCTCAAGACAACGTGGCTGGCATGCCCCCAGGTATCACACCTGAAATACTTCAGCAGATTGCATCCATGCTCAGGACAACAAACGACGCATCGGCCCTCGTAAGAGGAGACAAAAAGCAGGTTGGTGCGAGTGGAGGCAATGGAGGCAATGACAAGGCTGATTCTTTGCCCAACGAAAGATCTGCTGGGCTAGACCCCAAGAGCGCCCTTCCCCTCGATGAGGACGAAAGGGGATATGGAGACTTTTAATTGCGTACCGGAGGTCGAAATTGGTGCTGAGACATGTTGAGGGGGAGATATCCAGGCTCTCCCCAGTCAATCGGTTCTCAAATTCCAAATGGCTTCTTAACTAAAAGGGAACTTTTCAGTAACACCTTCGCATAAAAGGAGACCTTATGGGCAATAATAATCTGGGTAACAATGGGGCCAAACGGATCATGCTTGTTGAAGACTCAACTCTAATGCGTACTGTCATAAAGAGGATTGTGGAAAGTGTGGACAATTTCAAGGTGGTGGCAGAGGCTCCCAATGGAAAAATCGCACTCGATCTTTTGCACGAGGCCCGGCCGGATTTGATTATTCTGGATCTGGAAATGCCTGTAATGAATGGACTGGACTTTTTGAGAAATGCAAGGCTCAGGACACGGGCTAAGGTGATGGTGCTATCTTCGGTTGCCCAGGCAGGCTCAGGCAATGCCCTTGAAGCAAGAAAGCTTGGTGCGTCAGCAGTTCTGGGAAAGCCCTCTGGTGCGGTCTCCATGGATCTTGAAGAAAAAAGGAGCCACCATATCATCCAAATCATGAAGAGTCTTTTGAGGTTTTAAGTTGTTTTTTTGACAGAATAAGAGGACGGAAATGGCCACGGACAAGCGGATAAGCATAGATCAGGAAATGCTTGAGATGTTCAGAAGCGAATGTAGAGACAACTTTGATCAGGCGGAGGATAGCCTTCTTGCCCTTGAAGACGACATAGAAAACCAGGAACATTTAAACGCCCTTTTCAGGGCCTTACACACCTTGAAGGGTGTCTCCAACATGATGGGCCTTGAAGAAATGGGTATGCTTGCCCACGGCGCCGAAGAGCTTACTGGAATCTTCCGGGACGAAGGGGTGCCAGTAGCACAGAAGGGCATAGACATAATCCTTAAGGCCGTTGATTTGCTGAAGGAAATGGCAGAATTGGTATGGGAAAAAGGCTTGCAGACAGATATCCCCGACCAAAAAATACTGGGAGAGATAAAGGAGTTATGTCAAACCTTGAGGTCTGAAAACAAGGCTCCTCAAGAAGAAGATACCGACACGTCCGTGGCCAAAGTAGAAAAGGCCAACAGTGATGCAACCACCTATGCCACTACCAATAAGGATGATCCTCACCCAAGAGGACCCATAACGGCAGACAATCTCAATGCCTTTTTGTTTTTCATCGAGGAAGAACTTCCTGCCCTAAAAAGGTTGGTAGACGAAGAGATACAAGATAACGGCTCCTGGGAGCAGACACTGACAAAGGCGGAAGTCCTTGAATATGCCGCTCGCGATCTTGGCTTTCATGATGTCCAAGGCCTCTTGGCAGATTTCAGAAAACTTATTGAAGATGAAACAGTGGATGCCCAAGAGGTTGCCAACGCCTTGGCGGAAATAGAAAAGGCTTGCTCGGATATTAAAGAAATCTCGCCAGAAGATGAACCATCACGGGATAAGGTGGAAATTAATCCGGATACTTCAGACCCTGTCTGTCAGAGGGATCTATGTACGGCAGATGTGCATTCCCATGGCAACATTGAAAAAAGCAAGGGACTGGAAGATGAGTTCTTTGGGAAGGCTTCCTTCCATGGCCTCGATGATGAGGACCTTTTGGCATTTTTGCATTTTTTAGAGGAGGAATACCCCAAACTAAAAAAAGCTATTTCCAAGTCGTCTCAGGAAGACAACTGGGAAGATGTGGCAAAATGCGCCGACATGATAGAGTATGCAGCAGAGCAACTCGGCCTCACTAATCTTGCAGACACCCTCAGGACCATCAAAGCACTCAGCCTCGATACTGGCGAAGACGTCAAACGCAATATATTTGAGCTTGAAAAGGCCCTGGTTGAAGAACTGCTGGCCCTCAAACAACTTGGTGAAAAAAGAAATATATTTGCCGGGCCGTCTGAAAAGGAGCTTTCCTCCATCTTTGTAAACCGGGTCATAACAGACGCCGAGGCCATGAATGGCAGGCTTAAGGAATGTGCAGATGCCATAGAAGAAGGGCTGGATCTTTTGAGGCAAAACGAAGATGTTGAGATCCATCAAGACCTTTTCATGCAAGAAGTCGAATCTCTCAGAGTACTTTATCACTTTTGCACCTTTTACGAGATGGATATGGCTTCTGAAGCTGTCCTGATACTTGAAGACATATACAATCGAATGTCACACGGAGAAATTCCTCCTGATTCCGAGGTTACCAGCATGACTAGCGAAATCGCTAGATTGATGCAGGATCTGTTCGAAGATATCAGACAGAAAAGGGAACCTAGCGATGAACCATTCAAGGAGGTCCTCTTTCAGGCAAAGGCCTTTGTATCTGGGCTTGCGGAGAATCAGGTCGCTGGAATCTCAAAACAGTTCCTTAAGCTATTGGATGTCTCCCCTGGCTTCAACGAAGTGGCTACTCCTGCCAGTAATTCCAAGATTGCCGAGGCATTTAAAAAAGGGCTCTTTTTCTATGAAATCAAGGCAGACCTCGATTCAGACCCTGAAGTGGCTGGTCCATTCATGGAGCTTGGTGACAGGATGGAATTCATAACCAATGAAACCATATATGAAGGAGACAGGACCGAATACAATTTCCTTGTTGCCTCTCACCTTGATGAGGATGAAATTCAACAAGCCCTTGCCAAGATCTTTCCTGACCAAGATGCGTTCTCCTTGCGCAGATGCAAACTTCGGGACGAAATCGAGGTATTGAAATCAGAGGCCCACGTGGATGAAGTGGTCTTGGGAAGAAAAAAAACCAGCAAAAGGGCTCATGCAAACGATGCCATCTTCTCACGGCTTGGAAAAAGCGTGGAAGATGTAGCAGCGATCTCTTCCACAGTTCATCATGTGGTAAACATTCTTGAACAGATGGATTATGAAGAACTCCTGAGTGCCCTGAATACAAAGGGGATACGGCAAATCGATGAACTCATCCAGCAGTTGAGAAACCTGGTTAAGGCAGACAGGCATCTGGCCTCAACCATTGAGGAACTTCAAATCAATGTATCTGAAGTAGTAACGGTGTCTGCCACAGAACTTCTTGAGTGGCTTAGCCTTGCAATAAAAAATATCAGTGGTGCAAAGGGCATCAACATATCCGTAGACATCAGAAAGGGCGGTACCAGGATTCCCAGATCCTTGAATAAGAATCTCAAAAAACCCCTGAAGGAGCTCATTAAGGCATGTCTTGAAATCGATGAAGCAGCCACCCAGACGAAGACAATTACTCTCCAGGCCAGAAACGCAGGAGATAGCATTTTCCTCGACCTGATAGGCAGCTACGAGATGGATAAATCTGCTGCCCAAACCGCCGTAAAGAGGGCTCGAGGGCTTTTGACAGATCCATCCATTCATATGACATTCCTGGGAAATGGTTTTTCTGTGAAGATAACCAACTGCAATACCCTAGTACATGGCATAATAATGCAAAAAGGGGGCATGAATTATGTGGTCCCGGTTAAAGCCATAAAAAGGATAGTAGAACCTTCGAGAGATGACATATCTCGCTCATCCTGTGACCAAGGCCGCAAGATATTGAAACTGGAGGACGAGCTAGTGTCTGTCAAGCCAATTGTAGGCCATCCTTCAAATGATGATAAAGATCCTGAGATAATAGTAGTGGTGGAAAGTCAGTCAGGTCTCGTTGCCTATGAGGTGGATGAAATCATTGGGCAGGAACAACTGAAGGTGATGCCACTGTCTGGACATCTCAGCTCCATCTCAGGCGCCACTGGTTGCACCATTCTTGGAAATGGTGATGTAGGAATAGTGCTGGATATTTAATATAACAGGAATTACAGGACCATATCTTCATGCAAACCATAGCCTTTTGCAACAGAAAAGGGGGCAGTGGCAAGACCACAACATCGGTGCATGTTGCAGCGGGACTGGCCTTAATGGGCCATAGGGTGCTTCTCGTAGATACTGATCCACAGGCCCATGCAACCCTCTGGCTCACTCTGGAAACTGGCCAAAATCAAGGGCTTTACGAAGTTTTGACTGGCCAAGTCGGAGCCTGCGAAGCGGCAGCTGCAACAGCCATCAAAGGCCTTTATCTCCTTTCTGGCAATAAGAAACTGGCGGACTTTGAAGCAGACAACTTGAAGAAAGCCGGTGCTGCCCATATATTGAGAAAGGCAATTTCCCCATGCCACAGGGATTTTGAATATGTAATATTCGACACCCCGCCCTATCTCAGTCTCCTCATGCTCTCTGTAATCATGACCTTCCCTGCGTTATTTGTCACAGTTCCACTTCAATTTCTGGCACTGGAAGGTCTTACCCAAATGGCAAGGCTTACCGATGAGATAGGCTCTAGGACAGGAAATATGCTGAAAATCAATGGAATCATACCTGTTATGTTCAACAGGCAGCTAAAAAGCAGCCACGTTATACTAAAAAAGATCAAGGAACAATTTGGGACAGATCTCTTGTGCCCTTATATCCGGCAGAATATCCGATTGGCGGAAGCCCCTGGCAATGGAAGTCCCGTTTACATCTGTTCACCCGACAGCCCTGGTAGCCAAGACTATTCGAGCCTCACAAAGGCAATTAGAAAAAGGGTCCCTCTCAATCAAAGTTCCTCCTGCGTGTGAGCGCCAAAGCCTAATCCCAAGTACCGGTTTTCTAAAAATCGAGTCCGTCACACTTCTTTAAATCTTTAAAAGGGAATCGAGGAATACCAGAGAAGAGCACGCGGACTTTTCAGACAAGGAAAACCTAGGGCTTCCAAGGACTTGGCTGTGCCGAAATACGAAAACCCCTCGCTTTGCTAGGCCTGGATTGTATTTCTATTGGCTCCGCTCAAGCCCCAAGAATCTCCAGGGCCTATTTCCGACGTCTGCCTCATAGCTATCCCTTGCCCTGGTGCAGCCCTGATTCCTGCTCATTGAGGAAGGGTATTTTCTGAAAATTCTTTAAACGATGGCTTTGTAGCGTTCAAGAAAAAGTCCCCGAAATATCAAAAAAAACGGTTGTTTCTTTTATGCGCTTCATTCTTGAACAAAATTTTTAAGAGCTACCCTTTTGCCCTAAATTAAAACGTGCCCTCTAGATGCACTGGATCACGAGACAGCAACCAACCTGAAAAGACGATTGGAATCTGGGTGACTTACCGATTCGTCAACACGAAAGCCCATCTTCTCGTGCAGCCTCACTGAGGCCATATTTTTCTTGTTTACATAGGAAACAAGGCGCATGCCCAACTCATTGTTGACAAATCTCTTTGCCTCTGCAAGTAAAGCACTGCCAATACCTTTGCGCCTGTAATACTTGGCCACCCCAATCCCCTTGACCACCCATTCGTCTCTTCTACGAAAATGCCTTATTTGAATGAACCCTGAAAGCGAATTTTCAGAAAATGCAACGAAAAGTGCCGCCCTGTCAACTTGCAAAACTACATCCTCGAGCTCTTTGAGCCTATTATGCCTATGGCAAGAAAAGACCTCGTCCTGGAGCCTGGAAAGTCCCTTTAAAAGTAGCGGGTCCTTGGCCAATACCCTTGCAACGGTGACGTCAGCCAGAAGCTGCCTGGATATACCGTGCCTTTTCAAAAGTGGCCACTTCATCAGTGCCCAGAAGAACGCCAGTGATCGTGTTTGTGGCTATGAAAATAGCCATTGTGGAGATGGCGGTGTTTGTGAATCAGGTTTGCCTTTATGAGAAGATCCTGATCCTCGAGGATTTCCTGTGGGCTACCAGTCGCAAGGAGCCGATGGTCCTGGCCCAGGACATAGCATCGGTCTGCAGCTACAAATGGAATTTCAAGGTCATGGGTAGCGATGACCAGGGTTCTTCCCTTTTCCTTTAGAGCTATTATGAAATCTATGATCCAGCTTTGGGTCTGGGGATCAAGACTTGCAGTGGGCTCATCCATGAGCCATACTTCGGGATCAAGGGTCACGACTGAGGCGATAGCCACCTTCTTCTTCTCCCCGCTGCTCAATCTGTAAGGGGGCCTATCAAGCAAGTTCTTCAGCCCCAGCCGCTCTGCTGTCTCATCAACAAGTTTCAGGACTTCTTTATCTGACATCCCGCTCTGGAGCGGGGCGAAGGCGACCTCGTCCCTGACAGTTGGGAGAAAGAGTTGCACGTCTGGATCTTGGAACACGAATCCCACACGTTTCCTGAAATTGGCATTGAATCGATTACCTTCCATCGAGCGGCTATCGACCTCTGAACCAAAGGCCTTGAACAGACCTACGGAAGGTAAATAGAGGCAATCGAGTATCTTTAACAGGGTGGACTTACCTGAGCCATTGGCCCCCAGAATGCAGACACACTGCCCCTTGTTCACTGTGACATCCAGGCCCTGCAGGGCTGGTTGGGCCTCCTGGCCGGGGTATGAAAAGCTTACTCCTTTGAGCTCGAAAACAGGATTCACTTTGACCATGTCCACCTTTTGGGGGTAATACTTTTTAGGCAGTGTATGAAACTCAGAGGAGTTTATCAAATAAAATTCCAGCAGAGCATATCACAAAACTCAATGCCATCACGAACTTGTCTGTGATATCGAACTGGAATTTGCCAAGGGAACGGGGTGTGCCAGACCAGCCCCTGGAAATCATGGCAAGATGCACCTCAGTGCTCAGGTGGTATGACTTGCCAACGAGCACCCCGAGCCTGGAAGAGATCCAGCCGTGCTCATCCACGGTTGCACAGGGAGCAAATAGGCGGCTTTTTCTCGCCAGGAGCATATTCTCCAGGCTTCTCAGAAACAAGTGGATGTAGCGATAAGTCATGGCGACCACCAGAATGATCACCTGAGGAACCTTCAAGACAGACAAGGCATCCAACAAATCCATCCATCTCGTTGTCAATACCAGGAGTATGGTAAGCGATACCGACACGGCTACCCTCGTTATGAGTATTGTAGCGCCCACCAGGCCTTGCCTGGTTATGGTTATAGAGGCTGGGAGGGTGAAAGGCCCGAAAGAGACAGGGTGGCCAAAACAGATCAAAGTGAAAACGTCGTCGCCAGGGGTCACCACATTGAATATGGCTGGCAGTGCAATAAAACCTGTAAAAAGGGGGACGAATATCCATACCCTTTTAAAAAACAGGCTCATGGGAATAGATGAAGCAACTGCCAAGGACAAGGACAACAGATAGATCATTGACAGGATGAAAAGGCCCTTTGAAAATGCAGCAAGAAGCAAGAACATGAAAAAGCTTGCCACCTTTGTTCTGGGATCAAGGGCCTGGAGAAAACCATTGTTTGAGGCAAGATCCATCTGAAAGACAGATTGTTCTATGGCCCTTGTGGTATCAAGGAGGGTCTTGGCTGCAAAATCTAAAGGCATGATCTCTTGAAATGGCCCACCTGAGGCCATCTATTGAATATCTCGAAGGAATCAAAAATTATCACGTAGGTTCAAGCAAACTCAACTGCTGGATCTATGACCGCTTGAAAGGGTCTTTCCAAGGAGCCAGACAATAACCATGACCAGGCCTATTCCCGCGACTGCAGACAAAATATAACCCAAAACCCCGCCAAGGCCTGGGATGCTGTAATCCCTCAGCGGTGCATTCCAGGCATTCGAGTATCTGACAAGACCCTCAGGGATAAACCCAAAGACCTTTACAAAGAAATCCCTGCCCCATTCGCCCCAGGCTTCACCCGATGCCAGCAAGCCAAGAGGCGTTACAAGACACAATATAAAGATACATACCCAAAGGATCTTAATCCTTTTCATGCCGGAGCCTCCACCTTGAGATCTACCATAATTTCAGGCATGGATCTTTTGAGAAACATTAAAACCCCTCCTGTCACCAGGGCTTCTGCTATGCCTCCTATTGTCATGTGGGTAAACAGCATAGCCGGAACGGTTTGAAAAAAACCATACGGACAATACAGGGGGGTACCGTTGGCTGAGTGGAAAAGCATGGGCTGGATACCCAACTCCAGGGCAGTGAGCAGTGCTGCCACGTTTATCCCCACATATCCTGCAACAGCAGCATTCAGGGCCTGGCGTCCAGGGCTTCCCTGATTGATGGCATTTAAGAATCTGTATGTGTAATAACCTGCAAAAGGCATTGCTATAGCCATATTAAAGGCATTTGCGCCAAAACTTAAGATACCTCCATCCCCGAAAAACAGGGCCTGAATCAAAACTGCCACAGAAACCCCGATTACAGCGGCCCACGGACCGAGAAGAACTGCCACAAGCACAGAGCCAATGGCGTGAGTCGTAGTACCCCCAGGCACTGGGATGTTGAACATCATTATAACAAATGAAAAGGCAGAAAATATACTTAGAAGCGGAACCAACTTACTGTTGAGCCTCTTTTTGAGCCTTTTCCCAGCCAAAACCCAAAAAGGGATACAAGCTCCATACATCACTGCGCAAGTCTGGGGGCTCAAATAACCGTCAGGAACATGCATTGTCACAGCCTCTCTTGTTACTTTTCAAAAAAAAGTAACACACAAACATCCTTCTGACAAGAAGGATTTTCTCAAATTTGGCACCTCGTGTATACCCACTCCTCCACGAATTCTTCCTGTTCTCCTGTCTCTATGCTGCCATACCTAAGATGTCTTATGAAAAATATGGCGTCAAGGGGCTTCATGCCCAACTCCCTCGCGGCAATACAGGCCAAAACCATACCAGTACGGCCCCTGCCTGCAAGACAGTGCACTGCCATTGCCTTTTCAGGCTCCATGGATTTGTACTTTTCATAGATGGAATCCATCTGTTCCAATGAGATTACCCCAAAATCTGGTACTGGGTAATCAAGGAATTCTATCTGGGAATCAACTTCCTGACTGTAACTGTATTCAGTAAGATTTACGAGGGCATGGACTTGATTTTTCAAGAGGAAATCAATCCAGATTGAATCTGGTCTTATTGACCGAGGATGAGCAAGGCCTGCCAGCTTCCCCGGTATCACAAAGGAAAAATTGAGACTGCTTCTCACATTATCTTCAGATATTGTCTCCATATGAGGCTTCATAGTTTCATCTCGCACCATAAGAAGGTATTGTATGAGGCATTCCATTACCACCTGGGAAAGACTGGTAATCGGAAAATTCAAACTATGAAAACACGAGTACAAATCGAAAGATACCACCTAATCTTGTTTGTGGCACTGGTTCTCCTTTCAGCATGCACGGGATATCATCCTGCGCCTGAAAGCACCCCTTATGAGTTGCCAAGGGGATTTTCCTTGGCTGGAGGCCAAAGACAACCTTCGTGCTGGTGGCAAACCTTCAAGGATAAAGAGCTCGAGAGGCTCGAACAACAGGCCCTTTCTGAAAATCTTGATCTAAAGGCGGCCTTGGCTAGGCTCCGCAAGGCACAGGCAGAGGCAAAACAGGCAGGTGCAGAACTGTATCCCTGGCTGGACATCAACATGGGAGCCACCCACAACACCAGCCGTAACCTCGGACAATATTCAAATGAAGACGTGATCTCCCTTGGTGCAATTGCCAGTTATGAGGTAGATCTGTGGGGCCGCTTACGAAAAATGAAGAAGGCGGCGACATTGGAAGTCTCTGCTTCAAAATCAGATCTGGACGCAGCAAGGATTACAGTGGCATCCGAGCTGGCACTTACCTACTTCGACTTGCAGGCACTCGACCTACAGCTGGACATAATTGACAGACAGATTAAAGACAACAAGGTATCACTGGATATAGTCACATCCATGTATGAATATGGCCAGACAGACATCCTTGACACCCTACAGCAAGAACAGGCAGTAGAGGCCACCATTGCCCAGCAAATCGAGAAGCAGATGAATTTGAAGATCCTTGAAAACCAGCTTGCCATCCTCATGGGCAAGCCACCACAAACAGTAGAAATAAAAATGCTCAAAGGCCTCCCTACCCTGCCACCATTACCTAAATCGGGCCTGCCCATCGAACTTGTGAACAGACGCCCTGATTGCAAGAGCGCTTTTTTCAAGCTGAGGGCAGCAAATGCCAGGCTGGCCCAGGCAGTAGCGGAACAATATCCGAGGCTCTCACTTACGGCCTCTGCCAACTCCGATGCATCCAGGGTCAATGATCTTTTCGAAAACTGGATCGCCTCTCTTGCAGCCAGTATGCTAACCCCAGTCTTTGAAGGCAGGCGCCTCGAAGCCCAAGTCGAGAAGAAAGAAGCGGAGGCATGGCAGGCCCTTTATGACTACAGCAAGATTGTTCTTGGCGCCTTGAAAGAGGTTGAAGATGCCCTGGCTCAGGAGATTCACCAAAGACAGCTTGTCAAAAACATGGAGAAGAGGTTTGAACTATCCAGAAAATCCCTTGAACAGGTCAAAGAGCAATACAAGGCTGGAACCGTGGAGTTTCTCCGCTTTTTAGCAACCGAGCTCAATACTGACTCTCTCGAGATTCAGTTGGTTACTGAAAGACTAAAACTCATCAAATATCGGATTGCCCTATACAGGGCCTTGGCAGGCCCTATTCCAACCACTGGATACCCTTATGAAAACAGGAATCAACAGGGTTCATGGCGATGAAATCAAAACGTTATCTCTCATTTCTGGCAGGATTCATAATCGTAGGCGCTGTCATCTTCTTTCTTCTTTTCCACAAGGGCAACGGCACATCAAAAGACTCATCCATGCAGGCCTTTACTGTCAAAAGGGGTACTATCCACGAATCCATTGAGGCCACAGGAGAGATAAAGCCTTGCACAGGAGCTGAAATAAGCCTTGGAGCCAGGGTCACTGGTATGGTGATCCAGGAACCCATCCAGATCGGAGATCGGGTGAAAAAGGGCGACCTCATAGCCGTAATAGACAACAGGGATTTGGCTGAAAAGGTAAAGAAGGCCAAGGCTGAGCTTGAAAAGGTAAGGGCCAACTATGAAAACTCCATTGAAAAACAAAAAAGGGAACTGAAGAGGCAAAAGCTCCTGAAACTCAATGCAAAATTGGAAGTTGAAGCTGCAAAACAGGAATTATCCTTTGCCGCATGGGATTTCAAGAGCCAGAAGGCCTTGTTTTCACGATCCACCCACGCCACATCGGAAAAAGCCTTAAGAAAATCCGAGGCAGCACTTGCCAGGAGCAAGGCCAATTTTCAAAAGGCAGAAAACAGCTTGAAGGCAGCGTCATTAGCTGTGGAAAAGGCCTCTTATGAACTCAAGAAACTTGAACAGGAGTATCAACAGGCCCTTGATGTTGCCAGGGCCAATCTCCGGGAGGCTGAGATAAAATTTTCCTATTCCACTCTGAGGGCCCCCTTTTCAGGGGTGATATCCTATGTATCCACCCAGGAGGGTGAAACTGTGGTTGCTGGCCTGAATGCCCCTCAATTTGTAAAGATCCTCGATGACAACCGGATAGAAAACCGTGTGTACGTAGATGAAACGGAAATAGGAAGAATAAAGGTTGGGCAAAGGGTAACCTTCAAGGTGGATGCCTATGTAGACCATTCATACAGTGGGGTCATAAGCCAGATCTATCCTGCCCCAGTACTACAAAATAATGTGGTTTATTATATTGCTGTTGTCACGGGTTTTGAAAACAAGCCCATTTTGAGGGTTCAGATGACCACACACAATGAGATATTTACAAGCACCAGGGAGGACGTGCTTTTGGTCCCAAATAGCGCCGTCAGATTCAAAGATGGTCAATATGTGGTAATCGTCAGGGAGAATGGGAAAAACAAGACTGTCCCAGTGGAAATAGGTGCCAGTGACAGCCGTTTCACAGAAATAAAAGCTGGCGTCGAGGAAGGTCAAGAGGTTCTCTTCAGGAAATAGATCATTGGCACTGATTCAGCTTAGAGGGATAAACAGGGTCTTCACCCAAGGTGAGCTCAAGGTACATGTCCTCAAGGATATAGACCTCGACATTGAAAAGGGCGATTTCGTGGCCATCATGGGGGCAAGCGGAAGCGGCAAATCCACTCTCATGTACATTATTGGATGTCTCGACAGTCCCACTTCTGGGAGCTACCTTCTGAAAGGCAGGGATGTTGCCATGTTGGATGACGACGCCCTTTCCCTCATAAGAAATGAAAGCCTTGGCTTCATTTTCCAATCCTTTTACCTGATTCCCTATCTCAACGTTCTTGAAAATGTGCTGGTCCCCAGCCTCTATAGCGCAAAGGCCATGAATTTCACCAGCCGGGCGCAGAAGCTCTTAAAGGATGTGGGCATGGAGGAAAGGGTCAAATTTCTTCCTTCCGAACTGTCTGGAGGCCAGAAACAAAGAGTCGCCATTGTGAGAAGCTTGATAAATGACCCTGAAATCGTGCTGGCAGATGAACCCACAGGCCAGCTGGACTCAAAAAGCTCTGCCCAGGTAATGAAGATCCTGTCAAGGCTCAACGAACAGGGAAAGACCATCATCCTCGTCACTCACGACCCGGAAACTGCCCGGTATGCAGAAAAGAGGATACTTTTGAAGGATGGACGCATCGCTACTCAGTAAGGACCTCTTCTTTGTAACCATCCTCAAGGTCCTTAGACAGAATCCTGCACGCACCCTCTTCGCTCTGAGTGGCATATGCCTTGGGATAGCGTCCCTGGTGTTCATCGTGGCAGCCATTGAAGGAAGTAACCAGAATGCCAGGAATATCATACAGCTCCTTGGCCCCAACAGTATATTTGTGCGCTCTGGGTTTGGAGACAAAAATAGCGTAAGAAGGCTGACGTACCGCCTGGATATTCAGGACTTCAACAATCTCAAACGGGTTTATGGCGTGAGATCAGCAGCATATTTACTGCTGAAACAAAGGCGCGTTTCCGTTGGTTCAGAGGCGCGCCATGCTTATGCAGTATCTGCTATGAAGGATTTCCTCAACGTCTTTGACTACAGGTTGCAAAGCGGCCGTTTTTTCAGGCCGGATGAATATCGCTCGTTCCCAAAGATCTGTATAATAGGCACTGAGCTTTCCAGATTCTTTTTTGGAGATGCCAATCCTGTGGGGAAAACAGTAAAGATCTCACAAACCAGCTTCACAATAGTAGGCGTGTTTGCACCCAAGGGCAAGCTCCCCAGTGGAAAGAGCCTTGATGACAGGCTCATTATCCCCATAGGCACCTACAGAAAATTCATTGAACCAGAATACAAAAGGCTCTTTGCAGTAAAACTTAAGCTTGTAAAAGCAGTAGATTACGACCATGTGGTTGGTGAAGTTAAAAGCGTCATGGCCAAAAGACACAAAAAGGACGACTACGTAGTAGTCACTCCTGAGACAGTGCGAAAGTTCCTGAATATCTTCAACTGGACACTCTCCCTATATCTTGGTCTGGCCAGTCTGATTGCCCTTTTCATCAGTGGTTTTGTCATGTCGAACATATTTGCCATAAACGTTAGGGTAAGGGCCTGGGAGATAGGTATAAGGAGGGCCTTAGGGGCCACAAGACAGGCTATTATATTGCAATTTATGGCTGAGGCCGTTGCGATCTCACTGCTTGGTGCCATCCTTGGCAGCATGTTGGGCTTTGTTGCCATATGGTGGATCACTCCACTTTTGAAGATACCCACGGTCTTTCCCATGAAATCCTTGCTTCTTGCCGTATGTTTTTCAACATTCACAGGGCTCGTCTCTGTGTGGATGCCTGCAAGATCAGCCGCCCATTTGAATACCATACATGCCCTGCGTTCACGGCTATGATGGTGCTACCATCATGTGAAACTGCTCATCGTGGGTTGTTACCACGTTCAACAAAGAATGTCATGGGCATTTCTCCAATGCCTTTATCTCTGCATAAAATGATAATAAAATCCGACCATCACTCAAACAGGGTTGCATCATGAAGGTCTTAATTATCAAGGAACTCCTTGCCTATTTCAGGCACGAAAAAAAGAGGATCGTTATTGCCATGCTTGGCATAGCAATAGGAGTCCTTTCTCTTGTCCTCATGGACAGTATAAGTGGTGCAATGGCCAAGCGAATAGAGGCAGAACTTGGAAGAATGGGAGGCAGCCTGATAATGATCCTTCCTGGGGAGATAAGATCCATAGGACACCGGAGGATACGCCTTTCCAAATATCCCACCTTGAAACCGTCGGATATACGCGCCATAACAAAGATCATGCTGGTAAAATCTGTGAGTGCCTTTAAACAAAAGGGGGTTTCAGTCCAAACAGTCGTTAATTCTTCAACCCTTGTGGTAAAGGGTGTGGAACCGAGTTATAGCCAGCTTCTCGACTATAAAATCAGAGAAGGGAGGATCTTGCTGCATAACGACCTCAAGACATTTTCAAAGGTGGCACTCATAGGTTCAAAGATAGCAGACGAATTTTTCCGCTCTGATCCCATTGGCAAGACCATCTATCTTTCTGGCATGCCATTCAAGGTGGCAGGTGTCATGGCCAAAAGAGGCAGTTTTAGCAATGAAGACTTCGATGAAGCCATCCTGATCCCCTTAACTACCCACATGAAGGTACTGGAAAATGTCGATTATTTGGATGGTGCCGTGGTACTTGCCAAAGACAGAGGAGTAATAAAGGAGACAATTGTCCAGATTCAAAAACTCCTCTTTGAAAGGCACGGGAAAAGAGACTTTACTGTCAGCACATATCAGGAACTCCAAAGCACCACGTCCAAGACCCTCCACCTGTTTTCAGTGTTGAGCAGGGTTGTGGCATCCATAGCCTTTAGCGTGGGGACCTTGGGCATCTTGGCTATCATGGCCCTTTCCATTTACGAAAGGATTCTGGAAATCGCCATAAAAAGGGTGGCAGGCGCAAAAAAAAGGGCAATATTCCTTCAGTTCCTTACTGAATCCCTGGTCCTAAGTATGGTTGGCTCAGTTGCTGGTATTCTTATCTCCACAGCCCTGGCAGTGGTGGTCCAGAGCCTTGCCCGCTGGCCCCTTTTTCTGCCTTGGAAGACTGCTGGCATTTCTATCCTACTTTCCATGTCCATAGGCATTGTATCCGGGCTCTATCCAGCCCTACAGGCCCTGGAATTTGAGCCAAAGGCAATATTGCGCATATTTGAAGAAGGTTGAACCGCCCAATGGCGCATCACATCCAAAATATTGGCAGCCCAGAACCGGATGAAACCTGCACCGGATGCTACCCACTGATTCTATGTTCCCTTTGTCTGATACTTTGTGCAAGCGTCTATCTGGCTTCCACAAGGGGGCTTACAGAAACCCTCGAGGCGGAATCTGCGGAAATAGCCCGGGAATTCGTGGAGGGCGCCTCTTTCTTGATCAATCACCTGAATGGTCAGGAAGACCTGGACAAACCACCACTTTTCTATTGGACCATAGCACTGTCCTCAACCATCACCCCAAACTGGGAGCTTGCCGCAAGGCTTCCCTCTCTTTTTTCCACATGCCTCATCCTCCTCCTATTCGTGAGAATAGGCGAACTTCTTGATTCCAGAACCCTGGCAGCAATAAGCAGCCTTGTATTTTTAAGCAATATCAAGGTGTTCTGGATGTCTCAGATCGCCAGGATCGACATGAGTTTTTCTGCTACATGTTTCTTTGCCATATATGCGCTTTTTCAATTTGCCAAAGAGCAAGAAAAAACAGCAGGAGGTGCAGTCGCCCAGACGATAAAAGTGCCTTGGAAATTTTTCTTGGCAGCCGCCGTTTCGGTAATGCTCAAAGGGCCAGTTGGAGCCATCCTGATCTTTTGTCCAGCCCTTTTATTTCTAGCCTTAGAAGGGAGGTGGCATCTTATCAAAGAGGTCTTTTTCGGACGCGGCATGATACTTTTCCTGACCCTTACAGTCCCTTGGTTCGTGGCAGCAAGCATTGAAACGAACGGCCGCTTTTTCCACAGGTTTTTCCTCGAGGAGAACCTGTCCCGTTTCACAGACCTGATACCAGGCGGCACATACAAGGAATTCAATTATTCCCCTCTTTATACCTATCCTGTCTATTTTCTTACAGGCTTTTTCCCTTGGAGCATTATTGCGCCCCTTTGGCTCCTCGAGGCGTTCCAAAAACGCAGTAGCCTGGATGCCCTGTCCAAGCTGCTTCTTTTGTATGTCTGTTTCATATTTGTCTTTTTCTCCATAGCCATAGCCAAGAGGAGCGACTACATACTCCCTGCTTATCCGGCTGCCGCCCTGCTGACAGCAAGGTATCTCATGGGCAAAAAGGGTAAAAAGATCATGAGAGCCGTGTCTGTACTGACCTTTGGGCTTTTAATATCCATCGGAGCCTTGGCCTTGCTCGGGGCCTCTTGTGTAAAATATCTTGGCCCTGAGGCCGTAGCTTCCCTCTTTAAAGGAGCAGGCAGGCCAGAAATCGTGATGTTGTCTATAAATCTATTGGGAAAGAATCTCTTCCCATGCCTCATACTCTTTTCGGTAAGCTTGTCGGGCCTTGTCTCTTTGCTCAAAAAAAAGGATCAAGACACCCTTTTGAAAATGTTTGCCATCTACGGTCTTCACATGGGCCTAGTCTTTTTACTTGCAGGTTTTGTCTTTCTTCCAGAGGTTTACAAACAAAAGGAAGCAAAGACATTCTGTAAAAATCTGGACTCCATAGTGGATGGCGAACCTCTTTTTTACTTTGATTTCTGGGATGAAGAATGCACCTTTTATCTCCACCGTCGAATAATGCGGATTTCCCTCGAGGATATCGAAAAAAGGGTCAAAGAGGGCAAAATATTTTATCTTATAGTTGAAAAAAGGGGCCTCGAGCAGCTTAATAGACACGGCATTAGATTCAAATTTGTATTCCGGAAGAACTCCCCTGCCTTAAGACCCCTTTTTCTTGTCTCAAACTCCCTTCCGGCCCCATAGGTAATGCCCCCTACCTTCTATACAAAAAATAAATTAAAGCATTTGTCTTTTGTTCGCCGATAAAGAAACAAGGGACAAAACAAAAATGGCGAATCAAATGGAAAATACTCTGCAAATATCAGAAGTTGAGAGCAGGATTGCCGAGCTGGAATACCTCCCGGCTCCAAGCCCTATTGTAGCCAAGCTCCTTGCTTCTGTTACTGAAAAACACACGACATTCAGTGACATCAGTTCGACCATCGAGTCTGATGCAGCCATCACTTCCCAGCTCCTTAAAATTGCCAACAGTGCCTATTATGGCTTCAGGAGAACAATAGAAGACCTTGAGCGGGCGGTCATGGTTATTGGCATAAGAGAGGTAAGAAATCTTTGCCTAGCCATTTGCCTTGTCAACCAGTTCAATCCGCGTCTCTTGCCCAAGGGTTTTGCCATCCATTCTTTTTGGACCCACAACCTCATGACCTCCTTCTGTTGCAAGGAACTGGCACAGGATCAGATATGGGTTCAAGGAGAAGAGATTTACCTATTGGGCCTTCTCCATGACCTCGGACGCCTGGCCACGGCGGCCACTATGCCGGACAGATTCAACAGTGTCGCCCTTATCAGTAAAAAAAAGGATATCCCCATCAGCGTGGCAGAGGACATGTCAGGCCTTTCGCATACCCAGATTGGAGGCTGGCTTGCCATAAAATGGGGATTTTCTGAAAAACTCAAGGCAGCATTGCAATATCACCACAATCCATTCGCGTCAGCCAGGTATTCCCGTGAATGTGCCTTGGTTCAAACAGCTGCCTACATAGCCAAGGTCCTCGAGTCTGATAAAAAGGAAAAGATAGAGCTACCCAGTTCCCGCGTCCTTGCCGTTGCTGGCGTAAATTTTGACAAGCTTAATGCACTCATGGAAAAGGCTGAAGAATTCAAGGAAGAAGTACATCAAATCGCATCTGTGCTCGTGGGGCAAAACAAATAATAGAGAAGTGGCATCCCATTCATGAATGCGAATTCGGAACATATGGACCTGGCTGGAATAAAAAAGACAGTATTTGAGATAGAACAGGATCGTTTAGGCCACATGGAGGCCTTGGGAATCGTCCTGCGCCTTATAGAACTCAACCCCCGTGAATATTCCCGTGAGGAATTGTGCAAGATTGTTGTGGATATACTGGCTGAGGAAACCTTTTTTGAAAATATCTCCCTCCTACTCTATGAGCCTGAGAAGGAGGTTCTGAAACTTGTTGCGGCCAAGGGGCTTCACCAGGTTTTTACAGATACCCCGGAACACAAGGATTACAACAAGGATCTTTATTTCAGGCGGGGAGAAAGTGTTGCATGGTCTGTATTTGACTCACAGCAACCGCTTTTCATTGAAGACAGCTCTGTCGATAAGATCCCCCAGGTGGAAAATGCCAAATTCGTCCCCGCATCCCTTGCATGCCTTCCTATTTCCTCAAAGGGCGTATTGAACTTAAGCTCCTCAAAAAAATACGCCTTCTCCAACCATCTTAAAAGAAACCTTATCATCATCACCCAGGTAATGGGCCATATTCTTCAGGAAAAGGAGTTTCATGAACTCCTGAACAACAGCCATTACCATATCCAGAATATAGTGGAGGCCAATACCAGGGCCCTTACCCAATGTGGTGAAAAGGTAGGGCAAAACATAGAATACCTGGAAGCTGCTATAGACAGTGCACCCCAAGGCATCTGCCTGACAAATGCCTCTGGGGAAATCGTCAAGGTCAACCGGGGATTCAAAAAACTTTTGCAATGCAGTGAAGAAGACATCCTAAGGGAGGGCCTTGGGAGATTCTTTTTCGACGCCACAGCCTTTCTGTCCCTTTCAAAGGCCATAAAGACCAAACATCTTGCCAAGCTCCAGGGCATAAGACTGCTGAAACAAGATGGCAACACCTTTCTCGCAGACATCTTCTTTCATCCAATAATAGACAAAAACGGCAATAAACACGGTGGCATAATAGTCATACACGATATCTCCGACCAGCATGAAGACTCTGAACGCAAAATCAGGGAGGAAAAACTCAGGGCACTGGGCTCCATGGCCGCAGGCATTGCCCACGATTTCAACAATCTGCTCATGGCCATACTCGGCAACGTAGAGCTCCTTCAGCTTGAGTTAGAAGATACCCCCTATGCCAAACGGCTGAAAAACATAGAACTCGCTGTTCAAGATGGTGCCAAGACAATAAAAAGGCTTCAGAGTTTTGTGCGTAGAAGCTCCTCTCCTAAAACCGAGGACAGACACACCACCTGTATAGCAGATATCGTAATGGAGGCGGTAGAACTGACAAAGCCCATGTGGAAGGACAACTGTCAGAAAAAGGGCTGCCTCATTCGCGTAGAAACCTCTGTGGACACCTCCATCGTAGTGGAAATGCCTGGCTATGAACTCAGGGAGATCCTGACAAATCTCATCCTGAATGCAGTGGATGCCATGCCCAAGGGTGGAAAGATAACCATTAAGACGTATATGCAGGATTCCAAGGCTGTCATAGAAGTATCAGACACAGGTATCGGCATGGATCCAGATACCAAAAAACACATATTTGATCCATACTTTACCACTAAAGACGTAGGAAGTTCTGGACTGGGCTTAAGCATTGTTTATGGACTAGTCACCAATGCCGGTGGGAAAATAGAGGTAGAATCCGAACCTGGCTATGGCACAACCTTTATAATCACACTGCCATGCCAGAGTGAAGATGAAGAAAAACCTCAGCCCTATGAGGACGAGCAACAAAATTCAGAGAGCAGGCACCTCAAGATACTGGTCATAGATGATGAAACCCAGATCGTTGACCTGATCCAACTCATGCTCAGGGAGGTTGGCCATGAGGTTATAGCCTGCAGCAACTCTGAACAGGCGCTCGACGTAATCAAGAATGAGGATTTTGATTTAGTACTGACAGATCTTGGGATGCCTGGAATAAGTGGGTGGGACATTGCCAAGGCCGTCAAGGACAAAGACCATGGTATACCTGTGGTGCTCATGACTGGCTGGGGTGCCGGTTACGAAGGCAAAGATCTTTCAGACAAGTGCGTTGACGAAGTGATCTCCAAGCCCTTCCGGTTACAAAACATCCTTAATGTGATCAGCAAACTTTTCCCAGGGCACTAACACGCATTGCAAGACCGGGATCAAAACTCACTAATCCCTAAATTGGCAAAGAATTTGTTAGGGTTTTTATGCTTTCCACAGAGACTCTTGGGTTCAACACCCGTATCCGTTTATTTCATAGCCGAACAATTCAAAGGCCCTAATCACGGACTGCCTCTCCTTCAGGCTCAGGTTGGAAAAAAATTCCTTGAATCTTTCTGGACTCGATGAGGAACTGCATATCAGACGGTGTATCTCTTTTCTTTTTTCAAGATCTATCCCAGCTAGCTCCAGTATGTGGGCAATATCCCTGGTACATAATTTCTGGATGAGAAGGTTGCCTGGGCCATCTTGGCTGCTTCCAAGCATTACAAATGAACCATCACAACCCTTTATTATGTTGGGATCAGCAGTAACTATTACCGCCTTTTTGGAGCAAGACTGCAGGGCCAGCAGGAAAAACAATATGATAAAAAGTAGGCCAGTGGCCTTTAAAACAATCATGTAGTTTCTTAATTGGCCAATTCTTCTGCACCTTCTTCCAGATTATGCCAAAGAAGAAATAACATGTCTTTAAGATTTTGAACCTGGTCCTGTGTCATGCCCTTGATGGCAATTTCATGTACTTCACGCCCCTTTTCCATGAGAAGATCCCTCATACCCCTTCCCTTTTCTGTCAGAAATATATGAAAGGCCCTTCTGTCTTCTGGCACGCGGCGCCTTTCGATGAGATTTGCTTCCTCAAGCCTGTCAAGGGTCCTGACAAGTGTGGGGCTTTCAATGTACAACCTTTGGGCCAGCTGTGTCTGTGTCAGCCCTTCTTCCTCAAAAAGTTTGGTCAACACACAAAACTGGGCGCCAGTAAGATTAAAGTCTGACAACTTGTGATCCAACACCTTCAAAAACGATTTCACCAACCGGTTTGCAATAAAACCAAGACAATTGTCTACGCTAAACGTAAATTCTTCCTTACTGGGTTTCATCTTTGCCACTTTCTTACCCCTTTTCTTTTATTATATTCAAGATCTTATTTAGCACTTCATCAAAGGTCAAATTAGTCGAATCTATGATTATAGCATCATTCGCTGGTCTCAGAGGTGCAATTTCCCTCATTGTGTCAGCTTTATCACGATTTTTAATTTGGTGCAATATAATTTCATGCTTTATAATATTTTTATTTTTTCTTTCAAGCTGGGCCATTCTCCTCCTGGCCCTTTCCTCAGGAGAAGCTGTGAGAAAAAACTTGAAGTCCGCCTCAGGAAAGACCACAGTACCCATGTCTCTACCTTCGGCAACTACACCGCCCTTTTCGCCTATTTTCTTCTGCAGCTCTGTCAGCCTTTGCCGAACAGCCTTGAACCTTGATACCGCAGATGATGCTGCATCTATTTCAGGTGTTCTGATCAGATGAGACACATCTGTGGAGTCGAGCCGGACAGAACCGTTATCGAAATCTATCTTCACCTCTTTGAGGTGTTTATTTACCTGGGCTTCATCGTTTATATCGACACCTTTCTCCAACATGTAAAGTGCCAAGGCTCGATACATTGCACCGCTGTCAAGATATGTCAAGCCCAGTTTCTCTGCCAGCGCCTTACTTATTGAACTTTTGCCTGCGCCTGCAGGGCCATCGATTGTAATTATCACCTGTGCAGCCAGTCCTCTTTTTCCTGAATACTATCTTGTTGACAAGTCTTTTTCTTACAATTCAAGTGAATTACAAAACAGACAAAGTGAAAAAATACACTTTAAAAGGTTATCAAAACTACAACGCGCCCAACTATACTCTTTTTTTCAATTAGCTCAAGAATACTTATTCATGTTATTTTTGTTTTCTTCTTGATATCTTTTTCACTATTTCATACAGTCATCTATTGAAAAATATTTCTTGAAGAAGTAAGTGGTTTATGTACCATAAAGGAAAACAAAGGGATAATAATGCCTATACATCCGTCTTAATCAATATTGTATCTTCTTCCACCAAATAAAAAGATTTAAAGGACTCAATACATCGAATATATCGGCTGAATATGTGCGGAATTGCTGGAATAGCATCTAACAGAAACCATATAAATAAACGCGAAGCCAACCTTGAACAAATGGTTGGATCCCTTCATCACAGGGGACCTGATGAATGTGGACTCTTCCACGACGACAAATGTGCCATGGGCATGGCCCGACTGAGCATCATCGACCTTTCAGGGGGGAGCCAGCCCATTTCCAATGAAGACCAGAACCTTTGGATAGTATTCAATGGGGAAATCTTCAATTATCCTGAACTTCGAAATGACTTGAAGCAACGTGGGCACAAGTTTGCCACAAATTCGGATACCGAGGTCATAATCCACTGCTTTGAAGAATATGGCACGGATTTCGTCCACCATCTCAACGGCCAATTTGCAATTGCAATATGGAACCGCAAGGAACAACGACTCACTTTGGCCCGCGACCGAATAGGTATAAGACCACTATTCTATACATTAAAGAACCATCGCCTTTTGTTTGCTTCCGAGATGAAATCCCTTTTTGCCAACGGCTCCATCAGACCTGAAATACTTCCCAGTGGATTGGCAGATATATTTACCTTCTGGGTCAATATCCCACCAGAGACCATTTTCAAAGATATCAAAGAGTTGCCTCCTGGCCACATATTGCTGTTTGATCGTAACGGTCTCAAGATCCGCAAATATTGGGATTACACATTTCCAGAGGATAGTGACGGCTTCGTTAGGTCTGAAAAACAGGCCAAGGACAGATTAAAATCCCTGTTGTTCGACTCGGTGACCTTGCGTCTCAGGGCCGATGTGCCTGTTGCAGCCTATTTGAGTGGAGGTATTGACTCTTCCATCATCTCGGCCTTGGTAAAAAGATACCATAATAACGATCTCATAACATTTTCTGTCGCCTTCAAGGACCAGGCGTTTGATGAACGAGCCTTTCAGGAACAGATGGTCAAGGAGATCGGGACCAGCCACCATATGTTGGAGGTTGGCCCAAAGGAGATTGCCCAAGATTTCATCCAGGTAATATGGTTTTCAGAAAGGCCCTTGATGAGAACAGCACCTGCACCACTCTTTTCACTGTCTAGAATGGTGAGACAGACTGGCATCAAAGTCGTACTGACAGGAGAAGGGGCAGATGAATTCTTTGGAGGATACAACATCTTCAAGGAAGAAAAACTCAGAAGATTTCTTGCCAAAAGGCCCGACTCAAAATGCAGACCTTTGCTTTTTGCACGCCTGTATCCCTATATCCTCAAGTCTCCAGGGGCATTAAATCCATTCTGGCAGGCATTTTTCACCAAACACTTGACAGACCTGGCCAATCCCTACTACTCACATCTCCTTCGCTGGGAAAATACAGCTCACATCAAGAACCTGTTCTCTCCATCCATAAGGGAAGAATTCGACCTCAAAAGGCAATTCCAGAAATTGGATGCCTACTGCTCTCCTTCACTCATGAAATGGCACCCTTTAAATAGGGCACAGTATATCGAAGCGCATCTGTTCTTGAATGGTTATCTCCTTTCCTCTCAGGGTGATAGAATGATGATGGGAAATGCTGTGGAAGGGAGGTTCCCCTTTTTGGACCACAGGCTTGTGGAATTCACAGCCAGGCTCCATCCTGAACTGAAGATAAGGGGGCTCAAAGAAAAATATATCCTCAAAAAATCCTTTGAAGCACTCATTCCAAAATCAATAGTAAACAGGCCCAAACAGCCATACAGAGCGCCAATTGTCGAAGTATTCCTTGGAAAAGAGACCAATGATTTGATCAACGAGATGCTTTCGCCAGAATGCATCAAGGGATATGGATATTTGAATCCAAGGTCAGTGGATAATCTCAAGAAAAAGATTGGCAGGATGGGAACCAAAACGGCAGCTCGAGACGAGATGGCCCTTGCTGCAGCTGTTTCGACCCAGCTGCTTCATTACCACTTTGTAGAAAATTTTAAAAATTACAGATTTAAACTCCCTGCAAAGAAAAAGGTCATCGACCTATCTTCTCACCCATGAATCTCACGAAACGTTCTCATAAAGTAGAGACAAGAAAAAAACCTTCTGGCATCAGGGCCAAAAGAACGGTTACTAGATATCCATTAAGGACAGTTGTCTAAAAGGTTTTCGTCAAAAAGGAGGCCTTGAATATTCAAGGCCCCCTAGACAAACTATAAAGGCGGCTACCCCTAAAAATTGTCTCTTATTGACAACGGCATGTTGTCTGAAAATAATCCTCAAAATATCAGCAACATGTCTGCGGTTATTTTTCTCATGCGTCTTGTTCTTAAACCAAGGCTCCGATTTCTAGAGGCTGCCAAGTGTCTGTCGGTACCAGTTACCAGGGTAGATCCAAACTGTCCAGAAGCTTCAACATCTCTCTGATGTCCTCGTCATTTGGATGCCCCTTCGCCTTCTCTGCATCCTTGACCCACTCTGGTTGAGGTGTTTGCTGTCTGGCCTCATTGAGTTTATCTTCAGGCACCTCTCCAAGACAGTCGAACTCACCTACTATTCTCGCTCTCTTTGCGAGATCCCTGGCCTTTTTCATTGCGTTTTTAACAACCTCGGAACCACGTTCAGAAGCATGAGTTGCAAACAAAAAGACCTGACAATCATCTAAGATCCTTTTTAGATATTCCTGGATTGCAGGGTCGGGTTCACCATTTTCAATCCTAAATCCTGCGGCAATAAAGGTATAGCCCTCAGGATCTGGGGCTTCAGAAACGGGTTTAATCTCTTTCTCTCCTGGGATGTGTCCGTAAATGGCCTCAGCCAGTTTCTTTGTGTTTCCGGTCTTTGATGAATAAACCACTAAATTTTTCATCTTCTTTCCCCCCTTTTGGAAAATAGGTTGAACTTAATGACAAATGCCTCTCTCGAAGACCGCTCCAGACCTTTCTTTTACTTGAAACAAATAATCATGAAACAACATGAATGATAGTGATAAAAATCATTAATAATATAACCTGTAAGTCTTTTCAATTTCTATTTCTCAAAAACAAGATGCTCTTTATCGAAAAGAACCAAGAGTTACTTGGCAAAAAGTTGAAAAGAAGCAAGGGATTATTAAATCAGTGGAGATCCCATTGAGAAAGATATGGCCACTCTTCTTGCCAAAGCGCCCTATCAGCTTCGAGGCTTCTCATGGAGATTTCACTACAGCTGGCATAGACGGAAAAAGCCAGGGTTCCGAACAAGTTCCTCATTCAGTTGAAAATCAAAGACGTCCTGCTTATTGTCTGGTATATGTAGATGCAAATTCCTTTATATGGAGAATTGGAGGAAATCGTGCCTCTAGGTCATCTGTTAAACAACCTGACGACAGACCAGCTATATCTCATAGTAATCACCACTGCGCTGGCACTCTTTATCTTCTTTTTTGTAAAACTTGTTAGGGGCATTCTAAAGACACTCTCCAAGGTGGATTCCACTGTGGATTCGGTTCACGAACTGGTACATGAGATAAGGCCAGCCATAGCAGGACTGAATGACCTGGAAGAAATGCTAAAGAAAAACCTTTCAGAAACAAATGAACATGTTGCAAGACTCCAACAGGATGCCTCCAAATTGATGGATGTGCTTTCGGACACGGCCGTGTCTTATCAAGATCTGGAAAAGGTCCTAGAGGCCAGGCTTGAACAAGAGGTGCCGCCAATACTTGTGGAAACCAAAGAGCTTGTCACTGGCGCAAAGGAGATCACAGAAGATATTCAGGAAAAGATAAGGGCAACAGACAACCTCTTTGAGGCGGTAAACGAAGCAGGACAAACAGTAAGAATGGCAACCGGTATAGTGCGCGGAGGCCTTACTGGCCTTGCTGTCCAGCTTGCCAGTATGGCCGTAGGAGCCCGCAAGTCTTTGGAATATTTGACTCAAAATATAACTACGAAGAACTCCAATATCAAAGGAGGTGACTCAAATGAATGATGGTCGTTTTTCTGCAGGCAGTGTAGCCTTGGCATTTTTGCTGGGTGGAGCGGTCGGTGCTGGCCTTGCATTGCTTGTAACGCCAAAATCCGGCCCTGAGGCCAGAGAGCTAATCAAGGACCAGGCCTCTGCTGCAAGAGACGAAGCCCTTAAGGTGGCTGATGAAGTAAAGGAAAAGGCAGTCGAGCTGCTGGAAAAGAGCAAAGAGGTGGTTGAAACCAAAAAGGAGGTGCTTGAAACAGCTCTTGAGGCAGGTAAAGAAGCCATGGAGCGCGAAAAAGAACGCCTAATGGCAAAAATCAAGAAGGAAGAAGGCGAAGAGGCCTGAAAAGGCCTTCTTCCCTTTCTTTATCAAGAACATAGCCAAGTAGGAAGCCCCTGTCTCTTGGGATAGGGGCTTATTTGTTTTTTCCTCTTTCTGGATAACTCACTCCCCTGGTCCATCCAAGCTTTTCCCTGAGAATGGTAAAATAATCCCTGTGAGGGGACTTAATTAATTTGAGGTAACCTGGCATCTTGCATATCTCGATCTCATCGGCCTTTTCCAGATGAAGTCCTGCCTGACCATCAACATCGAGACAAACCTCTTCTGCAGTCTCTTCCACCTGGATCTTTATCAAGGACTGCCCTGGAAGTATCAGGGGCCTGGAACTCAGGGCAAAGGGACAGATGGGCGTAAGGACTATTGCCTCCAAGCTAGGATACATAATTGGGCCCCCAGCAGACAGATTATAACCCGTGGAGCCTGTGGCCGTAGAGATTATAAGCCCATCACCCCGGTATGCAGTAAGAAATGTCTCGTTAACCCAGGAATTGATCTGAATTATCCTTGAAAGGGCACCCTTGGTGATGACTGCCTCGTTGAGGGCCAAATATTCCTTTCTGACCTGAGACGACGCATTTTTGACCTTCACTCCCAGAACCATCCTCTGATCAAGCAAGAATGTCCCTTCCAAGAGGGCATCCAAGGCCTCTTCCATCTCGTCAAGATGCACTTCTGTCAGAAAGCCAAGCCCTCCTGCATTGATACCCAGGACTGGAAGATCCGCCCTAAAGGCCTGGCCTGCCACGTGGAGGAGGGTTCCATCTCCCCCAAGGACCACTATGGCCTCGTCTTCAGGCTCTACTGGCCCGAGATGCACCATGGCACCTCTATCCTTGAGGTGTTCGAGTATCTTTCTCGCTGCAGCTGCTGGTCTGTCGTCCTTGTGTTTGACGACAAGACATATCCTCTTGATCATTTATGGTCCCACTGTCACCAGCACATAGGCCTGGGAGCTGAAATATTTCCTGGCGATCTCCTGTATCTGCCTTTCTGTCACCTTTCTGATCTTTTCTGGATATTTTGTGGAAAAATCAAACCCTAGACCGTAGAGCTCATTCATTGCCATGTCCATGGCTTTTGCACCTGGGGTTTGAAGGGAGATCTGATATCTTCCTATGAGCCAATTTTGGGCCCTTTCAACTTCATCATGACCTGGCAGGTCTTTCTGTGCCCTGTATATCTCACTCCACAGCCCCTTTTCCGCCTGATTCTTCTTTTCCGGTGCGCAGGCTATGTAGCAAGCAATGGAGCCATAATCAATACCAAAACCAGTGAAAGAGGTAACAGAATACGCTAGGCTCTTCTTGTCCCGAAGGTCGGTAAAAAGACGTCCACCCTGGCCTGCCAGGATCGCATTTAAGACCTCGAGGGGGAATCGATCAGGGCTTGCAAGACCAGGCCCCATGAAACCAAGGACAATGTGTTCCTGTTGTTTCTCCCTGTGAATACCGACTATCTTGGGAGATGTGAGAGGCTCTGGGTCTGGAGGTGTAGGAAGAAACAGGCTCGATTCGTTCTGCCAAGATTTTAAAAGCGTATCTAACTCCTGTCTCAGATTCTCTGCATCGATGTCTCCTACCACAGAGATTATGGCCCTGTCTGGCACAGCAAACGACTTGTATGTCTCTTTTAGGTCATCTGAATCAAATCCAATTACAGTCTCTGGCCGACCCAATACATTCATGCCATAGGGATGGGGTGAGAAGAGAAGCTTTCTAAACTCCCTCACAGCCACGCCTGGCAGATAGTCATCCTGCTGCCTGATCTGTGCCAGGATCAATGGCTTCAATTTCTCCACTTCCTTTTGGGGAAAGGTTGGAGACAGAAGCACTTCAACCATGAGCCGCAGCCCCTTTCTAAAGGTATCACTGGTAAATCTACCTTGAAGACCGAAGGAATTCTGTCCCGAAAACCCAGAAACAGTGGCGCCCATACTGTCTGTTATTTCAGCTATGGCATCCCCGCTATGGAGGCTTGTCCCTTTGTTCCAGGCCTTTGCGAGGAGATTGAATATGCCATTGTTTTCCGGGGTCTCATATCTCAGCCCACCTGGAAAGACAATCCTTACGGCTACAGTGGGAAGGTCGTGAGCCTCCATGGCGAGTATAGTTACTCCATTTGCCAATATAAAGCGCCTTGTCTTGGCCAAAGAAGACGCCTCCCGGCCCGACGTTTCCCCCGCAGCCTCAGCCATGGCCTCCTGGATAAGGCCTGAGAGGATGGAGCCGTTCATGTCAATCTTTGCATTTTCTGGCATCACCATTGCCACGTTGATGGCGTCGGGATTAAAATATTTTTTGCAAACCTTCTTTATGTCTGAGGCTGTAACCTCTTTGACTCTTGCGATATATTCCAGCTCCTTCGAAGCATCACCCATCAGGGTCTGAAATACTCCAAGTTTTCTCGCCTCGCCTTCCATGGTCTCCTGGCTATAGATGAAATCAGTGAGCACCTGCGTCCTGGCCTTTTTGAGGGCCTTTGATGATATTTCTGTATCCTTCAATCTGAAAAGCAGTGCAAGGGTCTGGACCAATGCCTTGTGGACCTTTCCTGGGTCTACATTGGCCGTAATCTCAAAAAGCCCTGGCCCCTCAGGAGTGAATGCAGAAGCATGGATTGAGTGGACGAGCTGCAGCCTGTTCTTCAAGGTGGACACGAGCAAGGAACTTTCCCCATCTGAGAGATAAGCTGATAAAAGATCCAAGGCAGGCACATCGCTACCTGCAAAACCAGGTATGCCAGAAAAGGAAAGGGCCAGGTATCCTTCCTGACAGTCCATGGCCCTGACATCATACCTGGGTTCAGTCTGTTTGGGCTCCCTTGGAAATTCTGGCGGTACGCACCGGGCCTTTTCCTCCCTTCCAAAATATTTATCAATCAGTGCTGCTGCCTCTTTGGAGTTCACGTCTCCTGCAACGACAACCGATATGTTGCATGGCCGGTATCTATCCTTCATGTATTGAAGGATGTCCTCCCTCGTAAGGGCCATCACGCTATTTTCATATCCAATTATAGGCCGTTTGTAAGGGTAGAGCACATAAGAGGTCTTCATCAGGTCTTCGTAAAGCATTACCCTGGGTCTGTCTTCTCTCATGCGCATCTCTTCCAGCACCACCTTTTTCTCCCGTTCCAACTCCTTTGGGTCAAAGAGGGAATGAAAGACTGCGTCTTCTAAGATATCGATGGCAGTCTCGAGATGGCTGCTTGGCACGACACAATGATAAACTGTATAATCGTAAGAAGTATACGCATTTATTGTGCCCCCTAGGGATTCGATGGTCCTGGCGAGGACACCAGGCCCTCTCTTTTCCGTTCCCTTGAAGATCATATGTTCTATCAAGTGGGTAATTCCTGCCTGGGAATCTTTTTCATAAGCACTTCCGGCCTTAACCCAAACCTGCACAGCCACCACTGGCGCCCTGTGGCTTTCTTTGATGACAGCATTGAGACCATTTGGCAGGACTTCTCTCACTATATTTGTTTGCTGCACCTGGGCGATGCCGTCTCTTGAAATTATTGACATACACAAAATAAGAACACTCAAAAAAAGTATCTTTATAATCACTGACTTGAAACTCCTTCCTGACATCAGCCAGGCCGAAACTGCATAACCGGCCTGGATCAATAATGAATAGCCGTTCAACTAAACCTTGACACAGTGCGTGAATTTTGGTACACACGAATCAATTTGCATATTAGTAATAACTTTATCACCAGGTTCATGCAATGAACAATCCTTAGGTTATGCGGGAACTTTAAAGTCATAACCGGACTGAGGGGAGGAACCACCTTATGAGCGAAAGCATAATGAGTGAAAAGGTCAAAAACTTTTTCAAGATTCTATGCCAGACTGAATGGAATGCAACAGTTTCAGGCATTATAGTTGCCCTATTCAGTATTCTTATCATGGCATGGTGGAGGCCTTGGGGCGCAGTGGGAGCTGTCAGGAACTGGGGTGAATGGATCCTTTATGGGGTCGGCATCTTTAGCCATAAACCCGGGGCCGTTCTCTTCAGTTCAGGCTCTGTAATTGGTATAGGCTTCTTGGCAGGGGCGTTTATTTCAGCTTGTCTCGGCAATGACTTCTCATTCAAATTCCCGCCGCCATGGGAGCTCGTTAAGGCGGTCATCGCAGGAATTCTCATGGGTGTTGGCGCTGCATTCGCTGGTGGCTGTAATGTGGGCGGCATGTACAATGCCATTGGGAATTTGGCGGCAAATGGATTCACCATGTGGCTAGGCCTGGTTATAGGAGTGATTCTGGGTCTCAAATACATCTATTGGGAGATGGAACACATCACCTGGGGAACTAGTGGCGGAAAAAACATCGATTTTCCATATGCCCTCAAGATTATCATTGGCATAGCCGCATTTGTGGCCGTGATCTGGGGAGCATATCATTACGCTGATATGAGCGATGAATACAAGGCATCCTTGAGTGGAATCTTGCTCATCTCTGCAGGTCTCGGATACACCATGCAAAGAGGCCGCTGGTGTATGGTGCAGGCCTTCAGAGAACCCCATATGACAGGAGATTGTACACTGGCAAAGTCGGTTGCCCTAAGCATCTTGGTGCTGGCCGTGGGTTGCGCAGTGCTCAAATATGCAGTGCCTCAAAGGGGCTCGGCTGTGGCAGTTCAGTCCGTACTCATGGACGCTGTGGACGAGCTCGATCCAGATGAAATCAAGGACGAAGATCTCGCAGATGCAGTGGAAGACGTTGTTGACGCCTCTGAACAGGCGGTAGTTGCTGCAAGACGCGTGCTCGACCCGGTAAACTATGTCAGAGGCACCTTTGGCTGGGGCGGTATCCTTGGCGGTTTCATCTTCGGTCTCGGGGCCATGTTCGCTGGAGGCTGCGGTACCGGTACACTTTGGCGCGTGGGAGAAGGCCAGATAAAACTCTGGTTGGTGGTCCCATTCTTTGGCATATCCAATGCCATCATGGTCCATTGGTTCAAGGCGATCCACATGGAAGGCGTTGGCCCAATGCATGAAGGCAGTAAACTGGGCAAACACATTTACCTGCCTGACGCCCTTGGATATGGAGGAACAATCGCACTCATCATTTTCGCCATGGTGGTATGGTACATAATTGTCGATTGGAACGAAGATTCCAATAAACTTATAGTTGAGATGTAACTTCAGTTAATAACTGAACAAATCAAAAATAAAAAAAGGAGGAATTATGAGCGAGTACAAAAAGGCCCCTGAAGGCTTAGACGTAGCAAGGACACTAGATGCAAAAGGTCTGAGCTGCCCCATGCCCCTTCTCAGAACCAAGAAGGAAATAGGCAAGATCAACTCTGGAGAGATCTTAGAGGTACTTGGAACAGACCCTGGCTCAAGAAACGATATCCCTGGATGGTGTGCCAGGGCAGGACATGAGTATCTTGGCGAAATCGAAGACGAAGGTTTTATCAGATTTTACATCAAGAAAAAATAACCAACAAATCTTATTCTTCATACTTGAAGAAAGGGGGGTATACTATCAATGTCTGCTGATCCTAACAAACTCGGTATCTTTGTTACCTCGCCCCAGCATATGAGACATATTTTGGGTGTCACGGCAGCTGCCGTCAGGGCTGGGAAAAAAGTACAAGTGTTTTTTACATTCAAATCAATACACCTTACAAAACATCCAGATTTCGTTAAGCTCGCCAATCTATGCGATGTGGAAGAACTTGCTATCTGTGCAGACAGCTACACATGCGAAGGTTATGATGTTGAAAAGGATGTACCGAAAGGTCTTACTGCACGCCAGATGAGGACACAGGCCTTTCATGGCGCCATCATAGATGAGTGTGGCAAATATCTGGTGTTGTAATAAAGGAGGCTTGCAATCATGGAATCCAAAAAGTGTTATTTTCTGTTGCCGAACCGGATGTACTCCGGGGACGCCGTCCGTTCAGCATTGGGACTCGCTGTAGAAAACCACTATGCCTATCCCGTTTTCATGTACAATGAATATCCCCGTTTCTCTGATTACGTCAAAGAGAATATCGAGTGGATCATGGACATGGAAGGCGAGGCATTTACCGTTGACGGTGAAGCTGTAGAGGGTGTGCAAATGACCAAAATCACCCTGGAAGAACTTGGTGAAAAGCTCAGGGAAGCAGATCTCATCATTCCCTATGGCTTGCCCAAACAGACCAAGACTCCACCGCCAGCATGTTCTGAAGATTAATGGGAGGATGGTATGAGTGACGAAAAAAAGATGAAAATTTTGCATGTATACAGGTCAGAACCCAATGAGGACGTTAAAAAATTGGTTGAAATACTCAACCGTGACAGGGAAGCCAAGGAATTCAATCTGTACGTTGGTGATCCCAATTATGACGTCCTGGTAGAGCAGATCTTTGAGGCAGATAAGACTGTGAGTTGGTGGTAAACACCACTGAGAAAAAATAAAACCAAAAATTAGGGCCTCAGCCGATTGCATATTGGCTGAGGCCTTTTATATTTAAGCCCCATGAACAGATATCTGATACCCATATTAATCGTCTTTGTTGCAAGTATTCTGGTCTCTCTTAGACCGCTTAGTGCCAAAATCTATATAGACATTTCTTCTCCATTCATGGAAAAGATCCCCATAGGCCTTTCTGTGCCACAACTATCCACCAATACATATGAAAATAGAACAGCGGCCAAGAAGCTCACGTCGACTTTGAAATCAGATCTCATATTCCATGGGTTCTTTGCTGTGTTTGATTTTCCTGCCCAAACAGGAGACGAAAAACTGGATTACAAGGTGGATATCTCCATGGACAGGCAGGGAAGTTCCCTTACCGTTGTGCTAAAACTCATGGATCTGTCAAGTAATTCCATGCTCGTGGGCAGAAAATATCTTGGCACGATAAATGATCTTAGAAAAATGGCCCATAGGTTCAGCAATGAGATAGTAAAGGCCATAACAGGAAAACCTGGAGTGAGTCTATCCAGAATCCTTTTCGTATCCAGACAAGGAACCAGCAGTGAGGTCTATTCGGCGGATTTCGACGGCATGAATATAAGGCAGGAAACAAACCATAAAAGCATCGTGATGTCACCACGTTATTCTCCGGATGGGCACTTCATCACATTTACTTCCTTCAGATCTGGCAGGCCTTGTCTTTATCTAAAAAATCTCAGGACAGGAAGGATCAAGAGGCTCAGCAGTTACAAAGGCCTCAATATGTCGCCAGCATGGGCCCCTTCCGGAGACAGGCTTGCAGTGACTCTCAGCAGGGGAGGCTCTCCTGATATCTATCTCATTGGACTCGATGGTAGGGTTCAGAAGAGGCTTACCAGGGGACCGAGCATCAACTGTTCACCCTCCTTTTCTCCAGATGGCAGAAGACTCGTTTTCGTATCTGACAGAAATGGAAGCCCACAACTGTTTATTTTAAATTTGAGTTCCGGGAAGATAAAAAGACTCACCTTTTCCGGCAATTACAACACCGACCCCCAATGGTCGCCTACAGGCGACAGAATAGCCTATGTAAGCAGGCTTGGAGGACGCTTTCAGATATTCACGATTTCTCCTGATGGGGGTGAGCCAGCTCAACTCACCTATGAGGCAAATAACGAAAATCCATCATGGTCTCCCGATGGCAGACAGATCCTTTTCAGCTCCACTAGAAACAGAGGAAAAAAGAGTATCTTTGTCATGTACGCCAATGGCCAGAACCAAAGACTCCTGATAGACTATGGACAATGTGACTACTTTCCGTTCTGGGGACCAAATGTCTTCAAATAATCCCTATCTTGGCAGGTGAAAATATGCAGCAAAGACAACCAAAGATATCATTCCATTTTAACAACTGGAAATTTCTGTCATTTTTGGCGTGTGTCCTGATCCTTTCTGCTTGCGCCCCTCAAGCCCAAATCAATATGCTTGAGCGTAATGTTTCTGGGCTTCAGGTAGAAAATCAACGCATCAACAGGGAGATCGAAACAATAAAAAAACAGATGTCCCAGACATTGCAACAGGAACAAGGCAATGGCCCAGAATCCCTCAGAAAGGCATATGCAAGGCTCAACTCCAGGCTCGATGCACTGGAGAGTGAACTCATGAGGATCAATGGGCTGCTGGAACAGACAAATTACAAACAGGAACAAGAAGAACAGGAGATTGCCAGGTTGAAGGAGGAACTCCAGACAGAATTGGATAGTTTCAAGGCCGACCTCAAAGTAATCCGTGCATCTTCTTCTGCAGCCAAAGAGGCTGAAGAGACAAGGAAAGAAGTGGAAGAGGGCAAGATCGATCTCTACCAGAAAGGCCTAGAACTTTACAGGCAAGGCAAATACCAAGAGGCCAAAAAGGTCCTCAGGACCTTTATCAAACAAAACCCTGCCGCCCCCACTGTGGCAAATGCCCATTTCTGGATAGGAGACTGTGAATACAAACTTTCCAGATTTGAAGAGGCCATCCTTGAATACCAAAAGGTAATAAGCAAATTTCCCAAGAGTAACAAGGTTCCTGATGCGCTATTGAAACAAGGCTTTGCATTTGCCAGGCTGGGAGACAAGGAAAGCGCAAAGATCGTGTTGAAAAAGCTCATCAAGAAATATCCAGCTACTCCCCAGGCAAAAGCTGCCAAAAAACAGCTCAAGCGGTTGAGATAATACCACAGGAGCCTTTACCCTATAGTTTTGAAACCTATCCATCCCCCCAAAAGGGCCTTTGCCCTATTGATTTGTCTCGTTGCCTTCTGCCTCCTTGGCCCCACTCATCCTTTAAAGGCAAACGGACAGGACCAGGCCACAGTCACCGTTGGCGCACTACTGGATTTGAGTGGTCCAGACAGCTCGATTGGAGTGTCGGCATACAAGGCTATCAGACTTGCAGCAGAAGAGATCAACCGACAAGGCGGTATCAAGGGACGCAAGTTGAATATCGCTGTCTTCGATACCAAGGGTCAAAAGGACCTGCTGCTTTTGGGGGCGGGCAAATTACAGCATGAATATGGGGCATTGGCCCTCCTTGGCCCAACGGCTGAAGCAAATGTAACACTCTTCAGAAGATATGGAGAAACCAACAAGATCCCCGTGGTCTTGATCCAGGGCTTGGAGCCTATCCTCAAATTTGCAGGAGTCAAGACTGCATGGACTTTTTCCACCACCTTGAATTTTGATGCAGAACTAAAGGCCCTCTTTAAATATTTCAGAATGAAGAGATACGAGACCCTGGGAGGCCTGTTGGACAATACGGCATCCGTGAGAAAAGTTGGACTTTGGATTAGGGGTTATGCCCCTGAATATGGCATGAAGATCACGTGCCTGGGCAGCTTCAATCCTAACCAGGACGATTTTGCCATGAAACTCCGCTATCTTTCGAGATGTGCACCAGACATAGCCATAATATGGACGGGCTGGCCTGCCTCTTCTCTGGTACAGACAAACCTGAGAGGAATAGATGTCCCAATAGCCCTGAGCCATCAAATATTTTTCAAGGACCCCCAAACCCTGGCCTTGCCTGTGGGAAGCCTCATTTATATAGTCGTGCCGCCTATACTATTCTCTCACGCAGTCCCAAGCACATGTCTTTCCTATTTTGTCACCAAGCGGTTCGTGGATTTGTGGGGACATGATTTTCAAACTATGCCCCCTGTCCAACAGCTCGCTGCAGGCCAGGCGTGGGATGGCATCTGTCTATTAAGGCGTGCCATGTCGGCAACCCAGAGATTGAGCCCCAAGGAGATAAGATACAGCCTGGAAAGGAACATAGCGCCATTTGTTGGAGTCACAGGGGTGTTTTCCCCCAACAAGAGGGATCATTCAGGACTTTCTCCAAACTCTCTGCTATTGTTACGGTGCATGGGCTCTCGCTGGTCCCTGGTGAAAAGACATTGAACAGACCCTTGAATCAGGTTCGTCGGGCAAAAGAGTGCCTGAAGGTTATTTATTTGAAACCAGTCAAACCTCAGGAGTGCGTGCCAGCGTAAGAACGAATACCCTTCTTGCTCCTGCCTCTTTTACAACCCTGGCTGCAGCCGCTGCTGTAGCACCTGTGGTAAATACATCATCAAAGATGATGACGTCTTTACCGGGTTTCACTTCGTGACACGAAAACACGCCAGATACATTTCTCTTTCTTTCCTTCAAGGAAAGCCCAGTCTGACTTGGAGTAGACCTTGTCTTAAAAAGCATATCAGGCCTCACCTTTTCTCTTTTGAAGATCTTCCTGGCGAGTACCAGCGACTGGTTGAATCCCCTCTTCCTGAGACGCTTTTTGTGTAATGGGACCGGCAATACCCAAACGTCGAGGTCACAGCCTAATTTTCGCCTGCATTCAATAAGCTGTTTTCTCGAGAGCACGACAAGAGCCCTCATGGCATAGGTGTCCCCATGGTATTTATACCTGTGGATGAGCTCCCTTATGGTCTTTTCATACAGGAACATGGAGCAGGCCCTTGAAAAAGGAGGCTTTTTGAGGCTACATGCACTGCATAGATGATCCATCCCACTTTGAGACACAAAAGGCCTTCCACAACAACTACATTCAGGCCCATTTAGTGGTGTGATCAGGCTTTGGCAGTTACTGCACAAAAGGCCTTTGGCGGGGATAGAAAGGTACTGCCTGCAACAGGCGCAGCGGGGAGGAAAGATCAAGGAGAAGAGCCGGTCCAGAATTACCATGGTCATGGAACCGGCTCCTGTGAAGTTATGTCCTACTCCATGCACTCGACTATGCTTTTTGCAAATTCAGAGCACTTTATTTTTATGGCGTCTGGAATCTGGCGTGCCAGATCATAAGTAACCCTCTTTCTTGCAATCGCCGCCTCCAGAGCCTTATGTATGGTCTCTGTTGCCTGCTTCCAGCCAAGGTATTCCAACATCATGGCCCCGGAAAGGATTAAAGAGCCTGGATTCACCTTGTCGAGACCAGTATATTTGGGAGCTGTGCCGTGGGTAGCCTCAAACACCGCGACCCCGTCGCCTATATTGGCGCCTGGTGCCATACCCAAACCGCCTACCTGGGCTGCCAGGGCGTCTGACATATAATCTCCGTTCAGATTTGGGAGTGCCAAGACACTGTATTCAGAAGGCCTAAGAAGTATCTGCTGAAACATGGCGTCTGCAATCCGGTCCTTGATGAGTATCTTGTTTTCAGGCATCTGCCCATTGAACTCATCCCAGAGTTCCTGTTCAGTTATGGTTTCCTGTGGAAACTCGAGCTTCGCCAGCTCATAGCCCCAGTTCCTAAAGGCTCCTTCTGTATATTTCATGATATTGCCTTTGTGCACAAGGGTTACTGAATCCTTGCCATTATCAATGGCATGGCGGATGGCCTTCCTTACGAGCCTGTGAGTCCCGGTACGGCTAATGGGTTTTATCCCTATTCCTGAATCAGGCCGTAAATTGGCTCCCATATCATTTTTCAGGAAATCTATCACCTTTTTGGCCTCATCACTCCCTTCAGGCCATTCGATCCCGGCATAGACATCCTCGGTATTTTCTCTGAAGATGACCATGTCTACCAATTCGGGGCGCTTAACAGGGCTTGGTACGCCCTTGAAATATTTCACTGGCCTCACACATGCATATAGATCTAAAACCTGCCTCAAGGTCACGTTAAGGCTTCTCATCCCCTCGCCTACTGGTGTGGTAAGTGGACCCTTGATTGCCACCACATACTCTGATATGGCATCAAGGGTTTCCTGAGGAAGCCATTGGCCAGTCTTTTCCTTGGCCTTTTCGCCTGCGTATACCTCCATCCACTGAATGGCTTTGGCACCTCCAAAGGCCTTTTCTACAGCTGCATCCAATACCATCCTGGTGGCCCTCCAAATATCAGGGCCGATTCCATCCCCTTCTATGAAAGGAATTATTGGCTCATCTGGCACATTTATAGTCCCGTCTTGGTTTATTGTGATCTTCTGACCTGGCATATTGTATTCTTGCCTCCTGAGATTTAATATTTTGTAGCTGTATAAGTAAAAAGAAATTAGGATTATATAGCCTTGTAAACAGAATACGTTTGGGTAACTTATTCCATTTTTTCCCTATTTTGTAGATAAATTTTAAATCTGAAAGGACAGACATGCCTACACTTGTGGTCAACCAGGGAGCCATTGGAGATCTGCTGCTATCCCTTCCCGCATTGAGACTGTTGAGAAGAGAAAGGGGTGAATTCACATTGGCAGCCATGCCCTATCAGGGCCTTTTCCTGAAAAATGCAGGAGAGGTGTCATCAGTGATTCCCGCCAATGCCAGTGCCTTTAGCGAACTATACGTTGGCAAGATTCCTCCCCTACTCAAATATTTCGATGATATCTGGTGGTTTACCAGACGACGAGGCCTTGTCCCAGATATCTTTCTCAGGCCAAGCCAAGATTGGTCATCCCAAATAGTCTTCACTGTGGATGAAGGCCCGGATCGAACCAACTGTGCCTTGTTTCAATTCAATCAGATCCAGAGATTGCTTCAATTGGAAAACCAGACAATAGAAGACTTCTTATATCCTATGTCATTCAGCAGAAACAGGCAGGACAGAAAATTGTTTGACTTGGCAGTACACCCGGGAAGCGGGAGCCAAAAAAAATGCTGGCCAGTAGACAATTTTATTCAGACTGTTGAAACCCTTTTGAGTGAACACCGCATAGAAAGGGCGCTTTTTATACTTGGCCCAGCTGAAAAACCCATAGAAGAAAAGATAAAAAGATTCGTATTGGGACAAAATGGCCATGCCCTTTACATGCAACAGCAGGATCTGTTGATGGTCGCAGACACCCTTGGACAGACCAGATGCTTCCTTGGTAATGATTCAGGCATTTCCCACCTTGCAGCTTGGTGCGGCGCAAACTCTTTCCTTCTATTTGGCCCCACTGAGCCATCCATTTGGAAACCACCGCTCCAAAACGCAACCATCATAAAAAGCCCGGCCAAATGCAGCCCCTGTGGTGACGCCTATAGAAGATGCCAAGATACCCACTGCATGGATGAGCTTCCTGCTTCTGAAGTCTGTAATGCACTGGTCAAAGTGCCTTGAGGTTACCGCTAAAAACCTTCATGGCCGGTCCTTATATCCCGCACCCGAGAATGAAAGTGCAATTTTTGCATGTACTTTCACGGTGAAATTAGCTCGACCACTATGAAACTCGCTTCCCCCCTGTAGCATTTATGATCATTTTCATGCCCAGGGGTGACCACACCACAGGTCATGAATGTTTAATTTATTTTGCTTCTTCCGGCAAAAGAGTACCTGTGGCCTGAGGAAGAGAGCATGATGGGGCACAGGGCCTGAGATGTCAAATCCTTGCCAATTTTTCTAACTTTTCCTTGCATTCTAGACAATACAAGGCCCAGGGCCGCACCTTGAGCCTTTCGATACAGATCCAGCGTCCGCATTCCAAACATTTTCCAAATTCCCCGTGCTCAATACGCCAAAGGGCTTGGCTTATGGCTTCGAGTTCCTTCTTTCTTGCCTCGACAACACCAAGAATGGTCTCTTCGTGCAAATCTATCTGCGCCAACTCCTCTTCATCCTTGACTGTATTGATAAGTTCTTGATATTCTTCTCCAACCTTTTCTATAAGATCCTTTTTGATCTCATTCCAAAGCTGCTCTTTCTTATTAAGGAGCTCTTTCCTGAACTCCTCTATTTCTTCAGGCGTTAACGGCCGGCGGGTCTTTGCCATTTTTTCCTCCTTATATACAAGGTTCCCTTAAAAGCTAAGTCCGTGAAAAGAGTAGTCAACCACGAAAAACAAGGACCCACCTTATAGGTTCCTTCTACCATTTATTCCGTTTTTTGATATAATAAACTCATGGATTATCATCATACTAATAAAATCCGTTGGCCTATATCATTGTTCCTTGTCCTTTTTATGCTCTCATCTCTTTTCATTACGGAGGCATCCATGTCTTTTGAACTCAAATCCAGCGCATTTGAAAATGGCGGATCTATTCCCACTGTTTACACGTGTGAAGGAGAAGACATCTCTCCGCCCCTCAATTGGTCTCAAGTTCCACCAGGTACCAAAAGCCTTGTACTCATAGTAGATGACCCTGATGCCCCTGATCCTGACCATCCCAGGATGACGTGGGTGCACTGGGTGCTTTACGATATTCCTCCAGATGCCACAGGCCTCAAAGAGGGCATAGAACCGTCTGAGCTTCCTGGCACCACGAGACAAGGCGTGAATGACTGGCAGCGTCCAGGCTATGGAGGTCCCTGCCCTCCCATTGGCCGTCACCGTTATTTCTTCAAACTATACGCCCTGGATACAACATTAGGAGACCTCGGTACTGCAACGAAGCAGGATGTAGAAGAGGCAATGACAGGCCACGTACTTGCTAAGGCCGTGCTCATGGGCACATACAAAAAGTCCAGATAAAAAAACATGGCCAACTTGTCTTAATCCTCTGCCATGCATATTTTTAATTAAAACACTTTGTTAAGAGACAAGGGCAGGAGGAAAACCAATGGATAAAGGCAAATATGGACGCAGAGACCGACTCGTACAAGAAAGACGTCATGATCCATATGAACCAAGAGAAAAATTCCCAGAGCCAACCGTATGCACCAAATGTGGGGCTGTTTTCGTTGACGGGAGGTGGAAGTGGGTAGAAACTCCGCCTGAAAAGGCCAACAAGGCCCTATGTCCTGCCTGCAGAAGAATAAAAGACCACTTGCCAGCAGGCACCATCAACCTGTCGGGCAAATTCCTGGAGACTCATGGCAACGAAATACTGAACCTAGTGCGAAATGAAGAAAAGGCCGAGAAATCGGTGCGTCCATTGGAGCGTATAATGGAAATAAAGGATGGACCTCGACAAATCACTATACTCACCACGGGTATCCACGTTGCCAGGAGGATTGGCGAAGCCATCTACAACTCTTACCATGGTGAATTCGATCTCCAGTATGGGGATGCAGAAAAAACCATCACGATCTCCTGGCATAGGGATTAAAAAGGTTCAGCAATACTCGACTATTTGATCTTTTAGCGCCTTGGGCTTCGGGGATCGGTCAATTCCAAAATGACGCTAACGACACCGTCCACCACCTGGGCAGATCGATCATAATCGAGAGTGGATGGCAGATCTGTGGGGCGGTGATAGTGGGGATTTCTATAGAAGGCGGTATCCGTAACCATAACAGCCTTGTAACCCATTTTGTAAAAGGACCAGTGGTCAGAAAAATCTATTCCCACAACGAGGCATGGGGCATTTAGTGTTTCGCATGGCAGATTCGTCCCTTTTGTAAAGGCATTTTTGACGTCCATTGTAAACGGCTTCGACTTGGTATTCCCCACTATGGCGATAAAGTTGCCTGTGGAAGGATAGAGCCTGTCCATGAACGGCAGAGGAAACTTCTGGCTGCCTGGCCTGTCTGAAAAAAAGCCAATCATCTCAAGACAAATCATGCCTGTAAGAGTCTGCTTGATATTCTTGAGAAATTTTGCATAATAGTAGCTACCCATGTTGCTTGTCCTGTATGTGGGAGGCTCTTCAAGACAGAACCAAACCATTCTCAGGGCTGCAGGGGGGTGGGCTGCGAGGATTCTGGCGATTTCAAGAAGGCCGGCTACGGCACTTGCGTTATCATCGGCACCAGGTGTGTGAGAAACCGAGTCGTAATGTGCGCCAACTATCAGGATTGGGAAAGGGGCCTGGCCAAGAGGGTCCTGGCCTTTGGCGCAGGCAACTATGTTAAAATATTCATTTTGTTTATAAAAAAATTGCTGAAATTCTGCCGCATAACCCAAGTCAAGGAGGTGCTGCCTGATTTTAGATGCCAGGTGCTTCAGTTTTTGCGGCTTGCTCCAAGGACGTGGGCCTATGTCTTCGGCAATAAACTTTACCCAATTTCTTAACTGGCCTGGATCACATGTAATCATGTTATTTTGGTGTCTGTTTTGCATAAAAACATAAAGACTTTTAAGTGGATGGTCAAATATGTCCTCAAAAAAGATTCTCCTAGTAGATGACGATGAAGATATCCTGACTGTACTAAAGATGCGGTTGGAAATCATGGGATTCCAGGTCACTGCCTGTAACAATCCCATTGAGGCTCTTGAGTTATTCAAAAAGGAACGGTTCAACTTGGTACTTACAGATCAGAGGATGGAGGGGCTTGAAGGCATAGAACTGCTGTCCAAACTCAAACAGATCGACCCCTTCCTTCCTGTCATAATCATGACCGCGTTTGGAAAAGTGGATGATGCTGTTATTTCCATGAAGAGGGGCGCCTTTTCTTACCTTGAGAAGCCTGTCAACCCAGAAGAACTGGAAGAAATCATCAAAAAAGCGGTTGAAATCAGGGAACTCGAAGAACGTATCACTCTCGAAAGGGAACTTTGGGGCAAGGTCATATCACAGATAGGCGCTGGCCTGCTCATATGCGATACCGATGGCAAGATAGTATGGGCAAATAATGCAGCATCTAGTCTTCTTGGCTCAGACACAGACGTCATTGGCGCCAAGCTGCCATTTGACACAGAAGTCCTTGAAAAGGTGGCGCTCAATGGTACAAGCCATACCTTCGAATATTTTGAACCAGAATCGAAAAAATGGTTTCTCGTTTCAGCCACAAAACGTATCGATGAGTCCAATCCTCAACATCAGATAGCTATTCTTTTATTGGAGATAAGCAAGCTTAAAGAGGCGCAAACAGCAATAATAGAAAGGGAAAGGCTGGCCGGAGTACTGGAAATGGCTGGGGCGGTGGCACATGAATTCAGTCAACCCATGCAAGCCATACTCTTAAGCAGTGAACTATTGAAGACCTTGGAACCAGGTACGGAAACATCAATCACGGTCTTGAACAGGCTTGAAAAACAGGTAGAAGCCCTTGGCGATCTGGTACACAGGCTTTCTGACATCACCAAATATGCCCATAAGAAATATCCGGGTACATCTGGCATAGTAGACATCAAAAAGGCTGCAGCCAGTTCTTAAATGTTTTAATAACCCTCGCCTCTTTGTAGTCACTGCATTTGGCCAATAAATTCCACATCATCGCCACTAGCAGGCAAACAAATCATATATAAAAAAATATTTGTTTGTTTTTTCATTCAACAGCCAATTTGTGGTGTATGGAAATAAACAAATACCACATATTGTGCTTTCTTTCTCAAGCGTCTCTTAACTGTCTATTTTTCGGTGCCCAAAAAACCCGAAAGTAAAAAAAACAACAGGGAAAGTCACCATAAGACAAAAGACTTACCGGGAAAATACATGCAAAAATTGCACTTTCATGCCTGGCGTGGCCGGTACAGGACTGCTGTGACGGTTTTTAAGGTAGCTTCAAGGATAAGGGCAAGAGGAAACTGAAAGGGGCTTGGAAACAGGAATCTAGGCTTGGCTTCGCTGAAACTCTCCAAAGCCGCCCGTTATGCTCGCTGAATGCAGGTTTTGGCACATGAGTGCCCAAACAAAAAATTCGCTCAGCATCCTGCTTGGCAGGGAAACTAAGAATGTGGAATAATCCGTCTCTGCCCATCTTGGACATCGATTTTCAAGGCCATATCTTATTCAGGCACTCTTTTGGCCGAAGAACCCAAAAAGATCTTCATCAAAAACTTGCAACCTTTTTTGATGAACGGCCTTTAGAATATCCTGAAACTCCAGGATAGATATTGTTGACACCAAGAAGAATCTGTTACAACATACGTTCCGAATAGAGATCAGATTTCAGGAGGGCAGCATGAAAAAGATAGAAAGGGCCATTCTCAGTGTTACAGACAAGACTGGTATTGTGGAATTTGCCAAGGAGCTGAAAGAGATGGGCGTGGAAATCGTTTCCACGGGAGGTACGGCAAAAGTAATAAGGGATTCGGGTGTGGAGGTAAAGGATGTCTCTGAGCTGACTGGCTTTCCGGAGATGATGAATGGGCGCGTAAAGACACTCCATCCAATGGTGCATGGAGGCATTTTGGCCATCAGGGATAACCAGGAACATATCGCCCAGATGACCAAGCATGGAATTCCCTCTATTGATATGGTGGTAGTTAACCTGTATGCCTTTGAGAAGACAGTGGCAAAAGAAGGGGTTACCCTCGCAGAAGCAATTGAAAATATAGATATTGGCGGCCCTACTATGCTCAGGTCTTCGGCAAAAAATTTTAGATATGTTACAGTTGTGGTAGATCCTTCTGATTATGGCAAAATTGTTGAGGAAATGAAGGCCAACCAAGGAGCCACTACCCTTAAAACCCGCTTTGAACTCGCAAGAAAGGTTTTTGCCACCACCAGTAGTTATGACACCGCAATCACCAAATATTTGGAAACCATAGACCCTGACAGTGACCCCTATTTCAAGGGTTAGTCAGCCTAAGAGCGCATGCCGCTTCCAGTTTGGTATAGGGAGGCGGCTTGTATTTTTTGATCCATGATCTGTCTTTCTCTTTCTCACAGTGCCATTGGTGAACTCAAGAGGCTTGTCCAGCGCTACGCCAAAGAGGCTGACATCCTTGAAATACGTTTGGATCTTCTCGCAAACCCTATGGAGATGGATTTTGACCAGTTAGTAACTCCAGAAAGTCCTCCCCTCATCTTCACCAACAGAAAGGCTGAAGAAGGTGGAAGATTCAAGGGTGATGAAAAGCAGCGAATCAGACTGTTGATGCGTGCAATCCAGGCAGGGGCAAACTATATAGACATAGAACTTGCCACGAGACAGGATCTTAGAGATGGCCTCATTGAAAAGGCCCACAACAATGAGACAAAGGTGATTGTTTCGTATCACAATTTTGAATCCACACCAGAAAGTGATGAGATTTTAAAGATCTTCAACCGCATGGCCAAATCTGGCGCCGACATAATAAAAATAGTTACAATGGCCACTGATCCCCTCGATTTTATCAAACTGGCTCCTGTTTTCCAGATGTCCCAAAAGTCCTCATTGCCAGTCATTGCCTTTTGCATGGGTGAAAAGGGAAGATTCAGCCGCATCTTCTCCCTTAACCTTGGCAGCTTTCTCACCTTTGCTGCCCCTGATTCCTCCACCCAAACAGCTCCTGGCCAAATCCCCATTGGGTTGATGAAAAAGATCTTCTCATTATTGCAGGCTACCTCTGAAAATAAGGAAGTACCATTTTGAGAATTCTCCTCACCAATGACGACGGGATATATTCTCTGGGCCTGTGTGCCTTGTACGAAGCCTTTTTTCATGATGGGCATGATATAACCGTGGTAGCTCCACAGAGTGAAAGAAGCGCTGTGGGGCACGCCATTACATTGAGTGACCCTATTAAAGTAAAACAGATTCTTCGTTCAGGTGAAGAATATGGATGGGCAATAAATGGAACACCTGCAGACTGTGTAAAACTTGGAATCGAAGCCCTGCTTAAGCACAGACCAGATATGGTTATTTCGGGCATAAACCTTGGCGCTAATGTTGGGATAAATGTACTCTATTCAGGAACTGTCTCAGCAGCTACAGAAGCTGCCATAAAGGGTATAAAATCTATAGCAGTATCAGTAGATACGTTCAAAGACCCTGACTATTGTGCTGCTGCATTCTATGTTAAAGATTTAGCAAATTGGTTTCACAAACAAAACAGCAAATGCATGGCTTTAAATGTCAATATCCCTTCTATTCCGTTAAATAAAATAGCTGGAGTTAAGGTTACTAAACAAAATATTCATAGTTTTACGGAAAAATTTGAGAAACGAAAAGACCCTCGAGGTAATACATATTTCTGGCAATGTGCATCGATTATACAAGACTCTGGAGATGAAGACAATGATCTGGCATGGCTGCATAAAGGTTATATCACTATCACTCCATTAAAATTTGACTTAACTCAAAAAAATTGTCTTAAAGAAATTAAGCCTCCTTCTCTCACTTAGAAATAAGCTGATTTAATAATTTTCTTTTATAGTCTACTTGACATAGAGACTTATATATTTTATAGCCTTTTTATAAAGAATATAAGGAGGATAAATTATGGCAAGAAAAAGAAGCAGACCTTATAACAGTGACGATGTAGAATTTATACATAAAAATTATGCAGCAATGACAGCAGCTGAAATAGCCGAAAAGCTCGGCATCAGTAAATTTCAGGTTTCTAAAATCGTAAGCGAATTAAGAAAACATATCGATCTTCCCAAAAAGACAGCAAAACGCCCAAATCCCATCTTAGAATATCTGAAAAAGGCTGGGCTTCCAATAAAAGAAGAAACGAACAAGCCTGCAAAAAGCACAAGAGGAAGAAAAAAGAAATCCTGAAAGTCTACAATCGCTTTTCAAAAGACAAACATCCTGATAATCATTTCCAGGTTTGTTTGTCTTTTTTTATTCCTTAGAACAGACAAATTGATTTCTCCAAAGACTCTATGAGGTTATATTATGAAAATAACATCTTACGGTTTTGGCAATATCGAAATCGACAATCGTAGATATACGAGTGACCTCAAGATCATAAATGGCAAAATAAAACCAAATTGGTGGCGTAAAGACGGCCATAAACTACATATCGAGGATATAACCGACATAATAGAGGCCAAACCAAAAAAACTCATCGTAGGTACTGGTTATTCAGGCCTTATGCGCTTGGCTGGAGGATTGGAAGAGAAGCTGAGAAAACTAGGTATCGAAATAGAGGCCTTGCCTTCTAAAAAGGCTGTTAACAGATTCAACAATGCTGTTGAGGAATATGGAGTGGATCAAGTCGCCTTTGCTATTCATCTTACCTGCTGAGTCGCCATACAATCGAACAATAAAGCCACAACGCATATGGTAAATTAAGAATCACTGTAGCATCAATGTATAGCGGTATAATTTTGATTTATTTCATGGCCACTTAATTCTCATCTACTGCGGAACAATAGCAAAATTTGACTTTGTCTGATGGTAAATCCCAAGTGATCTCAAGCCTAAAGACATATATCACAGGAATAATAATAGCATGGGTGAAACTTGTCACCAGGCGTCCTGTCTTTGTCCTTTCCATGTGCCTTTTACTGGTTCTGCTTGCTGCCTTTTACTCAGCAAGTCACCTGGGTGTGATTACAGATACATCAGAAATGCTTTCAAAGGACCTTCGCTATCTCAAAATATATCGCCACTATAAGGCCGAATTCCCTCACACATACAACCAGATTGTCGTTGTCATAGATGCCATTACTCCTGACCTTGCTGTTGACGCCAGGGACAGGCTTGCAAGGATGTTGAGAGCCAAAAGATCAATCTTCCACTGGGTGTATCTGCCAGGTGATGACACCTATTTCAAACGGGAAGGGCTTCTTTTTCTACCACCTGCCAAGTTGGAAGACTTGGCAGACAACATGGCACAGGCTGAACCCCTAATGGCATATCTGGTGAGGCATCCAGACCTTAAAGGACTCTTTTCCATATTCTCCTTGGCCCTGGATGAGGACAGTAAGGGGGAAGGGATTGATCTGACTAGCGTCTTTTCTGAGCTTGCCACAACTATTGAGCATGTAAATAACAGTCAATTTTACCAATTCTCGTGGATGCGGCTCATGTCCGGTCCAGATGCACACATAGGCAAAAGGCAGATAATCCTGGTGCAGCCTTCTGTAAATTATGAAAGCATACTACCGGGAAAGGCATCTATCGCGGCAATAAAAGAGATCTCGAAGCAGCTCGATCTCACCCCAGACCATGGCGTACAGGTAATGCTGACTGGCGACATACCCATGCAATACGATGAACTAAAAAGCGTCACCAGAGGGGCAAAGACTGCTGGAATCCTCTCTTTCATTATGGTGAGCATCGTATTGATAACTGGGCTTGGGTCTTTTAGGCTCGTACTTGCCACACTGGCTCCCTTGATAGCAGGTCTTATCTGGACAGCTTGCTTTGCGGCAATGGCTGTAGGACATCTCAACATGATATCTGTGGCCTTTGCAGTCCTGTTCATAGGCCTTTCGGTGGACTATGCCATCCATTTATGCCTGCGGTACAGGGAATTGCTCAAATCGGGTATCTCCTCTGAAGATGCTATAATTTCTTCGGTCCAGGATGTTGGCCCTTCCTTGATACTTTGCGCATTGACAACGAGCATTGGTTTTTACAGTTTCATGCCAACAGACTTTTCAGGTGTTGCAGAACTTGGCCTCATTGCGGGAACAGGCATGTTTATAGGCCTATTCTCAAACCTGACCATTCTTCCGGCAGTACTGTCTTTGCTTCCCATTTCTGCCTCCACTAAAAGGCCTTACTATTTCACCGTGGCAGATGACTCGATCTTTTTTAAATTCATGGCCATTCCTTACAAGCATGGCAGAACAGTTAGGATCGTTTCCATTGCCCTTACACTCGCTGCCTTCTGGTACATTCCCAGGGTGAAATTCGACAGTAATCCCATAAACCTCCGAGACCCTCATGCAGAATCAATAGTTGCATTCAAGAAACTGCTTAAAGACCCAAACACCTCACCCTGGAGCCTTGAATCCCTGGCAAATTCAAAAGATGGGGCAATAGAAAGATCAAAGAGATTTCAAAGACTCGCTATGGTCAAACACGCCATAACTCTCGATAGCTTTATCCCTAAAGATCAAGAAGACAAACTCGACATCATCTCTGACATGGCCATGATAATGGAGCCTGTGATCTCAGCCCCAATGGAGCTTTCAACCAAGCCTGATCCCCGAGAGGAATTAAAAAGCCTTGAGGACTTTGCCTCCAAGTTGCAAGACTACCGGCCCCAGAAAAACCCACCAGGCAAAAACAGCCTATACATGCGCCTCCAAAGGCAATTGCAATTATTTTTACGTCAAGTGAGCAGCCTCTCACCTACAGAGCAGGAAGCTAGAATCAAATCCTTGAGACAGGCAATTCTTGGCTCTTTTCCTGGCAGGGTGAACGATCTGAGATTGGCACTTTCAGCCGTTCCAGTTGATGAAAAGGATTTACCTTCCAGCATAAGATCTGAATGGGTGGGCAAATCCGGAACGTGGAGAATCGATGTGGTCCCCCAAAAAAACCCTGCCAATGACCAGGAAATACAGAGATGGATACAGGAAACCAGGAGGGTGGACCCTGATATAACAGGTTATGCAGTGCTCATCATGGAAGGAGGCAAGGCAGTAATAGGTGCATTCAAAGAGGCTTTTGCTGCAAGCCTTGCAGCTATTGGGCTCTTGTTACTGGTCCTGATGCCCAGCAGGAGAGATGCAGTCGTGGTTTTTTGCTCATTGGTACTTGCCGGCCTTTTCACCGGAGGCCTTATGGCCTTGTCAGGGACAGACCTTAATTTTGCCAATATAATCGCCCTTCCATTGATTCTAGGGATCGGTGTCGACAATGGCATACACATAGTCCACCGTTACAGAAAGGCCTTAACCCAACCTGTAAGCATACTTGAGACAAGCACTGCCAGGGCCATCTTTTTCAGCACACTGACTACCATCTGCAGTTTTGGAAATCTTGCGGTTTCACCCCATGTAGGCATGGCCAGCATGGGAAAACTCTTGACCATGGGCATATCTATGGCACTCCTTACGGCCATACTGGTCATTCCTGCTTTCCTTACTGCTTACTGTACGGAAAAATAGCCCCTTTCTCATACAAATGATAAACAAATCAGCGGTGCCTTATGTATTTATCCACTGCCCTGTTGTGTTCCTTGAGGGTCTTTGAGAAATAGTGTTTGCCATTTCCCTTGGAAACGAAATAGAGATAGTCGGTCTTTTTGGGGTAAAGGACAGCCCTCAGGGAATCGATTCCAGGGTTGGCTATAGGTCCTTTGGGAAGCCCCTTCAGTGTATACGTATTATAAGGGGTGCTCTTCCGGAGATCTCTCCAAGTAAGCTTTCTCTTTTTTATCTTCTTTTCAATCAGAACTCCATACTTTACAGTTGGGTCGGCCTGTAGTGGAATACCCCTTCTAAGCCTGTTCCAGAACACACTCGCTATTATTGGTTTCTCTTCAGAAACCGCTGCCTCGAGCTCAACGATGGATGCCAGTGTCACCACCTCGTGCACGCTGCTATTTAGCTCCTTGACCCTCTTGTCGAAACCATTATCCTTCCAAACCTTCCAGAATTGCCCAATAAAGGTCTGCGCTATCTCTTTGGGGGTGCTGCTCTTTGATAAATAATAACTCTCGGGAAAGAGATAACCTTCGGCACTGTCCTCTTGAATGCCAGATTTTCTCAAAAAATCCCAGTCAGTACATACCTTGATGAAGGCCTTCTTTTTCAAAAGCCCTCCCCTCTCCAATAGCCTGGCGATCTGAAACATGTTATAACCTTCTGGTATGGTCACCAGATGCCTGACCACCTTTCCAGAAACGAGAATCTCCAGGATCTCATCTGGGGTCATGGCAGGGCTGAGCTTGTATTCACCTGCCTTTATGGAAGCAAGCTCCTCCTTATACCAGGCCAATATGTAAAAGGCATCTTTTGACCTGATGAGACCATGCCTTTCAAGATCCTGGGCAATGGTCTTAAACGAAGAACCTTTGGAGATTTCAAAAAGTACAGAAGGGCCGCTTTTGGCTACAGGCTTCATAACCTCTTGCCACTTGTTGTATCCGGCCCAAGCCAACATGAACAGGAGATAAACTAGTATTATCCACTTGAATTCGAAGAGAAATTTCATATGAATAGAGACAAATTATTCTGGATTATCATAATCTTTTTGTTAGCTGCCTGGCTATTTCTCACATGGAGAAACCCGTCCAGAGCGCCGTGAATCTTCCGGCCCTCAAGTCTTGTAGGGCAAAATATTGGCCACAACCAAAAGAGTGCCAGGAGCGGCCAGGTGCATCCATCCTGCCAAACAGCTGTAAAGAGCCAAAGATGAATATTGAGAAAATATAAGAGCTGTACCCAGGATTTACCACTGTTTAACAAAATAAAAAGATTTTGGATAACACCTGGCAGGCAGCTCTCATCCAGGAGGCCTGCCCCTGAATTCAGTAGCACTGTATGGCATACCTCATTAAGGAAATCAATAAGTTAATTGGAAAGGCCATCCATAGATACCGTCTTCTCGAAGACGGTGACCGGATTTTGACAGCAGTGTCGGGTGGTGCCGACAGCTTGATCATGCTCCATTTTCTAAATGAATGGACAAAAAAGGCCCCTATATCCTTTCGGATTTTTCCAGTATACCTTGATATGGGTTTTGGCAACAAGGAGGCCTGGCATACTATGGAGAAACATTTCTCCAACATGGGTTTGTCTTATCATATGGAGGAAACAGGCTTTGGCCCCTTGGCCCATGGCCCTTTGAACAGGGGCAAAAGCCCCTGTTTCATATGTTCACTGAACAGACGCAAGAGGCTCTTTGAGCTGACTAGGGCCCTAGATTGCAACAAAATCGCCTTGGGGCACAACCTCGACGACATGATAGAGACCCTTTTCATAAACATGTGCTACAGCGGAGAGATGAGCACCATGCTTCCAAGACAAGAGATGTTCAATGGCCTCATCACCATTATCAGGCCCCTTGCCCTGACTGAAAAGGAGAAGATAAAAAGGGCATCCACCATCCTAAGGCTTCCGGTTTGTGAAAACATATGTCCATCGTCGAATACCACCAGGCGTCAAGAGATACGCAACCTGCTGGACTCACTCTACTCAACAAACAGAAAGATAAAGGGAAATATCAAGCGGGCCCTTTTCCACATACGGCCAGAATATCTGCCCCACTGATTGCCCCCTGCCTCACTATTTTTGGGGGGATTACTGTCACGTCTAATATTGTCGAGGCTGGCCCTGGTGCAATGGTGCCTGCGTCGAGAAAATAGTCTGGCGCCTCCTTGAGCTGCTCTTTTACCTCCTTGATGCTCTTTGGAAGAGGTCTGCCAGAGATATTGGCGCTTGTGGCGGTAATTGGAGTACCCACAGCCCTTACGAGGGCAGATGCTACTGGATGGCTCGATACCCTCACGCCAATCCTGCCTGTATCTCCTGTAAGGGGAAAAGGCAGGCCTTTAGCAGCTGGAAGAAGCAAGGTCAGGGGGCCTGGCCAGAATCGCTCCATCAAGAGGCTGGCGCATGCAGAGATCTGTCCGCTTTCAACTGGTGCCTTGCCAATAGCCTCTACAAGGATAAGCAGAGGCTTGTCTAGAGGGCGCTGCTTGATCTTGTAGATCCTTTCAAGGGCCTTGGGCCTTTCAATGGAGGCGGCAAGACCATAACCCGTTTCTGTTGGGATAACACACACTCCGCCCCTTCTCAACAACCGAGCCGCCTCCTGAATCTTATCCATGATCGAACTCGCCTATTTGGCATCCATATCCACTATCTTTGCAGCCTGCTCATGTCTGAACCTGTCCAGTTTTTCCCTCAACTTAGGAGACGAAAGCGCCAGGATCTCTATGGCAAAAAAGGCAGCATTTTTGGCCCCAGCCTTTCCAATGCCCATTGTGGCCACAGGCACCCCTGGTGGCATCTGTACAGTGGACAAAAGGGCATCCATCCCATTTAGGGGAGAGCTGTCGATGGGCACCCCAATGACTGGAAGAGTGGTGTGTGCGGCAATGGCGCCTGCCAGATGAGCAGCCATCCCTGCGCCGGCTATTATCACCTTTACACCCCTATGGATAGCCTCCTTTGCAAAGGCAACTGTGTGATCTGGACATCTGTGGGCTGAAAGGACCTTTGTCTGAAAGGGTATGCCAAAGTCAGACAGGACTCCTTCTGCCTTTTTCATGACCTTGGCATCACTCTTACTGCCCATGATGATCGCCACATCACAGCTTCCAGGCTCATGCTTCAAAGCCTTTTGCCCTATGTCCCTTCGATAGTGCATGCCATCCCACTTTATCTCTGAAACGGCCTCATAAGCCCTCTCTATTGCAGATGCAATGGTGTCCCCAAGGGCCGTGACTCCAAGCACCCTGCCTCCTGCAGTCACGAACTGGTCGCCTTCGAGCCTGGTACCGGCATGAAAGACCATAACATCCTTCATCTCCTGAACCTTTTCTAGCCCCTCTATGACCTTTCCAGTCTCATATTTTCCAGGGTATCCATCTGAGGCTAAGACTACACAAACAGCCGCCCTGGGATCCCATTCCAGTTCCACCTGGTCCAGCCGGCCCTCTATGGCTGCCTCTACCACATCTAATAGATCTGTCTTCATGCGCATCAGTATGGGCTGGGCCTCAGGATCGCCAAACCTGCAATTGAACTCGAGCACCTTAGGCTTCCCGTCTTTTATGATGAGCCCTCCATACAAAACGCCGCGGTAGGTTCGGCCTTCATTCGACATCGCCTCGACTGTTGGCCTCATAATCTCATCCATCACCTTTTCGAAAAGCCGTGGCGTAACCACCGGGGCTGGGGAATATGCTCCCATTCCACCTGTATTTGGCCCCTTGTCACCGTCAAAAACCGCCTTATGATCCTGGGATGTGGCCAAAGGCAGCACTGTCTTACCATCTGTTATAGCCATAAAAGAGGCCTCTTCACCTTCCAGGAATTCCTCCACAATCAACTTGTTTCCAGCCTCTCCAAAGGCCTTTTCATTGAGTACGAGGTCAATGGCTTTATTTGCTTCCTTTAAGGAAAAACACAACAAAACACCCTTCCCGGCTGCAAGGCCATCTGCCTTTATGACTACAGGAACACCCGTCTCATTCTTCACATAAGACTTGGCCTCTTCTGCATCGGTGAACACCTTGTATTTACCTGTAGGGATCTTGTATTTTGTGAGTAAATCCTTTGTAAAGACTTTGCTGGCCTCGATCTCGGCTGCCTTCTGATCAGGGCCAAAGACAGTCAGTCCTTCTTTTTTGAAAAGGTCCACTATCCCGTCCGCAAGGGGGGCCTCAGGCCCTACTATAGTGATGTCTATCTGATTCTGCTTAGCAAAATCTGCAAGCCCCTTGAGATCATCTGCCTTGATGGGTACGCATTTGGCATGGCGCGATATACCAGCATTTCCTGGTGCGCAATAAATGGTGCCTGCCCTGGGACTCTGGGCAAACTTCCAACACAGTGCATGTTCCCTGCCTCCTGAACCCACGACTAAAATATTTCTTTTTTTCATATCAAACTCTCCTGCTCATGGTATATTCTGTCTGAATGCACAACTACTAATAAGTAGAAACATGCTGGTCAAGATCGCCATTTGGCCATGTAACAACTTGATATGGTCTTAGAGAACAAAAACAGGCCGGGCCCGGGCTTTGGCATCCTTCAGAACAAATATCTTCTCACTGTAGTGCTGCTTCTTGGACTTTTCAGTGTGATTACAATAATAAGTGCCATTGGCACATACAGAATCTCTATCGAAGGCTCACGCCACCTCCTCGAGACAAGGGCCACTGATATTGCCGTCAACCTTGGATTCACCCTCGAACGTCTGGGCTTGAACCCCGATCTCTTTTCAGACTTGGTGGAATCTGACCGTTGGGAATACCTCGCCTTTCTGGCATTGATAGACAAAGACAGAACCATCATCCTCCATTCCAACGAAAAACTCATTGGAAGAAAGGTGGATGACCCTACCATAAACCAGGTCTTCAAAAGAGAGCGTATTTTCAATCACTTTGAAAAATTGGCCACAGGAGAGGAGGTATTCATACTGGATTTCCCCCTGAAGCTTCATATCAGTGATGTAAACAGGATGGACACACAGACAGATCAGATGCATTACGTGCTGCCGGGATACAGACAAAAGGCCCTGGAGCCAGTACCTGCCCTGAGGATCTTTTGTTTGAGGATTGCACTACATCCCTATCCTGCAAGATCCATTGAACGGCGCGCAAAATTCCAGCTAATCATGATACTCGCATCCCTCTGTCTGCTATGGATACTGGCGCTTTTCTTTATCCGGGCCTGGCAGAAAAACTACAGACTTGAGGCCAGCTTGGCTGAAAAAGAGCGGATGGCTGCTTTAGGTCAGATGGCAGCCGTCTTGGCCCATGAAATCAGAAATCCCCTTAGCAGCATCAAAGGCTTTGCTCAGCTTTACATGGAAGAGGCATCAGATGCCCATCTCAGGGAGGATATGGCTGTCATAGTGGAACAGGCTGACAGGCTCGAAAGACTTACTGCCAATCTTCTGGTCTATGCAAGGCCCACGGAACTGAATCTTGAAGACTTTTCCCTGGAAAACCTTTGTAGAGAACTCGATAGGCTCGTTGCTGCCGAAAAAAAGGGCATCAACCTCGAGCTCAAATGCAGCAGCAAGATGGTCAAATCAGACCGTGAAAAGCTGATCCAGATCGTTCTGAACCTTGTTCAAAATTCCATAGAAGCCATGGAAAAACATGGAGGGGAAAAGAGGGTGATGGTCACCTTGGACGCACTTGATGATGGCCTTGAAATTAAGGTTGAAGACACTGGCCCTGGTTTCCCCGAAGAGTTGAAGGACTCTATCTTTGACCCCTTTGTGACCACCAAAACCAAAGGTACAGGCCTTGGCCTTGCCATCGTAAAGAGGCTAGTCGTCGCCATGGATGGAACCATCAAGACCAGCAGTAAGCCTGAAGGTGGATCCATTGTAGAAATATACCTGCCCTGGCAGGAAGAGGAATGAGAATAAGTCATGGCAAAACAGGTCTTTGTGTGTGAAAGCTGCGGCTATTCTTCCCTGAAATGGCTTGGGAAATGCCCTGAGTGCGGATCATGGGACAGCATGATTGCCAAAGGGATGCCAAGCACTTCAGAAACAAAACGCGTCATGTCCAAGCGTAGAGAACACATTGAACCGGTCCCCCTTTCTGAAATCCTGCCAGGGGAACATATCTCCAGGATAGAGACTGGCATTGGAGAGCTTGACAGGGTTCTCGGCGGCGGGATAGTGCCTGGTTCTCTCATACTGTTGGGCGGAGAGCCAGGAATCGGCAAATCCACACTCTTACTCCAGGCACTTTCTGCTCTTTCAGCAAGGGCCTTTAAGGTGCTTTATACAAGTGGGGAGGAATCTCCCGCTCAGATAAGGCTTAGGGCCGAAAGGATACACTCAGGGCAGGAGGGCCTTCTTATACTTTCAGAATCAAATATGGACCTGGTGATGGAATCGATTCTCCAGACGACGCCAGACATACTCGCCATTGACTCTATCCAGACCCTTTTTTCCCAGGAAGTTGGTGCCCTGCCAGGAAGCATTAGCCAGGTCAGGAATGTCACATCCACATTGATGCAACTGGCCAAAGGCATGCGGCTACCTGTCTTCATAGTAGGACATGTAACAAAGGATGGCTCTATTGCAGGCCCCCGTGCCCTCGAACATCTGGTGGATACGGTGCTTTATTTTGAAGGCGACAGAACGCATTCGTTTCGGATTTTGCGCACTGTGAAAAACAGATTCGGCCCCACCCATGAGATCGGAGTATTCGAAATGACTGACTTGGGTCTCAAAGAGGTGAAAAACCCTTCCAATATCTTCATGGAACAAAGGGAGAAGGATGCGGCCGGTTCTGTGATAGTGCCATGCATGGAAGGCAGCAGACCGATACTTGTTGAAGTACAGGCCCTCGTAAACCAATCATACCTGGCCATGCCCAGGAGGACCACGGCAGGAGTGGACTCAAACCGGCTCGCACTCCTGACTGCTGTCACAGAAAAACATCTGGGCGTCAGCCTTTATGACAAGGACATCTTTGTCAATGTGGCTGGCGGTTTCAGGCTTTCGGAACCTGCTACTGATCTTCCCCTCATATGTGCCATACTCTCAAGCCTGACAGAAAGACCATTGGGTCTTGAAACAGCCGTCTTGGGAGAAGTAGGGCTAACTGGAGAGGTAAGGCCAGTAGGCCAGACCCAGATGAGAATCAACGAAGTGGCAAGGCTCGGGATAACCAAATGCATAATACCCACTGCAGGCAGTGATAGACTCAGTTATCCCCATGAAATGGAACTCATTAAGGCCTCATCCCTTCAAGACATTGCCAGGATCATGGATTTGTGAAAAAGATAAACTTTCATGGGGTTTAATTCCTTGACACCCAACTTAAGCTATCCTACACTTTTTAGATTTGAAGCAAGAAAGGTCTTTCATTTCAGAAACTGAAATTATTTCAGTCATCAAAAAATATTCATTAACTAACTATCTTTATCAAAAGGAGACACAAAGTATGTCAAATGACAAAATTTTTCATGTAACAGATGCAGATTTTGAGGCCAAAGTGCTTCAGTCCGACTTGCCGGTACTGGTGGATTTTTGGGCTGCCTGGTGCGGTCCGTGCAGAGCCATAGCCCCGGTCATAGACGAAATGGCTGACAAATATGAGGGCAAAGTCAAGATAGCCAAGATGAACGTTGACGAAAACCCTGGCACACCAGGCAGGTACGGCATAAGGGCCATCCCCACCCTGATACTTTTCAAGGATGGAGGCGTGGTGGACCAGATTACTGGAGCTGTAGGAAAAGCAATAATCGAAGGTGCTATAAGCAAAGTGATCTAACATGAAAAAAAGACAGCTGGTGATAATCGGCAGCGGTCCGGCAGGGCTTGCCGCTGCCATATATGCAGGGCGTTCCGAGTTGGATGGATTGCTGTTAGAAAAACTCAGCCCAGGCGGGCAAGTCCTCATTACAGACCGGGTTGATAATTATCCAGGTTTCCCAGATGGAGTGACGGGATTTGACCTGGTGGACAAAATGGCAGCCCATGCCAAGAAATTTGGCATAGAACAAAAAAACGGCGAGGTTATCTCCATAGATCCCACGGAGGACTGTCTGAAAATCGCCCTTGCAGGTGATGAAGATATCTATACTGAAACTGTGATCATAGCCACAGGTGCCACCCACAGAAGCCTTGGAGTAAAGGGTGAAAAGGAACTGTCTGGCAGGGGGGTTTCATATTGCGCCACGTGCGATGGGCCCTTTTTTAGGGACCAGGTTGTTGCGGTAGTCGGTGGTGGAGACAGTGCGGTTCAGGAGGCCCTCTTCCTCACTAAGTTTGCCAGCAAGGTCTATCTGATACACAGAAGGGATGAACTAAGGGCCACTAAGGTCTTGCAGAAGAAGGCTTTCGACAATCCATCCATCGAAATCGTATGGGACAGTGTAGTAGATGAAATTACTGGCACAGATGGTGTGGAGGGCATAAGTTTACGAAACACAAAGACAGACAAACCGTCTAGGATCGACGTTCAGGGCGTATTCATCTTTGTTGGCATCCAGCCCAACACAGGTTTTGTAAAAGGCCTTGTGGACATGGATGAACAGGGTTTTATAAAAACCGATGAATGGATGAGAACGTCTCAAAAAGGCGTCTACGCCGCTGGTGATTGCAGACAAAAGCCTTTGCTGCAGATTGTAACAGCAGTCTCTGATGGAGCAACTGCTGCATTTGCAATAGAACACGACCTGTCATGATACTCAAACAATTTTGTAGAGCATTCAGCCTCCTCTTGGTATTCATCATATTTTTCTCCACTAGTTGCCCTGCCAAGGAAGGAGATTCCTGGCTGAAACACATCTTTTCCCCATCGGAAGACGTTGAAGAAGACGAGGGCCCCGTTGCCCCCCAAGCGCAACTTACTGCTAAGGCCATGCACTATTTCGATATAGGACGCTATCAGCTTGCCGAAGAGGAGTTTAAAAAGATCAGAGACAGATATCCATTCAGTCCATATGCGACTGTTGCAGAGTTGCGGCTGGCAGACTGTAAATTTTATCAGGATCTTTACGAAGAGGCCATTCCCCTCTATGAGGAATTTGAAAACCTCCATCCAACAAATGAGGCCATACCCTATGTGATCTTTCAGATTGGCTCGTGCTATTACAATTTGATGGATACACCCGACAGGGACCAAACAAGTACCCACAAGATGATTGAAACATACTATCGTCTCATCAAGAGATACCCTGGGTGTGCCTTCAGGGTTGAGGCCGAAAAGAGAATAACCGAAGGCAGAGAGCTTCTGGCAGAACACGAATGGGTCGTGGCCCATTGGTATCTACGCACAGATCATGTACCCCAGGCCCTTAAAAGGCTGGAAGGCATCGTCACCCTTTACCCAGATACACCCATTTACTACAAAGCTGCTCGCACCCTTGCGGAACACCGCGATGAACTAGCGAAGCTTGAACAACTGGAAAAGGAGGGCAGCGAGCCTGTAACCCTTGAGGAAAGACACTGGTGGAATAAGATCTGGCCATTCTGAGCCATTTTCTAACAGTGCTATTAGGCTTTATTTCAATTAGTTGTGCTATTCTTTGGCTCATGGTGCTGCTACTGCCCTGGAAGCCTTGGGCCACAGATGAATCCCTTGAACCGCCGACAATAACTTCTCCCACAATCAAAGATGGCCTCACAATCCTTATCCCTGCAAGAAATGAAGAGGCCACCATCAAAGAGGTCGTTACCGCGGCCAAAGGACAGGGAAAAGATATTTACATCATAGTGGTGGATGACTGCTCCAATGACAATACCGCAGATATCGCCCAAGAGGCCCTTGGAGATTCAGGCCATGTGGTAAGCGGCACACCTCCTCCATCTGGCTGGAGTGGAAAGCTTTGGGCTTTGGAACAAGGCCTTTGGCATGTGAAGACTCCTATGGTGCTGCTCCTCGATGCAGACATACTACTAAAGGAAGGCATCGTTGCCACTGCCAGGGAGTTCATGGAGAAAAATCAGCTGGATTTCCTCTCCCTGATGGCAGAACTCAGGATGACAAACGCCTGGGAACGGCTTTTCATGCCAGCATTTGTCTATTTCTTCAAGCTCCTCTATCCATTTGCGCTTTCCAACAGGCATGGACACTTTATAGCAGCTGCCGCTGGTGGCTTCATACTCACCAAAACCAAGGTGCTCAAACATGTAGGGGCCTTTGAAGCTATCAGGCAGGCGCTGATCGACGACTGCGCCCTGGCCTCCAGGGTAAAAAGGGCTGGGTTCAGAACCTGGATAGGGCTTACAAGGTCTGTTGTGAGCTTGAGAAGGTATCAAGGCCTTGGAAAAATCTGGCACATGGTGGAACGAACTGCCTTCACCCAGCTTCGCCACTCCTGGCTTCTTCTCTTTCTCACAACCATTGTCATGTCGGTCATGTTTATATGGCCAGTGGCTGGTATCTTATCGAGCAACTGGAAAATGGTCGTTCCATGCCTTGCGGCTTTGTCATTTATGTGTATTACTTATCTTCCGACTTTAAGATATTATAATCAGCCAGCAATCCTTGCACCGACTCTGCCCCTGGTTGCCACACTCTATATGGCCATGACCTGGTCCTCGGCCATGAGATTTGCAACAGGCAAGGGTGCTTGCTGGAAAGAAAGGAAATACTGACAGGGACTCCCCATGAAAAGGCTTGAAATCAAACTTGCGCAGCCCCGGGGTTTTTGTGCTGGGGTCAAAAGGGCAATAAAGATTGTGGAAACGGCACTTTCCCTATATGACAATTCGGTCTGGGTAATCCACGAAATAGTACACAATACCCATGTGATAAAGAATCTTTCCGAGGCAGGGGCCAATTTTGTAGAAGACATCAGTGAAATACCTCCAGGATCTGTCACCATCTTCAGTGCGCACGGTGTTTCCACCGCTGTGGAAAAAAAGGCGGCAGAGATGGGCCTGAAGACCATAGATGCTACTTGCCCCCTGGTCAAGAAGGTGCATCACCAGGCACAAAGATATGCGAAAAATGGACATGCGATAGTCATCATTGGTCATCATGGCCATCCAGAGGTTGAAGGCACCCTGGGGCGAGTAAACGGAGAGGTTCATGTCGTTTCCACCATAAGCGATATCAACAACCTGAATGTGAGCAACCCGGACAAATTGGCCTATGTCACCCAAACCACACTTAGCACCGATGACACCAGGGATCTCATAAACGCACTAAAGGAAAAATTCCCCAGAGTTCATGGCCCGGACCTGAAGGACATCTGTTATGCCACCCAGAGCCGACAGGATGCAGTGAGAAAACTTTCAGAATCCATTGACGTACTTCTTGTGGTTGGCTCTCCCAACAGCTCAAATTCCAACCGTCTCAGGGAAACAGGGGCTGCAAGAGGGCTTCCTGCCTATCTTGTGGACAATGCCGAGGCCATTGATCTAAAATGGATAGAAAAGGCCGACAGGGTAGGCATCACCGCCGGGGCTTCTGCTCCTGAGATCCTGGTTCAGAAGGTGATAGAACGCCTTGGCAGACATTATGATATTTCTGTAGAGACTATGGAGGGACGGGAAGAATCTATGAAATTCAAGCAACCCGTCTTTCCCACACTTTGAAAACGAATTTATTGGCAACTTACTGAGCATACTACTGAATCCTCGTTTTCGACATGGCGGAAAACACACGAAACACCAAAAGGGACAACAGCCTTGATGAGATTTCAGGCAAAGGACTTTTCCTCACCCTTGTTGCAATAACAAGCCTGGTCTTATGCCTCTTTCTTTTGTCCCTTTGGGTGATTCCCTATTTTGGTTTCAACGCCATCCACCCCCTTGCCAAGTGGATTGCTGGAGGATTTGTGGGCCTTGCACTCATGGTGGTCCTGTGGGCAAGCCTAGGCCTTCTCATCAAATCCACCACAGGAAGGAATCTGCCCTTCTTCAACAAGATGCGTGGCGTGACCATAAGGCTCTTTCTTCCCCTCATGACCCTTATTGGCAAACTCTTTGGCATTTCGAAAAACAAGATCCGTTCATCATTTATACGGGTAAACAACGATCTTGTCCTATCTGAGGCAAGAACCTTCAAACCCGAGGAAATGCTAATGCTCATGCCTCATTGTCTTCAAAACAGCCGCTGTAAGCTCAGGCTTACCTACAACGTGAGAAATTGCAAAAGATGCGGGAAATGTTCCATTGCTGGACTCCTGGAGCTGAGCGACAAATACCACATTCATCTGGCCGTTGCTACAGGTGGCACCATAGCAAGGAGGATTGTGGTTGAAAGAAGACCAAAAATAATACTTGCTGTAGCCTGCCAGAGAGACTTGGCAAGCGGCATACAGGATACCTATCCCCTTCCAGTCTATGGAATATTGAATCTGAGGCCCCACGGCCCCTGCCTCGACACCCTCGTCCCCTTGGACCACCTGGAGGCAGCTATTAGAAGATTTCTAGATCCCCGTTACTATCCAGAACCGGTAGGGCCTGAACCAGTTTCCATCAATCCAGGAAACTGAAAACCCCATTGACCAAAACAGGAGCAAACATTGTCTATACCAGCTATTCAAAAGATTAGATTAGGCAGATATGTCACCAAGAATATCTTCTTAAAAAGAAAAAAGTTCCCTCTGGTGCTTATGTTGGAGCCACTTTTCATGTGTAACCTGAAATGTAAAGGTTGTGGCAAGACGGCACATCCACCAGAAATACTCAAGAAGCGGCTGTCAATAGAGGAATGTATCGGTGCTGCTGAAGAATGTGGGGCACCTGTGGTCTCGATTCCAGGCGGCGAGCCTCTCTTGCATCCTGACATCCACATCATAGTCAGGGAGCTTATAAAGAGGAAGAGGTTCATCTATCTGTGCACCAATTCCTTACTGGTGGAAAAGAGAATCGACGATTTTTCCCCATCACCCTATCTCACCTTCAATATCCATCTCGACGGCCTTGGAGAAAAACACGACGATATGGTATGTGCACCTGGCACCTTTGAAAAGGCCGTAAGGGCCATAAGGTTACTTGTGGCACGTGGATTCCGGGTGACAACCAACACCACGTTTTTCCTGGGAGAAACGCCTGAATCAGCAGAAAAATTCCTGGATTTTCTTTCGAGCCTTAACGTGGAAGCCATGACCATCTCGGCAGGATTCAACTATGAAAACGCCAAGGATCAGGAAAACTTCCTCAATAGGCAGACCACTATTCAACTATTCCGGGGCATATTGGAAAAGGCCAAGAAAAAAAATTGGCAGTTCAACCACAGCATCCTCTATCTTGACTTCCTTGCTGGTAATCAAGACTATAAATGCACCCCATGGGGTAACCCCACCAGGAATATATTCGGCTGGCAAAGGCCTTGTTATCTCCTGGATGACGAATATGTTCCCACTTATAGGCAACTCATAGAGGAGACTGACTGGAGCAAATATGGACGCGGCAATGACCCGAGATGCACTGACTGTATGGTGCATTGTGGCTATGAACCCTCTGCTGTGATCGATACAGTCAAACACCCTCTAAAGGCCCTGAAGGTGACGATTACAGGCATAAAGACTAGTTGAGGCAAGCCGCAGACATTGATCAGACCTTGACTGGGTGGGGCCGAGGCCTGCCCTTTTTCGTTATTGGCTCAGCCGCTCGAGGTAGCCATTAATCCTCACCAAACCAGGTGGTAAGCACCTCGGCGATCTTTTGAGCCTGTTTCTTATTCGATATGTTAAACTTGCTCTGGGGACGGAACTGGCCTGACTGCTTCCTGTATCTGCGGATTGTCACCTTTGGTGGACCAAACTGTCCTGTTTTCCTGTCGAGTTCCTGATACAAAAACATGATGGTAGTCCAGCTTCCCCTGGTAAGGACCTCCTTTTTCAATTCCTTAACGATGAGCTTGCCATTTTCATCTTCATAATTTATGGAAATATCATCTATATTCTCTGCCATTTCTTTTCTCCTGTATTTTTCTAAGGTTCCTTAACTAACACAGGCCGGAGCTGACTTTCAATCTTTTTCAAAACGTTAATGGCCTGTCTATCTCCATTGACTTGCCTCTTTCAAATGGTTATCGGTTTGATAAGTAATTAAATAACAAACAAAATCTCAAATAGGACTTAGAGGAGGAACAAAACATGGCTGAAAAATGCATAATTCCCGCAGAGTGGGAGGAATATTTTGATAATTTTTCCAAAAAGCTCAAAAAGATGGAGGAAAAGACAGTAATAGACCTGGTTGCCCCCAGTGTGTCGGAATTTGAAGAAGGCAAGAGCCTCACCTTGGCAGGCATAAGCTATGATCCAAAGGACAAGGTGCTATCTGTCTTTTGCGAAGACCTGGATCATCTAATCAACAAACCCCAGGAGGTCTGTGTGGAAGAAGAAAATGGGGGAGTAAAGGCCATAAGGGTTACAGATGGCACAGGGCTGGAACATTTCATCAAGTTGTCAAATCCTGTTACATTGTAACCCCAATCTTCTCGCGCGCCAGATGGCCTTTTCAATCTCTGCGGCGCGCGAGTAATATCCAATTCCTAGGGGGCGGCTTCATATTTGAGTCAAAGTTTCCTGCCTTAAGTAGCAGGATTTCAAAAAATGGCTCCACTGCCTCTACGATTTCTCTGGCACTCCTCTGAGGCGGCCCAGGACCTTCGCGCACTTCGTCGGCATTTCCAATAAGGCTAAGCCAATAGCCTCCAGGCGACAGATGCATGCAAACGGCTTTTGCGAACTGTCTCCTCTTCTCAGGTGAATCAAAGGAATGGAAGCAGCCTCTGTCAAAGGCAAACACAAAAGATGCCTTATCGATATCCTTTTCGAGGATGTCCTCAAGTATGAACCTGCAACTAACCCCATGGTCTTTTGCCTTTCTTCTTGCTGCCTCAATGGCCATGGCGACAATTTCTGTTGCTGTCACCTCAAAGCCCTCTTTTGCAAGAAAAATGGCATTGTCGCCTGTTCCACAGCCAATTTCCAGGGCCTTACCCCGTGGGATATCATATGTGTGGAGGATTTGCCTCAGATTGAAATCTGGCCGTCCTATATCCCACGGCATATTGCCTGTTTCATATCTATGTTCAAAACGTTTCCTTCTATCATCCATGATCCAATTTCCCAAACTTATTAAGGTATCGAAGCTGCCTTTTAGCCTCACTATGTGCTGTTGTCATCATATCAGGAATCCTGAAATCCCCAGCCATCCTGGTAACGGCCTCTGCAGCCCTCCAATCTTCCACGCCAGCAGCAGTGATATAAAGAGGACGTTTGCTCATGCCTCTTATTATCTTTTTATGTGAAGAGTGCCCTCTGTACGGACTTTTTGCAATACCTATGACAGGAATCTCTTCATGGAGATGAAAAAATAGATGTGCCCCAAGACCTGGCCTTTTCCCTGGAAGCCAAACATAACCGTCGATGAAAATCAGACTCGGCCTCCACCTTACCTTGTCCAACGCACCAATGATCAGGGGCATTTCACGTAGATAGAAACTGCCTGGAATATAGGGGGCAGGACGAGTCATGAAATACAAATACGTGGAGTCACGGACAGACGAATCGATAGATGAAAAGGCTATGCCACAGGCTACTGCCTTGTTTTCGCTATAGGCTGCATCAAAGCAGATATACACTATCGGCTCCTTGGTGATTGTGACAAAGAGTGAAGATGGACAATTGCCATCAACGGACTGTAATCTAAGGAGAATATAACCCAAAAATTCATTGACACAATCCATCCTCAGAAGGTAGTCTGATAGGTCTAATCTTTTCCTGGAGAAACGGCTAGCGCCTGACCATCACCAACGACCAATAAAAAAATGGCTGATTTCGACCTTAAAGAATATATAAAAAACAAAAGGGCCCTTGTGGACAAAACCCTTGATACCTTGCTTCCCGAGGCAGACGGACCTTCTGGCAAGGTGGTAGAGGCGATGCGCTACAGCCTTTCTGCTGGAGGAAAGAGGGTCCGCCCAATCCTGCTCATGGCAGGATGTGAAGCAGTAGGAGGAGATCCGATCAAGGTCCTTCCTGCAGCCTGTGCATTGGAATGTGTTCACACCTATTCCCTCATCCATGACGATCTGCCAGCCATGGACAACGATGACCTCAGAAGGGGGAAACCCACGTGTCACAAGGTCTTTGGTGAAGCCATAGCCATACTTGCCGGTGATGGGCTTCTTACCTATGCCTTCCAATTGATGGCTCACCCTGAGCTCAGATCAGCGGTCGATGCCGGAACCATCATGGAGGTGGTATCTGTCTTTGCTGATGCGGCTGGCATAGGAGGCATGGTTGGTGGTCAGACTGCAGACATTCTATTCGAGGGCAAACCAATAGATCCTGAAACCCTCTCATTTATCCATGCGCACAAGACAGGCGCTTTGATAAGGGCCTCTGTGGAAATGGGAGCCATGCTGGGCAGAGGCGACAACCAACAAATCCAGAGCCTCAAGCAGTATGGCACCGCCCTTGGCCTGGCCTTTCAGGTGGTGGATGACATCTTGGACGTCGTGGGAGACCAGGAAAAAATAGGTAAACCCGTTGGCTCTGACCTCAAAAACCAGAAGGCTACCTATCCGGCACTCTTTGGCCTGGAGAAGGCCAGGGAAAAGGCACAAAAACTTAAGGACGAGGCCCTTTCCTCCTTAGAAGATTTTGGCCCAGAGGCAGAACCCTTGAGGGCCATTGCAACATATGTTGTTGAAAGAGACAGATAATCAAGGAGTATTCCAAAATATGAGCAGATTACTGGACAATATCAATTCCCCTGATGATATCAAGGGGCTCAGTCAGAAGGAGCTGGTTCAGCTAGCCTCGGAAATAAGAAAGACCATAGTGAATACCGTGGCTGAAAAAGGCGGCCATCTAGCACCAAGCCTGGGAGTAGTGGAACTCACCCTTGCTATTCACTACTGTTTCAATTCCCCCAAGGACAAGATCATCTGGGATGTTGGGCATCAGTCCTATGCCCATAAACTCATTACAGGCAGACGCGACAAATTTTCCACTTTGAGGCAACAGGACGGTATCAGTGGTTTTCCCAAAAGGAGTGAAAGCGAACACGATGCCCTTGACACAGGCCATAGCAGCACATCCATCTCTGCCGCCCTTGGCATGGCCACTGCGGCCTCTCTTCAGGAAAAGGATTCCAAGGTGGTTGCTGTCATCGGGGATGGTTCCATGACTGCTGGATTGGCATTTGAGGCACTGAACAATGCCGGCCATCTCAGAAAGGATCTCATAGTAATCCTCAATGACAACGAGATGTCCATTTCCCCAAATGTTGGAGCCCTTTCTTCTTTCCTCAGCAGAAAACTTACTGGCAGGGTCGCCACCAGGCTGAAAAAGGAGATGGAAGGCTTTCTAAAACGTTCTGGCGTAGGAGAAAACATTTGGCAGATGCTCAAAAAGAGCGAAGACTCCTTGAAGAGCCTCCTTACTCCAGGCATGCTATTTGAAGCCCTTCAATTTGAATATGTCGGGCCAATTCCTGGACACCATATAGAAACCCTCATAGAAACCCTTCAAAATGTTAAAAACGTTCCAGGACCCGTGCTGGTGCATGTGCTCACCAAGAAAGGCAAGGGATATCCACCTGCTGAAAAGCATCCAGACCTCTTTCACGGGGTGGGGCCCTTCGATATAGCCACAGGAAAGCCAAAAAAATCCGAGGTCCCCAAACCTCCTGCCTATACCCAGATTTTTGGACAAACTATAGTCAGACTGGCCAAGGAGGATCCCAAAATCGTAGGGATAACAGCAGCCATGCCTGCAGGCACTGGGCTGAAACAGTTACAGGAAGCCCTGCCAGACAGATTCTTTGATGTGGGAATTGCTGAACAGCATGCAGTGACATTTGCAGCTGGACTTGCACTGGAAGGCATGATCCCAGTGGTAGCCATTTACTCCACGTTCCTCCAGCGTGCCTTTGATCAGATAATCCATGATGTATGCCTTTCCAATTTACATGTCGTCTTTGCCCTGGACAGGGGCGGCCTCGTGGGAGACGATGGCCCTACACATCATGGAGTATTTGATTTGTCTTTCCTCAGAATGATACCCAACATGGTTGTAATGTCTCCCAGGGATGAAAACGAATTGCAGCACATGCTGTATACGGCCATAAAGCACGATGGCCCCATCGCGGTCCGCTATCCCAGAGGAACAGGAGTGGGTGTAAGCCTCGACTGGCAGTTGAGCACATTGCCAATAGGAAAGGCATCTGTTGAGAGGGAAGGTGAGGATCTCGCGATACTTGCCATTGGACATCATGTTCACACGGCATTGCAGGCCGCAGACGAACTACAGAAACAGGGGATTAAAACAACAGTCGTGAACATGAGATTTGTAAAACCCATAGACTCAGAGATCGTCAAAGAGGTGGCCAAGCGCACAGGCAAGATAATCACCATTGAAGAAAACGCATTAATGGGAGGTTTTGGGTCTGCCGTATTGGAAGAACTGGCAGATGGGCATTTAAGTGATGTCCATATAAGACGATTGGGCCTTCCAGATAGATTCATCGAGCATGGCAGCCAGGAGAATCTCAGAAAGGAGGCAGGCATAGATGTGGCATCTCTACTTGATGCAGCTTGTCAACTTCTGCAGGCTTCTGGTACAGAGCAGGGAACACAGGCAAAGGTGCATTCCCTGCGAGTGTAAAAAAGCCTTGTCTATCACGGGCGCAGGGTGGCTTAGGGGTTTTGGGCATCTTCCGGCATAGGTACCCATGTGCCGGAAAGAACCGTTTTTGCTGCCCTGCCCTATTCTTTTCGTCCCTGCCAGTTCAAAGATCCAGGGCTCACTCCTTTAAAACCTGTTTCAATACCTCTTCCAAATCATCGAGTCGAAACGGCTTCACAAGCCTGCCTTTAAAACCATATTTGGTGAAATTGGCCATTATTGGATCTGTGGAATACCCACTCGAAACGATGATCCTTGCCTTTGGGTCCATCTCAAGAAGCTTTGCAGAAGCCTCACGCCCTCCCATGCCACCAGGGATGGTCAAATCCATTATCACCACATCAAAGGGCCTTCCGTCTTCAATGGATGAACGGTACTTTTCCAATGCCTCCTGCCCGTCTGCAGCAAAATCGAAACCGTATCCCAATCTTTCAAGCATTGCTGCCGACACATCTCTGACCATCTGCTCATCATCCATAATCAGGATGCGCGCAGCAGTATACACGGAAGATCCCGGCTCGAAAAACTCACCGGATTCACCAGGAAGATCCTCGGAAGTTCTTTCTGCGGGCAAAAAGACGGTAAAGGTCGTACCTTGGCCCAAGACCGATTCCACAGTGATGTGGCCCTTGTGTTTTCTCACTATGCTGTGAACCGTGGCGAGCCCCAACCCTGCTCCAGTTTGCTTTGTACTGAAATAGGGATCAAAAATCCTGCTGATATGATCTTCATCGATCCCAACTCCTTCGTCTCTAACAGTAATTTTGACAAAATCTCCCTTGAGGTGAGGGGCCGTATCTTCTTGGATATCTTCAATATTTTCTGCTTCTATATACAGATTGCCTCCCTTTGGCATTGCGTCCTTAGCATTGATGATGAGATTGGCAATCACCTGATCTATCTGACCCTTATCTGCCTTGATGTGCCAAAGCCCGGGTGGAAGCCTGAAATTGGCCCTTACGTTGCTGCCACTAAGATTGAATGCCACACAACTCTGGAGGAGTTCCTTCAGATCCACAGTATCCAGCACAGGATCACCGCCCCTTGCAAATGTAAGAAGCTGTTTGGTCAAGTTGGTGGCCCTTTCCAAGGCGTTTCCCGCCTTTAAGATATATGGATATGCCTCGTGTCCAGGAGACATTTTGAACCTGGCCACCTCTATATTTCCAAAAACCCCTGTCAATATGTTATTGAAATCGTGCGCTATCCCTCCTGCCAAGGTCCCGACGCTCTTCAATCTTTGCATCTTTTGGAGGTCTTCTTCAGCCTTCTTGCGCCGCGTTATATCTCTATCCACCCCGCGGTATCCTTCAAGGTTGCCATCTTTGTCAAAAAAGGGATTTCCACTGGTCTCCACTATCACATGATGACCATCTTTGTGAATCAAGATATGCTCAAGCGAGGAAATGGGAGCAGCACTTTCCATCAACTCATTAATGATCTCATGAAGACGTTCCGCCTCTTCGGGAGGCATAAAGTTTTTGATTGACTTTCCTATCACCTCTTCAGGACTATATCCCAGGATATCTTTGACTTGTGGGCTCACATACGTCAGGATCTGCCCATCGAGTTTGAATTCCCAGATGAGATCACTGGATGCCTCTACTAAGTCCCTAAATTTTGACTCGCTCTGCCGCAACGCCTCTTCGATCTTCTTTCGATCTTCTATCATCTCGTTGGCACACTTAGCTATTTGGTCTAGCTCCTGAAACTGTACCTTGCTACGGTCAATGGGCTCATTGGAGCTTGCAGCCTGATCAAAGAACCTCATGAACAGGACGATATCGTTCCGGAGTTTTTTATTAAGTCTGTTCAACAGGAGGAGAAAGACTGCTGAAATCCCGAATGCGATAAGTGAAAATATCGCTATCTTAACAAGGATCTGTCTGGTCAATTTTTCTTGAAGTAAATTGACGTCCGCTTCTATGTCATCGAGATACACACCAGCGCCCACGAGCCACTTCAGATCTGGCAACCCGAATATGTAGGATATCTTGGGTGCTTTCTTATGGGCATCTGTGAGCTTGACGTGGGCATAATGGATATAGTCACCTTCTGGTTTCATAGCTGCGTCGTATTCAATCTGAAAAAGACGCTTGACCCTTTCCGGATCTTTGTTGAAAACTTCCCACAGCTTCTTGTGCCCCTCTATTACCTTGCCATTTGATACAAGGGCGTCGCCATTGAACCTGTTAATGAAGATATAACCTTCTTTGCCAAACCTGATCTTACTGATCATGGAAAGCAGCTCGGACCTGATCTGTCTGTCGATATCGTCAACATAAAGACCAGATCCAATGATCCAGTGAAAGGGCTCGAATCTTTTGAAAAAGGATATCTTCTTGTATTTTTTGTGGGTTTCTCCTGGCTTAAACCAGTAATATTCATAAAAGCCCTGTTTAGAACCCTTTGAAATCTCAAGTATCCTTTTACAGATCGCCCGAATAGCAGGATCCGCCAACTGTGAATAATGCAACCCCTCTAGTTCTGGCCTACCTGCATTGAGCACTGCATTGCCATCTGTATCTGTAATGTAGTAATACCCTGTGCCGCCTGCAAACCGGATTGGTCTCAGGGCATCTATGATCATCTGTTGAATTTCAGCACTGGTCTTATTAAGTTTGTTTCTGTCGTATATGTATTGGGCTATGTTATAGGCCTCTAAAACCCTTTTTTTGATCATTTCCCGGGTTATTCTTTCCCTTTGGGCCCTTTGGCACGATATGAGGTCTACAACGCGCTCGACTTCTTCTTTGATGAGTCTTTTCTGACGGTCCATATAGCCTTGGCGCATCATTTTGGATCGCTGTTTGAGATCGTGCCACGACCGCGAAATGTCCACAAACGTGATACTTACGGCAACACCGAGGATAAGAATGATTCCCCAGACTTGAATGAGCCTGGTAAAACTGGGCCTTTTTTTCATGGATACTTCAGCCAAGTTCCCCTATTCCATGCCCCCGTACACCCTTACGCATCCTCTCGCTCTGCTCAATGAGCATATCCATTGGGGCCACACTCACATCGAACATCTGAATCTGTCCTTTATGTAACAACTCATCCATGGCATCGGAAATATCGCCGCCTATACCCGCATCCTTGATCTCTTGCACAAGAAGAGCCGTATCCAATTCACCGTTGCCACTCACAGGTAGTTCCTTCAAAAAATCTGTACCTTTTTCCAGGAGCAACTTGCATAGACCTGCTATGACCAGTGTACTGCTTGAAAGCACTGCCCAGCGCGCAGCCCTTATGGCATATCTATTGCCGTTAAAAGAAACTGCCACTCCCCCACCTGAATCCACAAGCTCTAAGGCCTGGACGTCGGTTATACTATCCCCTGCATATAAAACATCCTTGAGCCCAAGGCCTGTGCGAAGAAGACTTTCCTGGACAGCCCTTGCCTTTTCCGCTCCGCCAACGGGATTGACATCCTGAAACATCTTCCCGGCCTTCATGGCTGAGATCTCCTCCCAAAAGATCTTGTCCAGCCTTTCTATGGCCTTTCTGTGTTCCAGGGGTACATCTGCTATATCCGAGGCAGTATCAGGCCATTGGATCATATCCATTCCGGCTATCTCCCCTGCTGTTTGTCTGAGATAGGTCTCCTCATCTGTGTCAAGCACATATATGTCAAGGTTCACATCTGTACAGAAGACGTTATCCATTGGAAAACCTGTGGCATCACAAAGTGCCTTGAGATAAGGCCTGTAACTTGTGCTGATAATAAAGCTTGGAAGCATCCTGTTTACTTCTGGCAACATGAGTTCCGTACCGGGAAGCATCATAAGGGTCTGACGAGAAAACTCTTCCATTATCTTGTTGTCGACCCCGAAGGCCTTCAGAAACGGCAACACAAGCTTTAATGTGTCTCCAGCTTTGTAACCAGGCCTCTTCTCAACATCTGCCAAGAAATCGTCATATTTGCTCACAATGGCAAAAAATTTCCCTCCATTGGGAATGAACTTTTCACACAGTTCAAATGCATTGTCATTTTGGGTTATAGGCCCTTCACAATCTATATTGAGTTGAAGCATTGTCCAATCCTTTCAGGCCCCAATTTCCGTCTCCTTCACCAGCCTGTCTGCAAAATTCAAGATGAATCCACGCTGTTGTTCAGATGCATAGGAGATACAACTGCACCTGAGCTTCTGTCTGCTCCTGACCAGCATTTCAAAAACAACTGAATCGTCGGTAATCTCGATACCAATACAAAATGGGGCGCAATCCTTGTGCTCTGCTTGAATATCAGACAAGAGTTCGTCTGGGATCTTGAGCCAGTAAAGCCTGTTGACCCCAGCAGCCTCACAATGATTTTTGAGATACTGTTCTACCCGCTCGAGTTCATTTTTTCGCAATTCATCCACTACGTACTGCCTCATGGCGCTGTCTCCTGCTATTGAGCACTAAGGCTCTTTTGCACCTCCATCTTCAACGACTCCCCCAGTGGTTAGATTTGTCATTTTCCATCTTAAAAAAAATACAAAAATAGGTATATTAATCCATATAGATTTTTCAACAATATTTGTGAAATATCAGGTGCAAATTGTTGGCCACGATTATGGAACCACAAGATAGACCGGTAAAAATTTCGATCGATGGAACCCTGGATCTCCACACCTTTAGACCACGTGAGATCAAGTCGTTGATACCTGAGTATCTTGAAGCTTGCAAAAGATCAGGCATCATGGAGGTGAGGATAATCCATGGAAAAGGCAAGGGAATTCTCAGAAAATCGGTCCACGCCATACTCAAACGTTGTGACCTGGTAGATGGATTCAAGATTGCAACTCACGATGCTGGACACTGGGGAGCAACCCTGGTTACATTGAAATGAAAAGATATTGATAATAAACATCTTACTGGAGAGAAATGAGATCATGAAAAAAAGTATTTCTGTTTCATTAACAATTTTTCTTTGTCTGCTTTTCACTATCCTCTGCCTTCAGGGTTGTCAGAACAAAACGAAGAGGGAAGAAGCGCCTTCTTCAAAGGCCAAGACAGTTCACCAGGCCCCTGAAAAGCCCACTGACACTGGCTACATATACGGCAAGGTTAAGGAAACCATGAACAGTGGCGGTTATACATACATGCTTCTGGAGTTTGAAGGAAAGGACTTCTGGGTCGCTGTGCCTGAAATGAAGGTTGCTGTAGGAGAAGAAGTCATGCTGCTGCCAGGTGACACAATGAGAAATTTCCACAGCAACAGCCTCAACCGCACCTTTGATACCATAATATTCTCTCAGGGCCCTGCATCGGGACAGGAAATGGGCAGTAACAGTCCTGCTGGCCAGACCATGGAAAAGGCCCATAGCGGCTCTCCGAGGCTTGCCAAGAGGGATATCCATGTAACTCCGGCTCATGGCCGAAATGCCATAACAGTTGAAAAGGCCTATAAAATGGCCAAGGAACTCGACGGTAAGGAAGTGATTATCAAGGCTCAGGTTGTGAAGGTTTCAAAGAACATCCTAGGCAAGAACTGGATTCATGTGCAGGATGGCACGGGCTCGGTCAAGGGCAAGGATTTCGACCTCACTGTAACAACCCATTCTGCGCCACAGGTGGGGGCAATTGTCTTGATTAAGGGCACACTCCATACAAACAAGGATATAGGCGCAGGTTATTTCTATCCAGTTATTATAGAGGATGCCAATATCACTGCAGCCAAATAAGATTCTGTAGGCAATTAACTACACCTCCAAAGAATAGACCTGGGACAAGGGCTTCATTGATATTGCAAATGCCATCTTACTGCCTTGTCCAACTTGGGAATCTTGCGCGTGAACAATGGCATGGATGACCTGTATTTTTCATGAGCACTTTGGCTGTTTGGTTGCTAAAATTCAAAGTTTTGCTTGAAATTCCTCTTGTTTCTGGTATTTTTTTCATGTTGATAAGTTTATTGATGAAGACTGCCTGTTTTTGCATGGCGGTCTTTTTTAATGAACAAAAACTTCGATCTTTAAGGAACTTAGGATGGAGCGTACACCTTTTACACCAGAAGGATATGAACGGCTGAAAAATGAACTGGAGCACCTGGAACGTGTGGAGCGTTACCAGGTAATCAAAGCAATAGAAGAGGCGAGAGCACATGGTGACCTTTCTGAAAACGCCGAATACCACGCGGCAAAGGAAAGGCAGGGGCAGCTTGAGGCCAGAATCCAGTACCTTAACAGCAAGCTTGCCTCAGCTGAGGTCATAGACTGCACGACACAATCTTGTGACAGGGTCGTTTTCGGCGTCAAGGTACGGTTAGAAAACGTGGATACAGGTGAAGAAGTGGTATATCAGTTGGTGGGTCCAGACGAATCGGATATAAAACAGGGTAAGATATCCATAATGTCCCCTCTTGGGCGGGCCCTTTTGGGCAAGGAGGAAGGAGACGAAGTGGAATTCCAATCACCGTCAGGCACCAAGACTTACGAGGTCTTGGAAATCTTCACCGCATAGCTCATACACCCTTATCCTGACGAGTCGACACGGGTTTTTTCCGCCTCTTCCCCAGTGGTGACTATCTGGACTCCAGCTTCCTTCAACAGGGCCTCGGCGGTGCCCCCATGTGATTTGGCAAGGATTACCTGGTCTGGTTTAAAGGACAGGAGCCATTTACCCACGAGGAAACCCCTCTTTCTCTCTACATCCTTGTAGGGGTTTTCAATAAGCTTGCGTTCCTTGATCCTCCGAGTGGCAGGGTCCAAGTGCTCCACAAGGAACCATGGCGCCCTGGCGAAGTGTTCAGCCACTTCGCCATTGGGCGTTGCCACTGGAGTGATCCTGACAAATTGCTCCGATTGTTCAAAATGGGGTCTGATTCTCGCCATCACAACCCTGGGAAATTTCTTTACTATTTCTGTTTCGAGCCTGTCTGCCACCTTGTCGGCAGCGAGATCCGACTTTGTTTTCACCACTATGTCCATATCTACGATGTAACGTCCCCCTGCAGTCCTGCTGAGGGTCTTTTTAACCCTTATGACAGCAGGATCTGATTCCACAAGCTCGATAATCTGTCTTTCTGTCTCCCTATCCATGGATGCGTCGAGCAGTTCCCGAATAGCATCAACCAATAGTGCCCCGCCTGCGCGGAAGACAAAGACAGCCACTAGGGCAGCAGCCCATCTATCCACGTTCAGTCCAAAGTAGTTTGCCGCAAGCCCAAGAATGACAATGCCTGTAGATAAACTGTCTGCAAGATAATCCCTTCCATCAGCCACAAGGGCAGGAGAGCCAAGCCTTTTGCCAGCCTTGACCTGCAAAAGGCCAAAACCCAGCGATATGACCAGGCAGAATACGGTGACGGGAAGTGCCAGAGCCACATCCGGCCTTACTGGTGGCCCAAGGAGTGCGCGCCTGGCTATCTCATAACCAGCCAACAAGATGGCTATGGAGCTAATCAGGGTAGCTAATGTTTCTGCCTTATACAGACCGTATGGAAAGGAAGGATGCTTCTTGCCAGCAACCCAGATCCCTATCAATGCAGCAAGGGAACTTATTACGTCTGTGGCCGAATGGATGGCATCGCTCAAAAGCGCCTGGCTGCTGGAGATTATACCGTAATAACCCTTTACCAGGGATAAAAAGAGATTGATCGCCACTGATAAAGCAGCCCGTATCCTGGCCCTCTTAAGTTCCGAAGAGACTGTGTCCCGACTTTCACCCACTTATCAGATTCTCCATTTTGGCAAAATGAGCTTTCTGTGCATACATGACAAATGATACCATGTTTTGGTCATTTTGATATAAATTTATGCTTGCTCCCTTAGTCCGTCACAAGGTGCGATGTCCCCAGATCAAAAATGCTTTTCAACCTCGATGGGTAGCATTAATATGTGTTGCTGTACTGTGCTGTTTGTTAAGACAGGCTCCGCCTAGTTCATCCATAGATGATCACTGGCTTATTACTGCCTGGGGCTGCTACCATCATAAAACTTTACGCAGTCAAAAATGCTAATGGATCTTAAATAATGAAAATTCTTGCTGCCACAAAGATTGAACGGTGCATAGGATGTCATATATGTTCCCTTGCCTGTGCACGATTGGTTTACAAACATATATCCTGGGACACTTCAGGCATCAGAATCCACAGTTCTGGAGGGCTTTCCACTGGCTTTGAAGCGACCGTGTGCCTTGCTTGCGATCCAGCTCCTTGCGTCCTCGTTTGCCCCACAGGAGCATTTATGCCGCGCAAGGGCGGCGGGGTGAAATTTCACAAAGAGGCCTGTATAAGATGTGGGAAGTGTGCGGCAGTATGCCCTGTAAATGCAATCTTCTTGGATGATACAGGCATGCCCTTTGTCTGCCTGCACTGTGGCAGGTGCGTGAAATTCTGCCCCCATAGTTGCCTTGAACTCATAGAAAAAGAAACAGATCAAGGCCAAGAGAATTCTTTTGCAGGGAGACCAGAATCATGAGAGACCATTTCAAGGTAATGAAGGTCGACCTGTCCAACCGCAAGGCGGAAATAGTCAGGCTTGAAGGCAGGGATGAGCTGGCAGGTGGAAGCGGGCTAGCTGCACTCGTCTTCAATAAGTTTGGGCATATTGACAGGCCCTGGAACCACCCAGAACAGCCCTTGACCCTCGCAGTAGGCCCCCTTACCGGTTTTTTCCCTTTGATGAGCAAAACGGTTTGTTCATTCAAGTCTCCATACCATGACCAATATACCGAAAGCCATGCAGGAGGTCGTTCGGCCCTTGCGCTCGCCTTTGCTGGCTTGGACGCCCTTGTGGTAACTGGCAGGGCAAGTGAACCTTGTTGTCTCGCAGTAGGCTCCAGAAGCCTTGAGATAAGGCCAGTGGGTTTTTTGTGGGGCAAAGACGTGCTTCGATCAGGCAAGATCCTTCGTAACATGTTCAAAACAGCCTCTGGCCACAGAAGCATTCTCAGGATCGGCCAGGCAGGAGAAAACCTGCTGGCCATGGCTGGCATAAATGCAGATACATACCGCCATTTTGGGCGTTTGGGTGGAGGCGCTGTCATGGGGTCCAAGAACCTCAAAGCCATTGTCATAAACGGCGATGCAATCTTTGATCGGCCTGAATCAAAGCAATATGCTCCACTCTATAAGACGGTGTTCGAGCAGGTGACTGGCAAGGGTATGATGAAAAAATACCACGATCTTGGTACGCCTGCCAACATAATGAGCCTGAATAAACTCGAGTCCCTGCCTTGGCGAAACCTCCAGGCAACCAGTGATCCCGCTGCCCAGAATATCTCAGGAGAGCGTTTTGCAAAGGATGCCCTTTTGCGAAACATAGCATGTGCCGGATGTCCTGTGGGGTGTATACATGTGGGTTTCATAAGAGAGAAATTCATGGAAGACAACCGTTATCTCTATCGCCAGGTTGCCTATGATTACGAACCCATCTTTGCCACAGGCAGCATGCTGGGGGTCACCAGTTGCTTTTCTGTACTGTCCATTATGGATGTGATAGAACGGGTTGGTCTTGATGTGATGTCTGGAGGTGTAGCGCTTGCTTGGGCTACTGAGGCTACCCAAAGGGGCCTAATTGGGCCTGAGCAAACCATAGTGAAGTTGAATTTTGGCGACACAGAGGCCTATAAAAAGGCTGCCTTTTATCTAGGCACGGCTGCCAATGAATTCTATCAGCTGCTTGGTCAAGGCACCATCAAGGCTGCAGAAAGATACGGAGGACAAGAATTTGCCTGTGTATTAGGGCAAGAAATGGCAGGATATGCAACAGGAGAGCTCTTTTTCACTGCACAGTCCCTTGGATTCAGACATTCCCATTTGGATACAGGAGCCTATTCCTACGAACAGAAACATGCCGAACGGGATATAGACAAGATGGTAGAGTTCCTCATAAATGACGAAGCGCCAAGGACATTTCTCACGTCCATGGTTGCTTGTCTCTTTGCAAGAGGTGTTTACACACCCCCTGTGCTTGCGGAATGCCTCCATGTCTTGGGATATAAGAAACTAGCCGCAAATGTAAATGCAGTAGCTCTCAATATCAGAAAGCTTCGCTGGAAAACCCGTTTCGACACTGGTTTCGACCCAGATTCCATCACCATACCCAAACGTTTTTTCAAGATAAAGTCGTGGAAAGGGCCTGTTGATCCAGAATACCTCAAGCACCTCAAGAAACGATATGGTGAAAGGCTAAGAAGTATTGCAAATGAACCTTAACGGGGAATTTCCATGCCCAACTCAAAAGCGCTAGGCATGGAATCATGTTCCCCTGCTTCTTTTTTATTTCGCAACCTCGCCTTGCACGTCTTCCGGCGTTGCGGGAATCTTGTCATTCACCGTGATGGAAACAGAAGCCGTGTCACTTCCGCCTTTTCCGTCACGGACCGTCAAGACGGCCTGATAATTTCCTTTTAGCACATAGAAATGTTCTACTGGCAGGACGGTGGCCTTGGTCCCGTCTCCAAAATCAAGCAGGTAGGACAGACTGTCACCATCTGGGTCTGAAACAGACCCGGAAAATCGTATGAGACTCCTTGGATTATCCACTACGTTTTTATCCACCTGAAAGGACAAGATCACTGGTGCATGATTGGAAGATGAGCCGAGACCATATTCAAAGGCCCCTATGTCGATGTTGTTATTTGCATCCCTTGCCCTTTTGCCCTGGTGCTTCACATACTCCTCCAAGACTCTTAATTCCATAGGGATAAAACTTGGAAGTTCCTCACCCTTGTCAATACAGATGGAACCAGCATTGAGACGATAGTCTTCTGAAGAAAAATCCTTGAATCCAGGTTCGTCCCCCTGCAGATTTCCACCCTGATCAAGAATGGTTCCCCTAAACGCTGTACCCTCGTGTGAAGCGGTCCAGCCAGCCTTGATCCAATTATTCTGTAGCGTCAGGCTACCATCCCGGTTAAGGAGGGCCAACTTATATCCAGGTGCTGTGACATACAGGATGTTGTTGGCAGCCCAGCATCTTTCATCCTGGCTTGAAAGCCTCATAAGTGTGGTATTACCATTTCTCCGGGAAATTACCGTATTGTTATAGAAATAAAGGGTTCCCTTTCTGTATCGCCATGTTTCTCCACTATCACCACCATAATGTACGATCTGGCTATTTCCTTCATCGCTCCTCTCGATGAGGATGTTTCCGTATACGTATGTCTTCCTGTAGGAAGGAAGGCTTACAAGCTCACTATAACCAGAGTCCACAAGGTCCAGCTGCCTATTCCCGCCTTCTATCCAGTTATACCTGATGATGGTGCCTGCAGACCTATCTTTGAGATTGTTGCCACCACAGCCTGAACGCAAAGGGCCAAAGTGGTTAAATTGGAACGTGATGCCTTTGGCCTCTGTATAATTGTTGTGCTGATAATAACTTCCCTCTATGCCATTGTCGTATATATAGCAGCCTTCTACCAAGATGGCCCCAGACGCATGGCAGGCGAAAAAACCGTTGCCACAATCATGGAGAATACAATTCCTTATGGTGATATGTTCGCCTTCTATCACATAGATAGAGGTGGCATTTTTTGAATAATATTTCAGCTTACCATGATCGTCCCTGAACCAATAAGGCGGACGGCCATTTCTGATATCAAGCCCTTCAATGATTATATATGCTGGTATCTGATTAGGTGTATTGGAACCGCCAATATTTATTATCCCGCGTTCCTCAGACCAGAAATCGAGCTTCTGCCTCGTGACAGCACCACTTCCATCAATGATGGGAAGCTGGCCCTGGGGCCCTGGTATGCCTTTAACTATTATGGGATTGGATGCCGTGCCCGACCTGTCTATGACCCACTTTTCATGGTAGGGCTGACTCCTGTAATGAATAAATACGCTGTCACCTGGAGACAGGCTTTCCCAAGGAACATCCCCAATATTTGCCAAAGGCTGTCCTGGTCCAACTTCGTAGACAAAAGCCTCTGAAACATGAGGCGAAACAAACAGGCATAAGACCACCACTACCCTCAAGAAAGAACCATGTCTGAAAAAAGTCTTCCCCATATTCGTCTCCTTTTTGCAGCAATCCTAATAAAATATTGTCGACAATCTTCAAACCTTATGGATGTACTGGGTTGACTGCATTGGTCATGCCATAAAAAGGACAAAAGGGGCAAAGGATAATAGAATGGTTTGAAAAGGCCGTAGAAGATGAAGGAAAATCAGGGGAGAAAGGGATACCTGACTATCACATCCTACAAATAAGCACAGGTACTCCTGGACTCCTTGCCTCAAGGCGTGAAGGCAGGTTCCATGAAGTGATTTTCTTGATACCAGACAATACCTTTCCGCCAGTGATGAGCATGTCGTAGCTGCCTTTTTCCATCTCCTTGAGTATCTCTCCTTCTGGTTCGCCGTAAACCTTTATGAAGGAAAAGGCAGACACCTCGCATTCAAATAAGTTTTTTAAATCCTTTTCTATCTTGGCTGCTTCTGTCTCAAGACATTCATCCACATGCAGTAGATATTCGCGTCTTCCCTGGGCGTAAATTTCGTTATAAAACTGTTTGAGATAAGGATCTATGACGTGGATGGCCGTAACAGAGGAATGAAACCTCTTGGCCATTTGGAGACAGGCCTGGATCGCTCTTGATGTGTGGTCTTGTCCATCGGTGGCAAGGAGTAAACTTTTAAACATGGGTACAATTGAGGGCGCAAGTTTTTGGACGAAACATGCGCCCATTTGGCTTAAAAAGGCATTAGTGGCCGCCAGTCACCTTAAGGAGCTCCGTTCCTATCAACAAGACCGCAATAAGGCCCAAAATCATCTTGGCGGTTGCAGCACCCGAACCTATCAAGAAGGCAAGGCCGCCGCTTTTTTTCATATCGTCTATACTTATGGATAAACCAATTCCTGCAAAACCCAGGGCGAAAAACCACTTGTAAACTGCATTCATGGCCCAAAAGGGTGTTCCAGCTTCCTTAGGGCCTCCAAGAGCTGGTATATCCAGGCTATTCAAAAGCACCAGGGCAAAAAAGCCTAAGATAAACACAGGAAATTTATTTTTTATCGTATTCCACACACCAGTGGATTCTTTGTTCACGTCCTTGAGACCATAGAACCAAACGGTGTACATGACGATAAAAGGAATCAGCATGATCCTGGCCGCATTTATGAGTACTGCCGTATTTCTTGCTTCGTCACCATACCATTCTGCAGCAGCTATGAGTTGAGCCGTATTCAGAATGGCAATGGCTGCCCAGGCACCAAACTGAGGCTGTGATACATGCATCCACTGGCCAAGATAGGGCATTACAAACAGCATCAATGTGCCAAAAAGAAGTATCGTGCCAATAGCATAAGCCATTTCCAAAGGCTTTGCCTTCACTACCGGTGCAGTAGCTATTATGGCACTTACGCCGCATACTCCGGTACCAGCCCCCATGATTCCTCCAAGGCCATCTGAAACACCCTTTTTCCTGCAGATGTACATGACGGTAAGTGCTGTTCCAAAAATGAAAAATGCCGTCAGCACAAGGCCTGTACCTCCAACCTTAACCACGTCGGACCACACATAATGAACCCCAAGGATTATGATACCTGGCTTTATCAGGGGCCTGGCTATACCTATTCCTGGCAGAAAGAGCTTTGGAATACCTATGGTGTTTCTAATGATGATCCCTCCTATCAGAAGCATGGCCACATACTTGAACTGACAGGTTTCATAGAGAAACGTCGCCCACTTCCACCTTTGCCCTACCCTTCCATTGACCTTCCCAAGGGCCTTTTGATATTGACGCAGCTTTTGTTCCAACACATGAATCTTTTGAGCAGGCGCACCTTGCCCCTGCAAGATGGCGATCTTTTGCTCAATCTTTGGGATCTTGACTGAAGCTGCGTCGGCCTTGTGATATGTGGCCAGCATATGGTGAACGTTCATGACCACGAAGGCAAAGACTGCGCATAGAAGAAGTCCAGGAATGAATTTCTGCCAATCGGGCGTAACCATAGAACGAATTAACGACATCTGGATTCCTCCCAAGGTATTAAATTATGAAAAGATATTTTTTGAAGATATCGTGCACCAGATCAGGGGCAATGATTGAAAATAACAGGACAATCAAGGCGAGTATGATGGCCCAAACATCCTCTCTTTTCTCAGATGAAAGGCAGCTTGAATCTTTTTCTGGCATGGGCACCTCCTGAAATTTGTGAACATCTTTTCAAATAGTTTCCGCTAGTTTTGTTTCAAAACGAAACATACTTAACAAAAAAAACGCCTTTTTAAAAGGTCTTCTCTATGATTTTGTTTCAAAATAAAAAGGCCCCGAAAAGGGGCCTTTATCTGAAGGAAGCTATTTGTTTTTTACGGCTTTTTAATTGAACTTAAATCTCTGGAGGTGAAATTGGGTGCCAGACCAATCAAGGAGTGCTGTACCATCGGCATTCAAAGTAAAAGTTGCTGAACCTACTGCAGTGGCGTGGGGCTTATGGTACTCGTCAGCACCAATACTTGACCCCCCTTGCCATTCCATCAAATCGCAGGAGAACTGGTTGTCTGACGGGCCCATTGCACCTGCACACGTCCACCACCAAGGCAAGCCATCGGAACGGTAATGATACCATGTCATGAAAACAGTCCCTCCCCGGGCTTCCATAAAGAAACCCATGCCATTGTAACTTGGGTCATACCACCAGCCATTTATATCCCTTGAGTCAAGGCTTCCAGGCGAAACGTCTTCCATGAATTTGGAAAGATGCTCTTTAAATACCTGTTGGGTTTTCTCCTTTTTCTTTTTATCACCTTGAACAGAGGTAAACCCCTCGATTGTATAGGTGAGCTCTGCATCGTCCGAAGAATTGAAGACAATGGTCATGTTCCCCATCCTGTAACTCGTAGGTGCATAATAGGGGGAGCCAAGAGGCCAGCCGGTCCAATAATCCAATGTGCCTGAAAAGACATCTGCCTGGCCCTGACGATCCTGAATGCTCGTATCTATAGGCCCATAAGCCGTCAGCCATACAGGAAGCCTGGAGTCATCATAATATGTAAACATGGCAACAAATGCCATATTGCCTTGGATTTCCACAGACACACCCGTACCATCCTTACTCGGGTTATACCACCAGCCTGATTTGCTATCAAACCCATAGGCACTGGTACAACATGCTAAGGCACAAGCCAAGAACCCCAAAAGGGGGATTAGGTATTTTCTGCTATTTTTTGCCATTGCGCGGTCCTCTCCTTCTTTCGTGTCAAGATAAGCGATCTTCTTCAGTAAAGGATGTAATTGCAATCTCCGCCTTCATAATTGAACTGGGGACAATCCAGATTGATATTGTATGTTCCAGAGTCACACCATCCATCACTCATTATTCCCATGACATCGCCCACACTCACACAATTGTTGTTGCAATCATAGACCCCATCGACTCCGCAAGAATTTCCCGGATAGATCGACATACTTCCACCATAGCTGCAGTCGCCATAGTCATAGTTGTACTGGGGACAGTTCAATACGAGACCATAGGTGCCATCGTCACAATAACCGTCTCCCAGCCATGCCTGGATCTGAGCCATTGACGTGATGTTACCCACACAGTCCATGACAGCCGTGTTAGAGCCGGCACCACCTGTAGCGACACCGCAGTCGCCATAGTCATAGTTATACTCGGCACAGTTCAATACGAGGCCATAGGTGCCGTCGTCACAGTAGCCGTCTCCCAGCCATGCCTGGATCTGGGACAAGGACGTGATGTTACCCACACAGTCCATGGCGGTCGCCTGAACTCCACCGCTGCCTAAACAATCTCCATTGTCGTAATTGAACTCGGCACAGTTCAGATCAAGGCCATAGGTGCCGTCGTCACAATAACCGTCTCCTAACCAAGATTGTACTACGTCTCCAGAAGTGATATTGCCTACACAATCTGATACGGTCATGTAAATGGCCGCCGCATTGACGTAGCACACTGAGAAAACGAAAAGGCACACAGCCAGACAAGCAGTCCGCAAACAAGTCAATTTTGTCCCACGTAGCATTATGTCCCTCCTTTTGACTAACTTTTCGGCGAAAAATCGAAACGCCGTAAAAATTGAACCACCACTTTTTACTCCCTAGCCACAGCAAGACAGGCAAATCCTGAGAACCTGTGTTCAAAGGCACTTAGAATAGCACAAAAAATGATACTATAAGGTTATTAAGATTTTTAAAAATTGCCAAAAGACACAGGTTTCTCCTAGAATTTGCCGAGGTTGCCGAACATCCTCAACATGCTCCCTACCTTCTAAGACAGATACCTGCAGTGCCTGGCAAGAAAAGGGCGAAAACCCACGCCTTTCTCTTATGAAGATGGACCTATTTGTCAGCAAATAAAAAAGTGCAATCGAAAAACCACATTTTGATAAAAATTGCACTTTACGTTGTCACATCAATCAGGCTATTCCATTGATACTATTACCTATTTTAATATTTATTGAATAATTTGCAACTGTGATTATCCAATTTGGCTGAATATGTTCAAGTCTTTGCCACAGGTCTTTTGCAACTCCTGCTTGTGCCCTTTTTGCCTTTTCTTCTTCTTTTGAACACAACTCGTATCGCCTCGTCCAACTTAGATACCAGATGAAACTTCATGGCCTCCCTGACCTGTTGAGGAATTTCATCCAGATCGTTGGCATTTCTCTTTGGCAAGATCACCTCCTTGATCTTTGCCCTGTGTGCAGCAAGGATCTTCTCCTTGACACCTCCTACTGGCAAGATCAGGCCCCGGAGTGTGATTTCTCCTGTCATGGCCACATCAGGCCTTACAGGCTTGTCAGTGAAGAGGGAAATAAGTGCTATAGCGATAGTTATACCTGCTGAAGGGCCGTCTTTTGGTATTGCACCAGCAGGTACATGGATATGGACATCCTCGCTCTTAAACACCTCCTGAGGTATATTGAACTCACAGGCCTTTGAACGTACATAGCTAAGGGCGGTCTGGGCAGATTCCTTCATGACATCCCCAAGCTGACCGGTAAGGGTCAGTTTGCCAGAACCAGGCATTCTTGTGGCCTCTATGAAAAGGATGTCGCCTCCAGAAGGTGTCCAGGCAAGACCTGTGGCCACCCCTGGCACTGAGGTACGCTCTGCGATATCGGAAATGAATTTTGGTTTGCCAAGATATTCTTCCAGATTTCTCACCTTAATAACAATCTTCCCCTCATGGCCTGTTGCCACTTGCCTTGCCACTGCCCTACATATGGAGCCAATCTGCCGCTCCAAGTTACGCACCCCAGCCTCTCTGGTATACTCACCTATTATCTTTACGAGTGCCCTCTTCTCTATGACCAGATCCTTTCTAGTGAGGCCATGGGCTTCGAGCTGCCTGGGGATGAGATACCTCTTGGCAATTTCCACCTTTTCCTCCAAGGTGTAGCCAGAAAGCTCCAACACCTCCATCCTGTCGAGAAGGGGGGCAGGAATGGTATCCAGGATATTTGCAGTAGCGATGAAGATCACCTTGGAGAGATCGAATTCAACGCCCAGGTAATGGTCAGTGAACCTGGAATTTTGCTCTGGGTCCAAGACTTCCAGAAGAGCAGAGGCTGGATCTCCCCTGAAATCTGAACCTATCTTGTCTACCTCATCCAACATCATAACCGGATTGTTCACACCTACCTTTCTAAGGCCTTGTATTATCCTGCCAGGCATTGCCCCCACGTAAGTGCGCCTGTGGCCCCTGATCTCTGCCTCGTCCCTTACACCGCCAAGGGCGATCCTATGAAACTTTCTGCCCATGGCCCTGGCGATACTCCTGCCCAAAGAGGTCTTGCCAGTGCCTGGAGGCCCTGCAAAACAAAGTATAGTGCCTTTTGCATCGGGCTTGAGCTTTCTCACAGCCAAAAACTCAATGATGCGTTTTTTTATCTTTTCAAGATCGTAATGGTCTTCATCCAGAATCCTCTGGGCTTCGTCCAGATCGAGATGGTCTTCGGTGGATTCATGCCAGGGAAGCTCCAGGATCCAATCCAGATAGGTCCTGGAAACTGTATATTCCGAAGACGATGGATGCATGCGGGAAAGACGCTCAAGCTCCCTTTCCGCCTCTTTTCTCGCTTCCTCTGGCAGATCCTTGTCCTTGAGCTTCTGCCTAAGTTCTTCTATCTCATCAGGGTGCTCCTCGCCCTCACCAAGCTCCTTCTTGATCGCCTTGAGCTGTTCTCTGAGGAAATATTCCCTTTGGGTCTTGTCCACCTGGTCCCTGACCTGGCTTTGGATCTTATGGCCTAGCTCCAGTATCTCCAGCTGCTCAGACAATATCCTAAGAGCCTTGTTGAGCCTCGCCATGACATCGAGCTCATCCAAGATCTCCTGCTTCTGGGCCAGAGGTATATTGAGATGGCTTATTACTATATCAGCAAGCACCCCAGGGTCGTCCACATTCATTATCACTGCCTTTAGCTCGCTAGGCAGGTTGGGAGAAAGCTCCAGGACCTTTGAAAACACCTGGCGTACGTTTACGATCATGGCTTCCAGAGCCACGCTTTGTGTTACCTGATCTTGTACGGATTCAACCTTTGCTTTGATATAGGGCGTGGTGGAAGTTATCTCCTTTATCCGAACTCTCGTAACTCCTTGAACTACCAGACGCGCATGCCCCTCCTCATTTTTTGCCATCCTGAGGATGAGACCCATTGTTCCCATCTGGTGCAATTTTTCAGGCAGTTCCTCTTCGTTTTCCACTGGACCATCAATCGAAACCACAGCAATGGTCCTGTCGGCGGCAAGCGCATCGTCTATCATCTTGACCAGATGCGGCGGCTCAACGATCCATGGCACGACCATGTGGGGAAAGAGCACCACGTCCTTACTGGGAAGCACAGGTAGCTCCCTGATCGTATTGGGCTGACCTATCTGTTCAGCCTTGTCCTTTATCTCTATTCCATTCTTTATATCCATAACTACTCCTGCATCCAAAGTGGTCTGTTGTTCTTTTGCCTTTTCTTTACTTGACCTTTATGGTCACCTTTTCCGGCCTTTCCTTGCCAAGCCGGACCAACAAAAGGCCATTTTCCAACCGGGCCTCTACCTCTTCTGATGCAACTGAAATGGGTATCCTTATCACCCTTTCGAAGGGCCCGTATTCCACTTCCATTTGAAAAAATCTCTTACTCCTGGTGGCCACTGGAGGTTTCCTATTCCCTGCCACCCTCAAAAACTGACCTTCCATGGCAAGCTCCAGTGTGTCAGCTTCCACTCCTGCCAAATCTGCAACCACATATATGAACTTATCGTCTTCATAGATATCCATGGCTGGCATCCAGGCCATGCCAGGTAACAATGAGGAATGCGGCATCCTGAAAATTTCATCTATCATTTGATGGAAGTCCCGCCTCAGACTCCTCAAATCCTTGGCAACCGTTATCTTGATTACAGGCATAATCTTCCTTCCTTTGCTGATATGAAACTGGCGTTCTTCCCTGCCAGTAAAGATCTCTTGAAAAAATCAAAAAAACCATCTGACTGGATATAGGGTTAAGGATGGGGGCCGTCTAACCTCCAGGGAGCACCCCTTTTTCAGGAAAATAGGTACCCTTACGTCTCGTGACAAGAGGGTGGAGTATGCATTACCTCTTTTTGAGTCCTCGATAAGTTGCCCTGTCCACAAACAAAATCGCCAAAATTTTGCCATGAACAGTTGTCCTTAGCCCATATTTCCCTTGACTCATTGCATCCTTTTGAGTTAAAGAAACGTGTTTTAACTCCTCCTTGCCCTGGTTTGGAACGCCAGGGCCAGAGAAAAGACCGAAAGGGGGCACATAGTATGAAATTGCGCCATTACGAAACCATGTTCCTTCTCCATCCCGAGCTCAGTACCGAGGACCGGGATGACGCTGTTGAAAAATTCTCCAATATCATCACAAAAGACAGTGGCCAAATAGTCAACATTGACAAATGGCCATTAAAAAAACTTGCTTACAAAGTACAAAAACAGACACATGGTTATTATGTGGTGATTGATTTTGGGGCAAAGGGCCATACCATCCAGGAGCTTACAAGGAATTTCAGGCTGGATGAAAGGGTGATGAAATTTATAACCACCAAACTGGATGACGAATTCAACCTGGAAGAAGCGGCCAAGAAGTATGCCCAAAAAGAAGAAAAGAAAGACCAGAGCGAAGAGTCTTCGTCTGAAAGCAGCGAGGGAAAGGAGGAATAGATGCAGCGCCCGCAAAACAGATACAGACGCCGTAGAATTTACGTTCGCAGGAAGATATGCCGTTTTTGTGCAGACAAATCCATTGTGCTTGACTTCAAGGATGCGGATCTACTGAAACATTTTATAACCGAACGTGGAAAGATCCTGCCCAGAAGGGTTACTGGAACTTGTGCCAAACATCAACGCAGGCTCACTAACGCAGTCAAAAAGGCTCGGATAATGGCCCTTATTCCATTCACCTCAGGCCATGCCCTGAAAGATTGATATGCTTCAAGTAATGATGGAGTGAATAAAGAACTGCAAAATGGCCATACTAAGGGCCAGGGAAAATCTGGAACACCAAATTCACTCTTGATTGGGGCTGCGGTGCTCATGCTCCCTAGCCTTTTGCCGAGTTTGAGTTCAGGCCTTCAATTCTTCGCACCAGGACTCGCCGCCTGTTTTTTGGACTCACCCGACAATAGACGCCTAAAGCTTGCAGTCATGACAGGCGTCTTCATCTTTGGGGGTCTGATGTTGGTACTTCTTGGAAGGCCTGAAAGCATGCTGCTTCTAGCTCAAAGTTTTGCCATAGCTGCGATTCTTTTAGTGGCTACCTGGGCTGAAAGGACAGCTCCTGAGGCTTTGATCGCATGTTCCCTGTGCCTTGCGGTGCTGTCTGTAACCATACTCTTTTTGTCCTCTGGTGGACGGCCTTTGGCTGCTTATGATTCGGTGATCCACGAAGTGGCATTACAATTTGACAAGGGAATCGAGATCTACAAGGAGAATGCAGGGGGCCAAGTCCCGGCGCAACTCGATGAGATCATGAGCCAGATAAAGGATACCTTGATTGCCTATTTTCCAGGCATACTGGGTACGCTCTTTGTCTTTCTCAGCCTGGTGAATATCTATGCCTTTTCCACCTGTGGCAAGGCCAGAAGGAATCCCCATGTATTGGGTCCTGAGTTCCAGAGATGGAAGATGCCCCAATGGCTCATCTGGGCATTTATCATTTCTGGATTTGTGGCCCTTTATCCTGGGGAAGGGGTATCCACCTACGGAAAAAATGCAGTTACAATAGTAAGTATTTTCTATCTCTTGCAAGGTTTTGCCGTAATGAGGTTCTTTTTTCAAACAATGAAAACCCCTGCCTTTGTCAGGTGGCTGGTTTATCTATTGATAGGTATCCAGTGGTATGGTCTACTTATGGTAGTATTCACTGGACTGATGGATAACTGGTTTGATTTTCGTCAGCGGCTCGAAAATAATAGAAAAGCCCTTGACGAATAGGAAAATTATTTACACCAACTAATCTTTAAATCGTCTATAAAGTATCTTGGAGGTTTTTCAAAAAAATGGAAGTCATACTGAATGAAAGCATAGACAACCTTGGGAAGGCTGGAGACATTGTAAACGTGGCAAACGGTTATGCCAGGAATTACCTGCTGCCCAAGGGTATTGCCATAATTGCAGACAAAAAAAATCTTTCAAAGATTGAAAAACAGAGGGAAGCTATCCTCAAACGTGCAGCAAAGATGAAAGAGGAGTACGAAGCCTTGGCTTCACAGTTGGCCGCTCTTGACATCGAGATCCCCGTAAAGGTAGGTGAAGAGGAAAAGCTGTACGGCTCCGTAACCAATCTGGACATTGCCAAGACGATTGGCGAAAAGGGCTATGAAATAGACAGAAAGAAAATCATCTTGGAAGAACCCATCAAGAGCCTTGGAGAATACGAGATTCCAGTAAAACTCAGCCCTGACGTAACAGCAACGATAACGGTCAAGGTGGTATCCAGCAACTAAAAGTGGCACTTCGTCAATTCAAGATAAAAAATTTTAAGAAGGACGACTTCAGGATACCTCCACAGAACATCGATGCAGAACAGTGTGTGCTCGGGAGCATCCTGATTGAAGATGGTGCTTTGCTCAAGGTCATAGAGATCCTGAGGCCAGACGATTTTTACAGGGAAAGCCACGGCATCATCTATGGGGCTATGGTGGATCTTTTTGACCGAAATGAACCCCAAGACCTGATAACTGTCCATAACGAACTGGCCAAAAACGGCAAACTGGAGGCGGCAGGCGGCGCAGTCTATCTGGCAGAACTCACCGAGACGGTGCCTGTGGCTTCCAACATCGACTACTATGCCAAGATTGTAAGAGACAAGGCAGTCCTGAGGAAACTCATCCAAAAGAGTTCAGAGATCGCTTCCATGTGCTATGAGGAGGCAGGGGACATAGACGATATACTGGAAAGCGCTGAAAGTGCCATTTTTGAGCTATCCCAGTCCAAGATTAAACAGGCTTTCAACCCGCTCAAAGACGTTCTCAAAAACAGTATAAAACGTGTTGAAGAGCTGTATGAAAAGAAGGAACTCATTACTGGCATACCGTCTGGCTTCACGGAACTCGACAAACTCACAGCAGGCTTTCAGCCCTCTGACCTGGTGATAATTGCTGGCCGTCCTTCTATGGGAAAGACGGCCTTTGCACTCAATATTGCACAACATGCCGCAGTAGAGCATGGAGTTCCTACAGCGATCTTCTCACTCGAGATGTCAAAGGAACAATTGGCCCTGAGAATGCTCTGTTCCGAGGCCATGGTTGACGCCCACAAGGTTCGCACTGGCTTTCTGGGCAAAGAAGACTGGCCTAGGCTCATTACCGCTGCTGGCAATCTATCCCAGGCCCCTATCTTCATTGACGACACACCAGCACTCACTGTACTTGAAATGCGGGCAAAGGCCAGGAGGCTCAAGAGCGACCAGGACATCGGCCTTGTAATCGTGGATTATCTTCAGCTCATGCAGGGACGAGCTGGCACAGAACGGAGGGAGCAGGAGATTTCTGAAATATCACGATCCCTGAAGGCCATGGCCAAAGAATTGAATGTCCCTGTGATAGCCCTTTCCCAGCTTAACCGGAAGGTGGAAGACAGGCCCAACAAAAGACCCCAGATGTCAGATCTGAGAGAATCAGGGGCAATTGAACAAGATGCGGATGTCATAGCCTTTATCTATAGGGATGAAGTCTATAACAGGGCAGAAGACAATCCCAAACGGGGCAAGGCGGAAATCATAGTTGCAAAACAACGAAATGGCCCAACAGGCACTGTGCTCCTTGCCTTCGTAGGCAAATTTTCATCTTTTGGAAATCTTGCAAACGAACAACTCCCAGAAGCTTGATGAAATCATTTCCAGGATTGGACTGGAGACAGGGTACATATTGTCTCCCAAGGTTCAACAAGATCTCCAGCTCTATTTCCAAGAGCTTCAGGCCTGGAACAAAAAAATAAACCTCACTGGCATCAAGGAACTTGGCACCCTGGTGCAGAAACATCTGGGTGATACCTTGCTCCTTCTGGAACACATGCCAAAAGGCGTTCATACAGTGCTTGATATTGGCACCGGTGCTGGCATCCCAGGGATTTTGATGAAGATAATCCGCCCTGAACTGTATATGGTTCTGGCAGAAGGGGTAAAAAAGAAGTGCTCGTTCCTGAAGTTTATTATTGCGAAGCTCGGCCTCAAAGATGTCTTTGTAGAACAAAGACTTATCGGCCCTCAAACTCCTCCAAGGCATCTTCCTGCGCTTGGTTTCGATCTTATAGTCAGCCAGGCCACAGGCTCTTTAAAATGGTTTGTAGAAACTGCCCTTGGGTTTCTAGCCCCAGAGGGATCTATGATCATGCTGAAAGGGCCTTCAGGATGGGAAGAGATAAAAAGCTGTCAGTTTTTTCTGCAACAGGCCGGACTTTCTATCAACACCATTGAAACTAGCCTACCCATTGCAAACCATAAGCGCCTGCTTATCGAATGTAAGTTTAGCAGTCTCTAAAAAAAAACCGATTAAAAAAATAGAACTTTACAATACGCATTTATTTGCTATTTTTGTTCTAAAATTTAGAACAATAAGTGTATACATATGGTTAACATATTCGATGGCATAATAACCTCCAAAACCCGCATAAAAATTCTTATGCGCCTTTTCCTCAATCCAGATCAGGAGGCCTATTTGAGGGAACTTTCCAAGGAATTTTCAGCTTCCCCTAGCGTTATAAAGGAAGAGCTTACCAATCTATCCAAGGTGGGCATTTTGTTTCAAAACCGGAAAGGTAGACAGATCTTTTACAGGGCCAACACCAAGCATCCGTTATTTCCAGAGCTGCATTCCATGGTCCAAAAGGCCCTGGGCATGGACCGCATCCTCGATAGCATAATCGCACGCCTGGGAGACCTTAAACAGGCTTTCCTGATTGATGACTATGCAAGAGGAAAGGATACAGGAATCATAGATCTGGTGCTAGTTGGCAATATAGATACAGAAAATCTAGCAGATCTGGTCACAAAAACTGAACGATACATCAAGAGAAAGATTAGAACTCTTGTATTTACCGAGAAAGACTACAAAAAATTTGCCAAAGTTCTTGAAGGCAGGCCAAGACTACTCTTGTGGGAGCGTGAAAAAATAAAAGGGAAAAGTAACTAGGTTTCTGGCTGCGAGCTATCTCAAAGTCAAATGTCCAGACCATATGTCCTTTCACCTAGATGTAAGATGCACTTAAAACAATTGTGGAATAATGCGGAATTTCACCGCTACTTTGCCAATACATCCTGGCTGTTGGCAGAAAAGGGGCTAAGAATGGCTGTAGGGCTTTTTGTGGGCGTCTGGGTGGCAAGGTATCTCGGACCTGCCAGGCTTGGCCTTCTGAGCTATGCACAAAGTTTTGTGGGGCTTTTTGCCGCAATATCCACGCTTGGCCTTGATGGAATAGTTGTCCGTGAACTGGTCAAAGACGGCTCCAGCAGGGATCGCCTTCTTGGTACAGCCTTTTGGCTGAAATTGGCTGGCGCCATCGTACTACTAATCGTCTTGACAGGAGCGACCCGGCTTGTAGCAAATGACAGCTATACCAACCTGCTTATCTTTATAATAGCTTCAGCAACCGTCTTCCAATGCTTCAATGTAATTGATCTTTTCTTCCAGGCCCATGTCCTTTCTAAGTATGCCGTATTTGCCAATTTCATCGCTCTGTTTTTTACATCAATTGTCAAAATTATCCTGATCTTATTAGAAAAACCACTAACATATTTTGCTGCTGTCACACTCTTTGATAGTTTGGTTTTGGCATGCGGCTACCTCTACATGTACTGGTTTACTGGTGTTGATTTCAGACAATGGAAATTTGACAAAGCACTGGCTTACAGATTGCTGCAAGAAAGCTGGCCACTGATCTTTTCCAGCGCCGTATTGATGGTCCAAGCCAGAATCGACCAGGTTATGCTCAAGCAGATAAGCGGAAATGTGGAGACAGGATATTACAGTGTTGCGCTAAGAATCGTCGAAACCTTTGGGGTGATCCCAATAGTTCTCAAAACCTCCCTTTCTCCCTTGATCTTCGAAGCAAAAAAGACCTCATCGGCCCTTTATAGAAAAAGACTAGTAAACTTTTATAAGATAAATTTCCAGATTTTTCTGATTATTGCTATCCCACTTTTTTTGTTCGCAGAAAAGATCGTGGTCTTACTCTATTCACCAGAGTATCAAAGTGCCGGAATACTACTCGCATTAATGGCATTTAGGCTCTTTTTTACCAACATGGGGGTGGCAAGGGGTGTATATATTATTACTGAGAGTCTCTTTAGGTTTTCTCTCTTTACCATGACAATTGGAACTATCGTAAACATAACACTAAACTACTACTGGATAGAAACTTATGGAGGGAAAGGCGCAATATTTGCCACAATCATCTCTTTTGCTGTCACAACCTTTGCCTTGGATGCACTCTACCCCAGAACTAGGGGCAATGTCTGCTTGATGTTCAAGGGAATTAGAAATTTCTATCATCTGAACTGGATCAATGCCGATACGTAATTATTTGAAAAAGAAAAGGATATTTCACAACTATTACCGTCTCTTATGCAACTTAAAGCCATTTTTCACATTTTCTCCCATCCTGTTTTTTAAACAGTACCTCTGGTTTTTCAATCAACACAGGTTACTAAAAAAGATGGGCCCCAATAAGGTGTTTCAGGAAGTGGAATGGTATCCGTGCCTTTTTGATAAAATTACCCATACACCAATCGATCCTGTATATTTTTACCAAGATAGCTGGGCGGCAGGAAAGGTGTTCGAGATGAAGCCGCGCCGCCACGTTGACATAGGCAGTTCAGCAAAGACGATGGGAATCTTGTCCCAGTTTGTGCCTGTAACCATGGTGGATATCAGGCCTATTGGGCTAGCACTTGAAAGCTTGAATTTTGTACAGGCCTCTATTACAGAGCTTCCCTTCAAAGATCAAAGCATAGAATCCCTATCATGTCTGTGCGTTGTTGAGCATATAGGGCTTGGAAGATACGGAGACAAGCTAGACCCTTACGGCAGTGAAAAGGCGATTATGGAGCTTAAAAGGGTCCTGGCTCGAGGAGGATATCTTCTCATCTCCCTACCAGTGGATAAAAAAAACAAGATATATTTTAACGCTCACAGGGCCTTTTCTTACGACTACATTCGAGAGCTTTTTAGTGGCCTAGATCTTGTGGAAGAAAAATTTCAATATGGCCCGAAAATGTATCCAACCTATATGCCCGAAAAGGGTTTTGGGACAGGGATGTTTATGTTGAGGAAAAAAGATGTTTGTTACAATGCCTTTTTGGAAAAAATACGTAAGAAATATATCGCTAAGGATATTTCATCTTATAGAAAACAATAATAATAGCAACTTTGACACCAATGGTGAAAAGACATTTATCAAAAATCTCTTCGCATATTTTGCAAAAGAGAAGGGGAAAAATAGAAAGATTTTCGACATAGGCGCAAATAAGGGAAACTATACTGCAATGATCCAAAAAAGATGCCTCGCTACTGGAGTCAACAGTGAGTGCCACCTTTTCGAACCATTACCTGCATGTTTTGAGATTCTAAGGCATAAATTCCAAGTAAGCGATGTTGTCTTAAACTGCTTTGCAGCCTCTGACCGGGAAGGCACAGCTACCATCTATTTTGATGAAAAAACAAGCAGTCTTGCATCGCTTTATAGGCGGGACTTGGATCTTTTTGATATCCATTTGAACCAATCTCAAAAAATAAAGCTTAGGAGAATGGATAAATATATTGTAGAGCACAATATAATTCATATCGATCTAGTAAAAATAGATGTAGAGGGACATGAACTTAAAGTTCTCCAAGGGTTTGGGGACTATTTGAATGGGCGTTTCATCGATTTCATACAGTTCGAATACGGGGGGAGCAATCTCGATTCTAATACTAGCCTGAGGCAGATGTACAAGCTCTTGTTAACGCGGGGCTTCATACTCGCCAAGATGATGCCTAAAGGGCTGGAAGTACGCGACTATGCCCCATTTATGGAGCATTTCTGCTATTCTAACTATGTTGCAGTTTCCGAAAGGGTAATAGGGGTGTGTTGATCTTTTTAGCCAACGGAAAGTTAGGGAACCAGATATTTCAATATCTCTTTCTTAAAAAACTAAAAAAAGAAGGTGAGCTGATCCTTACCTCAGGGTTTGAAGAGCTCAAAACTGTGTTTGAGATAGATGACCTAATCAATATAAATATCGGTAGTGGGATACTAAAAAACTATTTGCTCAGAATGGCTAGGCCTTTTACTGCATCTATTGTTGAAAAGGGCCTGATCAACGGTGTCAGGATAATCAGGGAAGACCTGCCCAGTGGGTTCAGCCGGGAAAGCAATGCCTTCCGTTATAGAAAGGGCAAGTTGAAAAAAGTAACCTTCATATATCCAGGTTTTTTTCAGAGCGAAGCCTTTTTCAACCCAGAAGATGCCTATAAGCTAAAGATACGAAGACAATACATAGATGCTGCAAGGACACTACTGGCTGATGTCCCTGCTTCAGTGCATCGGGTTTTTGTCCACATCCGAAGGGGTGATTATGCCTGTTACACTGTCATGGGGAAAAGTGTTATGCTTCCTCTTTCGTATTTCAAAGAACAAATAAACTACTTCACCAAGGTCAAAAAAAACCCCTTTTTTATCTTTTTCAGTGATGATCCAAAATTTGTAGAAAAGGCATTTAGCTATTTGGACAATAAACTCATATCTACCAGATGCCACTTTGGCACAGATCTGGCCGCAATGACTATGTGCCACAGCGCTATACTCAGCCCGAGCAGCTTTGGGTGGTGGGGGGCCTACCTGATGAAAAACCGAGATACTATTATAGCGCCCAAGTATTGGTTGGGATTTGCCTCAGGCATCGAATATCATAAAGGCAGCCTTCCCAATTTTGTAAGGCCGGTAGAGGTAAAATGACCCCTGCCCCTATAGCCCTCTTCACCTATAATCGCCCTGAGCATACGAGACAAACCTTAGAGGCGCTCAAAAAAAACAGCCTGGCCAAGGCAAGCCATCTCTTTATCTTTTCAGATGGGCCAAAGAGTCCACTGGATGAAGAGCTTGTAAAGGAGGTCAGAAACCATATCAGAAACATCGACGGCTTCAAAGAAATCACCACAATTGAAAGGGATGAAAACCGCGGGCTTGCAAGTTCCATCACAGATGGCGTTACAAGGCTTGTTGATGAATGTGGCCGTGTAATAGTCTTAGAAGACGACATGATCACCAGCCCTGCCTTTTTGACGTTTATGAACTCGGCACTTGAATACTTCAAGCTAAAAAAACGGGTCTGGCACATAAGCGGATGGAACTATCCAATTGACCCAACAGGGCTTCCAGATACCTTTTTGTGGCGGGTCATGAACTGCTGGGGCTGGGCAACATGGGCTGACAGGTGGCAATTTTATGAAAAGGACACAAAGACTCTCATCAACAACTTTACCAAGCAGGACATCTACCGATTCAACCTGGACGGATGTGAGGATTTCTGGGGCCAGGTGCTGGCAAACCGCAGTGGGGCAATAAACACGTGGGCCATTTACTGGTATGCCACCATATTTTTGAACCAGGGGCTTTGCCTTAACCCTGCATGGAGTTATGTAAAAAACATAGGCCTTGATGGAAGCGGCATACATTGCGGAAATGACCCTAGCCTCAATAGACGGCGCCTCAACACCAAGACACATGTCAGGTTTCCTAAAAAACTGGAAGAAGATAAAGAGGCTCTAAAGGCAATAAAGAAATATTTTTCATCGAGAAAGCGCCCCCTTCTTACCCGCATAGTCAATAAACTTTCCAAGACCTTGACACAAAGGGTAAGGCCCCGATGAAGCTTCTCCTTTTAAATAGCGTCGACACCCAAGGAGGTGCAGCAAGGGCTGCCTACCGTCTCCACAAGGCCCTTTTGGATCTTGGTATCTCTTCACAAATGCTTGTACAAAGAAGGCTTGGCCAAGACCCGACAGTACACGGGCCATGCTCTAAACTGGACAGGGCCCTGTCATTAATTAGGCCTTATTTAGACCGCCTGCCGCTTCGCTTATATAACAAAAAAAGTGGCAAGCCACTCTTCTGTCCTGCCTGGCTTCCAGACTTCAACCTAAGGGCCATAAAGCGGATAGACCCTGACATTGTCCATCTCCACTGGATCTGTGATGGCTTTTTGAGAATAGAGACGATAAGAAGATTGAAGACGCCAGTTGTTTGGACATTGCACGACATGTGGCCCTTTACTGGAGGCTGCCATTACGATTCAGGATGCGGCAGATATGAAAGCTCCTGTGGCCCTTGCCCCAAGCTTGGCACCGAGACCCAGAAAGACTTGTCCCATTGGATATGGAAAAGAAAGGAAAAGGCCTTTAAAACCCTGAATCTGACTGTGGTTGCACCAAGCAGGTGGCTTGGGGCATGTGCCTTAAGAAGTTCGCTTTTCAGGAAAAAGCGCATCGAGGTGATTCCAAATGGCCTCGACCTTAACACCTTCCGGCCCGTTGACAAACTCGAGGCCAGGAAGATACTCGGCCTTCCAACTGAGAAGAGATTGATCCTTTTTGGGGCAGAAGCTGCCACACAGGACAGGCGAAAGGGCGTCCACATCCTCTTTCCAGCCCTTGAACACCTTGCTACAACCAGCGCCAGAAAGGATATGGAGCTGATGGTTTTCGGAGCGTTTGGGCCTCCTGAGACTAACCCAGAACCAGGCATGAAAAGCCACTATCTTGGCAGATTTCACGACGACATCAGCCTTTGCCTACTTTATTCTGCAGCAGACGTTTTTGTTGCCCCATCCATGCAGGAAAATCTTTCCAACACGGTAATGGAAGCCATGGCCTGTGGCACACCCTGTGTCGCCTTTGAAATTGGGGGCATGCCTGATCTCATAGATCAAACGAAAAACGGCTACCTTGCAAAACCTTTTTCCAAGACAGACCTTTCAGCCGGGATCAAATGGATCCTGAATTATCCGGAACCCTACAGGCTTTGTGATAGTGCCAGAAAAAAGGCTGAAAGGTGTTTTAACGTGCATGCCACTGCAAAAAAATACATTGCCTTATACAGTGAACTACTAGGAAACGTGAATCCTAAAGGATAATCAGAAGGTATCTGTTGAAGAAAAAAGTTGCGTTAATCACTGGAATAACAGGCCAAGACGGCGCATATCTTGCCGAATTTCTTATTGGCAAGGGATATATCGTCCATGGCATAAAAAGGCGCGCCTCCCTCTTTAATACCGAAAGGATAGATCATCTCTACCAGGACCCGCATACTCCCGACAGAAGGCTCATCCTTCACTATGGAGACTTGACAGATTCAACAAACCTCATCCGCATCCTCAAGAAGGTACAGCCTGATGAACTTTACAACCTTGCTGCCCAAAGCCATGTGGCAGTATCCTTTGAATGCCCAGAATACACGGCGAACGCCGACGCTCTGGGCACATTGAGGCTGCTCGAGGCGATTCGCATCCTGGACCTAAAGAAAAAGACCAGGTTCTATCAGGCCTCAACCTCTGAACTATTTGGCAAGGTGTCAAAGACTCCCCAAAATGAAGAAACACCCTTTTATCCCCGATCACCCTATGGTGTGGCAAAACTATATGCCTACTGGATCACGGTAAACTACAGAGAGGCATATGGTATTTATGGTGCAAATGGCATCTTGTTCAACCATGAATCTCCCTTGAGGGGCGAAACCTTTGTAAGCAGAAAGATAACAAGGGCCGTAGCCAGAATCTGCCTCGGACTCCAAGATTGTCTCTACCTTGGGAACCTTGATGCAAGGCGTGACTGGGGCCACGCAAAGGATTTTGTGGAGGCCCAGTGGAGGATATTGCAGCATCCCGAACCAGACGACTTTGTAATTGCTACAGGCAAACAACATTCTGTAAGGCAATTTTGCGAAAAGGCGTTTGGCGTGGCTGGAGTGACCATTCAGTGGGAAGGCGCAGGAGACCAAGAAAAGGGCAAGGTATTGTCCATAAGAGATTGCCCTTTCGTTTCTCATTCGGAGGTGAAAATCAGACCTGGTGATGTCATCATTGCCATTGACAAGCGCTATTTTCGGCCTTCTGAGGTGAATACCCTCGTAGGAGACGCCTCCAAGGCCAAGAGGATATTGGGCTGGAGCCCTCGCATCAACTTTGGAGAAATGGTGGAAGAGATGGTTCGTTCCGACTTCAATCTTGCCCTCAAGGATAAGTTATGTAAAAGCGCTGGCTTCAGGATCTTGAACCAAAATGAATAGAGACAGAACATCCCTCGACAGGCCTGCCGTTTCCATTGTAGTGGCCAGCAAGAATGCAGCATCGACACTGCAACGATGCATCGACTCCATTACAAGGCAGACATATCCCTGCTGGGAGATGATCGTGATTGATGGAGACTCCACTGATGAAACCGTGGAGATCATAAAGGCAAACAGTAAAAATATCGCATACTGGGAATCAAGGCCAGACAGGGGTATTGCACACGCCTGGAACAAGGCCTTGAAACAATTAACGGGAGACTGGGCCTTGTTTCTCGGGGCAGATGACGTGCTTGAAGACAGGTTTGTACTTGAAAACGTAGCATCCTTGCTCAAACAGGCATCAAGGCATGGCAAAAGGGTTGTCTATGGCAAAATAGTCCTCACCGGCGCAGATGGCAGGGCAATGAGCGTCATGGGACAACCGTGGGACATCATTAAAAAGGATTTTTTTATGGAAAAAGACCTGATCCCTCATCCTGCATGTTTCCACCACACCAGTGTCTTCCATGACTACGGCCCCTTTGATGAAGACTTTCATATTGCAATGGACTATGAATTTCTCATAAGGGTATTAAAGACAGAAGAGCCGCTCTTTATGGACATGATCGTATCAAAAATGAGCTTTGGTGGCTTGAGCCACCACCCGAGCACCTTGTTGAAAATGCATAGGGAATCCCATGCAGCGCTGCTTAAACATGGCCTAAGATCAAGAAATGTAAGGTTCAGGATCAACCAGGTGGCTTACCATATCCTGAGTGCCGTCATGGCCACGGCAGGAGAAAAGGCCGCCAGGTGGTATCTTGACGTCTTACGTATCATTTCTGGCAAACCAAGGACCTGGACAATAAATGATTAGCGTTATCGTTCCCACTTACAACCGCCCCCACCTGATCCGGTCCTCTGTAGAAAGCATCCTTGACCAGACTGTCCAGGATGTGGAAGTCATCATAGTAGATGGATCAACTGATGAGCTCACCCGACATTTAATGGAACGGATAAAAGACCGGCGCATCAGTTACAAAAAAGTAAAGAACAGATCTGCAGCCTGTTCCAGAAATATAGGCCTTGACATGGCTAAAGGGAAATTCATCGCATTTAACGACGACGATGATATCTGGTTGCCCCAGAAGCTCCAGCACCAACTGGATTTTCTAAGTGATCATCCTGGTTGCCACCTATGTTTTTGTTCCTTTGAGAAAAACACAGGGGGAAAGAAAAAGATCATCCCAGGCCAGGATATAGAGCCAGGCTGCCGCCCCCTTTTCCAAAAGTTACTTTTTAAAAACTTTGTGGGGCTTCCCACATTACTCTTTGACCAAAGCATCTCAAAAGGACTCAGGTTTGATGAAACACTTACATGCCTGGAGGACTGGGATTTCATACTTTCACTTACTCGGCGAAACAGGCTTGGCTACCTGAATGAAGCCTTGGTGCTTGCCAGGGATACCCCTGGCAGTGTCAACAAATCTTCCTATGCAAGAAAGGCTGCATCGTACAAAAGGATATATTCAAAATACCGCTCAGAAATCCACAAGGACCACAAGATCCAGGCCAAACATCTCCTCAGTATTGGATCCAACCTTGTCCTTTCAGGCGAGCAAACCAAAGGGCAACGATATATCTTGAGGGCTGCAAAACTAAACCCACTATCCCCTATCATGTGGCTTGCCTTCTTTTCCTCCTGTTTTGGCACCACTGTGTACCAACACATATTTAGCTTATTTGAAAAGATTACACACCGGGAGCCATAAGATGGCCGAGACCTGCTCGATTTGCATAGCCAATTACAACGGTGAAAAGACCCTTCATGATTGCCTGAGCTCTGTTGAACGGCAAGACACCTGCCTAGATATGGAGATAATCGTCCACGACGATGCATCCACTGACAGGTCTTTGGAGATAGTACGGGGCTTTCCTGGCGTCAAGCTCATACGTAGCAACAAAAATGTGGGCTTCTGCAGAAGCAACAACAGGATGGCCAAAATAGCCAACGGGGATTTTTTTCTATTCCTGAACAATGATGCATGGCTTGCAAAGGACTCCATCCAGCTACTTTATGACAGATCGCGGCAAAACGGGCACAAGGCAATCCTTGGTTTGCCCCAATATGATGCATCCACCAAGCAACTCCTAGACCTTGGGTACCGCCTGGATTTCTTTTTAAATCCTATATGGAATAAGAAAAAGGACAAAATCTGTTATGTCTCTGGTGCCTGCATGTGGGTGCCAAGGGCCGCGTGGGAACACGTAGGAGGATTCCCCGACTTTTTTGGCTCTGTAGGAGAAGATCTCTATCTGTGCCTTACTGCAAGGCTTCTTGGCTACAAGGTTGGTATGGAATACGCATCAAAATTCTTTCACCACGTGGGCCAAAGCCTTGGAGGGGGAAACATCGGCCACACAAAAGGGCTTTCCACCACATACAGGAGGCGCTTTTTAAGTGAAAGAAACAGGCTTTTTGTCATGTATCTCACCTATCCTCTACCTGCACTTGCGGTAATACTGCCATGCCACCTCATGATTATCTTGGCGGAAGGAACTCTTCTGTCCCTGTTGCGATCTGACCCAAGGTGCCTCAAACAGATCTACCTAAAGGCCGTGGGCCAATTTTTCAAATCATTACCCTCACTGAAGGGGAAAAGAAGAGATATTCAGCAAAAAAGGAGGACTGGAATCAAGACCTTCTTCAACGGCTTTATCCCATCGTACTATAAGATCGTATTACTATTCAGGTATGGCCTACCAAGGCTCAAATAGGGTTCTTCCAGCAAAAGAGTAACCGCAAAGATATGGCCATGAAAATACATGTACGAAAATTACATTTCCATGCCTGGCAGTGGCAGATACAGGATTGGCCGTGACCGTTTTTTTGAGGTAGCCCCAGGGAGAAGGGCAAGAAGACTCAAAGCGGGTTCGTTCAGGCGTGAGGCGCAGGACGCAGGGGATGGCTTTGAGGCAGACGTCGGGAACAAGCCATAGAGATTCTTTTGGCTTGAGCGGAGCCAATGGAAATCAAGTCCAGCCAGGCGAAGCAAGCCCCTAGAAGCCCCAGGGCCTTTTTTCTTCTTAGAAAGGCTTTGCCTTGACTCTTTCTTATATCCCGTGCATCTTCTATTGACGACTTAAGAGGTGTGACCGATCTCACTTTTATGTACCCATCTGCTGGAAAAACCTGAAAATAATAACAACGCCCTAAATTACCACCTATTTCTTGCCCTTTCTCAAGAGTGTTTCCACCCTTTTCACCACCTTTTCTGGAGTTATTTCCTTAAGACACTCTGGAGGATGCTCACTGCATTTTATGCGAGCCCTTTTCGACTTGAAAGGATAATCGAGACACGGGGCACAAACGATGGAAGGCTTTAGAAAATGTGCATTCCTGCCATGGGGGGCTGTGCGGGTCCAGTCAGTAGGACCAAAGATTCCAAGAACAGGGGTTTCTACAGCTGCCGCTACATGCATGAGGCCTGAATCATTGCTCAACATGAATCGACATTTTGCAATCAATGCAGCCGTCACCTGAAAGGGTGTATCCACAATCAGGGCCTTTTCCGGACTTGACATCTTCAACAACCTCTTCTTGAGATGGTTTTCTTCAGGACCGCCAAATATCAATGCCTTAGAAAAATGGCCCTTTCCAACAAGCCTTTCAATCGTTCTTGCAAAGTATTCCTGGGGCCATCTCTTCCCCACTATGGGTCCAGAACCTGGATGAATTCCCAAAAGATCCGTTCCAGTCAAGCCATAGGACTTGAGAAAATCAGCAGCAGCCCTTTTGGATTCCTGGGATATTTCCACCTTGCAGCCCCTGTGCACCTTGTGTGGCTCCGCTCCGAGGCCATCTAGTAGGTTCAGGTTCTGTTGGACGTCATGCAACCCTTGGACAGCACCTATCTTAACATTGGAAAGAAACGCAAAGGGCGAAGAGCAACAGGGATAGGAATGAATCACCCTCTTTTTGGCCCCTATGACAAAGGGCAAGAGGTGAAACTCCGACCTGTTTGAAGGGAAACAGGCCACACTAAAACAATAGCGTATTTGCCTTAATCTTCTAACAAGTGCCATCTTCTGGATTAGTGATTGCGGCAGGACAAAACGGTGATCTATCCCCTTTTCATCCATTAGCAGGGATGCCATTGCCTCGTTGCCAAAAAGTATGTCCACCTTGTAGCTGGCTTGGGCTGCTATACTCCTTATGAGAGGGATCTGAAGGATGGTATTGCCAATACCTGATACCGAAATGATGAGTATCTTCTTTTTTTCCAGTCCAAAGGCCATGTTGATAGAGACGACCTGAAACTAATCCTCTGGAATGGAACCTTCCACCCTGTCAAATCTCATCTGGGTGATCTGTTCGGAAATGAGCCCCATGAGAAAGATCATGATGCCTGTACTCATCAGGAGGGCAGACATATTGGTAAACCTGTGAGATGTGAAAAACGTGTAACCATAATAGCATGTGCCAACCGTTAAGAATAACAAGCTCACAGGAAGAAATATTCTCAGGGGCGAAAAGAGGGTTGCAATCCTGATGATGATAAGGAGAAAGCGACTGCCATCCCGAATGACCCTGATCTTGCTCTTACCTACTCGTTTGTGCGCCACTACAGGAACATAGTGGATTGTAAGACCGCTTCTTAAATATGCCAGGGTACTGGTGGTGGGGTAGGAAAACGTGTTTGGAAACAGGTAAAGGTAATTTAGTACTGTCTTGCGCCTGAATACCCTAAACCCAGATGTCAAGTCCTGGATGGGAAACTTTCCCACATAAGAAGCCAGCCTGTTGTAAAACCAGTTGGCCATCCTTCTGCCAAATGATGCCTGGCTCTCGCTGCTCCTTGCCCCCACCACAAGATCATACTTGTCCGCTTCTTCTAGGAGTTTTCTGATGTCCTTGGGGTCATGCTGTCCATCTCCATCCATCACCACCACGAGATCCCCACTCGCCCTTCTTATTCCTGTCTTGACTGCTGCGCCATTGCCGATGTTGTAAGGATGTCTTACCACTTTGGCCCCAGCCCTCTCAGCATGTTCGGCTGTGTGATCGGTACTGCCATCATCCACTACAATAATTTCGAAGTCTGGATATAACTCGCGAATCTTCGATACGGTCAAACCAACCACAGGTTCTTCGTTATATGCTGGGATAACCACCGATACACTTTTATTTTGCAGAATGCGCGGAGACAATGGAATCTTAAGAAATGGGGCTGACTTGTCTCAAGATAACTTCAGGATTTCATATCTGATGAAATCGAGGAAAGGTGATTCAGGCTTGAGATCAAGATATTTGCTGTAGGCTTCAAGTGCCTCCTTTTTCTTGCCCTTTTCGGACAGGACCCTAGCCTTGTCTATTAGCGCTACTGCCTCAAAACCCCTGTTGGCATCTCCTGCCTTTATGTAGTCGCTCAGGGCCTTGTCCAGATTCTTCTCCTCTTCAAGGGCATATCCGTGCCCCATGAGAGCCGTATCCAACAAAGCGCCTTCATATTCAGAGACGCAAGAGTCGAAGGTGCCTGACGCAGCCTTCCAATCCCCTTTTTCCAGATAGGCCTGCCCAAGCAGCAGTTTTGCGAGGCGAGCTGCGCTCGTGTGTGAAAATCTGGCTGTCAAGTCTTTGAGCTCCTTTATCCTTCCGTCAATATCCGACTTGGACATGGCTATACCCAGATGATATGAAGCAGACTCTTCCTGTCTGGTTGTATAGTAGGAATATCCGCTCCAAAGGGACACGCTAAGGACGATTATGGCCAAAGAAACAAGTATTTGTTTGTAATTTTCCTTAAGGGGCCCTCTCAACCACTCTGGCACATCTGCCAGAAGCTCATCCAACTTGTCTCTCTCCTCCCCTTGTCCCCCTGTATCCTGGGCCTGTTGGCCCAATTCATCAGCAACATTCTTTTCTTTTTCACTCATTGTACATTACCCTCATTATTTCTTTCCAAAAAAATCGTCCCATTTGAAGATCAACGGCTTCGCATCGGCCTTGAGTTCACCAGAATCCTTCACTTCGCCTACAAAGATCTCGTGATCTCCTGCAGGGAAAATATCCTTTACTTCACACTCGAGATATGCAAAGGCATCCTTTAAGATAGGGGAGCCATGAAGGCCATTTTCATATTCTATCCCCTTGAACTTATCGGTTTTTCTGCCGCTTTTGAAACCAAAGTGTTTTGCCAGATCCATGGCGCTGTCTGGCAACGCATTTATGCAAAAAAAGCCCGACTCCTTCACCAGTCCATATGTGAATCTCGGCGGCGCTATAGAAACTGCTATAAGCCTAGGCTTGAAAGATACCTGAGTCGCCCATGCCACTGTCATGCCATTTATTCTCTCCCCAGCCCGCACCGTCACTATACACACCCCTGTTGGAACTGCTTTAGTTATTAGGCTTTGCATATCTGCATTCCCCTCACTTAAGGATAGTTTTCTTAATAATTAGCAGGATACATTATGGAATTCAACAGCAGGTGCCAAGGCAGGTCAAGTAAAACGTATGTCATAAACCCTTCTTGCCACCTACTTTGCATATTTGGCACACCTCACATATCTAGGCAGCCATAGATAGTGTGAAATTTGCCTTTTTGAAAAGATTTTTTAGTTGCTTGGATACGAATATTGGTCTTGACACATGAGACAAAATAGTTAATAGGTAGCTTGCCACGGGGCGGTGTAGCTCAGCTGGTCAGAGCATGCGGCTCATATCCGCAGCGTCCGGGGTTCAAGTCCCTGCACCGCCACCATCTATCTTTTTTCATCCCTTTGCCACAGATGAGTCGCAGCTAACTTCAATTACTTATGCCTACCCATACATGCCATCTATTGCTAGGTTCGCCGTGCCGGCCTCGTAAAATGCCAGCCTCCTCTTATCCATTTAAATCGTTATCTTTTTATGTTAAAAATCAGCCTTCAAGATCCGTAATCAAATGACATCTGGAGTACATTTAAGCACATGAAACTCTTCCTCACAGTTATTGGCGTTATGATGGTGATTGAGGGCATTCCCTATTTCGCATGCCCTGAAAAGATGAAATCGGTGCTGAGGCAGATACTGGAGATGGAGCCCGAAACCCTCAGGTTCATGGGTCTGCTCGCCATGCTCATGGGCCTCCTCCTCTGCTATATAGCCCAGAGGACAGGGCTATTTTCATGAGCCACGACTTCCATATATCGAAGTACGACTATCACCTCCCCCTGGAACAAATCGCCCAATATCCGGTTGAAGACAGGGACGCATCCAGGCTCCTTGTCCTTGACCGCAAAACTGGCACAGTCTCACATGAACGATTCAGTTCTATCTTACAATTTCTTTCCCAGGGCGACTGCCTTGTAATAAATAATAGCAAAGTGTTTCCTGCCAGAATCAAAGGCAGAAAGGCAACTGGAGGTAAGATAGAGTTCTTTCTTCTCCACTACCCTAAAGTGACTGGCCAAAGAGGCCGGGCCAAGGCACTCTCCCTATATAAAAGCTCTAAGCCAGTAAAGGCAGGCCAGGTGTTTGACATTTGCCCAGGCCTTGAAATCAAGGTGTCTGAGACATTGGGAAACGGCCATCTTCTTTTGGATCTCTCCTATAAGGCAAGCATAGACGAGGCACTGAAAAAGGCAGGAAAGATGCCCCTTCCTCCTTACATAAAGAGGGAGCCAGATACCCTCGATACTGAGCGCTACCAGACAGTTTATGCCTCCTCTACCGGTTCAGTAGCCGCCCCTACTGCCGGGCTCCATTTCACCAAGGGTCTGATGGAAAAGGCCAAAAGGATAGGCATTAGGGTGGCATCAATCACCCTCCATGTGGGGTATGGCACCTTTGCCCCAATACGGGGTGAAGACATCAGGGACCACAAGATCCACTCAGAATGGGTTGAAATCGACGAAGAGGCTGCTGCTGCCATACAAGAAACCCGAGATGCTGGAAGACGTGTTGTAGCTGTTGGGACCACCTCTGTAAGAAGCCTTGAATTCGTACGGCAAAGGTGTGGCAAAATAAAGAAATTCTCTGGAGAATGCGACCTCTATATCGTGCCTGGCCATAGATTCTTGGCAACAGACGCCTTGATAACCAATTTCCATCTTCCGCGGTCTTCCCTGCTGGTGCTGGTCTGTGCCTTTGCTGGAAGAAAGAGGATACTTTCCGCCTATCGGGAGGCTGTCAAGAAGGGCTATCGGTTTTACAGTTATGGCGACGCCATGCTTATCATCTAAAAAGGTCGAGATTCTGGTACGTTCCGTGTCAACAAGCCGTCCGGGCCATGTCCCTTCCCTCCAAAAATCAGGCTAGGGCAGTTGCATTAAAGCAGGTTTGTGATAATTTTGGACTTTGAATAACAATTCATTTGATCCATCTTCAAACTCCTTTTTTACTTCCGTCTTCAAAGGAGGACATCTCAATGAGCCAGAAAATTGTAGTAGTTGGAGCAGTAGCTGCAGGGCCTAAATCTGCTTGCCGGGCAAGACGCCTTCTTCCAGACGCAGAGATCACCCTGCTCGACCAGGATGATCTCATCTCCTATGGAGGTTGCGGCATCCCCTATTTTGTCTCAGGAGACGTATCAGACGAGAAAGAACTCCGGTCCACCAGTTTTCACATGGTCAGGGACGCCCGCTTCTTCAAGGAGGCCAAGGGTGTTGAGGTAAGAACACTTACGCGAGCCGTCTCCATTGACCGCAAGGAAAAGGTTGTACACGTAGAAAATGTTGAGAGCGGGGAGAAGGGCCAGATCCCTTACGATCAATTAGTTTTGGCCACAGGCAGCAGGCCAAACATGATCCCAATACCAGGACGTGATCTAAAGGGGGTCTTTACCATAAGCAGTCTACACAAAGCCATTGCCATCAAGGACCTCTTGGCCCAGGGCAAGGTGGGAAAGGCCGTTGTCATTGGCGGAGGTGCCATAGGCATAGAGATGGCAGAATCCCTAGCCGATCTCTGGGGAGTGGAAACAAAGATCGTCGAATTCATGCCCCAGATCCTGCCAAGGATCGTTGATACCACCATTGCCTCCATGGTACAGCAACATCTCAAGGAAAACGGGGTGGATGTCTTCACCAGCGAGGCGGCCCAGAGGTTCGAGGGCAACGACCAAGGCTGGGTAACCAAAGTCGTCACCAACAAAAGGGAACTGGAATGTGACTTGGTAATAGTGGCTGCTGGTGTGAGGCCAAGGGGAGAACTGGCCAAAGAGGCCGGACTTGAGGTCTCCCCCATGGGCGCCATAGTGGTGAACCAGCGAATGCAGACATCCGACCCGTCCATATACGCAGCTGGTGATTGTGTCGAAACCTTCAACCTCGTTACTGGCAAAAAGGCCTATGCCCCCCTGGGCTCTGTGGCCAACCGCCAAGGCAGGGTTGTGGCAGACAACCTTGCAGGCATTCCCACCCGCTTCGACGGCGTAGTAGGCAGCTTTATCATGAAGGTCTTCGAAGTCTGCGTCGGGGCCACTGGCATAAGCACAGAAGTGGCACTTTCCGAAGGTTACAAGGCTATCAATGCTATGGTTGTGCAATCGGACAGGGCACACTTTTTCCCCACCCAGGCGCTTATGTTCAACAACCTCGTGGTGGATTCCTCAGACAAAAGGGTCCTTGGGCTACAGGGCTTTGCCAATATGGGAGACGGACTCCTTGCTCGCATAAACGCAGCTGCCGGATTGATAGCAAATGGGGCGAGGATTTCCGATTTCAGCAATCTGGAATTGGCGTATGCCCCGCCATTTTCTACGGCGGTTGATGTGCTCAACGCTGCAGCCAATACGGCTGACAATCTGGTGGAAGGGCGCCTTAGGGTGGTGCCAACGGAAGAATTCGTCTCTTGGATGGACGGCAAAACAGAACATCCAGACTGGATGGCAGTGGACCTCAGGCATCCCAAAGAGGCCGAACCCTGGACCAAGGCATTTCCAGAAAAATGGACAGCCCTGGTATATGATAAAGTCAGGGCAAACTATGGCAGCTTGCCCAAGGACAAGACCCTCATCCTTATCTGTAATGCAGGGACTCGATCATATGAGATCCAGGTCTTTTTGCGCTCAAAGGGCATGGATAACACCCTCGTCCTGCCAGGAGGATTAAATGTAATAAGAAGACTTGGCGTAAGCTGGTGGCGGTAAATTCATCCATGTGTTAGTTTAGCGAGAAAATTTTTCAGGAGCTTCTTTATGACCAAAATATCACATAATTTTTGCTTGCTGTTCGTCTTAACCCTTTCATTTACATTCGTCATTTCATTGCCGGGAAGCTGGGCTGCAAACTGCCCTCCGAAGAACAAGATCCAACAGGCCGTCAAGAAGACCTTTCGAAGGCCAATCCAGGTGGTGGACATCAAGCCGAGCCAGATGCCAGGGCTCTGCCAGGTGCAAATCCAGTTTCAGAAACAAAACCGCCTCATCTACACGGATACCAAGGGGGATTTTCTCATAGCAGGCCAGCTGTTCAGCACTAAAAATGCCAAAAACCTCACCAGGGAAACAATGATGGAGATAAACCGCCTTTCCAAGGATGAGGTCAAAAAACTGGATAAATTAGCGGCATTCACCGTGGGCAAGAAGGGGCCTGTAATCTATTTCGTCACAGATCCCCAGTGCCCATACTGCAAAAAGGCAGAAACCTTGATAGAACCCTTGGCAAAGCAGGGTAAGGTTCAGGTGAAATACCTCCTCTTTCCCTTGAAATTTCACAAGGGCGCAAAAGAGGAAAGCATATCCATAATCTGCGACAAAAAGGGGGTTGAAGGCCTCAAGAACAGATATAGGTCTGAAAACCAATGCAAAGAAGGCAAGAACAAGGTTGAAGAGACAGTTAAGTTTCTCATGGGAAAAGGGATAACTGGCACCCCCACCTATATCTTTCCAGATGGAAGATATCATTCAGGGGTGATGGATCAAAAGGGTCTTGAAAAAAAATTGTCTGAATTCAAATAGGAGCATCGCCATGGCCGACATGAAAGAAATGTACAAAAAGATCATAGGTGACCATTTTCCACCTGAGATAAAGATCTCTTTTGGGGATCAGGAACTGGTATACAAAAAAAGGACATGGACAATCAAAAACGACAGTACAGGTGAACTGGAAGAAAGGGGGCTCAGGTATGGAGAAAACCCCGATCAGGAAGCTGCCCTGTACCAGCTTGTAAATGGTAATCTGGTATTGGGCGACTGTGCGTTCATAGAGCCTGGTAATGGCCTGGTGAGTGCCATCTCGGAAGAAGACATGATCCAGGCTGGTAAGCACCCAGGCAAGATCAACCTCACAGACGTGGACAATTCCCTCAACATCCTTAAATTTCTCATGAAGACGCCAGCGTGTGTTATCGTCAAACACAACAATCCTTGTGGGGTAGCCAAGGCTGATACCATGGAGGATGCCTTCATGAAGGCCCTCAGAGCCGATAGGGTTGCTGCATTTGGTGGCTGTGTGGCCCTGAATCGTCCAGTGGACAAGGCCACGGCAGAAGCTATCAGCAAACAGTATGTAGAGGTAGTAGTTGCACCTGAATACGAGGAAGGAACAGTCGATATACTTGCCGCGAGGAAGAATCTCCGCATCATAAGGATACGCAGGATAGATGATCTCGAGTCCTATTGGGATAAAAGGTTTGTGGATTTCAAGAGCCTCATAGACGGCGGTATCATTATCCAGCAATCCCCTGTAAATAAGATCAGGACCAAGGAAGATCTTAAACCCGCAGAATGTGAATATAAGGGAAAGCTTTACAAGATCAAAAGGCTGCCCACCGAGGAGGAATACGAAGATATAATTTTCGGATGGGCGGTTGAACAGGGTATCACATCAAACTCTGTGATATATGTAAAAAAAGGTGTGACTGTGGGCATAGGCACAGGTGAACAGGACAGGGTTGGTGTAGCCGAAATAGCCGTCTACAAGGCATATACCAAATATGCCGACATCCTTTGTTGGGACAAGTACAAGATCCCTTACAAACAGCTCGAACTCGAGGTTGAAAAGGGTGAAAGGGATGCCAGCCAAAAGGAAGAAATAGACAGCCAAGTGAAAAAGGACAGGGGCAATATCCCAGGCTCAACCATGGTCTCTGACGCCTTTTTCCCATTCAGGGACGGAGTGGATGTTGGCATCCGGCAAGGGGTCACGGCCATAGTGCACCCAGGAGGATCCATACGCGACTGGGAGGCCATAGAGGCGTGTAATGAGGCAGACCCGCCAGTGACAATGGTGTTTACAGGCCAGAGAGCCTTTAAACATTAAAAGAGGTTGGAAGCAACGTTCTTCATACATCACCAATGGAGTTATGGTAAAGGAACCAGTAATGTTTGAAACAGTAGAACTACCAAATGGCCTCAAGGTGGAATTTTACGATTACTCCAGAAAATTGGCCGGAGACAGATGGCTGGTAGGACTGCTGGTCAAGATACCCATGAGGGTCACCAGGCAAGATTTCAATGGCTTTGGTGACCCTGACGATCTATTTGAAAAATTCATAAACCAGAATGGTGAGGAAATCTGCTTCGAGCTCAAGAAGGAAAGGAATTTTATTGACGAGAGAGAAAAAGACGAGGTCTTTTCAAAGCTACTTTCCAACTTGAAGAACCATGCCCTTTCGTATATGGGACACAAGGATTTTTCATCGGGCTTTAAGAAAAAAAAGATAAAAGAGTTTCAAGAAAGGCTAACATGGTGGCAGTAGATACCTTGAAGCAGTTAGACAGCCCAGCTATTCAAAACACCCTTTTTGCCGCATCGGACTTGAGCGGTGGAGAAAACAAGGGGCGGGATGAATGCCTATTGCTCGAGATACCAACTGGGGACAATGTCAAACTCACGGCCAGGATCTTTGATGGAAGGCCAGACGACCCCCATATCTTATTCCTGCCAGCAGAGTACGATAGCCTTGAGACCATTGGCCTTTTGGGCCAGGGATTTAAGGGCCTTGGCTTTACATTCGCAAGTCTGGACTATAGAGGCCTTGGCTTGAGCAGTGGTGTCTTTTCCATTTCCAGCATGTTTACTGATGCAGAGACCTTTTATGAGGGCATAAAGGCCTGGATGAAAGATGCAGGCAGATCAGGAGGGCTCGTTGTAATGGGAAGGTCCCTCGGTTCCGCCGTTGCCCTGGATCTTGCTGTCAAAAAGGAAAAAGAACTTCTCTGCCTCATCATGGAAAGCGCCTTTAACCGCAGCAGGGACTATCTTGCTGGAAAGGGGCTCGATGAACAATCTATACCAGAAGGCCCACTGTTTGAAAACCGCAAGAAGATGGCATGTTTCAAGAAGCCAGTACTGTTCATCCACAGCCCAAGAGACCAGATACAAACCTTGACAGAAGTGGAATGGTTGGTAGTCGAAAGCCGCTCAAAGGCGACCCAATTCCAGATAGCCCCAAGCGGCACAAGGGAAGAGCTGGCCATGCACGTAGGAGACGTCTATCTGGAATTCGTGCACCAGTATGTCAATCTCAGGAGGGGGGTGAGACCCAAACTAAAAAAAAGAAGGAGAAGATAGGAGATTTGCCTCCTCAACTCCAGATGCCTTCTATTTCTTCCCCGCATTTCGGGCACTTTCCATCCTTCATCCTGTTTTGCAATATACTGAACCCGTATCTTGAGATTATCTCTTCACCACAGGATGGGCAGTAGGTGTTTTCCCCGCCTTCTCCAGGAATATTGCCTTCATATACAAAACGAAGCCCCTGATTTAATCCTATTTCCCTGGCCTTTCTAAGGATATCCACTGGAGTGGGTGGCCTGTCCATCATCTTGTAGGTTGGATGAAAGGCGGTTACGTGCCATGGGATAGAAGGAGAGACCGACTTTATGAACTTGGCTATTTCGGTCAGTTCGGCTTCAGAATCATTCCAGCCAGGAATGATGAGGGTCGTCACCTCCACCCAGATGCCAAGATCATGCATCAATTTTATAGAATCGAGGACAGGTTGTAACCTTGCCTTACAGACCTCTTTGTAGAATTTATCTGTGAAGGCCTTCAGGTCTATGTTGATGGCATCTAGGAAGTCGACACTATGCTTGGCAGTTTGTGGACTCATGTAGCCATTACTCACAAAACAGTTCTTAAGCCCTCTGTCGCGTGCAATCTTGCCTGTCTCATAGGCCATCTCATAAAATATTGTTGGCTCCACATAGGTATGGCTGATGCTCCTTGCCCCTTGAAGCAATGCATCTTCCACCACTTCTGCAGGAGTTACTTCCTCGCCAATTATCTTCCCGTCATTTAGTCTTGGAAACTGCGAAATCTGCCAATTCTGACAGTGAAGGCAGCGGAAATTACAACCCACAGTGGCTATGGAATAGGATTTGCTGCCTGGTAAGAAATGGAAAAGCGGCTTCTTTTCTATTGGGTCATTGTTGCGGGAAATCAACTTTCCATAAACAAGACTGTAAAGAGTGCCATCCCTGTTTTCACGCACCGCGCAAATTCCCCGTTTACCAGGCTTTATCTTGCATTGGTGCATGCACAGATGACACCTTACAGTATTGTCGTCCATTTTTTCATACAGGTATGCCTCCTTCATAACAATCCCCCCTTTTTAAGTCCATTTTGAAAAAAATATAAGTATGAACCAGATGCAGCGCCACTGGTTCTCTTCAGTGTGGATGTCCTTAATCGTCAAGTATGTGGAACCTTTTCTTCGTGGATGGAAAGGTTGTGTAAGAAGATGGCTTAAAAAAAACCGGTTTTCCCCGGCAAAAGAGCACCTTAAGGAGATACGATGCCAAAACGCTCCAAAGCCGCTCACTCATGCCCGCTAATACAAAGCGAATATATCTAAAATATCCGCTGACCCTGGCTTTTGTGACAGTTGTCTGAATAAAGGGTGACGGCTTTTTTCAGATATTGACTACCCATGTACCGGATGAACCAAAAAAATCTTAAATAATCGGTGTGTTATTCCCTCCGCCTCTTTGGATGTGTCTCTTTTTTATGAAAAATTGTGTATTGTTGTCCACCTCATCCAAAAGGAGGTTTTACATTTTCTGGCTTGAAACCGATAACATACTTAGGAACTTAAAAACGGTTGATCCCAAAGGATCCAATCTACCCATTCCTCATGGACAGAGGAGGTTTAAAAGCACATAGATGAAAGAAATCCTGGTAAAAAAGGGAAGAACAATAGTCTCAGACAGTAAGAATACCCAGCTGATTGCCCCTTCTCTGGGTGCAGCGCTTGCCGTTGGAGCTTCAGACCCCTTTGCCAATGTCTCAGGCATGGCAGTATGCATACTTCCCCAAAAGACAGACAAAACATCCCCTATGCCTGATGTATTGGAGCAGATGAGGGAACTATTCAAGGACTTGATAGCAAAGGGTGCCAAGCCTCAGAACCTCAAGATCTTTCTTGCTGGAGCAGGTGGGTTTATTGACGAACCAGACGAAATAGCCATTGGCAAAAGGCTTTATAAGGCCGTTATTAAAACACTCAAAAAAAATGGTCTGAAACTAAGCGGAGAACATGTTGGTGGCCCTTTGAACAGAACCGCCTCCATACGCGTAGGAGAAAAACACATGACCATAACTATGTTGGACGAAAAGGAGATCCAGTTATGATTGCGGTCTCTACTCCAAATTTCACACTGGATGCCGTTTTCGAATCCATGGCAGAGCTGCCTGTGTTCCCAAAGGTGGTGCATAAGGCCCTTCAGGTATTGGACGATCCGAACAAAAAAATCGCCGACGTTTCTGAAATAATAAAATTTGACCAAGGCCTCGTTGCCAACATTTTGAAGCTGACCAACTCGGCAATTTTCGGCCTGAGACAACAGGTTACAGACCTGGACACAGCACTTGCCCTTCTGGGCAACCAGAAGATACGGGAAGTCCTTGTAGCAGGGGCAGCCTTGCCTTACCTTACGCGCCCCTTGTCTGGTTATGAGATGTCTCCTGAGGATCTATGGCTCCATTCCATGGGATGTGCAGTTATTACAGACGTGCTTGGCAGGCGTACTGGCTATGCTGAGAAATCCACTCTTTTTACCGCTGCCATACTCCATGATATAGGAAAAATTGTGCTCGACATCTATGTTGGTCCTCGGCTAGGCGAAGTCTTGATGATCTCTAAACAGAGAGGAAATAGTTTCTCTGAAGCCGAATGGATTGTCCTCGGTACAGACCACGCAGTCGCTGGAGCAGCCATACTCTCCAACTGGGACTTCCCTCCTGACATATGCAGAGCCGTCAGGAGCCATCACGATCCAGACCTGTATATCCAGGATAGGCTATCTGCCCTACTTGCCTTGAGCAACACCATAGCCGTCCAGCTTGGCCTAGGCGTAGGCACTGATGGATTCAGATATCCTGTTAGCCATAGCCTTTTGGCTGCTGCTGGGTGCAGCCCCGAAGACTACTACTGGTGCGTAGAAAATTCCTTGGAGGCCTTCTACGAGACAGAAGACCTTTTGAACACCATAATGGAGTGAGGCCCCAAAAGGGCCTTATCACACTCCTTGCAGTGGACAGTCTTCACATATGGGCCTTCTGCTCTTACAAAATGTCTTGCCAACCATGACAAAAAGGGCATGGAATTCATTGAAGAGACACACACTCTCAGGCAAATTTTCCATGAAAAAATCCCTGAGCATCCCGTAATCCCAGGCATCGTCTATGATGTCATGACGTTGTAGGATCCTGAAGGTGTAAGCATCGACTACAAAGGAGGGCTTATTGAGTGCATATAATATGATGCTGTCTGCCGTCTCGGGTCCGATACCCTTTATCTCCAAGAGCCGTGTCCTGATCTCCATCGTCTCCATGTGGGCCATCTGCTCAATATCTCCCCCAAAATCATTAAGCAGGACCCTGACGAAATTCTTCAGCCGGCCCGCCTTGATATTGTAATAACCAGCCGGCCTCAAAAGCCGCGCCAATTCCTCTTCCGATATCTGCAATAAGGCCGTTGGTGTAAGGCAGTTTCTGGACTTCAAGTTGGTTATGGCCTTTTCCACATTCTTCCAAGCTGTATTCTGGGTGAGGATGGCCCCTATTGCTATCTCGAATGGGTTTTCGCCAGGCCACCAGTACTGTGGCCCAAAAAAGTCATACATGCGCCAAAACAAGGAAAAGAAAAATTCCGAACTGCCACCACCCTTGAATATGGCTTCTATCTCCTTTAGATAGGCCCTGTCACACCTCTTTTGCCGCTGCTTCAATAAGTGCCTCCGTCTGCCGCAAATCCCGCTTTAAATCCCTGGTCAGCAACTTATTGACAGGACCTATTTTGTCAAGCCCTAGAAAACTGTAGGCCTCTTTTGGCAAATCGAAGACACATGGGGATTCATCCCAATACCCTGCCTTTTTGGCCAGGCAGTCACTCATGGCGACAAAGCCCACTGTCTTTCTCGCATGTCTTGGTATCTCTTGCCAGTTTGAAAAAGAAGGATGGTGATGGTATCCGATGGTTGTGCATATCAATTCAGGCAATTTCCAATATGTGGACAGAAGATATCCCATGCGGCAATGATCAAGCCCGTAAACCTGTTCTTCCAAAAGGACAGAAAAATTGCTGCATGGGTTCTCTGTGTCTGAATGCACATGGCCGGTTCGACCAAGGCCCCTCAACAAAAACTTGCCCACGTCATGAAGCAGGGAACAGGTAAAGACCGTTGGGCCAATTTCACTGGTTGTAAGGCCAGCACTGAATAATAGATGTCTTGCACAAACCGATGTTGCTGCGGCATGGCGCCATAGGGCCTTTATTTGGCCTTGTTCCAATTCGGCAAAGGGCCTCACAGCAGTTGATGTGAGCATCTGAGTAGCAAGCAGCCAGATATTGTTGAACCCAAGAAGAACAACCGCCTGCTGCAATGAGGTAACCCTCAGTTGGCCATAGGCAGCGGAGTTGACCACCCTCAGAACCTTGGCAGACAGTACCGGATCGGTGCTTATAAGCTCTACCACCCTTCTGATGTTGGCAGCAGGATCTCTCAACATCTGGGACAATTCCAATATTGCACTGGGCAGTTCAGGGGATTGACGTATTATATCTATAAGTGCTGCGTCTTCATCGGTTATGGGCCTTTCTGGGCTGGGCCTTGCCATATCAGAGACATCTACGAAGACGATCTCCTCTCCTTCATCCTCTTGATCGTCTAATGTCTTTCGCCCAGGTAAAAACACGCCTGCAACGTCGCCCAATTCATCCTCTTGGGCCATTAATCTTGTGCCTTTTTGTCTTTTGCCTGCAGAGGCATTCCTCCCCTTTAGCAGGAGCACCGTTACACAAATAGCTGCCCCAACAGCCACAAAGGCGACGATGAGCCAAAAAAGTGATGAACCCATAAAAATGGACACTTATCTCAATCCGACCTCAGTAGAAACATGTATATCCAAAACCCGAATACAGTCACAAATACGCTTCCAAAGACAGCTATATCGTGAAGCTCCAATTTCCCATCCTTGGGCAAGATATAAAAACAGGCAGTCCACAAAACCGCAGCACCTACAATGAATGAGAGAATCTTCCGGAACTTGAAAAAATAGAGTGCTATGCATACAAGCAAGGCTGGCACCCAGAAATGCGGATTTCCTATGACCGTAAGGGGGTCTGTAGAGGATACGTATTTAATGAGGTTTTCGGTCTTGAGACCCTCGGCAATGGCATTCCAGTCGATATTCCCAAACATTTCAGTCCTCCTTGGTAACTTATCGACACAAATCTCCCTCTAATGAAGAAACCTGCAATGGGCTTCAAAAACTCCTTTTTTTATTAAACCTTTAAATAGAAACTTGCCGCCATGGATGATAGAATCAAGGCCATGCCTTACGGACAAATACTTGAAATAATGGTGGCTCTCATTCTGATAAGTAGTGCCCCTGAAAGGCCTACCAGCCATCTCGGCCCTGAAGCTGCACTGGGTATCTGGATCATCAAAGCCTGTGTATGGTATATTTTGTGTGTTGTAGCCCTCAAGAAAAGGGCCAAAAGTCAAACCTTAGGCAATATAGAACTTTGGGAATGGCTGGCCCTTGTCCCTTTCATAGCGGACATCTATTTCCTCGATTGCAATTTGCTCCTGATCAAGGTCTCGTCATTCGTCGGCATGGAATCCTTGGCAGAGATGTCAGGGCTCGTCCTGTTCCTCTTTTACCTAGTCATAGTCTGGTCGGCAGGCTTCAAGACAGATACGGAAAGGCACCTGCTGAACCGGACAGTTTATTCGAGGCTCAGGCTGCTTCTTCCCGTAATATTTCCCTATTTCGCCCTGTTAATCCTCATAGACCTTCTCGAAAAACTGCCCTTCCCATTTTTAAACGCGTGGCTGAATTCCGATTATTCAGGGCTCATCCTCTTTGCCCTTTTTCTGTTCTTCTTCCTGTTTCTTCTCCCGCCAATGATCATGAAACTTTGGAAATGCACGCCCCTTCCTGAATCAGAGCTTCGCCACAAGATAGAACGGCTCCTGCGGGATCAAGGCATCACCTTTTCGGATATTATGGTGTGGACCACTGGTGAAACCATGGCATGTACTGCTGCGGTAATGGGAATCGTTCCAGGTTTCCGGTACATATTGCTAACACCATGCCTCATAGAGTTCTTGCTGCCTGAAGAGATAGAAGCGGTTATTGCCCATGAAATAGAACACGTTAAGAGGAAACACATACTGTGGTATGTAATTTTTTTGGTAAGTTATTCAGCAATACTGTACAGGCTGGGAGATCCATTCATCACATGGCTCTTTTCAATCCCTGCCATAATAAAGGTCCTTCTGTTAACAGACGAGATCCCTGGCTCACTGATCTCCCTTCTTGGCGCACTGCCCATTGGTATCATGATCATCCTCTATTTCCGTTTTCTAATGGGATATTTCATGAGAAATTTTGAAAGACAGGCCGACCTTGCTGCCTTCAAGGTACATGGGCATCCCTTTTTCATGATAAACGCCCTTAAAAAAGTGGCTATGTTGTCTGGGATAGATCCAGCAAAACCCAATTGGCATCACTACAGCATTGCCGAACGCATAGAATTCTTGAAGCGCACCTATCTCGACCCGCACCTTGTCACTGAACACGATCAAAGGCTCAACAAGTCCAAGATACTCTTCATTGCCCTGACCTGCATATTCCTGGCCCTCCCTTCTGCCCTGCCCACAAAGCAGTGGCGGACAAAGGCACATGCCAATATTCTCGAACTTTATTATGAAAAGCTGATGCAGAAGGATACGAAGGACCCGAGATTTTTCCTGTTGTTAGGAGAAATAGCCTTTGAGCAAAAAAGATACAAGGAAGCGGAAATTGCGTATAAGAAGGTATTAAAAATCGAGCCAGAAAATCCTGAAGCCCTCAACAATCTTGCATGGCTTTACATAACGGCTGACAAGCCTGAATTTAGACGCCCCAAAGAAGCCCTTTTGCTGGCAATCGAGGCAGCGAGGCTAAAACGGGCCCCGTTCATACTAGATACCCTGGCGGAATGCTTTTTTGAAAACGGCTATGTAAGACAGGCCCTGAAAACAGAGCTGGAGGCCCTGAAGTTGGCGAGAAAAAACAGGAATTACTACAAAAGGCAGGTGGAAAGATACAAAAGGGAACTGGCGAAAGGCAAAGACGGAAAACAGATCAAGAAATAGTATCCTTTTTTTCTATGATGCGGCTTACTGCACCAAATAGTTCCTTCATCTTAAACGGCTTTCTGAGATAGGGCAGGTTATTGCTCTGAAGAAACTCCTGGGTCTCGAGGTCTGAGACAATCCCAGTGGTAAAGACGATCCTGTTCCTATATTCTGGATATTCTTTCAAGAGCCTCTTATACATCTCCATCCCATTTAGCTCTGGCATCTTCAAATCAGAGACTATGACATCGAAATCGTGATCCTTTATCCTTTCGAGGGCTTCTTTCCCATTGGATGCTGTGACCGCATGAAAATCCTCTGAGAATACCTCGAGAAGAAGCTCAGATATCTCATATTCATCATCAACCACCAATACCTTGGGGCGTTTTTGGAACTTTACGCTCAGCACAGTGGACTCCTGAGCCGGCATAAATCCACCAGTAACTTGATCCATTGCTGGAAGCCGCAAGGTGAACGTGGTCTCCCCGTCACAGGAGTGGACATCGATATCTCCGCCATGCTCCTTCATGATCCCATGACAGATACTAAGCCCGAGGCCTGTCCCATTCTTTTTCTGTTTTGTGCTGAAAAAGGGGTCAAAGATATTTTTTAAGATGTCTGCAGGAATGCCAGGGCCATTATCCGTGACCTTTATCAACACGTTCCGGTTATCAAAATCTGTTTTGATGGTGATCTTGCCTCCCCTTTCCTCCAGGGCATCCACGGAATTTTTTAGGAGATTGGTGAAAACCTGCTCTATCTGGTGGGGATCTGCCAGCACCTCAGGCAAAGAGTTGTTCAGGTGCAGTTCTATCTCTATCCTTGATCCTCCTATACATGTCCTAACCATGTTGGAGGCATTCTTGATGATCTCGTTTACATTGCATCTGATCTTTGCCGGCTTCTCTCGTCTGGAAAATAGTAATAGGGAGTTTACTATCTTCTGTGCACTCAATGAGGCGTTTCTGATTCCTTCTATCCCCTTTTCAAGCTGTTCCCTGCCCAAATCTGCACTGAGTATTTCGGAATATCCAAGTATTGGAGTAAGCTTGTTGTTTAGCTCATGGGCCACCGCAGCCATCATCTCTCCCATTGTGGCCAAGCGCTCTGCCCTTACCAGTCTATTCCACAGTACGTCCCTTTCGGTTATCTCCCTGCAGATAAAAATCACGCCCTTATCAAGGTGTTCACCTATGGTATTGGTAATCCTCAACTCAGCTGGCACTGTATTGCCCTTGCAATCCCTGAGAACGACCTCTTCCATGAAAAAGGCGCCTGGCGAAACCTCAAGGGTCTCCATCCGCTCTTTCAATATCTGCTGATAACTGTAATCGATGAAATTCAAGACTGGCCGCTGAACCAGTTCGTCCACTCTGCAGTTCAATATATCTGCCATCTTCGTGTTGGCATATTGGATATAGCCATCTTTCACTATGAGATAGCCTTCGTGCAAATCCTCTATGAGGGCCCTGTATCGCTCCTTGGCAAGGGCTATCTCGTCCATCATGCTTATGTGCTCGAGGGCACGCTGCAGGGCGTGGAACAGGAGATCGAAATCAAAGGGTTTGATCACATAGTCAAAGGCCCCATGCCTCAAGGCCTCAACAGCAGTCTCAAGAGAGGCATACCCGGTCATCACAATGACCCTGGTCTTGGGGCAGTACTCCCTGCAATATTTCATTATGTCCGAACCCGTTCCATCAGGCAGGAAAAAGTCGGTGATGACCACATCGTAATAATTCTGCCCCAGAAGATCCAGCCCCTCACTTACAGTAGCTGCAACAGTAGTGGAAAAGCCCGCGTGTGCAAGCAGCACACTGAGGCTATTTCTCATTTCCTTTTCATCATCGATTACCAATACTGATGCAGATACCCCAGGCATTTCCTATCCCTTTTCCCCTTTAACGGCCTATGGCCGGAAGCTTAATCCTGATAACTGTCTTGAAATCCTCCTCTTCTCTCACCATTATTTCTCCGCCACAGGCCTTTATGAGACCGTAGCAAACAGACAGGCCAAGGCCTGAGTTTTCTCCTCCCTTGGTGGTTGTAAATGGATCAAAGATCTTTCCCCTGATTTCCTCAGAGATGCCAGGACCAGTATCAGCCACTTCAACCACAACGAAACGTGGATCATCTTCATCCCTGAATGCCCTGACAACGATCATCCCCGAACCGCCGAGGGCTTCATCGGCATTCTTTATCAGGTTTATAAGGATCTGCTTCAGGTTGTCGGGTGAAATGGCTATGTTGGGCAGGTCTGGCTCTATGTCCACCTGGAAACTGACACCCTTTTCCTCAAGAGGCCCCTTGATCAGAGGTTCTAACTGTTCGACCACCATTTTGACAGAGGCCGCGCCATCCAGGCCTTCTGTCTTTTGAATTTGAGAAAAATTCCCTAGTTCATTTACGATCCTGGCTACCCTATCGATCTCTGAGCTGATGGCATCGATGGTCTTTACGTCTATCTCTCCAGTCTCCCGCTGGATCTTCAAAATCTTTAAGAAGTTTTTAATGATTCCCAAGGGGTTATTGACCTCATGGACAACCTTCCTGGCCAGCTCGCTGGCCGCTCCAAGCCTTTCTGCCTGAATCAGCCTGTCCTGTGCCTTTTTTAATTCCCTAGTCCTCTTTTCAAGCTCTGCTTCGAGCCAGGCAGACCTTTCCTGCCTCTCCTTTTCGAGAAGCACCTCGGCAGTGATGTCTCTGACCAAAAAGAGGAGTCTGTCAATCCCAGAGATTGTCACAGACGCCACACGTACGTTAGTCCACAGCGGCACATCAGACGTATCTACAACCCTGAATCGTCCAAGCTCTAAAGTCTTGCCCCGCGATAGCCTGTCGGACAACGAATCCATCCTGCCCTTATCCAGACCCAAGATGTGAAATATATTCAGATCCCGGAATCTGATGCTGTTAATCCCTAGGAGCACCCGACTTGCAGGATTACAAAAGATGATTCCACCTGAAAGATCAGTAAGTAGAATGCCAACGGGGCTCTTTCTAATGATCACCTCGTTTATGAGATGCTCTTTCTCCCACAGGCGGCGATACTTCAACCCCTTGTAAACATGCCCTATCTGTCTCGACAAAAGCATGAGAAGATCTTTGCCTGGTTCGAGCTCCATCCATTGCTCCCAGGACATAGCCAAAACTAGCACCCCTACCCTGGTGCCCCATGCGAACACTGGCACCACCAGGAAGTCACCCCCAATGTACTCTTCGATCTGCTCGTCTATTATCCTCTTTTTGTGTTCCTTGAAAAAGAGATGAGAGTGAACAGGAGAACCATTCCTGAAGGCATCTTCCCATATGGATTCCTCTAGACCCAGGACATGGATCTGATTGACAAGGGAATCATCCCTGGTTCCCCGCGCACTCAGTCCCACGAGGTTATGATTTTTCCACAGGAAAAAGACGCATGTCTTGCTATCTGTAAGGATACCCAGGGACGAAAAGACCTCATTTTGTAGTTCTTCCTGATCAGTAGCTCCAAGCAGGGCCTCGATGGTGCCTGCAACAACGGCAAAATCGAGTGCGCGTGACGACAGGTTCCCCTGGGTACTGTCATCATTGGCCACCATGCCCGGAAGCCGATCTGAATCGGAAACTTTGAGCCCCAGTTCGCGACTGGCTGTTTTTATCTCGGACTCAGCATGCCTCAAAAGTTCCTCAAGGCCCGCAGGCCCCACATCCAAACCCAGTTGATCCAATATGGCATAAAATGAATCCAGCTCCAGGCTGGATTGCCCCCTCAGGAAATGACTGAGCATATCCGCAAAGGTTATGAGCCTGACGATCTCGGTTGAGTTGGTCAGATCCTTGATTTCCCTGTGATGGTATCTCACACAGTCCAATATATGTTGATGAAGTCCCCAAGTTTTCAGGAATTCGTACCCCTCCTGGGTATGGTCCATACCCCAGACCTCTCTTTCGGAATCAAGTATTGTCTGTCCTGTTCGAGGGTTTTGTACGATTTTATCAAACATGGTTGGATCTTTTATCACAAGTGAAAGCTGTCCTATATCGTGAAGAAGGCCAGCGAGAAAGGCCTCCTCTGGAGCTACGGCCCTGGAAAAACTGGCCATCAACTTGGCAATAATTGCACAAGACAGGCTGTGGTCCCAATAGACTGCTATGGAAAAGTTGCCAGGTATATCAAGACTGGCAAAAGATTGGCAAACAGCCACTGTCACGGCAAGGTTTCTGATGGTCGTAACTCCAAGATTCAAAGCTGCCTGGTCGAGTGATTTCACCGGCCTACCAGAATTCATCAGTGGAGAATTGGCCAATCTAAGGATCTGGGAAGAAAGGGCCGGATCCTTTCCAGCCAACTCGGCAAGACTCTTCGAAGACCTGGATTCATCCTCGGTGGCCTCAAGCAACCTGAAAACCACTACAGGCAGCGATGGTAAAACTTTCCTACGCGAAGTTTTCAGACAGGTCTTGACCATTAATTTGAGATCTAATTGTGACTACTTAACCGTTTTTCTAACTTTTTTTTAAAATAATTTCAAGTAATTTCAAAGAAGTTTTAAGTTTTTAACAACTTTTTAACAGCCCGTCATGAACATGTTAAAAAATTGACAATCAAAAAACGAGTATCGTTTTTTTATCCCTTTTCTATACACGTTTCATACGTTATATTTGTTATATGTCTTGCTGTTCCAAAAATAGCTTTTCGAATGTTAATGATCCTTGCCAACTGTTGCATCAGCAGCAGAACATTATTCTTATCGGGACAAACAACCTTAAAATAAACTACCTGGAATAATCGGATATGATTAGGAAAGAATCTTTGGAAGTCGTCACTGGCAGCAGGACCGAATTCATAGACATCACTGCTCAGGTTCAAAAAAAACTAGACAAAATAGATATGGATTCGGGCCTTTTATTCGTTTACTGTCCCCACACAACTGGTGCAGTAACCATTAACGAAGGGGCTGATCCTGCTGTTAAACGGGATATTCTGGAAGTATTAAATAGCGTCGTTCCGTGGAACTTCGACTACAGGCACATGGAAGGCAACTCGCCGGCACATATCAAGGCGTCCCTCATAGGAGAAGGTGTGCATGTAATAGTTGAAGATCACAAGTTATGTTTGGGTACCTGGCAGCGCATATTTTTCTGTGAGTTTGACGGCCCGAGAAGAAGAAAACTCTGGCTGAAACCGCTCAAGGCATCATAGTACAGCTGATGGACCCAGAATCTCAGTGGCTTGTCTTTTTACAAGAAATCTCTACAAATTTATTGCGCCAGTCCAATTCGGCCTGGAACATGCAGGTATTCGCTGACTAAAACATTTAGGGCATATGCCCTCAAATTGCTGAACAGCTGCTCTTGGGGAGGAGAAGGCGTTGTCAGACCGAAAAAATCTAACTCAAAATATCTTGGACACCTTATTTCCTACGGCAGGCCTTTTATGTATAGCTTGTCTTCTTTTTCAGCTTTCCGCACTCATGGAGCGAGCTGAGACGGATTTCTTCCCAATAATCCAGGGCAAAGGATCCGATCCGGCTAAGGAACTGTTCGTCTTTGAAGAACCTTATTTCCCAGAGACATTCGAGCTTCTCAGCATGGAGCCAGACAGTCTCTTGGAGCCAACCCAAGAACCCCTTGGGCTGGAAAAACCTTCTCCAGAACTAAATTTTCTGGCCGGTCTTAAGAGCGAAAAAGATGCCCTCAGAAATGGAGAAACACCTGATGCAGCGCTGAAGCGTCATAATATTGACCGTCTCACCCGCCACAAGATACTGGCCGAGCTAAAAAAGGCCATTGATTTAAGAAAATGCAGAAAGGGGGAACAGTTTGAAGTATTCTTTGATTCATCCAATCATTTCAGATCCCTCGTCTGGCACCGGGGGGCATTTGAGATCTATGAAGTCCGTGCAGATTATCTGAAACCTGATGTCTTCGTCCTTGCCAAAAAACCAGTAGTGCTTGAAAAAAAGACCATCAAGGCCACTGGACTCATCTCTGGAGGCCTGATCGATTCCTTTGCCGATTTTGGTCTCGATCCCAAACTCGCCAGGCGGTTCTCAGAACTTTTTGCCTCTAGGATAGACTTCAATACGGAAGCCAGGGTCGGAGACACCTTTAGCCTGATATATGAAAAATACTTCAAAGACGATGTTGCAGTAGGTTATGGAAGGATTCTGGCTGCAAGGTACTGCTCGCGCACAGGCCGATGTCTCGAAGCCTATTATTTCAATGATGAACATATTGCTCAAGGGGGTTATTTCTCACCCGATGGGAAATCCCTTGGCACTTCCTTTCTGAAATCCCCTCTAAGGGTATACCGCATAACCTCCAGATTCACGTCCAGAAGGCTACATCCCATCCTCAAGGTCAATAGGCCACATTATGGTGTGGACCTTGCTGCTCCCATTGGAACACCCATCATGGCGGTTTCAGACGGGCGGGTGAGCTTTACTGGTTGGCAGCGTGGCTACGGAAGAATCGTCATTCTCAAACACAAGGGTGGATACAAGACCTACTATGGCCATCTTTCACGCTTTGCAAAGGGTATAAAAAAGGGTGCCATGGTAAAAAGAAAGCAGATCATAGGATATGTGGGAAGAAGTGGTTATGCCACTGGGCCACACCTCGATTACAGGGTCAAAAAGAATGGCCGATTTGTAAATCCCCTAAGGATACACCTTCCCTCGGCTCCCGACTTACCAAGGGTCTCGCTGAGAGCCTATATGTCCCTGGTCAAGAAGCTCCATCCCCTTCTTGAAGAACCAGACACCCAGAGAATTATCTCTGTGGAGACTGAAAAGACCTTTACCAAGCCTGATGGATGGACAGGTTGATGAAAAGGGGAAGAATAGATCCATGAACTTTAAGATGAAACTCCAGACTGTCACCGCCCTATTTATCATTATATCGTGTCTCAACCACACCGTATTTGCACAGGAAAACCCCTATGAAAAGCTACCGCTGGTTTTCCAAGGTTTGGCAGCCCAATTGGTGGCAGATGGCTTTGAAGAAGGCGAAATCATCAATCTCTTCTCAAATAAAAAACTCAAGTTTGACAAACGCATAATGCCAAGAAAGATCACTCACAATGAGGCTAAGCTACACTATGACATATTCCTGCAAGAAAAGCGCATAGACAGGGCAAAAGATTACCTCAACCACAACAAACGGCTTCTTGACGCCATTGAAAGGGAATATGGAATACCAAAAGAGGTAAAGGTAGCAATCCTGCTGGTTGAAACAGATCTAGGCAGATATCTCGGCTCAGGCCTTGCCATAAACACACTGGCCAGCATGGCTGTAGCAGACGATCTAGAGCGAATAAGGCCATATCTGCCCAAGGAATATCAAAACATGTCCCAGGGGGAAAGGAAAAAGATAGTAAAACGCATGAAGAGCAAGGCTCGCTGGGCCTATTCAGAACTTAAAAGCCTCATCATATACGCAACACTAAACAACATGGACATCTTTTCCATTAGGGGTTCCATTTTTGGAGCTATTGGCCTTTGCCAATTCATGCCATCAAATGCACTCAAATTTGGAGTGGATTACGACAAGGATGGCAAGGTGGATCTCTTTTCACCTGCAGACGCCCTTGCCAGCATGGCCAATTATCTGAAATACTATGGTTGGAGGCAGGATCTTGCCATGGACAGACAGCTCAAAGTGATAATGCACTACAACCACTCGACTCCATACGCACGGACGGTCATTAAGGTTGCAGAAAAAGTCAAATCCTGAAAAACAGCCAGGGGTACCCTCAGGAGAGATCAGAAGGAGAATAGAGGCCTTTCAAGATCTTCTGTCACAAAAAGGCATCGAACTGGCCCTTGTCCGGCAAAACGCAGATCTTTTTTATCTTACAGGAACGGTTCAGGATGGACACCTGTTGGTGCCAGCCCAAGGGGAGCCTGTATTTCTGGTTTGGAGGGTGCTGGAACGGGCACAGATGGAATCCCCCATCCCTCTACAATATGGCCTTAAAAGCCTGAGGGCCCTTCCTTCTGCCCTGGTTGACCTGGGTCTCGACAAGATCGGCTTGCTGGGCCTTGAAATGGACGTACTTCCAGCCAACCTTTACAAGTTTTACACAGAAGAGATATGGCCTGGTTGCCCCACTACTGATATCTCCACCATGTTGCGCCAACTCAGGTGCAAGAAGAGCCTTTATGAAATTGGATGCATCGAAGAGGCATGCAAACAGGTGAGGGATGCCATTCAGATAGTGCCTGAAATCTTAAAAGAAGGCATTACCGAATTGGAGCTTTCTGCGGCCATTGAAGCAGAACTTCGCAAAAAAGGACACTGCGGCCTATTGAGAATGAGAATTTGGAACCAGGAGATGGGCATGGGACAAGTGGTCTCTGGACCAAACGGGACTGTACCAGCGTGGACCAATACTCCTATTGGCGGCAAAGGGCCTCATCCAGCCTTTGGCATGGGGGCTTCATCTAGGCCCATAAAGAGGTCTGAACCTGTCAGTATCGATATTGGAGGATGGTTCCATGGCTATTGTAGCGACCAGACCAGGCTTTTCTCAATAGGTCTTCCTCCACCAGAGATAGAAAGAGGCTTTTTCACGGCTCGCGACATATTAAAAATCCTCGAGGAAAAGATGAGGCCTGGCGCCTCGTGTGGGCAAATGTACGATTTAGCCATGAAATATGCTGACAAACAGGGCCTTGCCCAATATTTCATGGGATATGAAACAAAGGTGCGCTTCATAGGGCATGGACTTGGCATAGAACTCGATGAATACCCTTTTGTCTCAAAGGGCAACAAAATGGTTCTAGAACAAGACATGATCCTTGCCCTTGAACCAAAGTTTGTCTTTCCTGGCCTCGGAGCCGCAGGGATAGAAAACACCTATAGAGTAAGGAGCGACGGGTTGGAACAATTGACCTTGAGCCCTGAGGAACTGGTCGTCTTGTAAGGTCGAAATATTTCGGTTCTGCCAATAGGTGTGTACCACAGACCTATCCCAAATACCCTGTCCAAAAAGTTGTTTCAGTGTCACAACTCTTTCGTCTTCAAAAGGCTTGTAAGGACTATAAGAAAGATAGACAAGTCGGAGGCTTTCTTTAGAGCATAGTCACAGAAATTTCAGCTTTTTCGAGTGACCTCTTTCGATCCGAATATCACGTAGGACATGGCAGAGATCTCCTGTAATTTGACTGCTCTCAAACAACCTTTCTCCATTCATGTCCGTTGCCAGATCCATTTAAGGCCTAGGTACTCATGCCAGAAGAGCCGATAATTTTTGACGCCGCACAAAAACAGTCTCCAATTTCTTGACAAACGTTTTTTATTATGATAACGATTGCCACCTGCTGTAACAAAACGTGCCCGACCAAGAAAGGGCCGTTAACTCAGTCGGTAGAGTATCTGCCTTTTAAGCAGAGAGTCGCTGGTTCGAGTCCAGCACGGCCCACCAGCGTCCCCGTCGTCTAGCCCGGTCCAGGACACCGGCCTTTCACGCCGGCAACAGGGGTTCAA